>PBNV01000025.1 GCA_002723345.1 Rhodospirillaceae bacterium
CGCATGGAAATGGTGCGTTCGGCGATAGGAATTTTGCGTTTGGGATGACATGTGCGAATTGGGGGGCGAGGCCGATCAGGTCATTGCCGTCGGCGCCGAGGCCGTGGCACAGAATCACAAGCTGGGAGATTTCACCGCCGACTGCAGGGCCGAACTCGGGACCGTTCAACCTGGGAAGGTCGCTCATTGCACCTAGCTTTCATTTCTATTCTTAACACTGCGTAAATTTAACGGTATTGAGCGGGAATGCCCATCGTTATCTCATGTCTTTATTCCTCTATTGGAAGCTAGTGTTATGATCGTTAAAAATGTTGTGACAAGGTTTGCGCCGTCCCCTAGTGGTTATTTACATCTAGGCCATGCCTATTCAGCACTCTTCGCTGCAGAAACAGCGGGCCGAGGCCTGGGTCGGTTTCTGCTCCGCATTGAAGACATTGATAAAGGTCGTTGTAAACCGGCATATGAAGCCGCGATTTATGAAGATCTTGCTTGGCTTGGCCTCGATTGGGAGCAGCCTGTCCGCCGACAGTCTGATCATTTTGAAGTATATCGCCAGGCACTTACCCAGTTGGGTTATAAAGGTCTCATTTATCATTGTTTTTGCACCCGTAAGGATATTGCCGCCGAATTTGAGCGGGCTGGCAGGGCGCCCCATAATATCGCTGGTCCCGACGGACCGCTTTATCCGGGAACATGCCGCCATATGTCGGATGATGAGCGGGACTTCAGATTGGGCCGGGGAGATCCCTTTGCTCTCAGGCTAAATATGGAGAAAGCATGTGAGAGTGCAGGGCTACTGACCTGGCAGGAGGCAGATATTGGCGGCCACCTTGCCACCCCCCAGATATTTGGGGATGTTGTGCTGGCGCGAAAAGACACCCCGTCCAGTTATCACCTCTCGGTAACGGTGGACGATCATTTGCAAGGGGTCACTTTGGTTACTCGGGGAGAGGATTTGCGTCTGGTCACCCATGTCCACCGGCTCTTGCAGGCACTCCTGAATTTTAAGGCACCAGACTACACGTTTCATCGAATGTTGGCGGGTGATGATGGCCGGCGCTACGCTAAACGAGATCGTTCGCTAACTCTGCGCGGCCTGCGGGGCGCGGGCGAGACCCCTGGTGATATTCGACGACGGATTGGTATTTAAAAAAACCAGATTATGAGCCCTGAGGTAGCTTTTGGATAATTCTTGTCCCGGCTTACAGATTTCCGTTGATTGCATAATCGAGGACCCGCACCACCTGATCTGGCGTTTGGGTAACCGCCAGGGCTGCTGCGTCTACTTCTTTTAAAGCGTGCGTAAGATTAGTGTCGTGCAAGATAATCATCGGTTTACCGAGAGCCGCCGCGAATCCTGCGTCGAAAGCCGCATTCCATTGCCGGTATTTATCCCCAAATTTGACCACCACAATATCTGATTTTTCAATGAGGGTTCGGGTTCGGATGGCATTGACTTGGGCGCCCTTATGGTCCTTCCAGAAGTCATTTTCCTCCTGGCCTAAAATTTCCACGCCGCAATCATCGCTGGCGTCATGGTTAGTGATGGGGGCCACCAAAGCGATGGGCAGGTCTTTTGCCGAGCAGCCACTCTTAATTTGATCTCGCCAATCTGAGTGAATCTCACCGGAGAGGTATACTTGCCATGTGTTGTCAGCCATCCTGCGCTCCTAAAATTCTATTGCGACCTAACTTCGATTATTTTGGTTGTGCCAATCGGATGTCATTGGCGCAAGCCTTGAATTAGTCTTAGGTAGTCTGGATGTTCTGGCTGTAAAAACCCATGCCGGATAAGGAAATCGATAATCACTAGATTACAGTTAAATTTAAACTCTAAACTAGACTCGACAATTTTAGCTACCTCCCCGATGGGTAGAAGGTAAAATGCAGCAACTTCGCCGTCCGTGTTACGTGGCACAAAGTCCTCGGGAAGCGCTAAATCGTAACAAAATATGATGTCTGGTTTGAGACCATCTGCGGTTTCGTAGGTGTATGAAATTGCTCCGGTCGGGCGAGCTTGAGCTGCAAGATTGGCGGGTATGTCTGCCTCCTCGGCACACTCTTTGATGACATTTTCTATAAGCCCGAGGCCGATCGGCTGGCCGCCCGCGACCATATTGTCGAGCATGTTGGGATAAGCCGTGCGGTCTCTCGCCCGCCGCGCAATCCACATCTCAATTGTCCCATTGTCATGGCGAATAAACCCGTTCACGTGGACCCCAAAGGCGCGGATGCCAAAAGCAGATATTGCACCCCGATCCAGTTGAAAAAATGGTTCCTCTGAAATTGCGGCGGCGACGGGATAAAATTCTCCCCGTTCAGGAGGGAGAAGGCCACTTTTGGCAAGGTCGGCAGCGACTCCTGCCATTGCTGCACTGCGTCTTTCAAACCCTATTACCGTGCCGGTAAAGGTGATGCTGCGCTCTGACTCCACAAATATCTCGGGGTATTTCGTCATCTCAGCGGCAATCGCGGGACGGACGTGGCCGATGGTCACCCCGTCGACGTCAAAAGGTTTAAAAGTCTCTATGTTATGGCGATTACAGGTTATAATGTGTGTCATATAACTCATAACGCACCGTCTTTATTTCCTACGCGTTCGTCAATGGTGCGTTAAAGTTTGCCACCTATGATCGAGGAAAGCCAGTTTGAAAGTGCAAGTTACGGGAGGCGCGCAATGAATATTTGTGTCAACCAGTGCAATGAAGAGACTTTTGAGATGGTGTTCGATGAGACAGCAATACCCATCTCTATCGGGGACATGGAGCGCTTACATTACCAACTATCAAAGATTTTGAGGCCAACAACCGTTCAGGAAAAAAAGGCCCGCCATCAGGCCTTTTTAGCCAAACTCAAATTTGCAGAGGATAGTGGCATCCAAGCCTTAATGCGTAGGGCCTCTCATGATGATATTCTCGTCCTTTTGCGAGCGAGCGAGCGAGATGTGGCTCTCAAGAAAAAACTCTACAGCAACATGAGTGAGAACTCGATAAAGATTTATGTCGAGGACCTTGTGTTTCAGTTTCGTGAGGGGTTGCCTGACTACCGCCTCGACGAAGCCATGACGCGTCTACTAAAAACAGCTGAGAGCCTTGCCAACGATGGAACCCTTAGTTTCAAGAGAACGTGATGGGGCGGGCCTAGGCTGCGTTCGCGCTCTGCTTCTTTTTGGGCGGCACATATGCGATTGCACAATGTTTCTCACAATATGGTTTTCCCATCACGGCAGGGCTCCCACAGAACCGAAAATCATCTTGCCCAGGGTCGCCCTCTGGCCAAGAACACTGGTTGGCCTTTAAGCGGTCTAATGTTACCACATTTGGCTCGCGTTTCGGCTGAGCCGGAGCCCGACGCATGGCAAGATCTAAGCGGCGCACTTTTCCAACAACAGCGTTTTTGGTGATCCCCAGCCTGCGTCCTATTTCACTAGCGGACAGACCCGTTGCCCATAATTTAGTTAATTCTTGGACCCGTTCGGGTGTCCATTCGTGATTGGGCGGCATTGTCATGTCTGTGACCCCTTTTATAGTCCTAAGCCGATGTTTCGGTGTGTTTTCTAGAAGCATCATCTTCTAAAAAACAGCTGGTGCGTGTTCTTTTGCCTTCGTTCCGACCAAAATCCTTATTTTCACCTTATACTACATTTAGCGTTTTGAGCAATATATCATACCATATTTTGACAATTATTCTGTGGATAAATGTCGATTTGTGCGGTTTTTTGAGGTTTAGCCCCAGTGGAGGGGCGCGGCCTAGGTTTAGGGATAAGGTTTATTCTGGCCCCCCGTCGGGGTCTCCGCTATGGTTTTGGTTAAAGACAGCAACTTCGCATCAAAGCCGGACATCCATCAGAACCGGTGCAGTGAATTTCAGGAACAGGGACGGTACCGGAGCATAAAGATGGCAAAGCGGGTGACACCTCAGCACAGGAAAGGGCTGTCTGCTCGCATGGTTGCGCGGGTTAACGTTTGTGCGGTTCTGTTTACTGCGGTTTTGCTTTGGGCTTCGGCGCCAGGACATGCTGAAACCAAAAGCCCGAAATTTCTCGGCCAAAGTCTTAGCGCTTCGGCAGCAACCTATTTTGTTTTGACGGATGCAAATGTCCGAGGAAAGCCGCTAACAAAATCACGGCGCGTGGGGCGGATGCGTAAGGGTATTCGGATCCAGGCGGCGGGCAAGGCAAAGGGAACAAACTGGGTCGCGGTCCGCAAGGAGGGAGAGGATTGGGGTTTCGTTTATGCTGCGGCGCTGACCCCCGTATTGGATGGCTCTATTTCTGCGCCGCTATCCGGAAGATTGGCAGTCGACGACCTGCCTGAGTGTGAATACAACATCCGATATGAAGGCAGTCATCCCGTCGATGGGGATGTTCAAGTTATTTCTGACTACGCTGTTGCATTATCCTGCGACTTGGAAGGCGAAAAATTGGCATTTACGGCCACCATGTTTCTAACCGAACTGCCGTACCGGGATTTACGTAAAGATATTTTTCAGGTGAATGTAGATCTTCCAGAGGTGAAGGATAAAGAGGAAGAAATCATGTCAGTCACTAGTCTGTATGAGTATGGTAAAAATGAAGTTACCTTCCATGCCGTAACGATTGACTCGTTGGCTCGACCGCAACCACAGAAAAAGAAGAAAGCAGAAGCGACTCCGGCGGTCTTGAGAGCCGCAATGGAATTTGCTCACGCGGCCTGGGGACCGGGTGTTTGGGCGGCACTCCGCAAAGCTAAATGACCTCTAGCCCGTCTTAGTCTGCCCGGTTAATGGCACGCCATCCGATGTCCCGGCGGCAAAACCCGTCAGGCCAATCCACTATGTCGACTGCTTCGTAAGCCCGGGTCTGCGCCGCCGAAATACTCTCGCCCAACGCCGTCACGCCCAACACGCGTCCTCCCGCTGCAAGGATACGGTGGCCATCGGTGGTTGTCCCCGAGTGAAGCACCGTGACGTCATCTACCTGATTTGCCTCGTCAAGCCTTTTAATCTCCGTTCCGTTTACATGGGGCCCTGGATAGCCGTTGGCCGCCATCACAACGACCATGGCAGTGTCTTCTTTCCAAGAGAGTCTAATGTCGGCGAGCTGACCTCCTGCAGCTGC
Source organism: Rhodospirillaceae bacterium (assembly GCA_002723345.1). Lineage (GTDB taxonomy): Bacteria > Pseudomonadota > Alphaproteobacteria > Rhodospirillales > UBA2165 > TMED167. Next base: position 5,099 of record PBNV01000025.1, read on the forward strand.
GTCAAGTGCCGCCAAAACATCTGAGTCCCAGCGGGCCATGAGGACCTGGCATTCTGGGTCTCCGAACCGTACGTTAAATTCCAGTGTTTTAGGCCCCTCTTCCGTAATCATCAGACCGGCGTAGAGCACGCCGGTGTAAGGACGGCCCTCTGCCGCCATCCCCTGTAGAGTGGGCTGGATGATGGTCTCCATAATTTCCCGGGCCAGCGCGTCCGTCACCACGGGCGCCGGCGAATATGCTCCCATGCCACCGGTGTTCGGACCAGCATCGCCATCATATGCCGCTTTATGGTCCTGTGCGGAGGCCAGAGGCAGGGCCGTCTTCCCATCCACAAGGGCAAAGAAACTAGCCTCCTCTCCGTCCAGGAATTCCTCAATCACAACCTCATCTCCGGCGTGTCCAAAAATCCGGTCCACCATAATCTGGTCCAGTGCCTCGATGGCCTGATCTTCGGTTTTACACAGGATAACTCCCTTTCCGGCAGCTAGACCGCTGGCTTTGACCACTATGGGGGCACCTTTTTCCTCCACATAAGCCACCGCGTCGGCATGTTCCGTAAATCGGCCGTAGTCAGCGGTGGGGATATCATATTTGGCAAAAAAGTCTTTCATGAAGGCCTTGGAGCCCTCGAGAATTGCAGCTTCGCGGGTCGGGCCAAAGGCTTTGATTCCTGCAGCGGCCAGGTCATTTACTAGGCCGAGCACTAGGGGCGCCTCCGGACCGACTACAACGAGATCGATCTGGTTATCACAGGCGAAAGCGACCAGAGCAGGCACATCCTCGACGTCGATATCGATCAAGTCGGCTACTACAGCAATTCCGGCATTGCCGGGCGCACAGTATAATTTGCCGCACTTTGGAGACTTTGAAATAGCCCAACAAAGGGCATGTTCGCGTCCGCCAGCGCCGACCACCAAAACGTTCATTTTAAGCTATCTCCTCAAAGATGTGCATTCACCATGTACTGTTTGCTCCTTGTAGCATAAATTACTCGGGAGTCATGACTGATCCAATATTTGATATAGACGCGTCCTCTGGGGCGGGGACAAGACCTGAGGCCGGTGAGATGAGCGGCGATAACCACCCGGTGTTCTCCGTAAGCGAGTTATCCCAATCCCTGAAGCGGGTCGTTGAGGATGCTTTTGCTCACGTGCGCGTGCGCGGGGAGGTGTCCCGACTGACCCTCGCCCGGTCGGGCCATATCTATGTCACCTTGAAGGACGAGAACGCTGTCCTTGATGGCGTGTGCTGGAAAGGCAATGCGGCGCGTTTGGCTGTTTACCCTGAAGAGGGCATGGAAGTCATTGTCACAGGTCGGCTCTCTACGTATGGCGGTCGCTCTAGTTACCAGATTGTCATAGAGCAAGTGGAAATGGCCGGTGAGGGGGCGCTTCTCAAACTGTTGGAAGACAGGAGGAAAAAACTTCTAGCAGAGGGCCTCTTCGATGAAGAGCGTAAACAGCCGTTGCCGACTTTGCCCGGGGTCATCGGCGTCGTAACCTCTCCGACCGGCGCGGTCATCCGGGATATACTGCACCGGCTTCGCGACCGATTTCCCTGCCACGTGCTCCTTTGGCCCGCGAATGTGCAGGGGGATGGAGCCGCCGAGAGCATTGCCGCGGCCATCGATGGGTTTAATACATTGGCACCCGTTGGGGCCGTTCCCCGGCCTGATCTGCTGATTATCGCCCGCGGCGGCGGCAGCCTGGAGGATCTTTGGGCCTTTAATGAAGAGGTCCTTGTCCGTGCAGCGGCGGAGAGTGATATACCCCTCATCTCCGCTGTGGGCCATGAAACCGATACAACACTGATCGATTTTGCTTCGGATCAGCGGGCGCCCACACCCACGGCGGCGGCGGAAATGGCAGTGCCGGTGCGGGGCGATCTCTTGGCGCAAACGGCGGACCAGGGTGTCCGGCTTATGCGCGCAATGCACCGCACATTTGGTGATTTTGAAAAAGACGTGGCTGGCCTTGCCCGGGGCATTCCTGAGCCGGGACGGATTGCGGATGAGGCGTCCCAGCGTTTAGACGATCGGTTGGAGCGTCTGGAGCGCGCAAAAGACGCTGTGCTCAATGACATGTGGGGACGTGTCCGTTTACTTGGTGGTGGGCTCGTTAATCCAGAGCAACAGATTGCCCGCAAGCAGGATCGGCTGACGGCAAGTGTGCGGGCTTGGCAGCAAGCTCTCCTAAACCTGCTCCGACAAAAAGACAATGATTTTGAACGCCAAACCTTAAAATTGGAGGGTGTGTCCTACCAGCGGGTTCTGGACCGAGGATTCGCCCTGGTTACGGATGATGTTGGTACAATGGTGTCCGCAGCCACAGCCACGCCTGGCCTGAGCCTCAACATAGAGTTTTCCGATGGTGAAGTAGCAGCCCAGGTAAAAGGAGGGATGTCCGCGCGGTCCCTGTCCCGACAGTCACGCCAAAAGCCAAAATCCAAACCATCTAATTATGATCCGCAAGGCTCTCTTTTATAGCATCGCGTTTGCCCTTGCCGTGCTGCCGTTGCCTGCGGCCGCGCTTGAGGTGGCCGGTTCGTTTATTCAAGGGGGCTTGGTCACAGGCCGCGCGGTACCGGGTACTCGCCTGTTCCTTGATGGAAAAGCCGTACCTGTCTCCCCCAAAGGGGACTTTATGCTCGGGTTTGGCAGGGATGTCCTTCCAGAGGTAGTCCTCCAGGAGATCAGACCCGACGGCGGCAAGATCATTCATCGGCTCACTGTCAGGCAACGCAGTTATCAAATTCAGCGCATCGAAGGGCTCCCCCGGCGCAAGGTTACGCCTAATTCCGATGATATGGCACGCATTCGCACGGAGGCCCGGCTGGTTGCAGCCGCCCAAGAGAAGACGGCGGCAACCTTACTCTCTGTATCAGGCTTTGCCTGGCCGGCAAAAGGCCGTATCAGCGGGGTGTATGGTAGCCAGCGGGTTTTAAACGGTAAGCCTAGGCGGCCGCATCTTGGCGTGGATGTGGCCGCGCCGGTCGGCTCACCCGTAACGGCGATGGCCGACGGACGGGTCGTGTTTACCCATCCTGGGATGTTCTTTAATGGTCAGAGTATCATCTTGGATCACGGATTGGGTCTCAGCAGCATCTACATTCATCTGAGCGCGGTAGCGGTTGAGCTGGGCCAAAAAGTGTTAAAAGGCCAGCTCATCGGAAAGATCGGCAAAACTGGTAGGGTCACCGGACCGCATCTCCACTGGGGGGTGCGCTGGAATGGGGTCGATCTCGATCCCGCGCTTTTGGTGCCTTCCCCAGTAGGGAGAGATTAAACGAGCCGGTTATTCGGGCCAGCGGTTGTGTACCCAGAGCCACTGGGCTGGCTTTTCTTTGATCCATTCTCCAAGTTGACGGTTGATCTCTGTCATCATGACCAAAATGTCCTGCTGTTGGTTCCCTGTTTCTGGCCGATCGATTGGCGGATAGAAGGTTACGCGAAAATGGGCGCCCTTCAGTCGCTCGACGCGTGCCGGCACAACAGGACAGTTATAGCGGAGTGCCAACTCGGCGACGGCGGGGGCGGTCATTGCATCTCTGCCCAGGAACGGCACGGCGATGCCATCATTCATTTTCTGATCGACCAACAAGGCCAAATTATCACCGCGTTTCAGTGCTCGGAGAATTGCCTTAGCCCCCTGGGCTCCTTTGGGATAGAAATCGCTGTTCAGCGTATTCCGTCCCTTTTGCAGTAGGCGATCAAAAAACGGATTGTTGGCGCGTCTGTAAACTAGATGCACGGTAAGACCGCGTCGGGTCCCTGCAAGCGGGGTTACTTCCCAGTTGGCAAAATGACCGCTAACAAATAAGCCGGGTGTGGAGGCGTGTTTTAAGAGATCACAATACTCCGCGCCGACTACATCGACCCGGCTGTCGGCCCGGTAGGGGTCGAACGCCGAAAGATGCGGATGCTCCCCTGCCGTCCGGCCCAGGTTATCCCACATGTCCTGCACGGTTTGCTCAATCTTGTCGGACGGCCATTCCGGAAAGCTGCGTTTTAAATTCCGCCGGGCATTAATACTAACGTGCAGACCCGGTCCGAAGGTTCGGCCGACCCAACCGCCCAGGCTAGACGCCCAATCGACCGGTAACAGAGAAAAAAAAGTATAGAGCATCCGGGCCGCAGCATATTCGAGGGCATGACGGGAGCGGCGCATAACGCAGACCGCCTCTTAGCTCAAATATTTAAGGACGGGGCGAAGCCATGCCTTCAGGGCCGGCTCATCTGCCCAGCGCACGTGTACGGGCAGGGAGCGCATCTGTTTGGCGAGACTCGGTCCTAGCCGCGCTTTGTCCTTGGTAGTTGTGATCAATTGAGCAGTCATGGTTTTCGCTTTCTGAACGAGCGCGTCGACCTCGTCAACCGAATAGGCGTGGTGATCCGGAAAGGATTGTGTTTCTACAACATTGCACCCCAGATGTCGGAGCGTGGCATAAAATTTCTCGGGCCGCCCAATGCCGGCAAAAGCTAAGACTCTTTTCCCGCGCAGACTCTCGGTGCTGCCATCCGCTTCCAATGTGCCCCGGAGGACATTCAGTGACTTATTGTGGCAGGCCTCGAGGGTTTGAGAAATATTGCATCTGTCTTCACCAATAATGAGGACGGCGTCGGCACGGTCCAACCCATCCGGCACCGTTTCGCGCAGCGGCCCGGCCGGCAGGACTCGTCCATTTCCAAAACCGACCTCGCCATCGACGACAACAAGAGATAGATCTTTGCGAAGGGATGGGTTTTGGTGTCCGTCATCCATGACCAGAATTTCAGCGCCCGCCTGGACGGCTTGTCGTGCGCTGGCGCGACGGTCCGAAGATACCCAGGTAGGCGCTACATCGGCCAAAAGCAGCGGCTCGTCTCCAACTCGGGCGGCATCATGGCTGACGAGGTCGACCTGGAGGGGAGATCGGACAGAGCTACCATATCCTCGGGATAGGAAATGGACCTCCAGCCCATTTTCTTGCAGTAGCCGGGCAATGGCGATGGCTGTCGGCGTTTTACCCGTGCCGCCGACGGTCAAATTACCCACACATATAACTGGAACCAACGGGTGCCAGGGTGTCTGGAGGGTGCGGCGAATCCGGCTGGCCAGGGCGTAAAGGGTGCCGATCGGTCTCAACATCTGCGGTTTGAGCCCTGTTGGCGTATTGTACCAGAAATCAGGCGGTCGCATGAGGGTTATTTCCGGTCGAGTCAGTTTTTAGAACCGATAAAATTTCATGGCTCACCCGGTCCACGACGTGTGAGTGGGACTCCATATACTGGCGTCCGTTCTCAATCAAAGATCGTCGCTGTTTGCCATCTTTGAGTAAAGTCTCGACGGCTGCTGCGAGAGCACCTCCGCCCGACACGGCAAGTGCCGATCCTGTCTTCGCCATTTCTTCGGAAATCTTCTGGAAATTGGCCATGTGGGGACCATGTATCACTGCGCAGTCGAGTTGGAGTGCTTCAAGTGGATTCTGTCCACCGAGAGGTACCAGAGATTTTCCAATAAAGGCAATTTCGGACAATCTGAAAAAAAGCCCCAATTCCCCCATGGTATCAGCAATGTAAATTTCGGTATCGGGTGTGATGGCCTCCTGCCGGGAGCGCTGGGCTGTGAGAAACCCCTCTGCCCGAAGGCGCTCAGCGATGTCGCTTCCGCGGCCGGTATGTCGGGGGACGATGATGGTCAGGAGACCAGGATAGCGCGGGCCGATTTTCGCATGAACCTGCCCGGCCACTTCCTCTTCACCGGGGTGGGTGCTGGCCGCTAGCCAGCGTGGTCGGCCAGATATTTGCTGCTCTAGCCGGATAAGTTCTTCGGTATCTACCGGTAAAGGTGGCACAGCAAACTTGAGGTTGCCCAGGCACTTATGATTACGAGCCCCCAATTGCCTGAGCCGGTCCGCATCCCCGTCCGTTTGGCCAAGGCAGAGGGTGAAGCCTCTCAGGAGCTGGCCAATAACGCCGGGGAACCACTTCCAGCCACTAAAGGACTTTGGCGAAACCCGCCCGTTGACCAGGATCATGGGCACATTTCGACGTTGGGTCTCCATCAATAAATTAGGCCAGAATTCGCTCTCCGCCCAAAGTGCAAGGTCGGGGCGCCAATGCGACAGAAACTTCCGGATATAGGCTGCCCGATCGACGGGCACGTATTGATGAAATGACCTTTCGGGCAGTCGGTCCGCCATTAGGGCAGCAGAAGTGACTGTACCCGTGGTCATCAAAACGTGGAGTTGGGGGTCTGCATTTAGAAGTGTTTCGATGAGGGGGAGCATGGAGAGAGATTCGCCAACGCTTGCTGCGTGGAGCCAGATCAGTGGGCCTTTTGGCCGGCGCTGTGCGCTTTTGCCTTTACGTTCCGCAAACCGTGACGGATCTTCCTTGCCTTCCACGATTCGGCGTTTCAGATAATATTTAATTATAGGACCGCCGACAGTAGTGAGTGTTCGGTACAGCGCGAGCATCATGGGCTCGTCTCTTCTGCCATGCCGGACGTCGCATCTGTCCTTGGGTTGTCGGTTTCCGGAACCACCGGAATCCGTCCGCATCTATCGTCGGCTGATCGGGTGAGCGTGTTGAGTGAGTCTTCGAGTACGAGCCGTAAGCGCTCCATTTCAGCGGCGTCGGCATCCCTTGGCACATAGATAGGGTCGCCCCACAGAAACACGCCCTTGCCAAACAGACCAGCTAGAAAAAAACGGTCCCAGCTTTTAAATACTTTGCCTTTTGTGGAACTGAACGTGGTAGGCAGGAGGGGCGCGCCACTGAGCTTGGCCAACGCGATTGTGCCGTGGCTCACCCGCATTCGGGGCCCATGGGGGCCGTCCGGGGTAATGCCGATGGAGCCACCATCCCTCAAGATCCGAAGCATGGCGCGAAGTGCATCTGCGCCGCCCCGCCGGGTTGAGCCCTCCAGAGTTTTGAAACCGAGAAGACGCACCACTCTAGCAACCAACTTGCCATCCGGATGACCAGAAATGAGCATGTAAAGCGGGCGCGCGGGATGCCAATTGGAACTCATCATGATCATCCGCCCATGCCAAAAACAGCCTATAAATGGCGTGTTGGTCTCCCACAGCGCTGTGGGACCGGCCATGCCGTCGCTGGTCCAGCTTGTCGTGATGTTCGCGGCTCGGACATAGAGAGCACCGAACCAACTGGCAAAGGCCCGCGCTACTCCGTTCCGGGAGAGGTTCTTGATCCCCGCGGGCGTTACCATGAACTGCGCTTATTCGCCTGCCGCCCGCAGGCGGGCCTGTTCGGCCATCTGTTGGTCACTAAATTGAAGCTGATAGAGCCGGGCGTAGATGCCATTTTTGGCAAGTAGTTCGGCATGGGTGCCCGACTCCAAGAGTTTGCCCTTATCGATGACGTGTATAAGATCTGCATCCATTACTGTAGAAAGCCGGTGAGCAATTACGAGTGTCGTCCGGCCTTTCATAAGTTCTTTGAGCGCTGCCTGAATATGACGCCCCGACTCCGTGTCCAGCGCCGAGGTTGCTTCATCTAAAAGTAAAATAGGAGCGTCCTTCAACATGGCCCGGGCAATGGCGAGACGTTGACGCTGGCCGCCCGAGACTTTTGTGCCGCGCTCTCCGACATAGGTGTCATACCCATCCGGCATGTCCATGATGAAGTCATGAGCCGCCGCATGTTTTGCCGCGGCAAAAATCTCATCGTTGCTGGCATTCGGACGTCCATATGCGATGTTGGCCCGAACGGTATCGTCAAACATGGTGATTTCCTGGCTAACGAGGGCAATACCACCTCGTAAGGAGGCGAACGTTACGTCCCGTATATCCGTCCCATCGATCGTAATGCGACCGGCATTAACGTCATAGAATCGGGGAATGAGGTTGAGGATAGTTGATTTCCCAGCACCGGACGGCCCCACCAAAGCGACAACCTTTCCAGCGGGCACGGAAAGGGAAATATCATCAATTGCCGGCTGATCGGGCAAATACGAGAAGTCAACTTTTTCCATCTCAAGTCCGCCCCTAGTGATGACTAGGGGCTTGGCCGCTGGCTTTTCCTGAATGTCAGGCTTCATATCCAACAGTACAAATAGCCGCTGGGCGCCAGCGAGACCTTCTTGCAGGGAGGCGTTTAAATTAGCAAGCCGTTTCATGGGCTCGTAGGCGAGCAACAATGCCGTGATGAACGCAAAGAACGAGCCCGGGTCCATGGACTGGTTTATGACCCGAGAGCCGCCGTAAAATATAACGAGTGCAACGGCAACCCCGCCCAGGGTCTCCATGATTGGGCTTGCCATGGACCGGATGCGGGCGGATTTGAAGATGAGAGCGAATACGCGCTCCGCAATTTCCCGCACGCGGTTTTTTTCATAGTCCTCCATACCGTAGGCCTTAACAACACGGGCACCTTGGAATGTCTGTTCCAACAGCGTGGTAAATTGACCGAGCTCCTCCTGTGTGTTGACGGTCACCTTTCGGATTCGCCTGCCCAGCCGGGCAATGGGCAGAACAGCAATGGGGAATATGATAAACGCGATGGACGCCAGGACCCAGTCTTGCTGAAACATTACCCCAACTAGAAAAATAAGGGTGAGTAAATCCTTGCCGATCCCGGTGAGGGCATTTGAGACCGCGGCGCGCATCATATTTATATCAATAGTAAAGCGGGAGATTAGGTTTCCCGTGGGTATGCGGTGGAAAAAGCCTAGCTCCATGGTACTGAGATGGGCATAAAGACGGTGTTGGGTGTCCGTGATGATGCGTTGCCCAACAAAACTCATCAGTACTGATTGACCGTAATTGGCGATCCCTTTCACCGCAAATGTGGCGATGACGGCTAGGGCGATGGGGATCAGGAGGGATTCTGTCCGCGCGACAAAAACATCATTAATAACAGGCTTCATTAATAGGGCGCTGACGGCGGTTGCGCCGGCAACACAAGCCATACAGACAAGGGCGAAGGCAATCCATGCGAGGTACGGCCGAATGCTCTCACGGACCAAGCGTTTTACCAGCGCGTAGGTTGTATTGTCTTGTTGCCGCGTGTCAGTCACGCAATTCCTCAACCACTTGAATTTTCCCCAGGGCTTTTGTTCTGTATAGGGTTCATTTTACAATAAATTGGTTAACGGCCCAATTCGACCATGTTCTATTTGCCGGCGACGGTCATGCCGTCCACACGAAGGGTCGGCGCATCGACGCCATACCGGAAGAGGAGATCGTTGGCGGGGGGGAGCGTTAAAAACATATCTTTTAAATTCCCCGCAATGGTCATTTCGCTCACCGGGTGGGTAATCGCGCCATTTTCGATCCAAAAGCCGGACGCGCCGCGGCTGTAATCACCAGTCAGCCCGTTGATGCCAAAGCCGATCAATTCGGTAACATAAAATCCGCTCTTGATATCTTGCATCAAATCTTCCGGGCTGAGATCCCCGGCGGCGATATACAGATTGGTTGCCGACGGTCCGGGCGGCGAACTGGTGTCTCGAGAGGCATGTCCTGTGGTTTCCAGTCCCAATTGGCGGGAAGACCTAAGGTCCAGGAACCATGTCGTGAGCCGGCCGTTATCAATCACCTTGAGGCGAGTGTTGGCGACTCCTTCGGCGTCAAAAGGTTTTGACCGAAGGCCACGCCGGCGATGCGGGTCATCGATGATATTGATGCCGTCTCCGAATACTCTCTCACCCATGCTGTCTTTGAGAAAACTCGTATCCCGGGCGATTGATGAGCCGTTCACGGCGGACGCAAAATGCGATATCAATGAGCGCGCCACGCGGGCGTCGTACACTACGGGGACCTGGGCTGTATCGGCTTTTTTCGGGTTTAATCGGCGAACGGCTTTTTCGCCCGCGGAGCGTCCGATGTCTTCCGGGCTCCGGAGGTCCTCCGCGTAGACGGCGCCGGAATAGTCATAATCGCGTTCCATGGCGGTGCCTTTACCGGCGAGCACGGATGCGCTCAGTGAATAATGAGAACCCGAGTAGGTATGCGAAAAGCCGTTGGTGGCGGCGATGCTTACTGTGGCCTGGCCCCAGCCCGCCTCCGCACCTTCTGAATTAGTGACACCATAGACAGCACGAGCTGCCTGTTCTGCGCGGTTGGCCCAGTCCACAAGAACCTCGGCAGAGGGCTCACTCGCGTCAAATGCATCTATGTCGGCGACATCCGTTGCTAGCTGTGCCGGGTCGGCAAGGCCGCAATAGGGATCTGCCGGCACGGATTTCGCCATTGCCACGGCGCGTTCCGCCAATTCGTCAAGCGCGTCCGACGAAGTATCAGACGATGATACGATGGCCTGAGATTTGCCGGCGAAAATGCGAAGGCCAATATCAGCGCTTTCCGAACGCTCTAGTTTTTCGGGATTACCGAGCCGCTGCGCAACGGACAAGGACGTGCTCTCAATGTGAACCGCATCGCCGGCATCGGCACCCTTGTTCTTGGCTCTCGCAAGAAGGTCGTTCAGAAGGTTTAAAATGTCAGGGGATTCGTTCATTTCTCTCTCAGTCTCCAGGTGACCTTATTTCCAAATAGGTTTGCCGCTACCCGGCAGTCCGAGACTGTCCCACATACTGGATACCTTCTCAATCACCTCGTCGGACATGCGGATTTTGGCTCCCCATTCTCGGTCTGTCTCTCCCGGCAATTTATTTGTGGCATCGAACCCTACCTTACCGCCAAGACCTGAGACGGGCGATGCAAAATCGAGGTAGTCAATGGGTGTAGATTCGATGAGCGTTATGTCACGGACCGGGTCCATGCGGGTGGACATGGCCCAGATGACATCTGTCCAATCCCGCGCATCGATATCATCATCCACCACAATCACCATTTTTGTGTAGAGGAATTGCCTCAAATACGACCAAACCGCCATCATCACGCGCTTGGCATGACCCGAATAGGCCTTCTTGATGGAGACGACGGCGACCCGATAAGAGCAACCTTCCGGCGGCAACCAGAAATCAACGATTTCTGGAAACTGCTGGATCAGCAAAGGGATGAACAGCTCATTTAGGGCCTCACCCAGCACCGATGGCTCATCCGGCGGGCGACCAGTAAACGTCGAGAGGTATATTGGGTCTTTCCGCATGGTTATAGCGGAGAGGGTGAAGACCGGGAATTGTTCCACCGAGTTGTAATAGCCCGTGTGATCTCCATACGGTCCCTCATCCCCATATTCGCTGAGAGAGACATGCCCCTCGAGAACGATTTCCGACTGTGCCGGAACCTTGAGAGGCACGGTCTTACAGTCTACTAGCTCGACCTTCTGGTTCCGAAGAAGGCCGGCGAATTGATATTCTGACATCGTGTCGGGCACCGGCGCGACGGCGGCTAGGATAGTAGCCGGGTCGGCGCCGATGACGGCTGCCGCAGGTAACGACTTTCCTGTCGCTTTGTGTTTTGCGTGGTGCTGGGCACCACCCCTATGTTTGAGCCAGCGCATAAGCGTTGTGTTCCTGCCGGTGACCTGCATGCGGTAAATGCCAAGATTGAACTTATCTTTTCCCAGTTGATTGGGATCATCCGTCACCACTAGGGGCCAAGTGATCAGGGGGGCAGGCTCATCTGGCCAGCAGGTTTGGATGGGCAGTTTTGCGAGGTCGATGTCATCTCCCTCAAGCAGGATGTCCTGACAGGGGGCTGAATTGGCCATCTTAGGTTTCATCGCCATGGCTGTCTTGATAAGCGGAAGCATACTGACGGCCTCTTTCCAGCCACCAGGCGGTTCCGGCTGGCGCAAGAAGGCAAGTGTCTCGCCAAGCTCGCGAAGATCTTCGGGTTTACGTTCCATGGCCCAGGCAACCCGTTCCACCGTGCCGAATAGGTTAACCAAAACAGATGTGTCATATTCCTGACCATCTAGACCGGTTACATTTTCAAATAAAACAGCTGGGCCACCCTCCGCCAGTAGCCGAGTTTGTATCTCGGTCATCTCGAGCACCGTGGAGATAGGTTCGGTGACGCGGGCGAGCCGGCCATCTCGTTCCAGCAACTTGATAAAGTCCCTCAGGCTTTTAAATGCCACGACAAGTCTCCTCATGTCATGTCGTCGGTTCTATCCTGTCTCGGCCTGCCTATAGGCCGTTTTGGACTGGTAAACGTCAAGGTTTTTTGAGCCGGCAGCGTTCTGCGGGTTAAGCGTGGCGTCGATCAGTAGGGCTTTGAACTCCCTTCCTGTTCGACGGGTGCGGCGGCATCTCTCCCCATATTGCCTGCGAGGGCGGGCCGGGATACGTTTAGCCCGTAGTCGGGTCTGGAACGGGGTCGATCAGGCGGCAGCGTTGCAATACCGGTCCGCCCCCTTTTTTGGGACAGAGCGACGGGTTGGCTTACTAGAGACTATTTTAGAAGGGTGGGATGTCATGGAAGCGCAGCACCAATTCACCTCTTCCGGCGGTGCCACCGCGGTGCACAATGCCAATACTTACCGCCGGTTGATTGACGTGGGAATAGCCCTCTCTGCGGAAAAGGATCACCAGAGGCTTATGGAAAATATTCTGTCAGCAGCAAGGGATTTTACGCACGCAGACGCAGGCACCCTGTATTTGAAGACAGAGCAGGAAACGCTTAGTTTTGAAATTCTACAAAATGATACGCTTAATATGACACTCGGCGGCACGACAGGTAAACCGGTGACCCTCCCAGATGTGGACCTTTTTAATGAAGACGGGACACCTAACCTGACCAATGTTGCCTCTGCCTCTGCCGTCACTGGCGAACTGATCAGCATCGCAGACGCATACAAGGCTGATGAGTTTGATTTCTCCGGTACCGCGATCTTCGATGAGTCGACGGGATACCGGTCCGTGTCATTTTTAGCCGTGCCCTTAAAAAACCATGAGGGCGATGTGATCGGCGTTCTGCAGCTTTTGAATGCGAAAGAGCCCGGGACGGAGAGGGTTGTGCCATTTCAAGAGGACACACAGAAACTGATCGAGGCGCTGGCGTCTCAGGCGGCGATCTCACTCGAAAATAAGTTGCTTCTGAAGGCGCAGAGAGATCTTTTGGACGCTTTCATCGAGTTGATTGCAGGCGCCATTGATGCCAAATCAGCTTACACCGGTGGGCACTGCCAGCGAGTGCCAGAGCTGACCAACCTGCTGGCGCGCGCGGCCAACGAGTCCAACGACCCTCATTTCAAGGATTTCAGTCTCAATGAAGACGGTTGGTACGAGCTTCACATCGCTGGTTGGCTGCATGACTGCGGAAAGGTCACCACGCCCGAATATATCGTAGATAAGGCCACCAAGCTGGAGACCATTTATGATCGGATTCATGAAGTGCGCATGCGATTCGAGGTTCTTAAACGAGATGCTGAGATCGACATGCTAAAAACGATAGTTGCCGGCAGCGACGAGCAGGAGGCACGTTCCAAATATGAGGACCAAGTTACGCAGCTCGACGACGATTTTGCTTTCATTGCTGGGTGTAATGTGGGTAGCGAATTTATGGCGCCGGATAAGGTCGAACGGGTAAAAAGCATCGCGAAGTTGACCTGGACCATGACCCTGTCCGACCGGCTTGGGATTTCTCAGGAGGAGGCCAAACGGAAGATGCGGGAGCCAGAGCCCACTTGGCCCGTTAACGTGAAACTCCTAGACGACCGGTATGATCATATTGTCGTCCGGGAAGAGCGGGATAGGATGCCACCCGATAACAAGTGGGGGTTTGATATGAAGGTGCCCGAGTACAAGTTTAACCTGGGCGAAGTCCATAACCTCTCTATTGACCGCGGCACTCTCACTGAAGAAGACAGATACGTAATCAACGACCACATCGTGCAGACGATTATTATGCTGAACTCTCTTCCGTTCCCAAAACATCTCAAGCGAGTACCCGAATATGCTGGCGGCCACCACGAGAGAATGGATGGTGGCGGATACCCCAGGGGGCTAACCAAAGAAGACATGTCGATTCCAGCCCGCATTGTGGCAATTGCCGATATTTTTGAGGCGCTGACAGCAGCTGACCGCCCGTATAAGGCGCCCAAGAAACTCTCCGAATGCGTCAAGATTATGAGCTCTATGACAAATGACGGGCATATCGACGCGGACTTGTTTGAGTTGTTTTTGAGTTCGGGTATTTATCAAGAATACGCAGAGAAATTTCTTTTGCCGGAGCAATTGGACTCCGTGGATATCAGTCAATATCTGGACGCGACCCAGGACGTACCGTCTAGGGAGTAAAAGATCCATTCACGTCATCAATAGCCGGGGACCGTTGCCCAGGACCAGGAGACATCACCCCAAATATTTTTTTCGGTGCAGCCAGCTGCTAGTACCGCGGGAAAAGCTCTTTTCTCTTCCAAAAATTTAAACTAATTTTCACCTAGTGGAAAATTGTGAGGACCTAATGCCTGCGTCAAGCACTGAAAATGTTCAAACGGGCGTGAAGACAATCAGGTCGCTGGAGCGGGGCCTTCACGTGCTGAAAATTTTAGAAGACCTTAGCCCAGCAAGCTTGAAACAAATACACCAGTCGTCTGGTCTACCTCGCCCCACTTTGCTTCGTATTTTACGGACTCTTGAGGGTGCGCGCCTGGTTCGGCGGGGGACAGGTGATGGCCTATACCGTAACAGTTTTAGATTACAAAACATGGTCTCCAAGCTGGATGACGGAGACCGATTGGCCGAATGCGCCGCACCCGTTTTGAACCAGCTCTGCGCCAAGTTTTCCTGGCCCGTGGATCTGGCGGTAGTCAATCCAGATGGTCCCTATATGGAATTGCGCGAAACGAGCAGGCCCAACAGTCCCTTTCTAATCAATCTGGATCAAATCGGGTTTCAGGTTAACATTCCACTTTCGGCCGCCGGTCGGGCTTATTTGGCGTTTTGTGGTGATGAGGAACGGGTGGACTTGTTGGCTCGTGTCCGAGAAAGTGACGATCCCCAGCATAAATCTGCCTGGGATAGGCCTACCTTTGGCGAGATTCTCCGCACCGTCCGGCGCCAGGGCTATGCTATCAGGGACCCATCATTTGGGGGCGGTCAACGGGCTCTCCGATCCCTATATGATGATGGATTGCAGGCCATTGCTGTTCCCGTTAATACGGCTGAAAAAACCCATGGAATTATTGCTCTTCAGTGGATCAGGAAAGCCGCTAAGGTAGATCAAATGGTGAAGGAATACCTGGGTGATCTGCAGGCAGCAGCTCGGGAAATCGCCGCTCAGTATCATCGATTAGTCTGACTGTAGTGCAAGCACGTCCTCTAGGGCGGAGAGAAACGCATCTGTGTCCTCTGGCAAGCCGGTCGAGGCGCGGATATAAGTGCCGGTGGCATCGTAGCCCGGGGTGGACACCCTCACGCCCCGATCACGAAGCGCTCTGACCACAGGACCACTCTCCACACCTGTATCTATCGATATAAAATTAGTCACCGAGTCCATGTAAGCTAACCCGAGGTCTTGGCATCCTTTTTTTATCCGACCCATCTCCCGGGAGTTTTCCTCCAAAATAAACTGGGTGTAGCTTTTATCCTCGAAAGCGGCGATGGCGGCCGCTTCTGCAATTCCGCTCAAGTTAAAGGTGCTTGTCGCAAGCCGCAGCGCGTTCGCAATTTCTTGCGAGCTGCACAGCGCATAGCCGAGTCGGAGCCCCGCAAGCGCAAAGGCTTTCGAAAGTGTTCGCGTCACCACCCACGGGCCTTTACGATCTTTTACAAGGTCAATTGCATTCGGCCCACCAGCATGAAGGGCGAACTCGTGATAGGCTTCATCAATGAACAAAAGAACATTCTCCGGCGTCTGCTCACAGATATCCCGAAGTTCCTGTTCGGATAGCATTAGACCCGTTGGATTGTTTGGGGTCAGGATGATGGATAGCCGTGTCTTGTTACCAATGCCCGAAATCATTCCCGCCGCATCGATGCTGCCGTCTTTTTTGTTAGGGATCGCGGTCACGTCAGCCTGAACGACCTGAAACACGCCCTGGAAGCGTCGCCAGACAATTTCAGGCGCAATCAGGTTTTCCCCAGGTGCGATAGATATTTCCGCAATCGCCGTCAGCAGTTGGGTGCTGCCCCCGCCGTAACAAATCTGGTCCAATGGCACGCCGGTTTGTTCCGAAAGCAGCGCGGAGAGCTGTGGACACGTCCCATCCGGATAAAGGTTTAAACCTGTCGCGGCATCCTGAATGGCTTCTATCACTTTTGGTGACGGTGGGTACGGACATTCGTTCAAGTCCATACGCGCAATCTTGCGGTTTCGCTCATGCGGCAGGATCTGCGTGGGATTCCAGAAACCAACGCCTTGAAAATTATCACGAAGAAATCCGGATGAACCTGATCCGTCAGCCATCGTCGATCTCCAAAGTTAAGATGTTACTTCAATATCGTGGCCACATGGCGCCCGATTATGCAAGCCGTTCTTAGTCTTCTGCTGTCAGTTGAGACCAATTTATCGGACACACCTGTCCAAGACGGCACTTAATCGCGCCATTATCGCCTATAGCGTCCTTCAAATCTCTTTGACCAGATACGCCATAGCCACCTGGCAACTTTAGCTTGGCGTCTAAGTATTTATTGTTCATGATTTAAAAATTTAAAAGGGGGTCGTGATGGCAAAACCCATCGTTCATATTTACCAGCCTGTTGATCAAACAGGGAAATCCCATGAGCGCCTGGAGGCCGCCGGTGCGAGGTTGATCATGCCCTCTGGAACTTGGGACCTGATGGCCAACAGCCGGGTGAGTGAGGAAGCGGTCCTCGACCCCGGCACATCCGTTGCTGCGGGTGTCGCGAACCGGTCGATTCAAATCACAGCAGCGACCATGGACGGAGCCCTCGATCTGAGGTTAGTCGCCAAATACACGGTGGGCTATGACAATGTCGATGTCGATGCTGCAACGGAAAGAGGTATTTTAGTCGTTCACAGTCCAACAGAGGGAAATTGGGGCGGCGTCGCGGAAGGTACCATGGCCTACATGCTCTCGTTGTTAAAGAAAGTCAGAGAGAAAGACCGGCACGTAAAAAATGGCGGTTGGCGCGACCCTGCGCTGTTTGGCACTTACGTGGGCGCACGCATGATCGATGGGTATGAGGGCCTCACAATCGGCATTGTAGGTCTCGGGCGTATTGGATCACGCTTGGCCGACCTTCTAGCACCATGGCGGGTCAAATTAATCGCTTATGATCCATATGCGGAAGACTCCAAATTCGTTCATCATAATGTGCGTCCGGTCAGTCTGGAGACACTCCTGAAGGAGTCAGATGTAGTCACCCTGCATTGCGATCTCAACAAGGAAACCACCAATTTGATTGGGGAAAAACAGTTAGCTTTGATGAAGCCGTCGGCCATTTTAGTAAACGCTGCGCGCGGGCCAATTGTTGATGTTGATGCCCTATTTGACGCCTTGGATGGCGATCGGATTGCCGGTGCAGCCCTTGATGTCCTGCCAGAGGAGCCTCCGGAGCCACAGCTGGCATTGTTGGGTCTCGGGGACAAAGTGCTGTTGTCTCCGCACATGATCACCGCCAATGGCGGTACAGGCTTGTCCCTGGCCGTGCCGTGGGTGGAGGCGGCCATTCTTGCCGCCCTCCGCGGCGACGTGCCAAAATATGTCGTAAATGAAGATGCCCTGCCTAAGTGGCAGTCGCGATTTGGCGGCCATTCGTTAATTTAGGAGACACCTGATGACCCACGGGAACCTCACTATTCGCAACATGTCACCTGCCTGTGGCGGCATTGTGGAGGGGGTTGATTTGTCTCGTGAGCTGAGCAGCCGTCAGTTCGATCAAATACACGACGCATTGCTCGACCGGACCGTGCTTGTTTTTCGCGATCAAGATCTCACAAAAGATCAACAAGTGGCTTTTTCCCGCTGGTTTGGCGATCCCCAACCCTCGGACATTTCCGGCTTTGAAAAAGATCATGAGCATCCCGAAATTGATCTTTTGGAGTATGACGCTGACAATCCGCCACACACGACTTTGGACCTTTGGCATACAGATTTCGCTGGTCGTGAAAAACCGACTATGGGCACAACCCTGTATGCCAAAGACATCCCACCGGAGGGGGGAGATACCATCTGGGTGAATTCCGCTGCCGCTTATGAGGGTCTGTCCAGCCGTATGAAGGCCCACCTGGACGGACTTCACGCGTACCATGACAACTACCAGCCGTATGACGCGCATGTGCGCCCGGATCTGTGGGATAAAGAATATTTCGATGATAGTAGGCGAATTCGGGCCGAATACAGCCCAGCTCTGCATCCTGTTGTGCGGACACATCCTATCACCGGCACCAAAGGTCTGTTTGTTAACGAGTCCATGACAACCTTCATAAAGGAGCTTCCCCGGAGGGAAAGCAATTACCTTTTGCAATATTTGTTTGATCATTTGCGGACGCCTGAATTTCAGTACAGACACCGATGGCGCGCCAACGATCTAGCCGTTTGGGACAATCGACTGAGCCTCCATTATGCGCTGTTCGATTATACTGAACATCGGCTGATGTACAGGATCGTTATTAAAGGTGATAAACCTGTTTGAGGAACTTTTTGGAGAGGCCCTGGCACATCACCGTGCTGGCCGCCTATATGATGCGGTGGCTGTGTATGAAGAGATGTTGGCGAACCAGCCAGATCATCCGGATATCCTTAACAATTTTGGCGCCTGTCTGATGGATTTAGGGCGAGAGGAAGCAGCGGTCGATCTTCTTTTCAAGGCCGTCGAGTTGCGTCCAGACGATTCCGATTTTCTGAACAACCTTGGCAATGCCTTGCAACGTTCGCAGCGGGTCGGGGATGCTATTGCTTATTTTGGAGCGGCTGCTGCGCGCGCGCCCCGTAACGCGGTCATCAGATTGAATTTTGCCAATGCACTTCTTCGGCTGGGGGATTACGAGGCGGGTATTGACCAGCTTGCGCTGGCGCGGGAGCTTGATCCGGGATCGGCGGCGATTGCATTTGCCGATGCACAGGCCTTGCCAGTTATTTATGACTCGGAGGAACAGGTTTGTAAGGCACGGGCGCGCGTGGAAGACAAGCTTCGGGAATTGGAGGCAGGTAGTTGGACGCTCATTGATCCTGCGTCGGAAGTGGGCTTGACCAATTTTTATCTGCCCTACCAGGGCCGTGACGACCGAGATCTGCAGGAACGCTTCGCGCAGGCGTATATTCGGGCTTGTCCGGCACTCACATTTACGTCGCCTCACTGCCAATTCCAGCATAAGCGGCGGAAGGGTCGTATCAGGATCGGTTTTGTCTCCGCCCATCTTGGCAGCCATACCGTTGGTAAACTCTTTCAAGGGCTAATCGACGGGCTGGACCGTGCCGCATTTGAAGTTATTTCTTTTAG
>PBNV01000026.1 GCA_002723345.1 Rhodospirillaceae bacterium
CGTCGCATCAACAGCGGTGCCACTAATTTGAGCAATCGCTTGCTCCACCGGGCCGCCTGGCGCGATTTGTATGATAAAGAAGTTAACGACCATAATCCCTAAAAGAACGATAGGTATTAATAACAGCCGTCGAATGATATACGTCAACACAGGGCTAAATCCGGATCAAACGCACCAGGCGGAATACCATAATAGAAACACCTGCCTCTGGCGTATGTGCAAATAAGCAAGCGCATGGTGTCTTCCGCGCAGTCCTCAATATTTCTTTTCATTTCCAGATCCGGCCAACTTGGAGGACAAATTGGCCGATTTGTCCTCGTCTACCCACCAGGAGTCAAAAGCTAGGCCATATTTTGGCGTCTTAGCCGGGCGGCCAAACTTATCCCAATAGGCAACTCTGAAATTTCGTAGGTGCCACTGCGGGATCACAAAGTGGTTCCAAAGTAGTACCCTGTCCAAGGCCCGTGTTCTGGTGATCAAACTTTGCCGGTCAGGCGCCGAAATGATCAGATCTACGAGCTTATCAATGGCTGGGTTTTTAATCCCGACCAGATTGCGGCTGCCTTGCCGAGCAGCAGCATCACTGCCCCAAAAGGCGCGCTGCTCGTTTCCGGGTGACAGAGACTGTCCGAAAGTCGACACCACCATATCAAAATCAAATCCGTCCAGACGCCGCCGGTACTGCGCAGTATCCACAGTGCGCACACTTACCTCGATGCCGAGGCGTTTTAGATTGCGAGCGAATGGTAGCGCAATACGTTCAAACGCCGGTGATATGAGAAGAATTTCAAATCGAAAAGGCACTCCCTTAACGTTTAAAAGCTTACCATTTTTCACGCTCCATCCTGCCTGTTTTAAAAGCCCACGAGCCTGACGGAGTTGTTTGCGGATGCGGCCTGTTCCGTCAGTGCTGGGGGGCAAATAGTTTTTGGTGAAGACCTCGGGCGGTACCTGGCCTTTTAACGGATTTAGAATCTCTAACTCTTTTTTGGAAGGTATTTTGCTCGACGCCAACTCCGAATTGGAGAAGAAACTCACTGTTCTGGTATACTGGCCATAAAACAGGTTCTCATTGGTCCACTCAAAATCAAAGGCGTAGGACAAGGCCTGACGCACACGCGGGTCTCTGAATATTTGTTTGCGGGTGTTAAACACGAACCCCTGCATCCCGGTCGGGCTCTCATGGCGAATTTCCATGGTTTTGTATAGACCACGACGGAAGGCTGGTGAATCATACCCTGTGGCCCAGACCTTGGAGGTGTTCTCCAATCTAAAATCGTACTCCCCGGACTTGAAAGCTTCGAGAGAGACCGTTGCGTCGCGGTAATACTCGTACTGAATTTTATCTGCGTTATAGCGGCCTACATTGACGGGCAGGCTTCTACCCCAATAATCTTGAACGCGTTCGTATGTGATGCTGCGCCCATCCACGAATGACTCTATTTTGTAGGGTCCGCTACCAAGTGGCGGAACCAAGGTCGTCGCGCTGAAATCTCGTGTTTTCCAATAATGTTTTGGAAGGACAGGCAATTGTCCCATGATCAACGGAAGTTCCCGGTTCTCCGTTTCCGAGAAAGTAAACTTCACGCGGCGCGAATTGAGCCTCTCAGATTTGACCACGTCCTTGTAATAATAGCGATAAAATGGTCGGCCTTTCTTTCGCAGCGTCTCCAAACTCCAAATAACATCCTCTACTGTGATCGGCTTACCATCATGCCAGCGAGCGTCGGGCCGGAGCGTGAAGATAACCCAGGACCGATCCTCGGGCATTTCGATACTCTCGGCTATGAGTCCGTATTCCGAGAAGGCCTCGTCTTGCGGGCTGGTCATGAGTGACTCGTATAGAAAGGCAAGGCCCGCTGCCGGGTCGCCTTTCAAAGTATATGGATTAAACGTGTTAAACGTGCCGCGATCCACACCCTGGCGGATAACACCACCTTTGGGCGCACTGGGGTTAACATAATCAAAATTTTTAAAATCCGGACCGTATTTTGGGTCTCCGTGCATTGCCACGCCATGCATGGGTGCAAGACCAGGGGACTGCGCAAAAACGGGCAGCGCGCTAGCCCCTAAGATCAACGCGGTTAACACAAGACCTAATTTAAAACGCATTTTCTACTCTCCCAATACACCAGCTTACGGACCTAGCTTCTCTTATAGTGGCCTACTGGGCGACACGATCAAGTCTTCGGCTCATTAAATCTATGTATTAGACCTCTCTTGCCACCACGAATTGACGCCTTGCAACAAAATTAGACAGCTACCAAAGCGTCAATTGCCAGGGTATGCACTCGTGGATCCCCAGCCGCTAGCACAGTTCCGTCCGACGTCAAGGTAAGAGGATCGCCATGCCAGTCGCTAATCACGCCACCCGCGCCCTCGACAATAGGAATGAGAGCCATGTAATCCCAAGGGTTCATATCCGCTTCGCACATGATGTCCGTGTAGCCCGCCGCCAACAGTCCAAAACCGATGCAATCCGTTCCAAAAAGCGCGTGTTTCACGCGTCCTGAGAGGGATTTGAAGGCGCGTTCGGCCGACCCTTGAAACATTGCAGGATTCGTCGAATACATCCAGGCGTCCGCCAATGAGGAACAGGCGCGTGTCTTTATTGGCTGGCCATTTAATGTCGTGGTCTCACCGGCAAGGCCAAACCAGCGTTCCCCGAGAACAGGCTGGTTTATGATGCCCAATATCGGGGCCCCATCCAATAAAAGACTGATGAGTGTGCCAAACTGATAAGACCCGCTAGCAAAGTTTTTGGTGCCGTCAATGGGGTCCAGAACCCAAAGGTAGTCTGCGTCCTGCCGGACATTTTCTCCCTCCTCACCGAGGATGCCATGATCTGGGCACTCTATCTCGAGGAGAGCACGCATAACCTCCTCGGCTTGCCGATCAGCTATTGTCACGGGCGACGCGTCCACTTTGTCACTGACGTCGGAAAAATTCCGGAAATGACGGCGGATCACGTCTCCCGATGCATCTGCCAGGCGCCCTGCCAATTCCGAATAAGCGGCGGCGGCGCTCATCTTAATTTAGTCTACTGCGGCAGCGGGACGGGCGCGTCTGCCTGCTTACGCATGTAGACGATAACGGCAGCCCGGTCTTTGGCCTTTTTGAGGCCAGAAAAGGTCATTTTGGTTCCCTTCATAAATTCCTTCGGCTTCTTCAGGAATTTGTTCATGTCGTCATAGCCCCACTTGCCGCCCATAGCTTTGATGGCTGCAGAATAGTTAAATCCATCTACGACCCCCCGGTCAGCGCCCATTATGTTGTATAGGTTGGGCCCGACTTTGTTTTTACCCCCTTTATCAAAGGAGTGGCAGGAGGCACATTTTTTCGCAACCTTTGCACCCTTATCCGCCGTGGCAGAAGCCAAGAGGACCGGCAAGGGCTGTTCCGGGGCGGCAGGCGCTTTAGCGGCAGTCACAGGTGCAACTGACGCAGATGCTGTTGCAACAACCGGTTCTACTGGCGGAACTAATTGGTCCCCAACAAAATCAACTATCAGCAAGAGCCAGGCAACGACTAATGCGCCGCCGAAATATTTGTTGGTATTCATACTCCACATGGATCGGTCCTTCTCGATCTTTAAGCCTTAGCTTCAGCTTGAAAAAGATAGGCGTAAGCTGTTGGTAGCGCCCTCATCGATACCGTTTGGTAATCAGGGTATAGATGAAGCCTTATTTTATGTATATAGGGTGCTTTCCAGCAATACCACATCTTTTGATCGCGGACTCGAAATAGGCCTTAACGGACCGGAAACTGGAGATATCTAGCATGGCGGACACCAAAAACTTGATCGCCTTCCAAGGGGAAATAGGGGCTAATAGCGACCTCGCCTGCCGGCAAGTCCGCCCGGACATGACCACCCTTCCTTGCAACACGTTTGAGGATACGTTCGCCGCAGTGAGCAACGGCGAAGCAGCTTTGGCTCTGATCCCTATCGATAATTCAGTCGCGGGTCGTGTGGCAGACATTCATCACCTGTTGCCTAATTCCGGACTTCATATCATTGGAGAGCATTTCCAGCGGGTAGAACACCATCTACTGGCCGTCAAAGGCAGTACAATTGGCGACCTCGTAAACGTTCACTCCCATGTCCATGCTCTCAACCAGTGCCGTAACTTCATCCAAAAACATGGCATTAATCCGGTTGTGCATGTGGACACCGCCGCCGCTGCACGGGAGATTTCTGAACGCGGTGAAAAAGAGCACGGTGCCATCGCCACAAGCCTTGCTGGAGAGATCTACGACCTCGAATCGCTACAGGCCAATATTGAGGATGCCGACCATAACACAACGCGCTTTTTGTTGATGTCCCCTGAACCGATGGAAATCTCAGCCGACACTCCCGCGGTAGTGACTAGTTTTGTGTTTCGGGTACGAAATGTCCCGGCGGCTCTCTACAAGTCTATGGGAGGGTTCGCCACCAATGGTGTCAACATGACCAAACTAGAGAGTTATATGGTGGATGGAGAATTTTCCGCCACCCAGTTTTATGCCGAGGTTGATGGCCACCCGACGAACCAGGCTCTCCAGTACGCCCTGGAAGAGTTGGCGTTTTTCTCTTCGGAAGTCCGAATCCTCGGCGTGTTTCCAGCTCACCCTTATCGCAAAGTCATTGACGGAAGATAGACGGAGCCCGTCCAATGCCCGAGTACGACCTGCCGCGTTTGTTCGACACGGTTATGCACATGCTACAGGACGCCGGCGGTAAATCACCGGGTCATATCGCACTCAAATGCGAAGGCCGGGAGATGACATATCAGTCTTTTGTCCGATGCGTTGCAGGTTTTGCCAGAGAATTGGAAGGGCTTGGCGCGCGTGGCGGACGCGTGGCCCTGATATGTGGAAACTCCATTGAAATCGTGGTGGCCTCTTTTTCAGCTTACGCCGCTGGCGCCCAACTGGTCCCCATCAATCCCTTATACACCCAAAGAGAACTATCCTTCATCCTTGAAGACGCAGACCCAGTTGTGACCATTTACGATACCGCTAAAGCGGGAGATGTTGAGCCTTTGATCGATACTGTCGAGACGATGACGGGTATTGCCGTAGGCGCGGACAGCCGGACCCTTGATGACTGGTTGGACCAGACCCTCGCGCTGCCTCTGCCCACGCCAGAGGACTTTGCGGTTCTTCAATATACCGGGGGTACCACAGGAAGACCAAAAGGCGTGATGATCACTCATGGACAAATAGCGCTCAACATGTGCCAGCGGGAAGTCGCCGTACCGACGTTGACCGAAGACGAGCGAGTGCTGTGTGTTATGCCGTTGTTTCACGTATTCGCTACTTCCATGTGCATGCATCTTGCTGTGCAATGCCGAGGTACAATGGTGATCATGAAACGCTACCACCCTGAAACAACAGTACAGGCCCTTGTGAGGGAAAAGATTACATTCTTTCCTGCCGGCCCCACAGTTTTTAATGGCCTCCTGGCCTTCGACGGGTTTCAGAAGGCAGATTTTTCGTACTTACGCTGCTGCGTTTCCGGATCAGCTCCTCTCGCAGAAGAGACCTTAAAAACTTGGAAAAAAGTTACCGGCATAGAGATCGTCGAGGGTTTCGGCCAATCAGAAGCGGGGCCCGTACTCACCATGACCACGGTAGAAGACACGCCTCTGCCGGGATCCGTCGGCAAACCCTTACCTTATACAGCGATGCAGATCGTAGATGTGGAGACGGGCACAATGGTTCTTGGACCGGGCGAGCAGGGGGAAATCCGAGCTAAAGGACCGCAGATCATGTCCGGTTACCGCAACCGGCCCGACGAAACCGCCCAGGCGCTGCGCGATGGCTGGCTCTATACAGGCGATATTGGAGAATGTGACGAAGATGGCAATTTTTTCATCCGGGACCGGAAAAAAGACATGGCCATTGTTGGCGGTTACAACGTTTACCCGCGGGAGATTGACGAGGTGCTTTATGCCCACCCGGCTGTCCTAGAAGCTGCCGCCATTGGCATTAAAGACGATTACCTCGGCGAAGTCATCTGTGCCCAGGTGGTTCTCAAAAAGGGTGTCCCTGCGACGGTAGATGAACTGGACTACTATTGCCGAGAAAACCTTGCAAAATATAAAGTTCCTCGCAAATTAGTTATAAGTCATAAAATTCCCAAAACGACGGTGGGCAAAATTGATAAGGCGGCTCTTCGGTCACAGATGAAGGAGACAAACACATGAGCGTTGAGACAGAGATTCCCTACGGGGCCTATTGGAGCACACCGTTTGCCAAATGGCAGGGCACCCTCTCGCACTTACACAGCATCAAATTTGCAGCTCATGTGGCCAAGGAGGAAATGGCCAAGCGGGCCATCGACCCAGCCGACCTGGACTATGGCATCCTGGGACTCACGGTGCCGCAGCATATGTCCTTCCAAGGATTACCATGGCTGACGGGTATGATTGGAGCGCCCCATGTGACCGGACCAACACTTTCTCAGGTTTGCGCCACGGGAGCCCGCAGCCTGGAGAACGCGAGCCACGAGATCAAAGCCGGTGCAGCATCCGTTGCTCTGGTGGCGACGTGTGACCGGGTGTCCAATGGCCCTCAACTGTATTATCCTGAGCCTACCGGCCCGGGCGGCACCGGCTATCAGGAAAACCTGACGATTGATAACATGCAGCGTGATGCGCTGGGAGGTCACTCCATGCTGCAAACGGCAGAAAATGTCGCCACCCGTCACCAGATCACGACGGAGGAACAACATGGCGTAGTAGCCCGTCGCCAAGCGCAATATCAAGACGCCCTCGCGGACGATCATGCGTTCCAAAAGCGTTACATGACCCTGCCATTCAATGTGCCGGATTCAAAATTCCGTAAAACCGTGGCCGTGCTCGAGAGTGATGAAGGTATTTATCCCTCGAACCCGGATAAGCTCGCCACACTCAAACCAGTTCTGGAAGACGGTTCTGTGACGTTCGGCGGACAAACCCATCCAGCGGACGGCAATTCCTGCCTTATTGTCACAACTTCGGACAAAGCACCGGCCTTCTCTCAGAACTCAGACATTAGGATAAAAGTTTTGGGCTTTGGCCACGCCCGGGCTGAGAACGGTTATATGCCGGAAGCTCCGGTTCCCGCAGCAAAAAAGGCATTGGCCCAGGCGGACGTTGACATCAAGGGCATCAGCGCAGTGAAAACTCACAACCCGTTTGCCGTGAACGATATCTACTTCGCGAGAGAGACGGGATACGACATCAATAAAATGAACAATTACGGGTGCACCCTCGTCTGGGGTCATCCGCAAGCCCCTATGGGCACACGCGGCATCATTGAATTAATCGAAGAACTTGTAATCTTGGGTGGCGGCAGGGGTCTCTTTACTGGCTGTGCCGCGGGTGACACCGGCATGGCCGTTGTGATCGAGGTCGAAGACAATGCATAGGACGAAAGGCCGGAAAGCACTCTCTAGAGAAAAATGCGCCTGGTATCAGTGTCTTCCCATGGGAATGTGCCCCTAACCCCCTCTTCTCAGACTCCATCGGCCTCTTCACGTTTCATCTCGAGCTCTAGCCAGCGGTTTTCCAACTCAGTCAATTCAGTCTCGGCCGCTTGGAGCGCGTCCACAGATTTTTGATAACGCTCTGGGTTCTGCTGAAATAGATCCGGATCGGCGAGCGTTTTATGAAGATCCGCGATTTTGCGTTCCAAGTCCGCTATCTGACCTGGCAACTTTTCCAAGGCATAGACATCCTTGTAAGACATTTTAAGCTTTGATGCCAAGGCAGCTGAAGATGTCTCATTTGTTTTTTTGCCGGTCGCCCCTAATGATTGGCTTGCCGCAATATCCGCCCGCCGCTGGGCTACCATATCGGTATAGCCGCCCGCATATTCTAGCCAGTGACCCGCCCCTTCCGAGGCAATGATTGATGTCGCGACTTTGTCGAGAAAATCTCGGTCATGGCTCACCAAAAGGACCGTGTCAGGATACTCAGTCAGCATCTCTTGCAACAGGTCCAAGGTTTCAAAATCCAAATCATTCGTGGGCTCGTCCAGCACGAGCAAATTAGAGGGCCGGGCCAGGACCTCAGCCAAAACGAGACGGCCGCGCTCCCCACCAGATAAGTCGCGAACGGGAGTGCGTGCCTGCTCTGGGGCGAACAGAAAATCCTTCATATAGCCGATAACGTGTTTTTGCTGTCCATTCACGGTCACCATATCGCCCCGGCCACCCGTGAGCACGTCCGAGAGCTTTTCTGTGGGCTTCAAGGTTTCCCGCCGCTGATCGAGCGCAGCCAGCTCCACCGCTGATCCGAGATAAGAGCTACCTTTGTCGGGCGCCGTTTTACCGATCAGCATATTTAATAAGGTTGTCTTACCCGCCCCGTTAGGACCGACAATGCCAACACGATCGCCACGTAAGATGCGGGCCGAAAATGAATGGACGATTACGCGATCTTCATAGGCTTTCGTAATACCCTTGACCTCAATCACGCGCTTGCCCGATATCCCCGCCTCGGAAACGGTAAATTTTACATCTCCCGTGGGGGTGCGCAACGTCCGCTTTCTCTCACGCAGTGCATGCAGATCGCCTAATCGCCGCTGATTGCGTTTGCGCCGGGCAGTCACGCCGTGGATGAGCCAATGGGTTTCCCGATGGATTTTCCGATCGAGCTTATGGAGTTCCGTTTCCTCTTGTTCAAATATCTCGTCACGCCAGGCCTCAAACCCGCCGAACCCATTTTCCAGACGGCGGACCTCTCCTCGATCAATCCAGAGGGTGGTGTTGGAGAGAGATCGCAAAAATTGCCGGTCATGACTGATCATTATCAGAGCTGTTTTTAGGGTTCCGAGCTGATCCTCCAGCCATTCAATCGAAGAT
This sequence comes from Rhodospirillaceae bacterium, assembly GCA_002723345.1. Taxonomy (GTDB): domain Bacteria; phylum Pseudomonadota; class Alphaproteobacteria; order Rhodospirillales; family UBA2165; genus TMED167. Next base: position 8,831 of record PBNV01000026.1, read on the forward strand.
ACGTCCAAATGGTTGGTGGGCTCATCCAGCAAGAGGACATCCGGCGCGGGCGCCAAAGCTGCCGCCAGGGCGCAGCGACGCGACTCGCCCCCAGACATGGTGGATAAATTTTCCTCACCGGTGAGGCCCAACTGCTCTAGAAGATAGCGGGCCCGATATGTATCATCCCCCGGCTCCAAGCCGGCCTCGACATAGGAAAGACTGGTCTGGAAATCTGAAAAATCTGGCTCCTGCGGCAGGTACCTAAGTGTCGTGCCAGGCTGGAGAAAGCGAGTGCCCTGATCTGGTTCAACCTGACCGGCGATGATTTTCAGGAGTGTTGATTTCCCCGATCCATTTCGCCCAACCAGGCAGATACGATCGCTGGCCGAGACTGTGAGGTCTACCTGTCTCAACAGCGGCTGATGACCAAAAGTCAGGTACACGTCTTTAAGGGTCAGTATGGGAGGCATCATAACGAGGGATATGTGCCAGTCCAGGCAACCAAGGGCAATGATTTAGGGGTACCATCCCCCTTTGCCCATTGCGGTTTTCGAAAAAACCCTGGGTCACAGCTTCAGGAGAGCCGGCGACGGAGTCCCTCGATATGCAAATATCACGGTTTACCAAAAAATACGAAAAGGTGGCGCGCCCGACAGGATTCGAACCTGTGACCTTCGGCTTCGGAGGCCGACACTCTATCCAGCTGAGCTACGGGCGCTTATAAGAGAGATCAATAAAAATAACTCGTTACCGTAGATTCGGACACCATAGACTAATTTCAAGCTTGTGACGACATATTAAAATTTATCGGTATTTTGCTGCTTACTGAGGGAAAACTGGCGGAATTTTAGATAATGACCTCAGTGAATTTTGATGTCTCCAAGATAACAAAACCTTGCACCTCAACCCAAAAAATCAATGTCGCTCGCAATGGGGTACCTCACCAAAATTCATGGTTGTCTCACCATAGAAAATTATGGGACAAAAAAATCCTGGATATTGGTCCATATACGAGAACATGAAATCACTATTAATAACCTTTTGCTTACTAGCTTCTCACGCGATCTTGCCGGGTGCATTGGCAAACAGCCTAAAAATTGAGTTCACCGCTGACGACACCTTCAGCATCGAGGTAGCACGAGTAGAAGTGGGAGACAAAGTAGAGTGGTTACCAACAAACGATGGACATAACGTAGAATTTCTTGCAGGCCCGGAAAAATTTTTGGCCCCAAAAAAATCTGATATCGATGCACATTACTCTTTGGTCTTTACTGTACCAGGCGTCTACATATATCGTTGCACACCCCACGGCGACAGTGGGATGCTCGGTCTCGTAATTGTTGGTAATGACTTTCACAACCTAGAGAGAATCAAAAATATAAAATTATCTCACGTTGCTACTTCTGTCTTGCAAAGACTTATAAAGATTGCCGAGTCCAATAAAATTTAAGTGCGCTTCATTAACGCTATTAGACGACCCATTGCTACAAACAACTCTTGTTTACAATCATATACGTGAGAGATTTAGTGGCTCATCAAAATCTATGAGTATCTCATCATTGGTCTCTCGTGTAAATTAAATGCACAATTATCGTTGTAGCTTGAAATCTCGCCATAATGAGACAGAAGGTCACGGACAGCATTAACTGCACCATGTTCGTATGCCAAAACAGCGTTCTCAATCTCTTCTAAATCGCACACCCCCATAATATGGCACCAGATTAGATGCTTTAAATACACCCTATCCTCGTAAGCACTTGTTGCATCTGGTGCTGTGGGTGATTTGTCCTGCGATGAATTAGGATTCAAAGGTCCAGTAAATAATTCGGTGTTTTTGCTGCCAATAATTTTGATCGCATTTATAAGTCTCGTAATACGCTCCTCATCAAAGACTGCCGAAGATGTGGCAGGGCGAAGTTCGAGGCGTTCAATCGCTGCAATACTAGCTGCTGTTACGTCACCGAAAATTTCCATATCCACTGATTTCGTCACCATTTCTATCTCGAGCTTGAGGTGTTGTTGAGCCGGCCTATCTCGTTCTTTTTCTGATTTATCCTCAAAACCCAGGAGATCAGCATAGCTAATTTGTTTATGCCGTTGAAAGAAGGTACCGTTCAGTGCCGTTAAATCGACAGAGTGTACCCATATGAATTGGTTCCCGTAATAGGTTCTCTGAAGCTCCCAACTAGTTGTTTGGACGTTCTCATTAAAAAATATTAAATATTGGATAGGCGTATCCAGAAATCTTATTAGAACCTTATCGTGTCTCTCATCTGTTCTTTCATACGATAGGGCTATGACGTCTATTAAAAACCAACTCTTAATAATCTCTTCTACCTGGCTAAACATAAGCTCTCCGTCTCACCGCGGTTGTTGTATTTTTTTAGATGGGCTTAGATGTCCTATCTTTCAACACCGTTTGCCCGTGCTTTGACCCCTTTTGGAAGTCCTATGTCGAATCAATTTCACCGCTCTCCAGGGACCTGGCGGTGTCACCGTAAAATGTACACTACCTGACAGGGTGAATTATTAAGTCGAGAGACATGCCATAGGTGACTGGTAAGGAAGGATCCCTACCCTTACCTCCAAATCACAAAACTATGTACGAGTCACATGCCACCCTGGGGGGAATGTCTGTTTTTTGCCCAACTGGGCAAGAAATAGGTCTACATTGCTGGCATCATGCAAATTCTAATTGTATCTTGAGTGGATGAAGTACAGCCTTCCAGCACTCATTGCTATTAGCCTTCTAACTGTATCTGGTCCCGGTAAAGCGGGGAGTCTAGATGGAAAGGCAATCTACTGCATAGAAAAATCGCTTAAATCGCCAGAGGCGCTAGGTTTTATATTCCATTCAGATTCGGTTACCGCGCACAAAATAATTGGGTACGCGATTATCAGGGAGTACAGCGCAAAATACCAAGAGATTGGGGCTACGCAGGTTTTTTGGAGAGGATTACAAAACACGAGGGTTTCATTGGATCGAGCAACGCTTGAGCTAAGAATTGCACAAGCAGAACGTTATAAGTGCGAAGTAAGCTCTAATGAATTGATAAAATCAAAACTCCAAGCCGTCATTGATGCTGCCACGAAGAAGAATAAACTGTAAAAAAAACAGTGCCCCCGCACCACATCCATTCAGACAAAATTCGTGATAAAACTATCCCCAGGGAACAAGACATAGAGAGGTAAGACCGGTCTGCACTCTAGACATTTTGAGAATTAAAGACGGCAGTGTTCCCAATCTGGAATTTTCTTTGGCTGACCCTTCTCTCCCGAATTAGCGGTTTGGGTGCCAGATCTGTGACCCAAAATACCTACACATCGCATTTGAACATCTCACCGGAAAAAAGACAGCTCCAAAAGATTTCCTCCCCTCCATGTTAGACGTCAGTAATGCCTCGTTAAAACGTCTAAGTCACCCAAGATTTGGGCGGGATGTTCTGCTGGGTTCACTTGTTCATAAACGGCTGCCACTTTGCCATCTGGTCCAATCAGCACAGATTTTCTTGGAGATCTGTCGCTATTTGGCTTGGATACACCGAAGGCAACGGACACTGCCCCTTTTGCGTCGCTGAGCAGATCGAAGGGGAAAGAGTATTTATCCCGAAACTTGGCATTTGAGGCTTGATCGTCGTACGAGACACCTACCACTGAGGCGTTGCGGTTTTTAAAGTCTTGAATTCTATCACGGAACTCACTGCCTTCTATGGTTCAACCTGGGGTGTCTGCTTTCGGATACCACCATAACAGAACAAACCCATCGGCATAGTCACTTTTCTTTACGATGTCACCGTCTTGGTTACACAAGCTAAAGTCCGGTGCATCGGAACCCACTTCAATCATAGGCATTCAAGTTTCTCCAAAAAAACGATGGTCAGGTGGATTAAGAGCCTGCATCTCCAGCAGTTGTTATTAACAGTATCGACGTTTTGACCAGTCCCGGTCTATACCTCTTTTTTCACGAAACTATCAGGCTTTCGTTTTGCAACCTCAAAAGTTGATACGGTGATGACAACCGCCGCAATGATTAGTAAGTGCGCGATCGCTGTGACCCCAAACACCCAAATGCTCCCTACATATACTGAGAACATGATGCACCACATCCAAGCCAGCACTTGCATGACAAGATGCCTAACATTTTCGTCTGGTATATGACGCAGAGGGTTGTGCCTGGCATTCATTACAGAGTTCCACGCCTTAAAAACAAATTCTCTCATCTAATCGTCCTCCAGCTGGAGCTTTCAGAGCTGTTATCGTACTACTGTATACGCCTAGTTTATGAAACAGTTCAATTTTATAAAAATATAATAGCGATAATTGCTCTTAAGAGTGGTCCTGATCGACAACATGAGCAGCGAAATTAAACGCGAGGTAAACAGAGCAATATTACCATCGATAGGTCACCAACTGGCGGGCCAAATGTATGAACTCCCTGTCGGAATATTGATATTTTTCTCCCCCTGATCAGGGTTTTTAAGCACACTCGGATAATTAGTGTTAAATTGACATCAGAAGTACAATTGTAATCTCTCCAATGGGCGGAGGCCGCGACGCTTATTCTAATCTAGAGGCATACGAGGAAACAAAAATATGAGTTTTCTGAAAGACCAATTTCATGATTTGATAAAAAAACAAGGATTAAAAGCGGGGTACAAGCCCGTCGCAAATTTAGCCGGTGAAAATGATCGCATTAATGAGATTAAGCGGCTTAAATTGGAAGATAAGGATGTTAGCAACGACCGCCAGTTAAACAACGTTACCGAATTAGCATGCTATCTAACGGATCGACCACAGTGTACGATCAACCTACTCACCGACAAAAGCCAGCTTTCCAAGAACAATCATGGATTTTCTATCCCTGAGCAAATCCTGGTCAAGGAAATTCCGAGGGATATCAGTATTTGCCAATATGTTCTTGAACAACCCCGTGATCAACTGGTGATTGAAAATGTAAAAGAAAATCAAAAGACCCAAAATTTTCACAAGATGGCGTTGGCCCCCGACATTCAGTTTTATGCCGGAACACCTATTATAACCAGCAAAGGATTCACCGTAGGCACTTTGTGTGTGATGGACTCTAAGCCCGGCAGCTTAGCACATAGCCAGCGCGAAGGCCTGCGGTTATTGTCCGATCAGGTGAGCACGATCTTAGAATACACCGCGGTGAAACCGCCGGCGGGCTTCAATGAAAGCGCCGCACAGGAACCTTCGACCCGAGACGCATCCTTCTATTCTTCTGCGTCAATTCTTTTCACCGATTTTGTCGGATTTACAACGATCTCAGAAGATGTTGATCCTGGCGAACTTGTCGCAAGTTTGGACGAGTTTTTTTCGATATTTGATCAGATCATATCAAAACATGATCTGCGCAAAGTCAAAACCATTGGCGACTCCTATATGGCGGTTGGCGGCATTCCGGATGGTCGCCAAGGCCACCCCGGAAACGCCTGTCGAGCTGCGCTCGACATCATACAGGCGGTTTCTGGGTTGAACATAAAGCGGGAAATTTTGGGTCAACTTCCCTGGGGAATTAGGGTGGGAGTACACACCGGACCGGTAATTGCGGGGTTCACTTCCAATGGTTTTGATGTATGGGGGGATGCCGTCAATCTGGCCTCACGTTTGGAGAGCGCGTCCGAGGCTGGTAAACTACAAATCTCCGATACAACCCGGCAATTTTTAGGGGACTCTGCGGTGGTCACCGATCGTGGCTATATAGAATTGAAAAATAAAGGTAAAATACAAACCTATTTTCTCGACAAGTTGAACTGAGCCAATAAATTCCCCGCACAAAAAGAGGCTTGTCTGCGATAGATCGCGTGTCGGCCACCCCGTCATATAGTATCGAGATAACATCGAGGTCAGCGGATTATTGACGTCGCTATTTTTATCCAGCCCAAAATATCTTAGCAAACGTTGTAGGCGACCAGCCTCTGCAGTACCGTTTGATAGGCGTCTAGGTAGTGGTCAATTATGTGTCGTTGCCTAATCTCTCGGGATCGTTGGGACGAGATCAGATAGGCCGGTTCCTGCCAGATGATGATTGGACGCGTGTCGTACCTATAGAGATGGCATCGCTTTTTCAGAGCCTTGGGTCATCATCAGGAAAATGTCCTCAAGATCAGACTCTTTAGTGGTCAGGTCTCGGATAGTAAGACCGACCGCTTGGACAGCCTGCAACAGTTCCTCAACAGGAACCTGACTGGGAGGCACACGGAACACAAGCATGTGTTTATTTTGAAGTTCTACCTTGAACCGAGATAGGCGCTCCGGCAACTTGGTCAACTCCTCATTAACGGTGACAATGAATTCTTTATGGTCGAGACTACATAAGAGCTCCTCAGTCGGCTGACATGTGACCACTTCACCCTTATCGATAATTGCTATCTGATCACACAGTTCTTCGGCTTCTTCGAGATAATGGGTGGTCAACACAATGGTTGTTCCATTGTCGCGCAAATGGCGGATATAGGACCAGAGCTGTTGGCGAAGCTCTACATCGACACCGGCAGTTGGTTCATCCAACACCAGGACCGGCGGCGTGTGAACCATGGCCTTGGCCACTAGTAATCGTCGCCGCATGCCTCCGGATAGCGTACGCGCATACGCCTCCGCCTTATCGGACAAATGGACGGCTTCCAGGATTTCCATGGTGCGGCGTTGAGATTTAGGGACACCGTACAGACCTGCCTGAACGTCCAGGATTTCCCGAGGTGTAAAAAACGGATCAATATTCAGTTCTTGAGGAACAATGCCGATGGCAGAGCGTGCCTGACGCATTTGCTTTTCGATGTCATAGCCCCAAATTTTCACACTACCCGAACTTTTAATCACGAGGCCAGCCATGATGTTGATGATTGTGGATTTGCCAGCGCCGTTGGGCCCCAGCAAGCCAAAAAAGGAGCCCTGTGGAATTTTGAGGGACACATTTGTCAGTGCGGTCTTTGGAGGCTCGCCCGAGCTGGCGGCGTAAGTCTTGTTAAGACCTGAGATGGAAACTGCAAGGTCTGGTGTGTTTATCTTCATGGTTTTTGATGCACCGGATATTGCCGATCATTGTTGGAAAAAGCTCTTCGGCAAGGCGGTTGATTGCCTTCAATTCTTCGGTATCATTCGCCTCTCGGCCGGTCAACTGACAATATAGGGCTTTGGGCCCGATTAGGTGCAAGATTGAGCAAATATGGATAACCAGGACGACGAAGACGTAATTTATGTGAAGACCACACCGGTTTTTTGTGATGGGGGCAACGGCGCTTTGGGCCATCCTGGGGTTTACCTTACTATCGGCGATACAGGTGACGCCCGCTGCCCTTACTGTGGACGCCATTTCGCCTTGGTCGAGGCTACTGGCAGAGGAGCGGACCACTGAGCGCGAACGCCTCAGATATTAAGCATCTGTTTCTGATCGATGGATCGGGATTTCTTTTTCGCGCCTATTTTGGCATCAAAGCTCAAATGACCCGACCAGACGGAACGCCTGTGAACGCCGTCTACGGTTTTACCCAGATGATGCTGAAGCTTGTCGAGGAGACCGATGCAGATCACATTGCCGTCATCTTTGATCGCGCACGCAAGACCTTCCGAAGCGACATCTACCCTGAATACAAGGCACACCGCCCGCCGCCACCGGACGACCTGGTCCCCCAATTTGAGCTGGTGCGCCAAGCCACACGGGCGATGAACATCCCTGCAGTGGACATGGACGGTTTCGAAGCCGATGACTTAATTGCCACTTACGCTCGCCAGGGGGCCGAAATGGGGGCAGAGGTGACCATTGTCTCCACGGATAAAGATCTAATGCAAATGGTCGGCGGCAAAATCAAAATGTTCGACGCCATGAAAAACAAGAGTATTGGCCCTGCCGAGGTCGAAGAGAAGTTTGGTGTTGGGCCGGATAAGGTGATCGATATTCAGGCCCTAGCGGGGGACTCCTCAGATAATGTGCCGGGTGTTCAGGGAATCGGCATCAAGACAGCGGCGATTTTGATCAACGAATACGGAGATTTAGACGGTGTTTTGGAAAATGCCGGCAAAATTAAACAGCCGAAGCGTCGTGAAGCCCTGATAGAACAGGCGGATCTTGCCCGGATCTCCCGAGATTTGGTCACCTTGCGCCAGGACGTTCCCGTCGAGAGTAACATTGAGGATTTTGCAGTTCGAAAGATAGAGCCGGACAAACTGCTGATATTCCTTCAGGAACAGGGCTTTAAATCCTTGGTCACACGCATTGAGAGCCAGACGGGTGTCACAGCAGCAGAACCTGGTCCTATGGAACAGACCGCCACCGCAGATCAAAAGTCTGGAGATGCCAACCCCTCGGCGGTTAATTCGGGGGCCATCAAGGCCGCGGCAGTCTCAGAGACCGTTTATGAACTCGTTCAGGATGAAGCCGCACTGCACAAGTGGATTGCTGCGGCTTGCGCCGACGGGGTGCTTGCAGTCGATACGGAAACCACATCCCTGGACTCCATGGAGGCAGACTTGGTGGGCATTTCGCTCTGCACGGTGCCAGGACACGCCTGTTATATCCCGATAGCCCACGCAGCATCGGAAGAGCAGGCAAGCCTCGACCTGGGCGAAACAGATGACAGCAAGACTAAAAATAATCGTACGATTAAGCAAATCAGCTTAAAGAGCGTCGTCAAAGTCTTAAAACCGCTGCTTGAGAGTCCGTCGGTCCTCAAGATCGGCCATAACATCAAATATGACCAGAAAATATTGCATCGCTACGGCATTGATGTGACGCCTGTGGATGACACTATGATTCTATCGTATGTTTTGGAGGGTGCCAAACACGGTCACGGCATGGACGAATTATCACTCCTCTACTTGGACCACCAGACTATCAAGTTCAAAGACGTGGCAGGCAGTGGCAAGTCTCAGGTGACTTTCGACAAAGTTCCCTTGGACAAAGCTCTCAACTACGCAGCGGAAGATGCGGATATCACTCGCCGGCTTTTTCAAGTCCTCAAACCGCGCCTTGTGACGAACCAACTCACTACAATCTATGAGACCCTGGAACGCCCGTTAATTTACGTTCTGAGAGATATGGAAACCGCCGGCATCCGGGTGGATTCCGCGTTCCTCAAAACCCTCAGCGCGGATTTTGCCCGGCGCCTAGGTGATCTGGAGATCGCCATCCATAAACTTGCCGGCAAGGAATTTAACATCGGCTCCCCCAAGCAATTAGGAGAAGTCTTATTTGAAGAGATGGGCCTGACCGGCGGAAAAAAAACGAAGACTGGAGCCTATGGCACCGGCGCAGACGTGCTGGAAGGTCTGGCAGCTGAGGGACATGAACTGCCAGAACAGGTTCTCGCGTGGCGCCAACTCGCGAAGCTGAAAAGTACCTACACGGATACCCTCGTTGATCAGATCAATCCTGAAACCGGCCGCGTACATACCAACTATGGCCAAGCCATCGCATCGACGGGACGGCTCAGTTCCAACGATCCAAACCTTCAGAACATCCCGATCCGCACAGAAGAGGGGCGTAAAATTCGCCAAGCTTTCATACCATCAGAAGGCCATGTGCTCGTGTCGGCCGATTATTCCCAGATAGAGCTGCGGCTGCTTGCCCACGTTGCCGGTATTGACGCCCTTAAACGGGCTTTCCATGACGGCATGGATATCCATGCCCTGACCGCATCCCAGGTATTTGGAGTGCCCGTTGAGGGCATGGACCCAATGATTAGACGTCAGGCCAAAGCCATTAATTTTGGTATTATTTATGGGATCTCCGCCTTTGGTTTGGCCCGGCAACTCAGCATTTCCCGGGGAGAGGCGTCTGACTACATCCAAGCTTATTTTGAAAAATATCCCGGCATCCGGGATTTTATGGAACATGCGAAAGAGACAGCCCGCGAAAAAGGATACGTGACCACGCTGTATGGCCGAAAATGTTTTGTCCCGGGGATAAATGATAAAAATCCCAACAGACGCAATTTTATGGAAAGGGCCGCCATTAATGCACCTATCCAAGGGGGTGCTGCAGACATTATCAAACGTGCCATGATTCAGCTACCGAGAGCTCTAAAGACGTCCAAGCTGTCTGCAAAAATGCTTTTACAAGTCCACGATGAGCTAATCTTTGATGTCCCAAAAAAAGAACTGGAGGATACCGTTGAGGTAGTCAAAAACATAATGGAGAGAGCTGCTGATCTGTCCGTTCCCATTGTGGTCGATACCGGGCACGGGAAGAATTGGGACGAAGCACATTAGACCCCCCAAATAGAACGCGGTCTCGCAACCCAAAATGCAAAAATTAATTCTCACCACGGACACACATTGGAAAATGCTAATTAGTTCTGCCCTTTGAAACGAGTGGTATCTCTCGTCCGCTAAAATTCTATGCGCTGTTCTGGCTGAAACTGCCAATGTTCAGCGAAATTTGCCTCGGTACCCTCCAGCGGCCACAGCTTGGACCCCTTTGAGTTGAATTAACCCAGGGTTTCTGTTGCTATTATCCTATTCTACTGGAACTCCACTGCCCTGGGATGTGCAAAATCCTCACCCCGTCCATACTTCATTCGCCACATCGGTGCAAAGTGATCACATCCACCTATCCACTGCGACCACCCCCAACAGATCTGAAATCACGGGAAGGCACAGACGCCGAAACAACATTAGCGGAAAAACCGGAGATTATTCTTTTGCGGCGGGCCAAAAGTCGCTCTCGCGCTTGACTGCATGTGAGCCATCCCAACTCCACAGCTTATTTTTCAATAAATTTCGACCGATTCTGTGTCACTGGGAGTAGAGCCCGCTTGTGAAAAACTGGGGAAATCGGGCATATTTACGCTAGTATGAGTGTGTCCCCAGGCGCGGAGAAGAAACAATGCTTATCAAGACCAAAAATATTTCTGATGCTAAGTCTTCAGAAATCGTCCAACAGGATTTCTATTATAATCGCAGAAAATTTTTAACATCGGCGGCAGGCCTGGGCTGTGCAGCCCTACTTCCCGCTCTCGGTTCGCCGGCATTCGGGGCACAGAAGCCTCTCAAAAACGTGCAGAAAACGGCGTGGGGAGACAAACTGCAACCAACGACATTCGACGCCGTAACAACTTATAATAATTTTTACGAATTTGGGACTTTAAAGTCAGATCCTAGCAAAAACGCCCACACCCTCAAACCCCACCCCTGGACCATCGAAGTCTCGGGTCATGCGGATAAAACAGGGAAGTTCAGCTATGGAGACATCATCAAGCCCCACCAGCTGGAAGAACGTATTTATCGAATGCGCTGCGTTGAAGGCTGGTCCATGGTCATTCCTTGGGTAGGCGTGCCATTAGCGAAAATAATCAAGCGATTAGAGCCGACGTCAAAAGCAAAATATATTGCCTTTGAGACACTGCTTGATAGACAACAAATGCCCTTGCAAAAATTTCCCATCCTCCCCTGGCCTTACGTGGAGGGCCTTCGCATGGACGAGGCTATGCACCCCTTGACCATTATGGCCATAGGCGTATTTGGCTCCGAAATGCCAAATCAGAATGGTGCACCAATGCGCCTCGTTGTTCCATGGAAATATGGATTTAAAGGCATCAAGTCGATTGTCAAAATCAGCTTTGTGGAAAAGCAGCCGCCATCCACCTGGAGTGTGTCGACGCCCCATGAATATGGATTTTATTCCAACGTTAACCCGGAGGTGGACCACCCCCGTTGGAGCCAGAAACGGGAACGTCTGATTACCGGGGAAGGCGGGTTCTCAGCCCTTTTTGCCAAAAAAATCGAAACCAAAATGTTTAACGGCTATGCCGAGGAGGTTGCCGGGCTTTATGCGGGTATGGATCTCAAAAAGAACTTCTGATCGCTCGACCGCATCTCATATCTGGAGGGCATGTGGCTATTAAGAGATCCAGGCCTTTCTTCAAGACGTGCGTCTTTTTTGCAGGGTTGATACCGTTCGGCTGGCTAGCATTCGCACTTTGGTCGGACACGGTTAACGCCACCGTATATATGACCGCCGATCCTGTACAAAAGCTCAATCGGGAGCTCGGCGACTGGGCCATGATCTTCATCATCATCACGATTGCTGTCCGGCCTTTCGCGGATCTAACCAAAAAACCAGGGCTCGTGGCATACCGTCGTATGATTGGGCTGTATGCGTTCTTTTACGCCCTCCTGCATGTCTCTAGTTATGTGGGCATTGACCTACAACTAGATCTAATGGTGTTCGTTAAAGACATCACAAATCGCAACTATATACTAGTTGGTATGGTCAGCCTCACCCTCTTGTTCCCCTTGGCCGTGACTTCCACCAAAGGCATGATGAAACGGCTGGGCGGCTCCCGCTGGAAAAGGCTTCACTACCTAGTTTACCTAATCGCCATCCTGGGTGCCCTGCACTTTTTCATGATGACTCGGGCAGATTTTTCCCGACCCATACTATACGCCGTCGTAATTTTAGTTCTTCTCGGTTATAGGGGATGGACATACCAAAGAAAGACCCGGCTGAAAAAGCGAACAGCCCCGACCACCGAGGCTACGTAGCACGCACGTTTCGCCAGTCTAGAACCTCAGTATTGCCGCGGCCGCCCTCAGGCCCCCTCGTTCATTGCAAACCTGCGCATCGGGCATCCCAGATGAAATCCGGTCCAGATCAGCTGGCCACCTTCCACTGATCTGACGACTTAGTGAGACGGTCTTTCAAGGCTTGACGCTGGGTTTCCATTTCAGGAGGCAATCGATCTTCAAAACTTTCGAACAGCTCTGTCTGAGCTTCGGCCTCTTCCAGACCCCTAGCCCGGTCAATATCCATGATGCCGCTGAAATCATCAACATGGAAATCCAACCCGCGCCAGTTCAGATCCTGATGGCGCGGCATGTGGCCAAAGGGGCTCTCCGCCGCATCGACCTCTCCATTCGCCCTATCGACAATCCAGTTCAAGACCCGCATGTTCTCACCAAACCCGGGCCAAATAAACTTCCCTTTTTTATCCTTTCGAAACCAGTTCACCCTAAAAATTTTAGGGGGATGAGCGAGGCCTTTGCCCAGCCTCAGCCAATGGCGCCAATAGTCCGCCATATTGTACCCGCAGAACGGCAGCATTGCCATTGGGTCGCGCCGGATCGCCGCCTGGTTGACCGCTGCCGCCGTCGCTTCAGACCCCATTGTCGCTGCCATATATACGCCGTGTTCCCAGTCAAATGACTGATAAACTAGTGGGAATGTGTGGCTAAGCCTACCACCAAAGATGAACGCGCTGATAGGAACGCCCGCCGGGTCATCCCACGCGGGATCGGCGCTCGGGCACTGGCTAGTTGCACAAGTGAAGCGCGCGTTTGGATGGGCAGCAAGCTCGCTGGAGCCGGGTGCCCAGTCATTCCCTTTCCAATCGATCAAATGATCAGGCACCTCTCCATCCATCCCCTCCCACCAGACATCGCCATCATCGGTAAGTGCAACATTCGTGAAGATGGTATCGCGCTCCATCATCTTCATGGCGTTGGGATTGGAGCTATAGTTGGTCCCTGGCACAACGCCAAAATACCCGGCCTCAGGATTGATAGCATAGAGACGTCCATCATCACCTGGTTTTATCCAGGCAATATCATCACCTACGGTTCGCACTTTCCAGCCGTCAAAACCCTCCGGCGGCACGAGCATGGCCAGATTGGTTTTCCCACATGCGCTTGGAAAAGCTGCGGCGACATAAGTTTTTTCGCCTTCCGGGCTCTCGAGACCCAGGATAAGCATATGTTCCGCAAGCCAACCCTCGTCGCGTGCCATCACTGATGCAATGCGGAGGGAAAAACATTTCTTCCCCAAAAGAGCATTGCCGCCATATCCAGACCCGTAGGACCAGATGGCGCGCTCCTCGGGATACTGAACAATGTATTTGGTGTCATTACATGGCCATGGAACATCGGCCTCGCCGTCAGCCAAAGGCGCACCGACAGAATGCATGCAGGGCACAAAATCTCCATCGCCCAAAACATCGAGGGCTGCTTCACCCATGCGGGTCATTACGCGCATGCTCATGGCCACATACGGAGAATCAGTCAACTGCACGCCGATGTGCGCGATATGCGATCCTAACGGGCCCATGCTGAAAGGAATAACGTACATGGTCCGGCCTCGCATGGTCCCGTCAAATAAATCGACCATGGTTTCTTTCATTTCCACTGGATCCACCCAATTGTTGGTAGGGCCGGCATCTATCTTATCTTTGGAACATACATATGTCCGATGTTCGACTCGTGCTACGTCATCAGGATCAGAGCGCGCAAGAAAACTGTTGGGTCGTTTTTTCTGATTGAGCGGGATAAGCGTACCGGCTTCCACCATCTGCTGACACAGACGGTCATATTCTTCTTTAGAGCCATCGCACCAATAAACATCATCGGGTTTGGCGAGGGTTGCCATCTGCTCAACCCAGGTAAGCAATTGCTGATTGTTGGTACGCTCAATGCCGGTTACGGCCATTCTCTTCTCCTAAGTTCCCCGACGAGCCGGTAATGCCAGCCGGGTCTATTTTATCCGGCGCCATTTCTATTCTAGCGCGCCCAGATAGGTTCCCTGTGAACTGAAACTCTATAATTGGTGCGATAGGGGTGCAACAGCTACCTGCCCTTTTCCGTCACAAATTTTCAATAAATTTTTAACATCCTATTCTGCACGAGATGCATCCGCTTTAAACGACTGATATGGGCCTATTTTTAATCATCCATAGCGCAGCGTTAGAGGTCACGCGCCTGCTTGGCCAAACTTACCAACATTTTCCTACACTGCTCCGCATCAACGACGGACGAATCAAATGGCAACCGGTGGACTGTCTGCCCGCACATCAAATCCAAACCCTCCGGGTCCACCCCGATGAGCGACCAGTGCCGGCCCTGTTTTTTTAATAATTTTGTGCCATAAAGCCTAATGGTTTGTTGATGATCGGAATTCATATGCCTGAGAATACTCTCTTCGGATACGGCGATATCTTGCCAGGCTGATTTCGGGAGAACAGCGTTCTTCTTGGAAATCCATAATGCTCTAGCAAATCCGCCCACATAGTGAAGTTTCTCGACGGTCAATTTATAGAATTGAAAATCACTAAACTCAGCATACAGCTTCGCGCGAGCATGCTTTGCCAGAAACCGTCGATGTAACCTCGTGTCATTTTCTAATCTGAGATGACCAACGACGCTCACGCGGGGACCCTCTTGGGGATTGATATGTCGATCTGTCCCATCCACCAGCAGACTAACGCGGGAGTCACGTATGGCGTTCTGCGTGTGATGGGATAGGGTCGAAAGCAAAAATAAGGGACTGCCGTCCCATGCCGTTGCGTATGTCACGAGTGAGCTGCTCGGCCAGCCAGGGGCGTATTTTTCCTGATTAGATCCATTTGTCGCTAGAACACCCTTTCGGCCAATCCTGATCAATCTTCGGGCCTCGTCCGCCGCCAGTTGCCGAGCCGTCATCCATCACCCTCCTCTTTACAAAGTATACCCAGTACCAAAATGTGCTTAGACTTCCGAGCGTCGAAGCGCCATATTTAAGATATATTTTTGACACAATTGCGGCTTGGGATAATGCGATTTTGCTGAGAGCATTTTATAACGTACTGGAATTGCCATGAAAGCTTCTGCAACAAATTGTATTGCCTTAGTTGACGATGACCGAAATATTCTGACATCTGTTTCCATTGCTCTTGAAGCCGAGGGATTCGCTGTTGATATATATATTGACGGCGCAGATGCGCTGAGAGGCTTATCTCAAAAGCCCGCGGACTTGGCTGTGCTCGACATTAAAATGCCACGTATGGACGGCATGGAACTCCTCTCAAAGCTTCGGCAAAAAAGCGCCATGCCGGTCATCTTTTTAACGTCTAAGGACGATGAGGTAGATGAGGTCCTTGGCCTGCGAATGGGGGCAGACGATTATATTAAAAAACCTTTTTCCCAGCGCCTGCTTGTTGAACGCATCCGGGCGCTTCTCCGCCGTCGGGAATTGGACACCCGCACAAATGAGAGCAAGGTGGCAGAGGAAGTCATATCTCGCGGTGCATTGATGATGGACCCATCCCGCCATCAGTGCACTTGGAAGGATATGCCGTTGAATCTGACAGTCACGGAATTCCTGCTCCTGAAATCTCTCGCTTATCGGCCAGGACATGTTAAAAATAGGGATCAACTGATTGACGCAGCCTATGGCGAGCATATTTACGTGGATGACCGCACCATCGACAGCCACATTAAGCGGCTACGCAAAAAATTCAGGGCGGTGGATACGTCGTTCTCCCAGATCGAAACACTCTATGGCGTTGGATATCGGTATAATGAGAGCACTACAGAATAGGGAGCCGCACGGGTGGCAGATTGAACACGGATCGCAAATCAGGGGGCATTCCAGATAAATGGGATGAGCGGAGCGGAGATCAAACCGTCAACGGATCGCCTATAACTCGGCGTATTCTCGCCATAAATGTCTTCGCCTTGGCCGTTCTGGTAGTCGGCCTGCTCTATGAAGGTCAGTATCGCGAGGGCATGATTAAGAGCGAGGTCGCCGCCATGAAAACGCAGGCAGAAATGGTCGCCGCGGCGTTGGGGGAAGCAGCGGTTGGGGGAGAGAACAGCCAAAATCAGTTCTTAAGAGCTGAAACCGCAGCCCAGATCATCCGGCGACTTTCGGCCGCTACGCGAACAGATACTAAACTCATTTCAATCACTGGCGAAATCCTAGCAGACTCCCGCTTACTGGCAGGTCCCGGCGGAATGGTCAAAGTGGAGGAACTGCCACCCCCTGCAGAAAAAAACAGTCTGGTCCGATCAATTCTGGACAAGTTTGACTTAATTCTCCGGAAACTTCTGCCGAACGACCAAGTTCAAATGATACCTCACGGGACGCTAAAAAGCGGATTTGGTCCAGAGGCTCGGAAGGCCATGACAGGAGATCCCGGACATGCCGTGCATTTTAACGATACCGGTTCTCTCAGCATCACAACGGCCGTTCCGGTTCAACGTTACAAGCAGGTGCTTGGTGCGCTGACGCTAACGAAGGACGCAAGCAGTATCGATGATGCGGTGTTCCAAGTGCGACTGGATATCCTGAAAGTCTTTGGGGTCGCTCTGCTGGTGACGGTGCTATTGTCGATCTACCTCGCGGGTAGCATCGCCCGGCCCATACAGCGTTTGGCGGCGGCGGCGGATCAAGTACGAACGGGCCTTAGCCGAAACTACAGCATCCCAGACTTAACGCGGCGGACAGATGAAATTGGACATCTCAGCGCAGCATTAAAAGATATGACCGAAGCGTTATGGGACAGGATGGATGCAATTGAGCGATTCGCCGCGGACGTTGCTCATGAAATCAAAAATCCTCTCACGTCACTCCGGAGCGCTGTGGAGACCGCTGCTCGGATTAATGACCCAGCACAGCAAAGTCAGCTAATGTCGATTATCCAGGATGATATTAAACGTCTGGACAGGCTGATTTCAGATATCTCTGACGCGTCGCGGTTAGACTCGGAGTTGTCGCGAGCCGCAATGGAGCCTGTGGATATGGCGCACCTGCTGAATACGCTTAAAGACATACACACTGCGACAACAGAGTGCGCCAATGTGATATTCAGTGTGGAATTTGCAGACGAGCGACCCATGGTCGTCCGTGGTCTCGAGGACCGCATTGTCCAGGTTCTCAGAAATCTTATCGGTAACGCAGTGAGTTTTAGCCCTCCTGGAGGCGCCGTCATTTTAAAAGCCAAACCACTGGGGAGCAAAATTATTGTCACCGTGGAGGATGAGGGGCCCGGTATTCCTGAGGGGTCTCAGACCGACATATTTAAAAGATTCTATCAGGAGCGGCCTAAAGAGGAAAAATTCGGCACCCATTCTGGGCTTGGTCTGAGCATTTCAAAACAAATCGTAGAAACTCATGGCGGTCGGATTTCGGCGGAAAACCGAATTTCCGAACAAGGTGAGGTGCTCGGTGCCCGTTTTACTATCCAACTACCGGTCTCCGCATAGCATCGTGGCAAAACCCGTCTCCCTAAATCAGCGTCAGGTTCATGGCACAGCCATCATGCTTTGGGATCAAGGCGTCTTACTGCGCGGACCATCCGGCGCCGGAAAATCGGACCTAGCTCTCCGGCTTATTGACTGTGGGGCGGTTTTGGTGGCAGATGACCGGGTTAATCTTACCCGAGCCAAAGACAGTGTCCAAATGTCTGCCCCGACAAACCTGCTCGGAAAACTGGAAATCCGCGGCCTTGGCATCGTCCAGATGGCATGCGTTCCATCTGCCCCGCTTGCAATGGTTTGCGATTTGGTACCCGCCGATCAGATAGATCGGATACCTGACGTTGCCACCGAGACCATCTTCGACCAACTGGTCCCCTTGGTGGTAATCGACAGTCGGACACAGTCCGCTGCAGCACGGGTTCGATACGCTTTGAAAGTCGCACAGGGTGAGATAGGCTTAACCAAATGAGCACCGATGCAAAACGCAGACTAACTACTGTACTTGTGACAGGCATGTCTGGCGCGGGTAAAACGTCCGCGCTCAAAGCGTTTGAAGATTTGAACTTTGAAGCCATTGATAACGTGCCATTATCGCTATTGGAAACTTTGGCTGCCGGACGACGGCGAGCCGACATCGGAGGCCTGCCCCGGCCGCTCGCGGTCGGCGTGGATATTCGAACGCGAGATTTTGATGTGGAAACGATTCTTGCGCATCATGCCGCTCTTATGGACGTTGGAAATGGTCGAGCGAGTATTCTTTTTCTGGATTGTAACAACGAGGAATTGCGGCGGCGTTATGAAGTTACACGTCATCGTCACCCGCTCGCTCAGGACAGGCCTGTCGCGGATGGCATCGTCCATGAGCGGCGCCTGTTAACAAGTTTACGCGATGAAGCAGACCTCGTAATCGATACCTCGGGAATGGCGCCAGGCGAATTAAAGGGCATACTGCAAGGCCAGTTTGGGGATGGCGCAGCGGAGTCGCTCACCATTTTTTTAACCTCTTTCTCTTACCGGCGGGGCGTGCCTCGGGCAGCCGATCTCGTTTTTGATGTTCGGTTTCTCGCAAACCCACATTACGAAACAGATTTGAGAAAACTCACTGGCCTGGATGACCCTGTCGGCGCCTTCATTGAGGCCGACCATGTATTTTCGGATTTCTTTGACCACCTAACCGCTTTGTTAGCTCCTCTATTGCCGCGTTATCTGGCGGAGGGCAAAAGCTATCTTACCCTTGCCGTCGGATGCACAGGCGGCAAACACAGATCGGTGTTTACTGCGCGAAAACTTGCAAATTGGTTTGAAAATCGGGGCCAGAACGTCCAAGTTCTGCACCGAGAGTTACCAAATTGAGGATGGGCCATTTGCTCGATCTTTCGTTTCGTTGTCTTGAGAGAGGAAGATGATAGGTTTGGTTTTGGTGACCCATGGCGGTCTAGCGGTCGAACTCATTAGCGCTATGGAACATGTAGTTGGACCCCAAGAGAACACAGCTGCAGTCTGCATTGGGCCAGACGACGACATGGAACACCGGCGCGCAGACATCCAAAAGGCCGTGAGCAGCGTCGAAACAGGTGAGGGTGTCATCATTCTGACCGATATGTTTGGTGGCACTCCCTCCAACCTAGCTATTTCAATCATGGAAGCGAAATCGATTGAGGTTATTGCCGGAGTCAATTTGCCCATACTGGTTAAATTGGCGAGCATTCGAAGTACGTTGGACCTGCAGAGCGCCATTGCAAAGGCACAGGAAGCGGGCCGAAAATACATCAACGTCGCTTCGCAACTGCTGAATGAAAACAAAAACTGATCTGGTATAATCCGTGCCCGAAGCAGATCTGCTAATTAAAAATCAACGCGGTTTACACGCTCGGGCGGCATCAAAATTTGTCAAACTTGCTGCGGAATTTGAGGCAGATATCTCTGTTTCCAAGGATGGCCAAACGGTCTCCGGTCTCTCAATTATGGGGCTTATGATGCTTGGTGCGGCATCGGGCGACTCCGTGACCCTGATTACAGAGGGCCCTCAAGCGGCTGCGGCTTTCGACGCCCTGAAGACTCTGATAGACGATAAATTTCAAGAAACCTAGCATCAGCCATATAGGACTGGGATCGAACTTAAATGGGGCATAGTGCTCGATCTAAACCAGAGGGATTTGCGAATTTTTCAATGAGCTTTGGCTACGGTGCCCTCGGCGTAACCTGGACAAAGTTCTCGGGCTTTTTGACATTAGAGATAGATCGGGGTAGGAACGGGTTTGGATCTTCCCGGCCGAAGAGGAGGTCCGTCGTTCTCATCGGGCCCCGTGCTGAGCAAAAGGACTTAAACACAAATGGACGCAAAAGTAGACTTTAAAGTCGCAGACATCAGCCTCGCCGATTGGGGCCGCAAGGAAATCGCAATCGCGGAAACGGAAATGCCCGGATTAATGGCGCTGCGGGAAGAATACGGTAGCACCAAGCCGCTAAAAGGCGCCCGCATCGCGGGCTGTCTTCACATGACAATCCAAACAGCGGTGCTGATTGAGACACTGACCGACCTTGGCGCAGATGTTCGTTGGAGCTCCTGCAATATTTTTTCGACCCAGGATCACGCGGCCGCTGCCATCGCGGAGGCCGGCGTACCGGTTTTTGCCTGGAAAGGAGAGTCGGATGAGGAGTTCTGGTGGTGTATCGATAAAACTATCGAGGGGCCGAATGGTTGGACACCAAACATGATCCTGGATGATGGTGGTGACCTCACTCAGGTCATGCATGAAAAGACACCAGAACTCTTGAAAGACGTGAGGGGCCTGTCGGAAGAGACAACAACCGGCGTTCATCGACTCTATGAGATGGAAAAGGCTGGCACGTTGATGGTGCCGGCGATCAACGTGAACGACTCAGTCACCAAATCGAAGTTTGATAACTTGTATGGCTGCCGCGAAAGTCTAGTGGATGGCATCAAACGGGCCACTGACGTGATGCTCGCTGGCAAAGTGGCCGTCGTCGCAGGATACGGTGATGTGGGCAAAGGCTCTGCGGCATCACTCCGCGGCCAAGGTGCCCGGGTTCTTGTCACAGAAATCGATCCGATTTGTGCGCTCCAGGCTTCCATGGAGGGTTATGAAGTGGTCACCATGGAACAAGCCGCCCCGATCGGGGATGTTTTTGTAACTACAACAGGCAACATTGACGTCATCACCCAGGACCACATGCGCGAGATGAAGGACCGGGCGATCGTTTCCAATATCGGTCACTTCGACTCCGAAATTCAAGTCGAGGCCCTGCGCAACTACAAATGGCACAACGTGAAGCCCCAAGTGGATGAGGTGGAGTTCCCGGACGGCAAACGCATCATTCTGCTGGCGGAAGGCCGACTGGTAAACCTTGGTTGTGCGACAGGTCATCCAAGCTTCGTAATGAGCGCCTCTTTCGCCAACCAGGTGCTCGCTCAAATCGAGCTCTGGGAAAACGCGAGCAGCTACGAGAACAAAGTTTATGTCCTGCCCAAAGATCTGGATGAAAAAGTGGCCCGGTTGCATCTCAGCAGATTAGGCGTTCAGCTCACCGAACTGACACAGGAGCAAGCCGACTATATCAGCGTCGCCCAAGACGGTCCTTACAAGCCTGAACACTACCGCTACTAATCGGCGCCGAACCACAGATTATAGGAAGGCCTCGCTCTGTGCGGGGCTTTTCTTTTTCTTGTCCCTTATGTAAGTCACGCCTAAAATTTCTCCCGTGACCATCAAACACTCTAAGATAAAAGCGTTGGACCTGCTTTAGGCGTTGCCCATCGCAGCACTGCTCCTGGACGACCAATTGAGGATACGAGGCATTAATCAGACTTACCGAACTCAGTGGGATCTCGACGAAAACTGGCTTAGCCAGTGTCCCGCCTACCGATCTGTTTTGGAGCGGCTCAGGGATCACCAGTGCCTGCCCGAGCAACTCCATTTTACAGCTTATGCCGACGAAACGCTGTCTCGGATCCTCGTATTGAGGGGTTACCAGCAGGACACGCTTCATCTGCCGTCAGGCGCCATCATTGTCTGTACAGTCACGCACTTGCCAACGGGCCTTCTCCTGACGTTTCAGGATATAAGCGAAAAGGTTTCCGCCGTACGTCATCGCAATGAAGAACGGTCGACCCACCAATCATTGTTTGATCAGCTCGATGAAAGCTTGGCTGTCTTCGGCGCCATGGCCAGCTTCGCTACCAAAACTCCGCTTTTCGAGACATTTGGGCATTGTTGCCAGATTTTGGCACGGACAACCCATCCCTCGCGCAATTTCTAGATGCGACCAGAGCTCACCTCCCAGTTAATTCTTCCTGGCCGACAACACGGGACCGCTTGGAAGGAAAACTGCTGGGCCGGACTGTATATAACATACGCCTATACCTTAAAGACGGTCGGACACGGGATGCCACTAATCTGCCTTCACCAGACGGCGGCACAGTGTTGGCATATCGAGATTGGCCCAGGTATCCGACGTGCATTCGGAGTAGCTATCGAAAGCCGAGAAGACGCTAGAGGAAAGTCGTCTGAAATTGAATTTCATGGCTATGCTGTCGAATGAAATGAGAACGCCCTTTATAAATTTGTTGGGTCTTGCTGAACTGCTCTCCAGCCAAACTTTTGGTGATTTGAACGCCAAACAATCAAGCTATGTGGAGAGCATCGCTTCCTCTGCTCAGCGGATGATGACCCTGCTTACAGATGTTATTGACCTAAACTCACTAGAGTGGGGACAGGGAGAACTGGCGTTGGATACGTTTGAGCTTCATGCCTTTCTAGTATCTCTAATAAACCCTTTTGAAACGGTGGCACGGAAAAAAACATCTCATTTACATTGGACTGTCCGGCAGATATCGGGTGGCTGGCAGCAAACGAGGGCCGGCTTGGTCGAGTGATTCGTTACCTTTTGGATAATGCCTTTGAATTTACAGGATCAAACGGCATCATCACGGTGGCGGTGGCTCGAGAGGACCGGGTTCTTCGCCTCACCATCTCAGACACCGGTGTCGGTTTGCCGCGCGAGACGGTAGAGAAATTTAATCAGCCGAACTCAACTGTTCTACACGACGGCACCCTCTCAGGACACGGCCTTGGCCTGACAATTGTAAAAGACTTGATCGCGCGGCACGAGGGTACCGTCTCAATATCGTCCAAACCAAATCGGGGTACCGCAGTCAACCGCTGCTTGCCTGCCGCCTGAATATTGATTTCAGATCCGCACATCAACCCTTTCGCAAAACGCCTCATCAAAGTAAACAATAGAACATGTCTCATCTAACCTTACGCCGCACGCTCTACTCGGAGCAGGACACAAGAGAACTCGCCGCCAGCCTCGCTCGTTTGGCGCAACCCGGCGATGTGATTGCCCTGGAAGGCGACCTTGGTGCGGGAAAAACAGTTTTTGCGCGCGCCTTCGTCACTGCCTTGGGCGGTGGAGAAGAAGTTCCAAGCCCAACATTCACCCTTGTGCAATCTTATGATAGCGCCTCGGGTCCCATTCATCATTTTGACCTTTACCGGCTTAATTCCCCTGAAGATACATTTGAGCTTGGTCTTGAAGAGCTCTTACCAGACGGTATTTCCCTCATCGAGTGGCCAGACCGCCTCGGGCCGTACATGCCCAAAGACCATCTCATCATCCGGATGATCGAAAACTCAACAACACGCCGATTCGTCGAAGCCGTCGGCGCGGGCGACTGGGTGCACAGACTGGACGATCTGAGGGAACTCTTTTGATGACATCCCGGTCGGACCAACTCAATGCCTTCTTGAAAACAGCAGGCTGGTCCGGTGCCCAGAGGCGCCCTCTCGCCGGAGACGCCTCCTTCCGACGCTATGACCGGTTAACGCTTGGATCCCGGAAAGCGGTGCTGATGGATGCCCTGCCGGGCAAGGAGGATATTCGTCCTTTTCTTGCGATCGCCCGACACTTGCGGTCTTTAGGTTACAGTGCGCCTGAAATCTATGGGGAAGCCGTGCACGACGGGTTCATTTTGCTGGAAGATTTTGGAGACACCACATTTAGCCACCGCCTTCAAAGCGGTGCAGACGAGAAAACGATGTACGAGGGGGCAGTTGACTTCCTGATTGATTTGCATAGTCAGGCCACGAAAGCCACTGTGCCCTCTGGCCTTCCAGTGTATAATACAGATCGATATCTGGATGAAGTTTTTTTTCTCACGGACTGGTATATGCCTCAAGTTTCGGAACGCTCTGATGCGGCTCGGCAGGACTATGAAAAGCTCTGGCGGGAAATTCTCTCGGGCGTCTCTCCTATCCGCGATACCCTCGTACTGCGGGATTTCCATGCAGACAATCTAATGTGGCTACCGGAGCGGGATGGCGTCGCCGCCTGTGGGCTCTTGGATTTTCAGGATGCTTTGGCGGGGCACCCGGCCTATGATCTGATGTCCCTCTTAGAGGATGCCCGCCGGGACGTCCCGGTTGATTTGGGCCAAGCCATGATTGATCGTTACCTGACGGCTTTCCCAGGGATCAAAAAGAAGGCCTTCATGACATCCTTCTCTATCTTGGCAGCGCAACGCCATTGCAAGGTCATTGGCATATTTACCCGGCTCGCGGTGCGTGATGGAAAGCCGGCATATTTAGCACATATCCCACGCGTTTGGCGATTACTGGAGAGCACCTGCGCCAGATCAGACCTCGCCCCGCTAACAACTTGGCTAGAGACGTGGCTGCCGGCGAAAAAGCGCAACTTGCACGAGGCAACCACCCAGACATGACAGAAATGATGCCAAAAGTCGCAATGATCCTCGCAGCGGGTTTCGGAAAACGGCTGCGACCGATTACGGACAAAACGCCAAAGCCAATGCTAAAGGTTGCAGGGCGCACACTGCTAGACCACAGCATTGACCATCTTGCGGACATCGGCATCGAGAAAGTAGTCATCAATATTCACCATCTGGGCAGCCTAATTGAACAACACATCACACGACGGACAGATGTTGAAGTCGTGATTTCCGACGAGACGGATGAACTTCTAGAAACCGGAGGGGGTATCATGAAAGCCCTGCCTCTGCTGGGCGAGGACCCATTTTTCGTTATCAACGGCGATGTCCTCTGGCTCGACGGGCCCACCCCTGCCCTGCAACGTCTTGCCGGCACGTGGGATCATAACCACATGGACGTCCTGCTTCTCTTGCACTCTACTGTGGAGGCGTATGGTTATGACGGGAGAGGGGATTTTATGGTCGACCCCGAGGGCGCTCTGGTCCGGCAGCCGGAACGGGAGGTCTCCCCCTATCTATTTACCGGTGTACAAATTCTTCAGGCAAAGGCTCTTGCAGAGGCCCCTGCCGGGCCCTTTTCAATCAACTTAATATTCGATAGGGCGATCGAGAAAGGGCGGCTATTCGGATTGATTAACGACGGCGAATGGTTTCACATTGGAACTGCCGGCGGATTGAGCGAGGCGGAGGGATATTTCCGCCAACGCTTTCCAGGTATCAGGCGCAGATAGACATCACCGATGGCCACCAGTTCGCAGTCGTCAAAATCCGTATACACCATTCCCTCCGGAACGCCCTTCGCGGACGTATTAACGAAAGGCTTGCTTGATCAGGTAGCCGGTAATCCTCTTGCCCTAACCGGCTACACTCTTCTGCTGCCGACACGACGGGCCGTCCGAAGCATCCGGGAGGCCTTTTTGCGGATGAGCGGGGGAGAGCCACTTCTCCTTCCGAATTTGATTCCCCTCGGGGATTTAGACGAGGAGGAAATACTGCTGTCCGGCTGGCCCGGCGGCGGGATGTTCGCAGCGGAGGATTTACCGCCCGCCATTCCTGACCTCAGGCGGCAGCTTTTGCTCACCCAACTTGTCCATGCCAAGGAGAAGACTACGGTGCCTATTGATCAAAGCGCCCGGCTGGCCTCCGAACTAGGCCGTCTTTTGGATCAAGTTCAAACCGAACAGCTCTCATTTGATAGTTTAGCCGGGCTCGTCCCCGCGGAGCTTGCGGAACATTGGCAGCTCACCCTGGATTTTTTGGAAATTCTCATTCAGGAATGGCCGGATATTCTGGCTGAGGAGGGGTATCTTGACCCGGCGGACAGACGCAACAAATTGCTGGAAGCCCAAACCCGAAACTGGCAGACGTCCCCTCCCCCGGGCCCCGTGATCGCCGCTGGGTCGACGGGAAGCATTCCGGCAACGGCACAGCTTCTTAATTTGGTCGCGGCTCTCCCCGACGGCAGGGTCGTCCTACCCGGCCTTGATCAGACACTCTCCGACGCAGAAATCAATGCCCTTGAAGAGACCCATCCACAATATGGAATGTACCATCTTCTCGAGAGGATGGAGCTTTCACCGGCTGATGTACAGCTCTGGCCGTCTCCCCAGGAAAAACTAAACCGCCATCGCGCAGCCGTGATAAACACCGCTCTCCGCCCCGCCGTATCTCTCGGCGCTTGGCGCGACCAAAAACCCCTGCCGGCATCTGCGTTCGATCAAATTGACTATCTGGAATGTCCAAGTCCGGAGGAGGAAACCGGCATCATTGCCCTGATTATGCGCGAAGTTTTGGAGACCCCAGGCAAGACAGCGGCCCTGATCACACCGGACCGCGATCTGGCACGGCGTGTCTCCGCGCAACTGCACCGGTGGGACATTAAAATTGATGATTCCGCCGGGACGCCCCTTGCCCTGTCGCCGCCAATCACGTTTCTGAGGCTGTGCGCCACCTTGGTGTCGGGAGAGTTCCGTCCCGTAAATCTCTTGGAATTTGGCAAACACCCTCTCGCTGCGTGCGGTTATGATCCAGCGGAATTCCGTCACCTTATGCGACTTTTGGAAGTGAGCGTTCTGCGAGGACCGCTGCCCGCGCCGGGCCTGGAGGGCTTACGTAATCAGGTTGAAACGCAGGACGGGCCGGATGCCCTTTTATTGGTTCTAGATGCTCTTGAAGAAAAAACGGCTCGCTTGAGGGATATCTTTGCGCAGGGCAATGGTAGCCTTCGATCAACTGTGGAAGCTCATATCCGAGCGGCCGAGGATTTGGCGGCAACGGATAACCAAGATGGACCTGCCAGGTTGTGGGCCGGAGACGCCGGGGAGGCGGCAGCTGCTTTCATAGCAGAGGTCTTAGACAGTGCAGAGATTCTCAAGGTTATCAAGATAAGGGCTTATCCCGCCCTTCTGGACTCCCTGTTGGCAGACCGGTCGGTTCGCCCACGCTATGGAAAGCACCCAAGGCTGAATATCTGGGGCCTTCTCGAGGCCCGCTTGCAACACGCCGATGTGATGATCCTGGCCGGTCTTAACGAGGGTACCTGGCCGCCGGAGGTTCAAGGCGATCCCTGGATGAGCCGTCCCATGCGCAAGCGGTTCGGCCTGCCGTCCCCGGAACGGCGGATTGGGCTGACGGCGCATGATTTTGTACAAGCCTTTTGCGCCTCCCATGTTGTCCTAACCCGGTCCCGGCGCGTGGCAGGTACCCCGACGGTTCCTGCACGATGGCTTTTGCGCCTAGCCCAATTTTTTAAGGCCCACGAAAAGTATCCCGCACTTCTACCATCCAAACCGTGGGATCGCTTGCAAACACTTTTGGACAAACCGGACAGCGTTCGGCCCGTTGATCCGCCGGCACCCAGACCGCCTGTCAGGGCGCGGCCTCGGCGTCTTTCGGTCACCCAGATTGAGACCTGGATGCGTGATCCTTACGCGATATATGCCCGTCATATTTTAGATCTAAAGCCTCTGCCGCCTCTGGAACAAGAACCCGACGCCGCCGATTACGGCACGCTCATTCATCGAATTCTGGACGCCTTTGCAGACCGGTACCCGGCAGAATTAACGGCGGACCTCCCGGACGATGCCGAAGCGGAACTGATTGCACTGGGTCGTCAGCGCTTTCAAAACGTGCTTTTTCATCCTGCAGCCTGGGCCTTTTGGTGGCCCCGGTTTCTCCGGATTGCTAACTGGTTCGTTTCGAAGGAGCAGGTCGACAGGCCCGAAATCAAGCAGATTTGGAGCGAAGTTTTCGGAACGCTTGAGTTCGATGGAACCGAAGGAACTTTTCTTCTTACGGCCAAGGCAGACAGGGTTGATCTGCTGACCGACGGCACCCTTCGCATTATTGATTATAAAACCGGGGCTGCGCCGTCGGCCTCGGAAGTAAAAGCCGGATTCGCACCTCAATTGCCCCTGGAAGCGCTGATCGCGGGGGAGAGCGGGTTCAACGACATACCGGCCGCTAGTGTTGCGGCGTTGGACTATTGGCGGCTTCGCGGTAGCGTCCCACCGGGCGAGGTTATCCAGGTAGGCACTAAGGCCGCTCAACTGGCGGAGGAGGCAAGAGATGGATTATTGGCGTTGATCCGGCTCTTTGACCAGAATGACACTCCCTATGAAGCCCGTCCACGCCCGGATAAAGCCCCCCGGTTTTCCGATTACGAACATTTGGCGCGCGTCAGAGAATGGGCGGTCGCCGGGGAGGAAAACGGGAGCCCGGACTTCTGATGTCAGGTACCGTGACAAACATAAGTGAGACCGGCCGCCTGGCAAACGCCTCGCAACAAGAAGCCATCGATCCACATGCCTCTGCCTGGGTCTCGGCGTCGGCCGGCACCGGGAAAACCAAGGTTCTGACGGAACGTGTCCTGAGCCTGCTATTGTCTGGCTGTCCGCCACAGAAAATCTTATGCCTAACGTTCACAAAAGCCGCGGCTGCGGAAATGGAAAGCCGCATATTCGGGTGTTTGGGCGATTGGGTCATCTTGGATGATGAGGAACTCGAAAAACGACTGTCACAAATCCTAGGCATGCCGCCGGAAGCACATCACATGACACGCGCACGGCGTTTATTTGCCCAGGTCTTGGAAACGCCGGGCGGGACGCATATTGAGACCATCCACGCCTTTTGCCAGTCCCTTTTAAGGCGCTTCCCCTTAGAAGCTCAGATGTCACCGCATTTCACGCTGTTGGACGAACGGGACGCTGCGGAGTTGCTTGATGGGGCCAAAGAGCAGGTATTGACAGCTGCACGGAATGGCGAAGATGATGAGCTCGCAGACGCCTTAAAAGTAATCACCCAGCATCTCCACGAGACCGGATTCCCGGTCCTGTTGACGTCTCTGGCATCGGCACGGGGACGACTTCGGCGCCTTTTGACCCGGCACGGCGGATTGACGCAAACCATCAGTGCCACTCGGGCGCTTTTGGGCGTTAACGATACGACAACACCAGAGAGCCTGTTTAAAGCCGCGGTGTCAGATGGTTCTCATGATCATTTAGGCCTCAAACTTGCCGCTGAAATCTTGAGCGGGGGCACCAAGACCGACAAGGAAAACGGGCTTAAAATTCAAAAATGGACCGACAATGCTAACAGGGACAGATTAGCCTTTGAGAATTATGCGGACGTATTTTTAACTGCGAAACGCGGGTCTGGTCCGATTGAAATTAGGAAACGCCTTATCACCAAAAAATTGGCCGAAGATCATCCGGACGTTGCCAAAATTCTTACACGAGAGGCCGACCGACTTGTTCAGTACCTCCTCAAAGAGCGGGCCGCCATTACTGCCCAGGCAACGGGCGCAATGCTTAAATTTGGAAATGCGCTGCTGGCGGCTTACCAAACACAAAAAGACGCGCGCGCGCTCATTGACTATGATGATTTGATCTTAGAGTCAGGCCGTTTGCTAAAACGTAAAGACGTTGCGCCTTGGGTGCTATATAAGCTGGATGAGGGTCTCGACCATATCCTCGTTGATGAGGCTCAGGATACAAGTCCAGATCAGTGGGAGGTTATCACTGCCCTCGCGGAAGCTTTTTTCGACACTCAGGACGGCTCAGAGCCCTCGCGAACTGTCTTTGCCGTCGGCGACCTGAAACAATCAATCTACAGTTTCCAAGGGGCTGATCCGGATCAATTCAAAAAAATGAGGGAACGCTTCAGCCGCACGATCCCGGCAGCGGGCAAAGTCTGGCGGGAGGTCAATCTGACTGTGTCTTTTCGTTCCACTCAGGCTATTTTGGACGCCGTCGACACGGTTTTTTCCAGTGAACCTGCTGCTGACGGAGTAGCGCTAGACGGAGAGGTCATTCACCATATAGCTTTCAGGAGCGGGCATGGTGGGTTGGTTGAAATTTGGCCGCCTGTCGAGCCCCGGGAAATAGATGCGCCAGTCCCCTGGAAACCACCGGTTGAGCGTATCCGGGGAGATTCGCCAACGGCCCGTCTCGCTAATTTGATTGCTGAGCGGATACGTCGGATGATTGATAACCACGAGCTCCTTGAATCCAAGGGCAGACCTATCCAACCCGGGGATGTTCTGATCCTGGTCAGGCGACGCGGTCCTTTCATCGATGAAATTATCCGGGCTTTGAAAACACGCGATATTGGCGTCGCTGGCACGGACCGGATGGTGCTCACGCAGCAAATTGCCGTTCAGGACCTGATGGCCCTTGGCCGTTTTGCACTATTGCCAGACGACGACCTAACGCTCGCAATTGTGCTTAAATCACCATTGGTGGGATTGGATGAAGACGCGCTCTATACCCTGGCACATGGTCGGGTAGGCTCTCTATGGTCGGAACTGACCCGCCGTCGAACGAATACAACGGCGTTTGCGGACGCCCACCAGTTTCTATCCGGCATCCTCGCGCGCGCCGACTATACAACTCCATTTGATTTTTATAGCGTCCTGCTGGATGCCCGCCAAGGGCGCCGCAAATTATTGTCCCGACTCGGTTTTGATGCTGCCGATCCAGTATCGGAATTTCTGAATTTAGCCTTGGACTTTGAGAGGACCCACGTGCCGTCCCTCGAGGGCTTTCTCCACTGGATGGAGACCGGGGAGGCCGAAATCAAACGGGACCTAGAACAGGCTCGACCCGACGCCGTGCGTGTGATGACCGTCCATGGTGCGAAAGGCCTAGAAGCGCCTATTGTTTTCCTACCCGATACATTGCAGATGCCAAGTAAACTTCCAATTTTTTACTGGGTCGAAGACGAGGACGGTTCTGATCGGGCCATTCTCTGGCCCCCCCGCCGCGGTAATTTCGAGAAAATTGCTGAAGCCCAGCGAGAAAAATTGATAGAAGACAGAAATCGCGAATACCGTCGGCTTATGTATGTCGCGATGACGCGGGCAGAGGACCGTCTTTATATCTGCGGCTGGCATAGCAAAAAAAAGGCTCCCGAGGGATGTTGGTACGATCTTATGCATGCGGCTATTTCCGCTGCCGGAGAAATGCGACACGACCAGTTTTTAGCGGAGATGAAGGAGACGGCAGATAGCGAGATCTTCTTTATCAGGTCACCGCAGCATGTTCCGAGCGGCGCCCAATCAGCAAAAGACGAGATGACTCTCGTTGATCTGCAGGATTGGATGCTGTCAAAGCCGCCGGAAGAACCAGCGCCGTTATCACCACTGGCGCCGTCTCAACCCGACGCGCCCGACCCCGTGATCGAGTCTCCGTTAGGCGAAGATGGTGGCGACCGATTTAAGCGGGGAAATATCGTTCATACCCTCTTGCAAATGCTGCCACAGCTGGCAAAGGATGTCAGAGAAGCCGCCGCTCAGGCATTTTTAGCGCGCGGAATACATCAGCTGTCACCCAGCCTTCAAGAAGAAATTCTCAGGGAAACGATTGATGTGCTTAATCATCCCGAGTTCGGTGACCTGTTTGGCCCTGACTCGCGCGCGGAGGTTCCGCTGGTGGGCGAAATCGGCGGACAGATCTTGTCCGCTCAGATTGACCGACTGCTGGTCTCAGATGGCAAAGTGATGATTGTGGATTATAAAACTAACCGGCCATCGCCATCGCGCCCAGACGACGTCCCCCTAATTTATCTCAAGCAAATGGCAGCTTACAGGAGCGCAATGAGGCAGATTTATCCGACTCATGATGTTGACTGCTTGCTCCTGTGGACAGATGGCCCCAAGCTGATGCACCTGCCAGCCAACTCGCTCGCCGACCTAGCACCTTGACTGGATTACGTGGCGACCATAGACTCAAAAAACGATTAATATTGTTAGCGGGCTTGTTGTCCCACATGAAAATAGGACGCTTTTGAATGGCTAAACAAGTAACAGACTCAAGTTTTGACGCCGACGTACTTCAGGCGGATGAACCAGTGCTCGTGGATTTCTGGGCCGAATGGTGCGGACCCTGTAAGCAGATTGCACCGGCTCTCGATGAGATAGGAGACGAACTGTCAGGTAAAATGACGCTCGCGAAAGTGAATATTGATGACAACCCTGAGTCACCGTCTAAATATGGCGTTCGAGGAATCCCGACACTCATGCTTTTCAAAGGAGGGGAAGTGGCCGCAACTAAAGTCGGCGCACTACCGAAGAGTAAACTGAAAGAGTGGGTCGAGTCTGTTATCTAACCATCTTATGAAGCCGGCATCCCGGAAGGTTGAATTCCAACCCCGCCGATCCGGCGGGGTTATCTTTTTTAAGGGGACGTAATGGGCGAGGCGTATTTGACAGATACCCCCTATGTTTGGGGAGCATATAACGAACTCAGCCCCCTATTTTTAAATTATATTTGTGCGTTGAACGGTCATCGCTCCCCGGACATCGAGAAGGCATTCACCTATTGTGAACTGGGAAGCGGCAATGGTGTCACTGTAACAGCGCTTGCTGAGCTCTATCCGCACGGGTCATTTTACGCCATCGACTTTAACCAGGTTCATATCGACAACAGCAACCTCCTGCTATCAGACACTGATCTAGAAAATATCGGTTTTTACAAAACAGATTTTAATGACCTGACGTCCCTTCCTGGACCCGACTTTGATTATATCGTATTGCACGGGGTTTATAGCTGGGTCAACGCCGGAACCCGAGACAATATCCGCAAGTTTATTGCATCCCGGCTAAAAGAGGGCGGGATTGTATATCTTAGTTATGACAGCCTCCCTGGTTGGTCGGCGATCACACCGCTTAGGGACATGGTCATAACCCACACAAAGAATATGTCTGGTGATTCGCTGACAAAAACCCAGGCGGGTCTGGATTTTCTCGAATTTCTTAAGTCTAACAAAGCTGCTTTCTTTGAGGACAATCTAACGGCGGTTGCATTTTTAGACCAAATGAAAGATTTCCCCTTAGACTATGTCTGCCATGAGTTCTTCGGCGACTCGGTACAACCTACCTACTTTCAGAATATCGCACATGATATGGAGAGTGCCGGTTTAGTTTTCTCGGGAAGCGCCATTCCTCATCTTAATTTTATCGATTTGGCAGCCCCATCAGAATTTCACGATCTTCTCAAGAAATCCGCGACGAGGGTCGAATTTGAAACAAATGGAGATTTTATTCGCAACCAGCGGTTCAGGAGAGATGTTTTTATAAAATCCGAAGAATCGATGTCGGAGAAAGAGCAAGAAGCTCTCCTCATGAACTTGTCATTTGGAACAATTTGCGTTCAAGAGGATTTTCAGCGGAGCGTGGCCTTCGGAGATGTTGCCCTGAATTACGTCGCTGACTTATTCGAGAATCTAATTCAGGAGCTCTGTACAGGTGCAAAATCAATCAATCAACTTATAGAACTGAGCCAATTCTCAGCCTATCAACCGGCCTTGATTTTAGATGCCGTCCGGTTCCTCACAGCTGGCGGACAAGTCTTTCCATTTTCCCACACCACAGACGCTCCGGCAGAAAAGGACCTCACGGCCAACCGTTATACCCTCGGGGGACAGTATAATTTGCAAATCTTGAAGCATCGTCTTTTCGCTCAAGAATCTATTGGGATGGCGGCCATAAACACCGGTATAGTTGCGGAAGTTGCAATGTCGGACGCTTTGTTTGCACTCTGTACGGCGGAAGCGGAGCGGGATCACGTCTCCGACTGGGCATTTCAACGCCTCCTCGAAAAGAGGCAGGAAATAACAACTGAAAATGATGACCAAACCCAAGCACTCGCTGAAGCTGTGGGAGAGTTCCGACGCAAACGGCTTCCTAAATTCGTGGAGTTTGGGATCCTAACACCCGTGCCGGATTGATCTTACCTAAGAGCCGGTCTTACGGCGACCCTGGGTAATCACCAAAGTAATGCCAAGCGCCACGAGCGCTCCACCAATAAAATGGTAGAGAAATAATTGCTCGCCAATGAAAGTAATCGCCAGGATTGCGCCGAAAACGGGGATTAAATTGAGAAAAATTGAGGCACGGTTTGGGCCTACCGCCCGCAATCCTGAATTCCAGATATAGATAGACAAAACCGATATAATCAATCCCATCACCAAAAAGACAATGACGCTATTAATGGTGGCTGGAACAGGTCGCACTGTCATGGTTTCAACAACATAAAAGGGCAAAACGGACAGGCTTCCCGCCATGAGAAGCAGGAACAACGTCGTTGTCACGCCGAGCTCTTTGGGCAAGCGATGCAATAGAGCGGCATAAATCGACCAGCCGATGATGGCAAAAACAGCAAAACCATCACCGATATTCACGTTGAGACCAAGCAGCAGAGATAGATCGGCCTTAGCAACAATTACCAGGATCCCGGCAAAGCCCGCCACGATGCCCGCGCTTTGGCCTGGAGTTAGTTTGTCTTTGGTCAAAATCCAAGCTGCAACCGCCGTGACAGCGGGCTGAACAGCATTGATAACTGAAGCATTAATCGCGGTTGTAAAATTCACGCCCACCATGAGCATCACGGAGCTACCAATTTGGATGATCCCCATGAAAATGATGAATTTCGCGTGGCGCCGAATGATTTCTGCTTTGCGGATTAGTTCGGCAAATACAAATGGTAAAAGGAAGACAGCCCCGACAAACCACCGCCAAAAAGAAAGGCCTAAAGGTGGGATTTCTTGATGAACCCCTCGCCCAATAACAATGCTGAGACCCCATAGGAATGTCGCACAGGTAATAAGGAGATAAGCGATGCTCGGACGAGGTTCAAAAGTCTCCAGTTTTTTAAGCATGTTGCCGTAAAACCCGCTGGCGTGGGAAACAAATCTCGAGAGGCAGCCAGTTTGGTATCATAAGGCACTTTATGAGACCAATTGACACGGTTCAAACATTCCCCCCGAGAACCTCACCCGCCAAATAAAGTGAACCGAAAATTAAAATGCGTCCGGGCGTGCCAGAGAAACTCACCAGATCGTCAACAGCGCGATGGAGACTGGACGCCATTTGGACATTGCCACCATGCCTCCGTGCGATACCGGCAAGAGCCGCAGGATTTATCGAGGCTGCTTCGCCGGGAATCGCGACGGTCCTTAGGGCCGCCATGTGGGAGAGAAGAGGCGTAATAAAAGAATCTGGGTCCTTCGAGGACATCATCCCCCAAATGCCAAAAAAAGGTTTATCACACCATTCCACCGCCTGCGCAGCCAGGACTTCCCCAGCCGCCGGATTATGTCCACCATCGAGCCATAACTCCCAACCCTCAGAGATTCTGTCGACCAGGGGTCCAGACGAAAGCCGTTGGAGCCGTCCCGGCCATCGAACTGCACGCAGCCCATCTGCGACAGCGATATCCGGGATTACACCGGGTCGCCAGGCATCCAGACAGGTCAGTGCCTGGGCGGCATTTTGAATTTGATGGCGCCCGGTCAAACCAGGCAACGGAACTATCAGGCTGCGATGCGGCGTCTCGATCCGAATGGCCTCGGCGATTCGCTCCATTCGCCATTCGGATGCTTGCACGAGAAGTTGGCTCCCGATATTTTTAGATGCCTCCCGGATAACGACCTCTGCGACCGGTTTCTGGGCCGAGACTACTGCCGGCACGTGCCGTCGCATAATGGCCGCTTTTTCTGCAGCAATGACATTGAGGTCCTCGCCCAGAAACCCCATGTGGTCAAAGGAAATAGGTGTCAACGCCGTAACCGCCGGTTGATCCAAGACATTGGTTGCATCCAAGCGCCCGCCGAGTCCAGTTTCTAACAAACAGAGGTCTGCAGGTGTTCGGGAAAATGCTAGAAACGCGAGCGCTGTGGTTATCTCAAAAAATGTAATAGGTAAACCCTTGTTGACAACTTCACATTCATCGAGCAGTTCACCGAGCGCAGCATCGGTAATCAGGTCTCCAGCAACCCTTATACGCTCTTTAAAATCGACTAGGTGTGGGGAGGTATACACATGCACTTTGAGGCCCGCAGCTTCCGCAAAGGACCTCATAAAAGCAATTACCGACCCTTTGCCATTGGTACCCGCCACATGAATTACGGGTGATAACTTTTTTTCCGGGTTATTTAGGTCACTGAGAAGACGTTCAATCCTCTCCAGTGACAAATCAATAACTTTGGGATGATGCCGTTTCAGGCGATCAATGATATCTGAGCTATTCAGGGGCCCGGTTTCCAACAACTTTTGATACGGAGCGGACACCGGACGCAAGTTCCCTTACCAAGTCCAGAACCGCAGTTACGCATTTATCTGTGCCCTGACCCTCGGAGTCGAGATTTTCGGCGACCTGCGTGACGAGTGCAGACCCCACAACAGCGGCGTCAGCATGTTGGCCAATAACAGCAGCCTGCTCAGGCGTTTTTATTCCAAAGCCCACGGCGATGGGTAAATCTGTAAACCGACGGAGACGCTCAATAGCAGCGGCCACGTCCTGGATCTCAGCCGACTTTGTGCCGGTAATTCCGGTAACGGATACATGATAGATAAAACCGCTGGCTCTTTCAGCCAACCTTGGCAATCGGTCATCACCGGTGGTGGGGGCGGTGAGATAGACAAAATCAATATCCGATCCCATCAACGCATCACGCAACTCAGTTTCTTCAACCGGCAGGTCTACGACGATCAATCCATCCACGCCGGCCGCAGCTGCATCAGCTATGAACTTCTCAAGGCCGTAAATGTAGATCGGGTTGTAATACCCCATCAACACAACAGGAGTCTCTGTGTCTTCCTGGCGAAAGTCAGAGATCATCTGAAGGGTTTTGGTTAGCGTCATCCCGTTCATAAGGGCGCGCTGGCTGGCCGCCTGAATGGCTGGTCCATCGGCCATCGGATCGGAAAAAGGCATACCTAGCTCAATGATGTCCGCCCCGGCCTCGGGCAGCAGACGGAGAATAGCTTTGGAATGCTCCATATCAGGATCACCCGCAGTAACAAATGTCACTAACCCCGGCCTCTCCTCGCCTGCCAGCTCCGCAAACCTCTCCGGAAGCCGAGACATATTATTTTTGCTCTTCCAGGTATTTAGCAACAGAGCCCATATCCTTATCACCACGTCCGCTCATGTTGATCACCATGAGATGATCAGCAGGAAGAGCCCCCGCGATTTTCATCGCATGAGCGACGGCATGTGCTGGTTCCAATGCAGGAATGATTCCCTCCAGACGGGTCGTTAGTTGGAAGGCCTCGACTGCTTCGCTATCTGTGATGGAGACATACTCTGCACGGCCCGTGTCATGGAGCCAAGCATGCTCAGGGCCAATCCCCGGATAATCAAGACCTGCAGATACGGAGTGGGCTTCCTTGATCTGGCCATCACCATCCTGGAGCAAATAGGTCCGATTACCATGCAAAACACCGGGCCTACCCGCGCTGAGGCTCGCCGCGTGGTGCCCGGTTGAAATACCCTTTCCGGAGGCTTCGACGGCAATGATGCGAACGCCCTCATCGTCTAGGAACGGATGAAAAGTACCCATGGCATTAGAACCGCCTCCAATACAAGCCAACAGACTGTCAGGCAGCCGCCCTTCCATCTCCAGCATCTGAGTGCGGGTTTCCTCTCCGATCACAGATTGAAAATCCCGGACCATAGTGGGATAGGGATGTGGCCCAGCCACGGTGCCAATGAGGTAATAGGTATCTCCTACATTGGCCACCCAGTCACGAAGAGCATCGTTCATGGCATCCTTCAAGGAGGACGACCCCGAGGTCACCGGAACAATCTCTGCACCCAATAACTTCATGCGGGCAACATTGGGCGCTTGGCGCTCAATATCCTTCGCCCCCATGTAAACAGTGCAGGGGAGATCAAAGAGAGCGCAAACCGTCGCCGTCGCCACACCATGCATTCCCGCGCCGGTCTCGGCGATGATGCGATTTTTGCCCATGCGTTTGGCTAGCAAGATCTGGCCCATGCAATTGTTGACCTTGTGAGCACCCGTATGATTGAGATCTTCCCGTTTAAAATAAATCTTTGCACCAGCAAGACTTTTCGTGAGCCGCTCCGCGTAAAAAAGGGCTGTGGGTCGACCCACATAATGCTTAAGATAAGATCTGAATTCCTCACGAAACTCTGGGTCGTCCTTCATCTCGTCGTAAGCCCTTTCAACGTCAAGGATGAGGGGCATAAGTGTTTCTGCAACATACCGACCGCCAAATATGCCAAAATGACCGTGCTCGTCAGGTCCGCCACGATATGTATTAAGTTTATTCATAAATACCTAGCTGTCTTCGCCTAATTGAGTTCCTGTAACGATGCATAGAACGCCCTAATTATACCGATGCCACCGCATCCATAAAGGCTGTGATCTTACCAACGTTTTTAACACCGGGGCGGTCCTCTACACCCGAAGAAACGTCAACAGAATTTGCTCCACTGACCCGCATGGCATCTGCAACGTTCTCAGAGGTGAGACCGCCGGCTAAAATCCACGGCGTGTCCCAGTCGCGTTCAGCAAGCAAACGCCAGTCAAACGAGAGAGCATTGCCGCCTGGTAAGGCATTTCTCATATCCTTCGGCGCCCGCGCATCAAATAAAAACCTCTCCACCACGCGCTCGTAAGCCTTAAGATCCTCTAAATCGTCTGCCTCCGCAATTTTCAAAACCTTGATCACGGGGAGACCCGTTACGGTTTTCAACTCTTCAATTCGTGCGGGGTTTTCGTCCCCATGTAATTGCAGAACGTCAAGATCGATTTGGTCTAACACACGACTCACCAGAGTGTTGTCGGGGTTAACAAATAATCCGATAGACTCTACGAAGTCCGGAACCCTTCGGATCAGCTTGGCTGCGTCTTCGATTGGCAAGTTTCGAGGGGACGGTTCGTAAAAAACAAATCCGGCCATAGCCGCACCGGCCTCAACCGCCGCGTCTACCGCCTCTTCACGATCGAGACCACAAATTTTAACCTTAGCCGGCATTGGTCAGTTCCATACCAATCCGCCGGGCCGCCTCGGCCGGGTCATCCGCCCTGGTGATCGGTCGGCCAATAACAAGATAATCGGAACCTCGCATGACCGCGTCAACAGGTGTCACCACGCGCTTTTGATCCTCGGCGACCGCCCAAGCCGGCCGAATACCTGGCGTCAGAAGTTTAAATGTCGACCCACACTGATCGCGCAAGGGCCCAATCTCGTTTGCCGAACAGACGACCCCGTCAAGCCCACTCTCTTGGGCAAGCGCCGCTAAACGCTTGACCTGATCAACAGGGCGGCTACAGATCCCGATATCAGCAAGATCGTCGGCATCCATAGACGTGAGCACCGTAACCGCCAAAACAAGCGGTTTTTGGACGCCAAGCCGATGGGACTCTGCCGCTGATGCGTCGCGGGCGGCTTCCATCATGGCCCGACCGCCCGCAGCATGTACATTGAGGATCGCCGGCCGCAACGTAATGGCGGCATGGACCGCGCCCGCCACCGTATTCGGAATATCATGAAACTTGAGGTCCAAGAAAATTGGCATTTGCACCTCTTGTATTCTCCGAACACCCTCTGGCCCCAGCGAAGTAAAAAATTCCTTACCAATTTTCATCCCGCCAACTAACCCCTTGAGCCCGCGAGCGAGTTCCAAACCCCGATCTAGGTCGATCGTATCCAGGGCTACAAATATTCTGTTTTCGGGCTTTAAAGTCATTTGTTGGTGGTGCCTGCGCGCCTGGAAGACTCCAAATCCTCAATCTGTTGTTTAAGTTTGTCTAAATTCTTTTCTAGACCACTGACCTTTTTCCTTGCCGTGCGTGCTCTGCGTCTCAACTTACCCGCGGAAAACCAGGCCACGATTGCACCGCCAACAAATCCCGCAAAGGATGCCGCCAACACGGGCAGATAGTAGGGTACCGTGATTTCTGGTGTAGGGAGTGGCCACAAGTCTAAAGCAACCAGCGTACGGTTTGAAATGGCAAATAGGATGACCAATAGCCCAACCGCGACCATGGCAATCCAGGACAGAATCTTGATGACCATACCTTCCCTCGGTGGTGACAGGAACAAAACTATGGCATGAATAGCCGTCAATTGCGGGAAATACTAGGTTGGAAATGCTAACCGTTCAGTTTTTCCCGAAGTTGCTTGCCGGTCTTGAAATATGGGACCCGTTTTGCACCCACTTGAACGGCCTCCCCCGTGCGAGGGTTGCGACCGACACGGGAGCCCCGATGTTTTACGGAGAAAGCGCCGAACCCGCGCAGTTCGACACGATCGCCCTGGGACAAAGCCGATGCAATCTCGTCAAAGACGGTCGTGACGATCCTCTCAACATCCCTCTGATAAAGATGAGGATTCTCTTCAGCCAAATAAGTGATCAGTTCGGATTTTGTCATCGTTCAATTTGCCTCCCGGGCAAGAGGTCTGTGACTAATTGGAACGTTTTTTAATACCTTACTTAATATTAGGGTGCCAAAGCGAAATGAGTCCGTCAAGCCTAAGCCGTTCAGAAAACGATGTTTTTCCTATCAGGTCTTCAAGTATCTCGCGCACCATCCCGCTCTTTTGGCGCACCGCAACCTTTACGACAGGCAGGTCTTTTTGAAGATTTTTTTTTGTTTCAAGCCATGTAACAGCCGCCGCCTCACCGCCAATAGCATCGATGAGTCCATTGTTCAGCGCCTGGCCGCCAGTAAAGATCCGGCCATCTGACACTTTGCGCAAACTGGCATCATCCATGTCCCGACGATCCCTCACAAGACTGACAAACATGTCCTGCATGTTCGTGACAATTTCCTGAGAAGCCCGCCGAGCATCGTCCGAGAATGGCTCAAGTGGATTTGGCTGGGCTTTCAGTGGAGAGCTTTTAACGACCGCTGGCTTGATGCCGAGCTTGGTCAAAAGGCCGGTCATATCCGTGGACTGCATGAGGACGCCAATAGAACCAGTAATGGTTGATTGACGCGCGACAATATAATCGGCGCCAAGCGCGATCATATAACCGGCAGATGTAGCAAGTTCCCGCATCACGGCTACAACCGGTTTCTGCTTAGCTACCTCCCGCAGCGCAAGATAGAGGCTCTCCCCCCCCACCACGGTACCTCCCGGAGTGTTGATGGTTACGATCAAGGCTTTAGCGTCGGGATCATCAGCAATACCCTGCAACAATTCGAGGCGGTCCCGATCATCGACAATTATTTTGGTCACCGCGATGGTAGCGATGTGCGCTTGCCCAACGAGACCGTCCAGCCGGACCAACGCCATAATTAAGACGACGCTAACCGCGGTAATGGCAAAACCGCGCCATAGGGCTCGGCTGCGTTTTAATTTCCGTCTGTCCAGAATTTTGATGGCATCAAGCGACATAGAATTATCAGCCATATTAATCTAACGAGCTGACGGCGCCCTCCCGCCCGGCCGCCACGCCTTGTGCAGGGCAGCCGCGGGAGTGTGTTTCGACAGACTTGACTGTCATCACATGCCGACCCCTATTTTTTTGCGGCCTTCTTCTTAGAGGCCGCTTTTTTCTTCGAAGCGGCCTTCTTTTTCGAAGCGGCCTTCTTCTTGGCAGGTGCCGCTGTGACTTCCGGGGTCTTCTTCGGCTCTCCTGACCTCTCGCTGCCGCCAGCTTCACCCGTTACTTCTGCCTCCGACATCTTTTCAGAAGCTACCCCAGGCTCACTGGTCTCCTCTGCATCGGCCTGGACACTTCTCTCTTTTAACGCCGCACCCAGAATATCGCCCAAAGAGGCACCAGAGTCGCTCGATCCAAATTCGGCCATCGCGATTTTTTCTTCCTCCACTTCTCTTGATTTGATGGAGAGCGAGATCTTTCGGGAGGACTTATCCAGAGACGTAACCTTGGCATCCACCACTTCCCCCGTGGCAAATCTATCCGGACGCTGTTCGGAGCGGTCGCGGGACAAATCACCTCGACGGATAAAGCCCTGAATATCCTCCATGACCGTGACTTCAATCCCGTTGTCAACAATCTTGGAAACAGTGCAAGTGACAATGTCGCCTTTCTTGATCTTATCAAATGTGCCGCTCACTGGATCGTCAGTCAGTTGCTTGACACCCAGACTGATTCGCTCTTTATCGATGTCGACATCCAGCACTTTAACCTTGATCATTTCGCCTTTCTTGTAGTCGACAATCGCTTCTTCTCCAGCCTTAATCCAATCCAGGTCAGAAAGGTGCACCATGCCGTCGATCTCTTCCGTCAGCCCGACGAACAGACCAAATTCGGTGATATTCTTAATCTCACCCTCGACTTCAGCACCCACCTGGAATTTCTCGATAAAATCTGACCAAGGGTTGGCCATACATTGTTTTAGGCCAAGGCTAATGCGCCGCTTGGCCTGATCCACATCCAGGACCATGACCTCCACTTCCTGGCTAGTCGAGACAATTTTGCCTGGGTGAACATTTTTCTTAGTCCAGCTCATTTCGGAAACATGCACCAAACCCTCGATACCGGCTTCCAACTCCACAAATGCTCCATAGTCCGTAATATTTGTTACCCGCCCAGTAAGCTTTGCGTTGAGCGGATACTTGGCCTCGACACCGTCCCAAGGATCCGACTCAAGCTGTTTCATGCCAAGTGAAATACGGTTATTCTCTTGATTAAAACGGACCACCTGCACATTGATTGTTTGGCCAACCTGCAACGCCTCGGACGGATGGTTGATACGCTTCCAGGCAATGTCCGTGACATGCAGGAGACCGTCGACACCGCCAAGATCTACAAATGCCCCGTAATCAGTGATGTTTTTAACCACTCCTTCGAGAACCTGTCCTTCGCTCAAATTCGACATTAGCTCTGAGCGCTCCTCCGCCCGGGTTTCCTCAAGAACTGCCCTACGGGAGACAACAATGTTGCCACGGCTCCGATCCATTTTCAGGATCTGGAACTGCTGCGGATTGCCCATTAGGGGCGCAACATCACGAATTGGACGAATGTCCACTTGGGATCCAGGCAGGAATGCCACGGCGCCGGACAAATCAACCGTAAAGCCACCCTTGACGCGGCCAAAGATGACACCAGTAACGCGTTCTTCTGCCTCGTGGGCTTTTTCCAAAACCGTCCAGGCTTCCTCCCGACGCGCTTTATCGCGGCTCAGGACAACAGCACCATCCCGGCCTTCGAAGCGTTCCACGAATACGTCCACATCATCGCCGGCGCTTATTTCAGCTTTTCCGGTCGCATCGGTAAATTCCTTGATCGGTACATTGCCCTCGGATTTAAGACCCACATCAATCAAAACAAAATCATTTTCGACCGCCAGCACTTTGCCAGTAACAACTCGGCCCTGGAGCCTCTCTTCCTCGCCAAATGCCTCTGCCAAGAGGTCAGCAAACACTTCATTCGAGATGGGAGAATCTTGGTCTTGGGATACACTTGTATCAGCCATTGTTATCTTCCTTTACAATTTAGTTTCAGGCCAGCCGGTTGACTCCGACGGTCTTTGAAAAACGTATTTTTTGCCACTTTATACCGATGGCAAATACAACCACTTTGCCCTCCAGGAGCGCAATGGCGCCCGGATAGGCCGACTTTATGAGTTCTGCGGGTTGATATACCGAAGCGCTGCGGAAAACACCTCGTCCGTGTCCAAGTCGCTCGTGTCGAGCACGAATGCATCTGTGGCCGGCTCAAGGGGCGCTGCGGATCGAGACATATCTCTAGTGTCACGTTCTTTTATGTCCCGCAGAATGCGGGCATATATAGCTTCGGCACCGCGCGCCTGCAACTCTTTATAACGCCGCATCGCGCGCACATCCGCGGACGCCATTAAAAATAGCTTATGGTGGGCGTCGGGGCACACTACGGTTCCAATATCTCGCCCGTCAAGAACGGCACCCATTTTACCATTTGGCGGACACGCTGCAAAGTCTCGCTGAAATGCAAGTAAGACGGCCCGCACATCGGGTAGGGCCGCTACTCGCGAAGCCGCCAGGCCGGCTTCTTCCAGTCGCAGACCGTCTTGTTTTAGGTCTG
Source organism: Rhodospirillaceae bacterium (assembly GCA_002723345.1). Classification (GTDB taxonomy): domain Bacteria; phylum Pseudomonadota; class Alphaproteobacteria; order Rhodospirillales; family UBA2165; genus TMED167. Next base: position 52,814 of record PBNV01000026.1, read on the forward strand.
TGAAACATAGCGCCCTGGCTGCCGCGACCGCTACCACTGGATCTTCCGGATTGTCATTGTCCCGGAGGATCTTCGCTCCCACCGCACGATAGATCAGTCCGGTGTCCAGTCGAGCGAGATCAAAATGAGCGGCCAGCCGCTCGGTCAGGGTCCCTTTGCCCGATGCCGCGGGCCCGTCGACGGCAATAATCATTTTGTCCATGACGGAGCGCCGTGGCCCTCAAAACAGGCGCCGGCGTCATTCATTATGGACACGAAGCCAGGAAAACTGGTAGCGATCGGCATGCCATCGTCCACCGTAACGGGCGCTGCGGTCACCATACCCAACACCAGAAAAGACATAGCAATACGATGATCCATATGAGCCGAGACATAGCCACCCCCCATTGGCGCGCGCCCTGTGCCGTGGATGGTGAGAGAGGCTCGAGTTTCCTCGACAGAGACGCCACATGCGCTGAGACCGGCGGCAAGCGCGCCGAGCCGGTCAGACTCTTTGACCCGCAATTCTCCGACCCCCTCCAAAACTGTGTCCCCGGTCGCACAAGCGGCGGCCATAGCTAAAATAGGATATTCGTCGATCATGCTGGGGGCGCGCATTGCGGGCACGTTGATACCATGCAGCGCACTATGGTCGGCGGAAACATCGCCGATGGCCTCTCCGCCACTGATCCGTTCATTGCTAATCTTAATCGTAGCCCCCATGTCCCGCAGACAGTCGAGCAATCCAGTGCGAAGCGGATTGAGGGAGACATTCTCAATCGTCACACCCCCCGTACAGAGTAAGCCCGCTACCAACGGAAAGGCGGCAGAGGAAATATCGGCTGGAACCTGAATGTCTTTGGCCAGTAGTTCCGGATACCCAGTTAGCGTAATAGCCCGGCCAGCCGCCGTATCCTGGACGGTCACTTCCGCACCAAAATGGGCCAGCATATTTTCTGTATGATCGCGGCTCGGCGCCGGTTCGATTACAGTGGTCTTTCCCCGCGTATTCAGCCCGGCCAGGAGGATCGCCGATTTCACTTGGGCGGACGCCACAGACAGGGTTTCCTCAAGTGGCACGAGCATGTCCGATCCATGCACCGTCAATGGCAGCAACCCACCCGACCGGGCTGTAAAATTCACGCCCATGCGGCGTAGCGGTGCCATCACGCGTTCCATGGGACGAGCGGACAGAGAGGCATCCCCGCAAAATACGCTGTTGAACGGATGAGACGCAACAAGCCCCATAAGAAGACGCACACCGGTCCCTGCATTGCCGAGATCGAGAGCTTGTGACGGCTCCCGCAACCCCCCAACACCTCGTCCAGTTACACGCCATGCGCCGTCAGAAATATTTTCTATCCTAGCGCCCAGAAGACGCAGAGCCTGGGCCGTCGCTAGCACGTCCTCGCCCTCCAAAAGGCCGCTAATCAGGGTGTCGCCTACGGCTGACGCGGCAAGCATAAGCGCTCTGTGGGAGATCGATTTATCACCTGGGACGTTTATCCGGCCAGAAAAAAATTCAGTCCTGGATGACGTGATGGCCGCGCCCAGAGAAGCGTCAGAGGATGAAAGAGGAGATGTCACCATAAAAAATTGTCTCGCTGGGTTTTGGGCGGTGATCAGGTAAGTCGCAACCTACCCTCGATGATTTTAGCATTATTTGCCGCAAACGCCCAGCACCACCACCTGCCGCATACACCCGTCGTTAGCAATCATTTTACTTCCAATGCTCTCTGGGTGGGGGTTCGCTCCAAACCGGTGCTAAAATGGTTTTGACAGAGACGTCTGAAAATGGCAATTGGGCCGATTATTTTCTCGGCCCGCCACGAGTTGCCCGGTGGTATTGAAAGAAAGGTAATGCCCATGACCAAAGCGAAATTGGGAAACAAGTTGACGTGCTCGAATTGCGGCGCGAAGTTTTACGATCTGAAAAAGAAACAACCGGTCTGTCCAAAATGTGGCGAAGATTATGTTGTCCAAAAAACAAAAACACGCCGCTCTGCGCCCGCTGTTGAACCGGCCCCCGCCCCCGCACCTGACCCAATAGAGACAACAGACGGCGAAGACGGCCTGATCACTCCCGAATTGGCTGATGAACTTCTCGAGGACGATGAAGAGGGCGAAGAGGACGCAGTAATTGAGGACACATCTGAAATTGGCGGTGATGAGGAGGATATCGGCGAAGTTATCGGCGCCGTCGAGGAGAGTAATGACGAGAACGCGTAGGCGTGCCTCTGAGATAAAACCTCCTGAGGTTTTGGGCCCGCGTCCGGAGAAAACCGTCCCGTCAGTAAGTGGCCGATAAATTCGATAAACAAGAAGAATTTTTCCTTGCCTAACCACGTCCTGGCCTTTTATGTTCCGGCGCTTCCCAGGATCGTTTGAGGGCTGGGGTAGACAACACCCGACCCAAAATACGGGGCCGTAGCTCAGTTGGGAGAGCGCTACAATGGCATTGTAGAGGTCGTCGGTTCGATCCCGTCCGGCTCCACCACCAAAACCCTTTGGGTAACCGAAGGGTTTTGTCCTTTTTGGCAATACCCAGATTTGGCCGCCCTAGGCCTTACTCTCTAAGAGATGCTCTGATCACCCAAGAACGCGGCATAATAGCACAAAACCAGGAGACAGTGCGTAAAGCGCTTGAGCGAGCATTGTATAACATTAGCGGGGAAAAGGCGGCCAATGTCCTCGCCGTCGTATGCGTTCAACTCTTTGAGACCAATGGCGATCCAAGCCAAACCAATCACACAATTGAGATATGAAAATCGAATCTTGACTTGTCGCACCATTTGAAAGCGGGACCTTGGGGGAGGAAGGATCATTCCTCGACCCAAATCAATGAGTACAGGGTAACGTTGCTGTTATTTTAATTTGGAGTATTTGGTTGTAGGGTACTAGCTTTTTTTGTTAACGGGAGGATTAGATCAATGCCAAAACGCGAAGTCCTCAGGGGTCCAAATATTCCCGAACATGCGCAACCATTCCCCCCGGCGGTGAAGATCGGTAATATGGTATATTCGGCGGCCGTTGGCGGAGATGATCCGGACAGTCATGAGCTTCCGGACGACATCGAGGCTCAGGTCAAAAATTGCTTCCAAACCATCCGCAATATTATGAAACGGGCGGGTGGCACTCCCGGTGACATTGCCAAAATGAGCATATTCGTGCGCGATCGCGAGGACCGAGCTTACATCAACCCGGAATGGATCGACCTGTTCCCGGATGAGGACGACCGACCGGTGCGCCACACCTCGGTACATGACATGCCACCGGGCCGCCTCATCCAAATCGAATTTGTCGCCGTACTGTAATTGGCGCACATCTCCCAGAAATTGGTCAGTGAAACGGTTGTAAAAAGACAATGACGGAATAACAAAACCGGGCACAGGAGTGACACATGAGAGCCATACGTGTTCATGAGAAATCCCAGACATCAGACAAACTAAACTATAAGCTGGCAGAGATTGAGGTGCCGGTTCTCGAGGCGGATGAATGCCTGATCGAGGTCGCTGCCAGCGGAGTGAACCCGTCCGACGTCAAAGCGCTGCTCGGCAAAATGCCGGATCTCGTATGGCCGCGTACACCGGGCCGAGATTTCGCGGGCACGGTGGTAGACGGTCCCGCCCACCACATCGGCAAACAAGTTTGGGGCACGGGAGGAGATCTCGGCATGAAACGTGATGGCTGCCACGCTCAGTTCACTGTGATCGACGCGGCAGCGGTGCGCGAGAAACCGACCAATCTGTCGCTGCTAGAGGCCGGGAGCCTCGGCGTACCTTGGACTTGCGCCTGGCTTGGCATGGTCAAAGGATCTCGTGTTCAGGCCGGTGACACGGTTGTTGTTATGGGTGCCGGCGGCAAAGTAGGTGAAGCGAGCGTTCAGTTGGCGGCAGGTGCTGGTGCCACGGTCATCGCCGTTGAACGCACAAAGGACAAATATGACGGTCAGGCAAAAGCACCGATTGACGTGCTAACGCTTGCCACTGAGCCCGATCTGCACGCAGGCATTCTGGAAAGAACCGGCGGTCGGGGTGCCGATATTATAATGAACACTGTCGGGAGCCCCTATTTTGCCGATGCAAATGCGTGCCTTGCCAAAGAAGGTCGACAGATCATCGTCTCCACTTTTGTGGAGGACAATGTAATCAATCTTCGTACCTTCTACCGGGGCAATCATATGCTTATTGGAGTAAGTAATATGGATCATGACGCAGTAATTTCAGGCGAGATCCTAGAAACGCTGCGCGATGGCTTTGAGCGGGGCATCTACAAGCCCTACCCGATCCTAAACGATCATGTTTTCTCATTAGAGTCGGCAACTGCCGGCTATCACAGAGTACTGCAAAATGAGACGCCTGAGAGGGTCGTCATAAATCCGCAACTATAGAAAAGTATTACTACCGTAGCCCTAATCACCGTTCCCACTGTGAACCTTGCAAACAAGAGGTTGAAAAAAAACATATGACCACGCGCGTCGGAATTAACGGTTTCGGTCGCATCGGGCGCCTTTCGCTTCGTGCGGCTTGGGACTGGCCGGACCTCAACATCGTTCATATCAACGAGCTTCACGAAGATACTGAAACGCTTGCCCATCTCCTAAAATTTGATTCTGTTCACGGCCGCTGGGATCGAGATATCGCCTGGAAATCATCAGGCCTCGAAGTTTCTGGAAAACACATCTCTGTATCTGCCTGCTCCACCCCGGAAGAGATCCCCTGGTCAACCGCCAATGTTGACATTGTCATCGAGGCGACCGGAGAGTTCAGAACTCGCAACACATTGTCGCCGCATCTCTCTGGAACAGCCAGAAAGGTAATCGTCGCCGCGCCCGTAAAGGACGAGGACGTCCTCAATATTGTCATGGGCGTGAACGACCGGTTATATGACCCTGCCGCCCATGATATCATTACCGCAGCCTCCTGCACTACGAACTGTCTCGCTCCGGTGGTCAAGGTGATCCACGAGAATATTGGGATCAGGCACGGCAGTATTACAACGATCCACAACGTAACCAATACGCAAGTGATGGTAGACGGCCATCATAAAGATCTCCGCCGCGCTCGTTCGGGCCTCACATCACTCATCCCGACCACCACCGGTTCAGCCACCGCCATAACCCTGATTTACCCCGAGCTAGAAGGCAAATTAAGCGGACATGCTGTTCGCATCCCACTCCTCAATGCGTCGCTCACCGACTGCGTTTTTGAGGTCACGCGGGTCACCTCTGCCGATGAGGTTAACCGGATCTTTCGGGACGCTGCGAAAACAGAGCTAAATGGTATTCTCGGTTTGGAAGACCGTCCCCTTGTTTCAGTCGATTACACGAATGATCCCCGGTCCGCTATCATCGACGGGCCGTCAACAATGGTGATTAATGGGACGCAAGTCAAAATTTATGCTTGGTATGATAATGAATGGGGGTACGTAAACAGGATGATGGATTTAGCAATGAAAATCGCCGGAACCCTGTAAAAAAGGCCTAAAATTGTGGAACGGTCTCAGTTCAAAGACGGAAAAAGTTATGCCGCCATAACGGGCGCCTACTGGGGCTTCACCCTGACTGACGGCGCGTTGCGCATGCTTGTGTTGTTACATTTCCACGACCTTGGTTTTTCGCCCGTTGATCTGGCCTTTATGTTTCTTCTCTACGAGGCAATGGGTATTTTCACGAACTTTATTGGGGGATGGATCGGCGCTAAACATGGACTAAAGCTGACCCTGTTCACCGGCCTTATGGTTCAGATTGGCGCCCTCATTATGCTGTCTGGGGTGCAGCCACATTGGGTGCTCGGAATCTCTGTCATCTACGTGATGACCGCCCAGGCATTTAGTGGCATAGCTAAAGATCTCACTAAAATGAGCGCTAAGAGCGCGGTGAAACGGGTCGTTCCAGACAGTAACCAAGGGCTCTTATTTAAGTGGGTCGCGCTGCTGACAGGTTCCAAAAATGCCTTGAAAGGTGTAGGCTTTCTACTCGGTAGCGTTCTGTTGCAGTTCTTGGGTTTCCACATCGCGCTCTGGACCATGGCGGTATTCCTGATACTCGTCCTGCTCGCTGCGAGGGGACTAGTGACGGCCGACTTGGGGCGGGCAAGCCGGGTGATCACCTCTCGAGATTTATTCTCCAAAAAGCGAGAAATTAACTTTCTTTCTGCCGCGCGAGTTTTTCTTTTCGCATCACGGGATGTCTGGTTCGTTGTTGGTGTTCCCATTTCTCTGGCCCGCCAATTCGGCTGGAGCTTTGATCAGATTGGCGGCTTTATGGCGGCCTGGGTAATCGGGTATGGTATTGTCCAGGCCGTGGCTCCGAAGCTTCTCACACATGTATCCGATGCCGAAAGCGGCGCGAGGGCGGCAAAATTCTGGGGAACGTTCCTGTGTATGATCCCACTGACCATTGCAGTCAGTCTAACGCCGGCAGCCATTGACTGGTGGGTAGATGGACCCTCAGTTAAACTGATATTGATTAGCGGATTGTGTCTGTTCGGCATCATCTTTGCTATAAACTCCTCTGTGCATTCTTTTCTGATCGTGGCCTATTCGGATCGGGACAAAGTCGCCTTGAACGTGGGTTTTTATTACATGGCCAACGCTGCAGGGCGTCTCTTGGGCACTTTACTTTCCGGACTTGTGTTTCAGCTTTTTGGGCTCGCCGCGTGCCTATTAGTATCCGGACTGATGATAGGCCTGGCTGTAACAATGACACTTCCACTTGGTCCCGCAAGTGGGCGCTGATCCGAGTTATATTATGGTTATTAACGTGACGTTCTGGGGGGTCTGGAGATATAAGTGAGACACGTCCACGTCACCCTATGCATCGAGAGAGGTCTTGATGAAACCATTTTCGCCTACAGATGGGAAAGCCATCCCCATTACGGTTGTCACACAAGGTGGCCTGAAGAAATGGCGCGCTGCCCGGTCCGCTAATGAGACAAAATGGCTGACAGTCAACAAATTCACCGGGACACCTGGCCAAATGTGTTTGATTCCGGGAGCGGACGGGGGCCTGTCCCGGGTCGTGCTGGGCATCTCTGCTCCGCTGGAGATTTGGGACACGGCTGACCTCGCGCGCAACCTACCGGATGGTCTCTACCGGTTTAATGGTGTGCGAGGGAAAGAGGCCGAGAACCGCGCTGCACTTGGCTGGGCGCTCGGCAGCTACCGCTTCGACGCCTATCGCAAACACATGGCATTGAAGACATCACTGCGCTGGCCAAAAGGCTGCGACAGGGCCCATGTCACCCGGGCAATGGAGGCAACATTCCTGGTCCGTGATTTGATCAATCCCCCTGCCGATGACATGGGGCCAAGTGAATTGGAAAGAGCTGCCCGAACTCTTGCGCAACAACACGGGGCTGCGTTCAGGACACTGCGCGGCGAGCAGCTTTTGGCGAGAAATTTCCCCACCATTTATGCCGTTGGAAGGGCAAGCGACGATGCGCCGCGCCTGCTCGACATGACCTGGGGACGGCCCCGTGACCCAAAGGTCACCCTGGTGGGAAAGGGCGTATGTTTCGACACCGGCGGCCTCGACATTAAACCGGCGGCCGGTATGAAACTGATGAAAAAGGATATGGGCGGTGCAGCGCATGTTTTGGGTGTTGCCGCCTTGCTTATGGCCGCAAAGGTCCGAGTGCGGCTTAGAGTGCTTATCCCAGCCGTTGAAAATAGCATATCGGGCAACGCTATTCGGCCCATGGACGTAATCACGGCACGCAGCGGCAAAACAATAGAGATTGGCCATACGGATGCGGAAGGCCGGGTTATCCTAGCTGATGCTCTATTTGAAGCAGCTCGCGAGAAACCTCTTCTGATCATTGATTTTGCGACTCTAACTGGAGCTGCTCGGGTCGCGTTGGGCACCGAACTGCCCGCCCTATTCAGCAATGACGATCGGTTAGCAGAATGCATTTTACGGACGGGGATAAAAGAACAGGATCCTTTGTGGCGGCTTCCTCTATGGCCAGCATACCGCCGGCTTATTGCAGGCAAGACAGCCGATATCACCAATGCACCGGATTCAGGTTTTGGCGGCGCGATAACAGCAGCGTTGTTCTTACAGGAGTTTGTTGAACCGTCTACTTCTTGGGCGCATATTGATTTGATGGCTTGGAACGCTGTAGCCCGCCCGGGCCGACCCGAGGGCGGCGAGGCCATGGGGGTGAGAGCTGTTTATGCGGCCATTATTGACTATATTCTTGCTCAATAATCGAGAGCGTAAAATCAACTGGCAACACGATTTCATGATAGGTACGAGAGAGACGGTCTAAGCCTTCTCCGCTCTCGCGCTCCTGTGGATCTTGAACCTGGCCAGATAAGTCGGTAGCACGGCCTCTGCTGCAGTGGGCGTTATCCCCAAATCCTGTAATTTTTTAGCACGGCGAGCAACCACATTGTCCCGGCGTAGTAGTTTCACCTGATCACGAGTGATGAGCGGTCTTGGCAGGGCTTCCATAAAAAATCCCATGATGGTCAACAGCCAAAAGGGAATGGGCAGGAGAAGTCGCCTGCGCCCTATTGTCTGAAGCATAAGAACCATGAGCTCTTTGCTGGTGTAAACAGTGGGCCCACCGAGCTCAAAGACCTTGCCTGCAGTCTCGGGCGATCTCAGCCCCGTCATCACGGCGTCCGCCACGTCCCCTACATAAACCGGTTGAAACTTGGTGCCACCATCACCGTAAAAATCAAAATTGATTAACCCTTTGTCGGAAAAAACGGATAATTTGGGCCAAGCCGGACAGCCAAACACGGGAAGGGCTGGAGCCAGGCCGCTGATACCAGCGAACAGATTGAAAAACCCGTCCTCGGGGCCAAAAACGATGCTGGGCCGCAAAATGGTCGCCTCGGGAAAGGCCCGTTTGACCGCCGCTTCACCCAAGCCTTTGGTTTGCGCATAGAGAGAATCCGATTTCGTATCGGCACCAATGGCTGACACATGTACCAATTGTCGCAAACCAGCAGTCTGTGACGCATCTGCGATTCTGGCCGCCGCATCAGTGTGCACGCTTTGAAAACGCTGCTTGCGGGCCTCAAACAGAATACCCACCAGATTAACGGCCTGGTCCGCGCCAACTAGCGCGTTGGCGACAGAGGCTGTATCGCTGATGTCAGTGGGAACAGGTACAATTTGGCCCACGCCGCCCATCAGTCGTAAATAATTAGCCGTCTCGGGATCTCGGACTGCAACGCGAACCTGCGCACCCTCCTGAGCAAGCCGTCGGACAACATGGCGCCCGATAAACCCGGAGCCGCCGAAAACCGTTACAATTCTCTTAGACATATTATGTACTCCAAGACACCGCATAATTTAGATTGACGCTAAGCGTTAGATAAAGGCCCGTACCTCCTCGCACAAGATGCCAATTGTGGTTTACGATCTCGAGACAGCCACCCCTCGGAGTGTGATGACATTAGACCAGGGACACCATGAGGATGGCGGTTGACAGATTAATGGCTAGAAGGGTACCACCTCCCCTGGCTGACTAGGCACTGATAACTGCAATGCCGTTGTTCGTTGCAATGCTAACAGCAACGCCCAGGTGGCGGAATTGGTAGACGCGCTGGCTTCAGGTGCCAGTAACCGTAAGGTTGTGGAAGTTCGAGTCTTCTCCTGGGCACCATTTTACTTACACTTTATGTGTCGCAAGTCATTGATTCACAAGCATTGTGTCAATCACGTGGCTTGGAGTGTAGAACAAATTGCGCAACAAAAAAGAGGCACCATATGTGCTGTGCCGTGATGGGGTGTATTACTTTGTCAGGCGTATACCAGTCGATATGCAACACCATTATGATAAGTGTCGACTGTATTTTAGCTTACGTACCCAGTCTAAAGCACGAGCAGTAAGAGCTGCTCAATCGATAACCCAACGCTTAGACGACTACTGGATGGGTGTTAGGTTACAGAAACTGGATATCCCTGAACTATCAGTAATACCTGATTGGAAAGATCGAGCAGATGACGCCCCTCTTCTCTCTGAAGCTGTAGAGTTTTATCTTGAACTAAAAGGACACGGCAGAAGCAAAACATTCTTCAGAGGTGCTAATCGTACCAAGGAATATGTCATCAACGTATTAGGTGATAGGCCTATCAGTGCATATAGCACCTCAGATGCAGGTAAGTTCCGTGATTGGTTATTAGATAAAGGCTTAACCGTTGTCTCTACCAAACGTGTGTTTGCGACAATCAAGTCTATCATCAATCTGACAATCAGTGAGCACGGGCTTAACTGTACTAACAACTTCAGTCGTACCTTCATGCCTGACAGAGATGATGTAAAGAAGCGTAAACCTATACCCGTTGATGAGATCAGAAAGATACAACAAA
>PBNV01000027.1 GCA_002723345.1 Rhodospirillaceae bacterium
CCCCCCTCAGCCGCTTCTTCAATTAACTTGCATGCCTTGTCCGTTGATGCCTCGCGATCAAGAAATACCGATGCTGCATGAACTGCAGCTGCTCGGATAACCGGATATGTATCCCCGCCAATTGCTTGGCTATCTCTCAGCTGACTGAACGGTTTCGCAGGTTTCGTATTTTTTACGGGCTTGCCCCGAAGATGACTTTGCTGACGCTCGACTGCCCGTGCGGTTAGGTCAAGAATTTTTGATGTTTCAATAATCTTTAATGTTGTGTCGTAGCTTTTCTGAAGAACATCATCGCTTGATATTCTAACAGCCGGCTTTTTACTAATGTGCTTGGTGCTAATTTTGACACCGGCTCCCAAGTATGCGCGCATTACCGATTGATCATTGGCAAGACTCGACGCCGTGTCTGCCCCTATTATTCGCCCGTTTTCTAGTAAATAACCTCGATCTGCTATGGTAAGACTCTGCTTGGCATTTTGCTCAACCAACAAGATACCTACACCGGTCTCACGAATGTCTCTTAGGGCTTTAAACAACTCGGAACATAATAATGGCGATAATCCTAAAGATGGTTCATCTAACATTAGTATCTTGGGCGATGACATCATAGCTCGGCCAACGGCGACCATTTGTTGTTCTCCCCCACTCATCGTGCGGGTAATCTGATTCCGCCGGTTTTTTAATTGAGGAAAGATGGTCAATACCTTGTCTAGGTTCATGGCCTTTTCATCACGGGCCCGCTTCGGATGTGCGCCTAGCTCAAGATTTTCAGTTACGGTCAATTCCCCAAAAAGTTCACGCCCCTCAGGAACCATGGAGAGACCAAGTTCAACTACATCGTGGGGGTCCCAATCAAATATTGGGACGTTGTTCATTACGATTTCATTTTTATAGTTGGCATAATGCTCCCGATACTGGTCGTCGTCATCAAAATCGATTAAACCTGAAATAGCTTTTAAGATAGTACTTTTGCCTGCGCCATTAGCTCCGAGGATGGCGACTATTTCTTCAGAGTTCACCTTAATCGAGATGCCATCAACAGCCTGATGATTGCCGTAAAATACGGAGAGGTCCTTACACTCAAGCATTCTCCTCTCCCAAGTAAGCACGAATTACTTCTGGCTCATTTAAAACAGCTTGCGGATTTCCCTCTGCAATCTTAACGCCACTATTCATAACCACGCATCGGTCACATAAACTTCGGATAGCGTCCATGTGATGTTCAACAATGATAATTGTACGACCTTCGTACCGGAGCCCCCTAATCAAATTTATACCAATTTTCATTTCGGATGGATTTAGACCGGCTAGCCATTCATCGAGAAGTAATACTTTTGGATCTGCCATTAGCGCTCTTGCCAGCTCTACTCGCTTCTGATCAATGTAAGTAAGAGCTGCTACGGGCATCTCAGCTTTATCTGATAATCCCACATGTGAGAGCATATACCTGATCCGCCTGTTTAACTCTTTGCCCCAGTAGCGTCGGTAACTAAACACACCACCGGCTGCAATATTTTCTGCAACGGTCATGGTTGGTAGCGTGCGAACAAGCTGGAATGTGCGAGAAATTCCTTGACGAGCGATGCGGTTGGCCGAGTGGCGAGCTATGTTTCTCCCATATAATTTTATCTTTCCGCTACTCGAGCGCAACATTCCGGAGATTACATTTAACATGGTTGTTTTTCCCGAACCATTCGGACCTATCAAACCAACTACATCATGCTCCATTACATCAAAAGTGATCTGATCTACAGCCGTCAGACCGCCAAAATTTTTTGTTACGTTGTGAACAGAAAGAGCGAGATTAGGTGACACGAAAATCTCTCCAGTGCTTAAATTTAGCCCAATATTTCGCTCCTTGTCCCCCGATGCCGTTTGGAATAGCGTAAACAACAAGCAAAAAGGCAATTCCAAGCATCAGAGCCGTTTGGTTGGGGAATTGTGCGGTAATTAAATCCCAGACAAGTGCGAACGGAATAACACCGAGTATTGGCCCCCAAAGACGTTGGGCGCCGCCTACCAGAGCCATAATTACCACCAAAAACGACAACATTGGGCTGAACGCAATGGTGGGTTCAATGTATGTCCATCGTGGTGCTAATAAAGCCCCAGTCAATGCGGCGATGGACCCTGAAATCATAAATAGTAGTACCTTGACGAGCGCCACGTTAATACCACTGTGTTTCGCAACTTCTTCATCATTTCCAATAATTCGAAGCGCAAATCCCAAACGGGATCGATTAATACCCCAGCCAATCAAGTAGACGAATGCCGCTAAACATAAAAGTCTCCAATAGATCGTCTTTTCTTCAATGTTAATGAGCACATATAAGCCACTGCTCGTTCCCATAGTGGTTTGAACCCAAGTTACGATTTGGCGGATAAATTCAGCGAGTCCTAATGTAAATATTACAAAATAAATGCCTGATAATCGGAGTGTTGCAACGCCAATTAAAAAAGCCAGAACAGCGCCAGCGCATGTTGCAATTATTGCTAATATTGGAAATGGAAGTACCTCAATGCCGCTACCAACAACATACATCCCAAGACCAAAAAATGCGGCTGTCGCAAGGGATATGTAATGTGTCGGTCCAGAGAATAGCGCCCAAGATGTAGATAAAACTGTATACATCGCAATCGTAACGCCAAGCGATAGAATATACCCCGTGTTTAAAACTGGTAACATTGCTGCAATAGCGAGAGCTACTATCGCAATTATAAAGCCAGCTAGTTCTCTCCGAGTGAGGAACTTATCTTCAATCATTTTGACCTCTTGCCAAAAATACCCTCGGGACGCACGATTAAAGTAAGGATGAAAAGCAAATAAGCTGAGGCCAGGGTTAAACCAGGGTCAATCAAAGTTGCGACCCCGGTTTCTAACAGTCCGAGTATAAATGCCACTAAAATTGTTCCTCTAATATCTCGCACACCCCCCATTATTACTATTACTAGGGCTTTCATGGTGAATATAACTCCGACCGAGGCGTCGAAAGTTAGAAACATGCTGAGCAGTGCCCCGCCCGCCGCCGTAACCGCACCACCTAATGCGAATGCTAGCGCTGCGGCATTGGGAACATCAATGCCTACGAGACCAGCAGCTTCTGGGTTAACAGAGACGGCGCGGAGCGTCAGGCCCACCCGCGTTCGGTTTAGCCAAACATATAAAACAATGCATAGTGTGATAGAAAATAGAAAGGCGACTATTCGATTGAGCTCGTATGCCTGGCCTAGGATATCAAATGGCCTCTCAAGATACGAATAGTTAAAATATTTACCACCAAAAATTGCCAACATTAAACCCACGAGAATGAAACTCTGTCCGAACGTGGAGAGAATGCTATCAACTTCAAGTTGACCCTCTGATTTGGCCCGTTTAACCAAAGGACGCATGAAAATTTTGTAGATCAACCAATTCAGGCCAAAAGCTACTGGTGCAACAAAAAAAATTGAATATATGGGGCTATAGTTGGCTCCGGTGAAAAACCAAAACGCCGCAAACGAGCCGGCAACTAGCACTTCGCCGCTAGCGAGATTCATGATCCTAGCGACGCCATATTGAAGTTGGAGACCCATTGCCATTAGTGCATATGCACCGCCGAGCAATACGCCAATTATTATTATATCCATTTAATGATTATTTCGGATGGACGTATTCCTAGTGTCGGTTACCGACACTAGGAATACGTGTGCTTAGCCTACCATTTTGGCTTGGCTTTGATGCTTTTTTCGCCGGGATGGCCCGTAGAACTCACACCATAGAATTTGCCACTCTGCCATTGGCCGACCGTCCAGAAGACTTCGTTATTTTGATTTTTGAAGTTAATTGGCCCCATTACAGTATTAAACGTACTTTTCTTGATGTGCGCTGTAACCGCTTTTCTATCCGTGGTACCGACAGCTTCGATTGCTTGTTGAAGAATCTGGAACGTGGCGTATACCATGCCACTGGCCCAATAATCAGCAGTTTTACCCGTTATTTTCTTGTGCGTGGCGCGATAATTTTTCATTGCAGTCGTCTCTGGATTAATACCGCCTGCACCCAGTATTCCCTCAGCCGATTTCCCAAATTTTCCAGCAAATACGGGAAAAGCAGTAGCGACTGCGGTATAATAAGCTTTTACATCAAGCCCTTGCACTTTCGCTTGGGCGGTTAAACCAAAAGTGTCGGGAGGATAGGACCATGCAACGAACGCATCCGGTTTTGCCGCTTTAGCTCCACGTATCACCGGAGAGAGGTCGGGCGACCCAAGAGGATAAGACTTGTCATAAACAATCTCAAAACCGGCTTTTTTGAAAATCGGGCGAGCGGCATTTGCAAGCTCAATACCAAATGCGTCTGCGACATTTACCATTGCTACTTTATTGCCAATCGTACCGGCGGATTTCATTTTGCCCAGAACTTTAGCTACAGATCCCGCAAACGCAGTTGTTGTTCCGAGTGAAAAGAAAATATTTGGATACCTTTTTGTAAGGGCTTCAACTTTATCGGTGATCGCAGTATGTGTAATCAAAGGATAATTGAATTTTGCAAAAAGTGGTGCTGTTGCCAGGTTTAAACCAGTACCGTAAGGCGCGAGGATAAAATCGACTTTATCCTGAGTGGCAAGGCGTTGGATATTTTTTATAGCTTCACCGGGATTGGTGCGATCATCATACTCAATAAGCTCAATTTTCGCCTTTCCGCTCTTAAGTTTGATACCCCCCGCCGCATTTATTTGTTTGACCCAAAGTTCAACATTGGGCCAGAAAGATACGGTCGACCCGCCAGCTAACGGGCCGGTTTTAGGCGCAGAAGCACCTATTTTGATGGTTTTTTGCGCCATCGCATCTACGCTAAATGCCGCGATCGCCGCAAACGCTAGTGCAGGCATAATTAGTCGTTTCGAGGTTAGAAATGTTCTCATTCCCTGTCTCCTTAGATAGTTAAAAAAAAACATCTTCGGGGTTTCAGTCCTCCGAACACCGGTGATCAATAATATCGTACACCGAAAGGCCTTCAAGTGTAGGTTGCTGGTCCATGAAGCGCCACCATAATTTTATGGGGCGCTTTTATGCCGTCAAAATCCGGCCTATTTATCGACAACATTGCTCTGGAACAGCGATTCTGCCATTATCAACTGCTATTATTTTATTTTTGCAGAAGAGTAATTTAGAAATGGGAATTGGTGGAATTTGGCAATGGGTTGTTGTTCTGGTCATTGTCCTGATTTTGTTTGGCGGACGCGGTAAGATATCGCAGCTCATGGGTGACTTTGGCAAAGGCCTTAAATCTTTCAAAAAGGGCGTAAAGGAAGATGGCCCCGAGGTGGTCGAAGCTAAAAATGCACAAGCGGCCACTCAAAATACATCCGAGGCACAACCCGAAAAAATCGACAGTTAAGCGTGGATCATTGAGCCTGTATTTTTTGGCGCTGGTGTCGGTCCGAAGGAGCGTGAGCCGCTATGTTTGATATCGGCTGGCCAGAACTGTTCATTATCGCCGTCGTTGTTCTTCTAGTCGTCGGCCCAAAAGACTTGCCCAAGGTGCTTCGGACGGTTGGTCACCTTGCCGGAAAAGCCAAAGCCATTACTCGGGAATTTCGCGGCCATGTAGACGACATGATCCGGGATAGTGAGCTTGAAGACGTCCGAGATCAGATAAACAGTGCAGGTGAGAGCAGTCTCGAGTCGCTAAAGGAAAACGTTATTCATCCAAACGAAATTGAGGGCATTGAATATTTAGAGGATGACTGGCCCGATGACGAGGATGTCCCCAGGGCCGCAAATATTGGAGACAGTAAAAACGCCGAGGGCATCAAAACGGAAACTTCCTCCCCCGCAGTTGGGTCCGATGAGACCGCAGATGATGCGAAGAAAGAGAGATCCGCGTCGTGAGTGATGATGCTTCCTCATCAAAAATGCCGCTGCTTGCGCATTTGGTTGAATTGCGCGGGCGGTTACTTAAGTCCGTCATCGCTATCATCGTACTGTTTTTCATCTTTTTCTCTGTCAAGGAACATATTTATGGGTTCCTGGTTCAGCCTTTGGCTGATATCCTCGCAGAACAGGGTGGCGAGCGCCGGATGATCTTTACGGCGCTTCATGAGGCCTTCTTCACTTATATCAAAGTATCTTTCTGGACGGCTCTGTTTGTCGCATTTCCCTTTGTGGCGGCACAGTTCTGGCGCTTTGTTGCACCGGGTCTCTATCTCCATGAAAAGAAGGCTGTGCTGCCCTATCTGGTTTTGTCGCCCATTCTCTTTTTCTTAGGAGGGGCCCTCGTCTATTATTTTATTTTCCCGCTTGCCTGGCAGTTTTTTATTAGCTTTGAGACACCTGGTGGCAATGGGGCGCTGGCTGTCCAGTTGGAGCCTAAGGTCAATGAATATCTCTCGCTCGTCATGCGATTGATATTCGCCTTCGGCATTAGTTTCCAGTTGCCAATTGTTCTGACCTTAATGGCGAGGGCGGGTATGACAACGTCGCAGGGCCTCGCGTCGAAGCGCAAATACGCGATTGTTTCATCTTTCATTGGCGCCGCCATAATCACGCCCCCCGATGTAATAAGCCAAGTTGGCCTCGCGATTCCCATAATTATTCTTTATGAGGCCTCCATCATTGCCGTTCGTATGGTGGAGAAGAAGAGTAATTCCCAGGGCCAGGCGGCCAGCGGAGACAGTGAGGACATTGAGGAAACCGACTTTAATCAGGCCTGATCCAACTCCGAGAGGATAGCCTGTAGAACTCTCTTTCAAAGCTTGGTTCATTTTACCTAAAAGATTGCTGGCATGGGCGTCGCCCCCTATAAGACCCCTCATCATGTTTGACATAAAATGGATACGGGATGACCCCGAGGCGTTTGATGCGGGCCTCGCCCGGCGGGGGTTGGATCCTCAGTCGCCAGCTTTATTGGCACTCGACCAGACCCGCCGAGAAGCGCAAACGCGGGCGCAGGAGCTGCAGACACGTCGTAACGAACTATCGAAAATCATAGGCCAGGCGAAGGCTGCCGGTGAAAACGCAGAAGCTGAAATCCAGGAGGTTGCCTCCTCTAAGAAAGAACAAGCCGCTGCTGAAGATGCGGCTAAGGCTAGGGGCGTGGACCTGGAAAGCGCACTGGCTGAACTTCCCAACTTGCCCCTCGACGATGTACCCGATGGTGCAGATGAAGACGATAACATTGAGGTGCGTCGCTGGGGTGAGCCTAGGTCATTTTCTTTCGCACCCAAAGAGCATTTTGAGATCGGTGAAGGCCTTGGTATGATGGACTTCGAGACGGCAGCGAAAATGTCCGGCTCCCGTTTTTGTATCCTGTCCGGTGCATTGGCTAGACTGGAGCGCTCGCTCGGTGCTTTTATGTTGGACTTGCATACCGGTGAGCACGGCTATACTGAGGTCAATCCTCCGGCCCTGGTGCGCGATGATGCCGCGTTTGGCACAGGGCAACTGCCCAAATTCGAGGAGGATCTTTTTAAAACCCAAAACGGTTATTGGCTAATCCCGACAGCCGAGGTCCCACTAACTAATATGGTAGCGGGTGAGATCTTGGAGGAGGAAGACCTACCGTTTCGCTTCTCGGCGATGACGTCGTGTTTTCGCTCAGAGGCCGGTGCCGCCGGTAGGGATACCCGTGGAATGATCCGCCAGCACCAGTTTAGCAAAGTGGAAATGGTTAGCATCGTCCATCCCGATCGTTCGGACTCAGAGCTAGAACGAATGACAAACTGCGCTGAGGAAGTTCTGAAACGGCTCGAGCTTCCTTACCGCACGGTTGTCCTCTGCACCGGCGACATGGGGTTCAGCGCGCGCAAGACTTACGATATTGAGGTCTGGCTACCTGGGCAAAATGAGGGACAGGGGCGGTACCGGGAGATCTCCTCTTGCTCCATGTGCGGCGACTTTCAGGCCAGGCGCATGAAGGCTCGCTTTCGATCTAAAGAGGGGAAGGGCACACGGTTCTTGCATACGCTCAATGGTTCTGGGGTTGCTGTTGGACGAGCCCTGATCGCCATCCTTGAGAACTATCAGCAGGATGACGGATCCGTCGCTGTGCCGGAGGTCCTCAAGCCCTACATGGGTGGCTTGAGCGTCATAACGGAAGACTGACGGGCATGCTCACGCCACCATTCAATCTAAACAAGGCCCGCATCCTTTTGTCCAACGACGATGGGATTAACGCACCCGGGTTGAAGATAATGGAAACGATCGCTCGCACACTCTCTGATGATGTTTGGGTCGTTGCGCCGCTTCGTGAGCAGAGTGCCACGGGGCATTCCATCACGTTGCGCCGCCCGCTCCAAATCCGTAAGCAAGGGGAAAATAAATTTGCCGTGGATGGCACCCCCACAGACTGCGTTTTACTCGCCGTTAACCAAATAATGAGAGAGTGTAAGCCGGATTTGGTACTTTCGGGTGTCAACCAGGGAAGAAATGTAGGGGAAGACATGACCTATTCTGGCACCATTGCAGCTGCAATGGAGGCAACACTGTTTGAAATCCCAGCCATTGCGTTCAGTCAGAGTATGAGCGAGGGGGATTTCCGCGAGCGACGGGGAAATGTTGCGCGAAAATACTCGCCGGCCATTGCCCATGCCGCCCAAGTTATCCGGAAGGTGACGCAAGTCTCCTGGCCCAAGGATGTCTTAATGAACGTGAACTTTCCTGCTGCGTCGAGAATGCCAATAGCGGGTATTGAAGTGACCAGGGAAGGGCGCAGCAAATTGGGTGATGAAATTATTGAAAACAAGGATCCGCGTGGGCACAGCTATTATTGGATTGGTGCGCGGCGGGCGGCTTCGGACCATCCCAAAGGAACGGACTTGCATGCCGTGGAAAACGGGTTTGTTTCTGTGACGCCTGTTTCGTTAAACATGACTCACAAACCAACAATTAAAACCCTTAGGGGCGTGTTCAAAGAAAACTGATGTCATATTGGGACTGATATGAACTTTGATCACAGCAAGGCTCTCCTAGTTATGGGCCTTAGGAGTGCGGGTGTGACGGATCGAGATGTCATGGCGGCCATTGAGTCTGTGCCCCGTGAAATCTTTGTTCCGCCCGTCTTGCGTCATCATGCCTATTCTAACGTTACCTTGCCCATTGGCCATGAACAAACGCTTAGCCAGCCCGGCATCGTAGGCATCATGACCCAGGCCTTGGATCTAAATGATCGCCTGAAGGTTTTGGAAGTGGGGACCGGGTCAGGCTACCAGACGACGATCCTTGCGCGGCTTGCCAGGCGGGTCTACACGGTGGAGCGACATAAACCACTATTGCAGGCCGCTGAGGCGCGTTTCGAAGAACTTAAACTCCGCAACATCACGTCAAAATGCGGAGACGGGACGCTCGGTTGGGAGGCCCAAAACCCATTTGATCGAGTTATTGTAACTGCGGCGGCTTTGGACGTGCCGCCTATTTTAGCGGACCAACTCACTCTCGGCGGCGTGATGGTAGTCCCCATCGGATACGACTCGGAATTTCAAACCATTCTCCGTGTCGTCCGCACGGAAAACGGGTTTGATACGCAAGAACTCCGTGATGTGAGATTTGTCCCTCTCATTCCAGCAGAGGTGGGGGAGACAGGATGAATCGTCTGAAAACTAGCACCCTTTTGTCCATGCTTTTGACGTTGTCCGCATGTGGCAACCTAGAATGGCCCCCTGAGAGTGGCGGCGCAGGGTACATTGCCAGTCAGCCGGGGTTTGTCAAAGAGAGTGGGGACACCTCAAGCCCAATTATGGCAAGCTCCCAGTTGCAAAGTCCCCGACCATCTGTACAGGGTCTTTCGGCACCCTTCCCTGGAGCGGCGGCAGACCGTGAACACCTTGTAGCCGCTGGTGAAACCCTCTCACGGATTTCTCAGGCCTACGGTGTCGATGTCTACCAGATGGCCATCCTTAATCGACTTGAGCCACCGTTTAGGATCTATGTTGGTCAAAGTCTCGCGTTACCTAACTCCGCTGGAAAACCCGTTCAACTGGCGGCGTTCCGACGCCATGAAGTGATAGCGGAAAAGGAGGCTTCTGGTCGGCTTGTCGAAACGCCTGTTCTGGAAGCACCAGAACCATTGCCGACAACAAACCTTCTAAAAGTCGCGCCCGGTGTGAAGCCCAAAACCGGAAGAAAGTTCAAACCCTCTCGCAAGGCCTCGGCCCTCCCGAACCCCCGGCTTACCGGAAAACGGCCGATCAGCACGGAGCCCGAAACAGCCTTGCCGCCTGTCCACAAAGGCTCTGCTTTTATATGGCCGGTTAGAGGAAACGTCATCTCGCGGTTTGGGAAAAAAGGCGAAGGATTGAGAAATGATGGTGTGAACATTTTGGCAGATCGGGGCACCTCAGTACGAGCTGCGCGGTCCGGCATTGTTGCCTATGCCGGAAATGAACTTCGGGGTTTTGGCAACCTCTTACTTATTAAGCACGCCCATGGCTGGGTGACGGCATACGCCCATAACGAGAAACTTCTCGTGCGCCGCGGTCAAAAGGTTAAGCGAGGCCAGGTCGTTGCAAAGGTCGGAGATTCGGGCAATGTAGGACGCCCCCAACTTCATTTTGAAATTCGCAGAGGGAATAAGGCGGTCGATCCAATACTTCAAATTAGCCGCCGCTTCAGTCGGCGAACTGCTCGCCGGCAGGCGCCAAAAGGTTAGTCCGACTAACTGATCCTCCGGCCCATCCTACCTGCCAAATCCTGTATAAACTGCCAGGCAACGCGGCCTGACCGAGAGCCTCGGGTCATTGACCACTCAAGTGCCTCGGCGCGAAGTGTTTCTTTGTCGATGTCCAGATCAAATGCTGCAGCGTAACCTTCGATGATGTTGAAATAGGTATCCTGCTTGACCGGATGGAATCCAAGCCATAGACCGAACCTGTCCGATAAAGAGACCTTCTCTTCGACCGTTTCTGCTGTGTGGATTGCACTTGATCGTTCGTTTTCGATCATATCCCGGGGCATTAAATGTCGACGGTTTGATGTTGCATAGAAGATGATATTTTCGGGCCGCCCCTCAATGCCCCCTTCAAGGACAGCTTTTAAGGACTTGAATGTTGTGTCCTCAACTTCGAAGGAGAGATCGTCACAGAATAATAGACACCGACGACCAGCCCCTTTTAAAACCTGGAGCAACTGCGGAAGGGTAGGGATATCCTCCCGGTGAATTTCAACCAGAGCTAAGTCAGCGCCATCTTCCTCGTTGCAGCGTGCATGCACGGCTTTGATAAGAGAGCTTTTACCGGTGCCGCGTGCACCCCAAAGAAGTGCATTATTGGCGGGCAGGCCCTTCGCAAAGCGCTTTGTGTTGTCGTATAGTGTTTTTGTTTGTTGTTCGATCCCTTGAAGGAGGTTGAGGTCGATTCGGCTAACGTCCAAAACGGCTTCGAGGCGTTCTGGGTCTGAATGCCAGACATAGGCGTCTGCGCCCTTAAGTCCGTGCTGAACCACCGGGCGAGGTGCCAAACGGTCCAAGGCGTCGGCGATACGTGTTAAAACCGGCTCAAGGCTATGCTCACTCATAAGGCTAAATTCCCTCTTATCAAGGCGCGGGACCCTACCATATGAATTTTAGCCGTCAATGTACTCCAGCAGGCGATCCGCGAGACCGCGCAGCAGGCTCTCGATGGTTTCATCATTGCAGGTGCCATCCTTATTAAATACTTTGTGAACGCGTGGCACACTGACCGGGAAAGGCAACACGATGGCGCCAATGTGGGACAGTGTACCACGCAATTGCTCCAGCGTTTTGATCGCTCCGATGCTACCGGCGGCAACGCCCATCATCACCACCGGTTTATCAGCGAGAACTGAGGGATAGGAGAGGTTTTCTATGATGAGCTTGGCGACAGAACTCATGCTGCCGTGATATTCAGGCGTGGAAAAGACGATACCATCTGCTTTTGTAACTATCTCCTGGATCTTCTCCTGATCCTTATTATCACCGTCCTGGCCAGGGAATAACAAGCTCAGGTGGGTTGGATCAATCAGGTCAACGTGAATTTTATCGTGCCTGGCAAATTCATCCAAAACAACGTCGAGAGCTTTCGACGTGTAACTTTCGGGTCGAGAGGTTCCAAGAATGACAGCGATTTTCTTCACATTATTATACCGTTAATTGCCCACTGAATAATGAGGTTTTAGTGTTAGCATAACTCCTTTGGCACGCCAATTTGTGTGAATTCAAAAGGATTGGTTTGCATTGAACGTGCCTCGGTCTATATTTCCGCGCACAACGGTATTTATGATTTTAGGGAGCCACGACATGTTTATATCACCGGCGTATGCTCAGGCCGCGGGAGGCGGTGATGCCGGATTGGGGGCGTTCTTGCCTTTGATCCTCATTTTTGCCGTATTTTATTTTCTTCTAATCCGCCCGCAGCAAAAAAAAGCCAAGGCACATCGGGAAATGCTCGCCGCTGTTCGTCGAGGTGATAAAGTCATTACCGGTGGCGGTATTCTTGGGACTGTGACAAAAGTTATCAACGATCAAGAATTGGCGGTTGAAATCGCGGAAGGCATTAAAGTGCGAGTACAACGCGGCATGATTGCGGGAGTGGTTCCCAAAGACGGAGCTGCACCAGCGGGGGCAGGTGCCCCAGGTCAACAAGATCAGCCTGCCGGGCTTTTGGGCGGTCTTTTCGGTGGCCGTAAGTAGCCGCCGTAAAAACGGAGGAAAGTCCCCACGCGATGGTTTATTTCGCCAGATGGAAGGTGATAACAGTCCTCGCCATTGTGGCGCTGGGGTTTTTGTTTGCTTCGCCTAATCTTTTGAACGAGAGGACGGCGGGAAGCCTGCCGAGTTTCCTGCCGCATAAACAGGTCAATTTAGGGCTAGATCTTCAAGGTGGTTCGCATCTCTTGCTGCAGGTTGGGGTTAATGCTGTTGTTCGGGAGCGCCTTAACGCCATGGTGGACGCCGTTCGCATCGCTCTCCGGCAGAAGCGTATCCGCTATACGGGCCTTGGCGCGCGCGGGAATGGCGTTTCCGTGGGGATCCGAAGTGCATCCCAGTTGGCTCTTGCCCAAAGCGTATTGACAAATGTTGAGCAGGGCACCGATATCAGTATTGATGGAAACCGGATTTCCATAACGCTCGGCAAAGAAGCATTAGCAGAAATCCGTCGGTCTGCAGTCGAGCAATCGATAGAAATTGTCCGGCGGCGGATCGATGAAACTGGGACGAAAGAACCAACCATTCAGCGCCAGGGAAACGATCGGATACTGCTCCAATTGCCGGGCGTGGACGACCCAGAGCGGGTGAAACGCCTATTGGGCCGCACGGCCAAGATGACTTTTCATTTGCTGGACCAAAGTGGCGCGTCGCTGAGGGATGCAATCCAAGGCCGGGTTCCCCCGGGCTCACGCTTGTTGCCGGGTTTAGATGGGGATCGACAAAAGACGGGGAGTGCTGCCAGTCAGAATGAACCTCGGCAATACCTTGTTCAGAAACGTGTCGCCGTTGGGGGGGATCGTCTGATTGACGCACAGCCTTCCTTTGACCAACGCACCAACGAGCCGGTTGTTACTTTTCGCTTTGATACGGTGGGTGGAAAAAGATTTGCAGATGTCACGCGAGCGAATGTCAATCGCCCGTTCGCTGTGGTGCTGGATGGTAAAGTCGTGACGGCGCCGGTAATCAGAGAGCCTATTCTAGGGGGGAGCGGCCAGATTAGCGGCAACTTTACGACCCAAGAAGCTCAGGACATGGCGCTTTTGCTGCGGGCCGGGGCTTTGCCCGCACCGTTGACAATTTTGGAAGAACGTACTGTAGGACCCGGGTTAGGCGCGGACTCTATCGCAGCTGGTAAAGTTGCCAGTGTGATTGGTCTCGTTCTAGTGGTCGTCTTTATGGTCATTATTTATGGCCTGTTTGGGTTTTTCGCTGATGTGGCCTTGTTTGTGAACATGGTGATGATCCTGGCGGCACTGTCCGCTTTGCAAGCTACGCTTACACTTCCGGGAATTGCCGGAATTGTGCTTACGATTGGCATGGCCGTGGATGCCAACGTGTTGGTGTTTGAACGGATCCGCGAGGAACTGCGCGGTGGACGAACGCCGATTTCTGCCATTGATGCGGGATATTCCCGAGCCATTACAACGATTATTGACGCGAACCTCACGACCTTGATTGCGGCGGCTATCCTATTCCAGTTTGGCTCTGGTCCCATAAAAGGGTTTGCGGTGACGCTAATGATTGGGATCGTTACTTCGATGTTCACGGCGATTATGTTAACGAGGCTGTTTGTTGTGGCCTGGATACGCAAGACCAAACCGACCAAAGTGCCAATTTAGGGGGAGGGTGCCATGCTAAAACCAATTCATCTTTTGCCTAAAAAACCTAACCTTAAATTTACGGAGAGGAGGAGGATTTTCTTCATTTTTTCGGCCCTCCTGGTTGCGTTTTCCGTTGGCCTTTTTATGACGCGTAGCTTGAATTATGGGATCGATTTTCAGGGCGGAATTATGATTGAGATTAGAACACCGACGCCTGGCAATATTGGTCAGATGCGCAGTGATCTCTCCGGCCTTGGACTTGGTGAGATCAATATCCAGGAATTTGGAGAAGTCACTGATTTCTTAATCCGAGTCCAGAAACAGGATGGTGGGGAGAGAGCTCAGCAGGTTGCCGTTGGGAAGGTCAAAGCCACGTTGCCATCCAATATTGAATACCGCCGAACAGAATTTGTTGGCCCTCAGGTCAGTCAGGAGTTATTCAGAGACGGTGTGCTCGCCGTGCTCTTCGCTATCTTTGGTATCCTCGCGTATATCTGGTTCCGGTTTGAATGGCAATTCGGCCTGGGTGCCATTATCGCGCTCAGCCATGACGTGGTGACGACGATCGGGATTTTCGCGCTGACTGGTCTGGAGTTCAACCTATCGACGGTGGCCGCCATTCTGACTATTGCCGGATATTCCATTAACGACACCGTGGTGGTGTATGACAGAGTGCGAGAGAATTTACGAAAATATAAGACTATGCCGCTTCCAGAGTTGCTGAATAACAGCATCAATGAAACGCTGTCCCGCACGGTCATGACGAGCGTCACAACACTTTTAGCTCTTGGGTCGCTTTATGTCCTCGGCGGTGAGGTTATTCGTGGGTTTAGCTTTGGCATGATCTGGGGGGTCTTGATCGGAACCTATTCGTCGATCTGTCTGGCAGTGCCGTTACTCTTGTATTTGAACGTTGATCGGGGAACCGACATGAGCACAGCCCGAACGGCCCGGGAACCTGCAGAGTAAGTCTTCAACCGCGCTAATGGCGCTAGTATACTAATCATATGTCATTTGATATTACCCCTGCGGTCCCTCTGGGGCGTCAGCTCATTCAAAGCTATGGTGATGGCGGCTTTACCATTTCGGATCAGACCTACGATCACCCTGTTATTATCTTTCCTGACCGTACCCTTGTATGGAAACCGGGCGACTTAACAGTACCGACGTTAGAGGTATTCTCTGCGGTGTTTGATGCGGATCCGCCCGTGGATATTCTCCTAGTCGGCTGCGGCCCGATTACACTTTTTATGCCGCCAATATTACGGAAAATGGTTAAAGAAAACGGCATCGTTCTCGAGCCCATGGATACAGGCTCGGCTTGCCGCACGTATAACGTTCTTTTGACCGAAGAACGCCGGGTCGCTGCGGCCCTTGTTCCCGTGTAGTTACCCTTCGCATGGCATGGCAAGAGATTATCCCGAACAGCCGGATTGATCCGCATGTGCGTCCTCCAAAGGAACCTATTAGATTTGTCAGTGCCCGCGAGGCCTTCAAAGCGGGAAACTATCCTGTTGCGTTGGATATGGCGCGCTTTTCTGACCCAGCGTTTTATGCGTTATCGATGATTATGGGGGGCAACATAAACAAGGGGCTGACCTTGCTTGAAGGACTGCCCGCTCTGCCGGAGGGTGCCCAGGATGTGCAGGCCTATGCCCATTGGTGTCTTGGCCAAAACACCAAAATTGCCGCCCGGTTTCAGAGACAGGCGGAGTGCCCGATTGATATTCTAATCATCAGCATGCCCGGTGCATCCAAGGCTCGCCCTTTTGATAATTTAACAGAATTTAATGTTCGTCACCTTCAGCTGACGCCGGACGACTTTGGAAGTACTCTGGCGGAGTTTTTGAATGCAGAGGATGACGACTTCTCACCCGTGCTTGCCGTGGTAATCGATTGTTTTGGCCCTTATCTGCCCCATGATTTGTTTGATTTTGGGATTCCAGTTGCGGTCTGGGTTGGTGACCATGATTATTTTCTGCCGCACCGATATGGTGATCTTAAGCGGGCACATCTTGTGATTACGAACAGCGCCTCCGAGCATTCCGAGCTGAGCGCATGTTATGACGGCCGGATTGCGGCCTTCCCTGGACATGACACCTACATCCAATTAGAGCCGGTCTACTCTGCGCCTGTGGATATCGAGAATGACATTCTCTTTACCGGCCGGGCCTTCGTTCCCTATATGCGGGATAAAGCACAGCACCTTTTCCGGTTCGTCACCTTGGATCGAGAGGATATCAGAGTATCCATCGTTGATGGCTATTTTCCCGAAGCCGAATTTTCGAAAAAACTGCGGCGTTCTCGCGCAGTACCGCTGTTCTGGCGCTATGGGGGGGGGCTTCAAACACGGGCTGTGGAGGTTTTAAGTCAGGGTGCGGTCGCGCTCTCAGCAGAGACTGGCATCTGTCGTGACTTTTTAGGACCAGCAGCAGAGGCTTATCAGGTCATCGGAACGGAGATGCTGGACGCGGATCTCCTTCCCGGGGAGGCCAAGTCGGGTGAGCCGTATCCTGTGGGTGATTTGTTTTGGCCTTCACCGGCCCGAGAAGAACGTTTTTTGAAATTCTGTTTGTTCCATGTCTCGCTTGGGGTGTGCAATCGGTCGTTACCTTTTCCACAATTGCACACACCCGTCGAACAGCGCGGTTATAAGAAAAGCGAGGGCATCGCCGTTTACACGCGTATAATGAGTCTGAACATGAGAGCGCCTGAAACGGCGGCTCATTTTAACGCAGCAGGCAGCGCAGGCTTTTATGGAGCAATCCTCTCGCAGGACAATCAAAAGCTGGCGCGACTGTCACTTCAATTTTTTAGAGAGGGCGTCCGGCGATATCCAAAAAATGCCGTGATGGCCTTTAATTTGGCCCGAGCTTTGTCGGTATTTGGTGTCCAAAAGGAAGCCGGCAACGTTTTCAGTCACTTGATTGAAAATCATCAGGAACTTACTTTTCAGGCATCAGTCGATGGTCTTCTCAGTCATCGCGTGCGCATGCTCTCAGACATGTTCAATTATACAGACTACTATCGGCTCTCTATCGAGGCGCTCCAACAGCCCTCCGCCATTATGCCGGTTCTAGATGCTATAGTTAGCGGGGCCCGCACCTATCAGGCCGCAGCGCACCTCCTTCACGATCAGCCTGCGCGCGCCTTGAACAACCTCGAAATAGCCGTCGTCTTGGATAAGGGTAATTTTGCCGCCCATGGGCTCATGGTGGAGGCGCTTGCTCAGCTCGGCGATCGTGAAGAGGCATTGTTGAGGTCTTTTTTCACAGCTATTAATCTATATCCGCCTCTGCTGCTTCGCTATGCGGGGGAGGGTATGTCGGCCGCTTTAGTTTTGGGACGGGACGATGCTGCGATCGACATGTTGAAAAAATGTATTCTTTTCCTTGCTCGGACTTCCGACGCAAATGGCCAGCCCTTGGAGATTTCCGATGCCACCAAATCTACGGTGCGCGAACATCGGAGGCATTTGACAGGCTGGATTCGGGAGATGGCTGATAAATTAGTCGTAGAGGGGAGACTATAAGCGTGGACTTTACCGTGACTATTGCCACGCGGAATAGGGCCGATAGCCTTAAGGAAGGTTTGAAGTCTCTCACGGCGCAGTCTTATTCGTCGGATCGTTATGAGGTCATTGTTGCGGATAATGGCTCAACTGATCGTACCCGTGATGTCGCTGAAGGTATGGCTAGCGATTTTAAGAATTTCCGCTATCTCTACGACCCTCGACCGGGTCAGCTGGTTGGCTGGCATCGGGCGTTAAAAGTGGCAAGAGGCAACATTGCCTGCTTTATTGATGATGACGTCCGGCCGGAGGCTGGCTGGCTTGCCGGATTGGCCACCAGCTATAAGGACCCAAATGTTGGATTGGCCACGGGACCCATTGGTCTCGAGTTTGAGGCAGATCAACCCACGTGGCTCGATCACATGAGGCTGGGAGACCACGGCGGCATGACCCTACCATTCCTCGGTTTGCTGGATTGTGGTTCGAGCGCTCGTGCAATACCATCCAATTTCGTATGGGGGAGTAATTTTTCGGCCCGCCTAAACCTCATAAAGGAGATTGGCGGCTTTCATCCCTGTGCGATGCCAGGCGACCTTCTCCATTTCCATGGCGACGGAGAGATCTATGTGGGTAGAGTGATTGCTGCAAATGGCTACACGGCAGCCTATCACCCAGGAGCATCGGTACGGCACATTATTCCTCGTGAGCGCCTCACCTTGGCTGCAGTGGCGAAAAAATTTGAGACCACGGGCTATGCGCGGTCTTTCCAGGCGCTCCGCCAGTCCGGTGCGGAGTATCAAAACCCTACAGATGATGAAATTGTGAACATTTCGCGGCGCTATTTTCGGGATTGGGGGGGCGCACCGGATGATTTGAAGCAGGCCGTTATTGATGGCCTTGCTAATGGGATACGAAATCACCTTCACCACTTTATCGACGACCCGGATTTTCGACGATGGGTCTTGAGGGATAATTATCTCGACCTTGATCAGTGTTATGACCATCCCGCGTTAATCGCCCATCAAGCGGCCTCTGACCGGTCGGAAAAAGACTGGCGTGGCGGAGCTTAGGCGAAGAGAGATGCGTTTAATCCCTAACAGAACTGGTAATTCTGTATCCCGGCCGCTCCGTATCCTCGCCCTTCTCAGGAGCCAATGGGATGGCCAGCGTGCGCCGGCGCTTCAGGCTCTCGCAGATATGGGACACGAGGTTGTTTACGTGGACGATATTCTGTCGGAGGAGAATTACCGGAAAATTGTATCTCGTCTCGACTTTGATGTGGCCGTTCTCTGGGGAAATAGCTTGCAGAATTTTTTGATGAGTTCAGATGGTCCCTTCTGGTTGGATGAGATGGGGCTGCCCTATGTTAGCTTGTGGACTGATAATCCTATAAAACATGTCTATCTGCTGCAGCGCCTCGACACATCCAAACATAAGGGGCTGTTCATCGCCGATACTCTCGTGATCGAGCAGATGGCAGGTCTGGGCTACCAGAACCTGTTTTATTTGCCACCTTGGCATATTGATCAAGAAATTTTCAGGCCGGTTAACCCCGATCCGTTACATATTTGTAACGTCAGCTTTGCCGCCACCGTCAATCCCTTGGGCGCAGAGAGGGAAAAATGGCGGCGGGATTGGTCTCCAGACATGCACGCCACAGCTGACGCAGTGATGCAGAAGGTCAGTGATATCGGTGATCACGTCGATGTCTTCGAGGCTATCGGAGCTGTTTGGAATGCCGAAACCGATGCTTTCAGTAAAATATCTCATGCCATGTATTTCGAACAAAAAGCTATGATGCGTGAGTTAGTCATCCAATCCGTCGGTGAGCGAACGATGCATATCACCGGGATTGGTTCGTTAATTTCGAACCGTCCAAATATTTTCATGCATGAAGGCCGTGAATGGTATGACTTGTCTCCGGTCTTTTGCGCAGCTACGGTGAATTTGAATGTGACGCCATGGCCTCGTTCTTGCCATCACAGGGTTTTTCAGACAACCGCCAGCCGATCCCTCTGTGTTACCGATTGGCGGGAAGACTCACTTGCGCTCTATGAACCAGACGAGGAAATCGTATACTTCGACTCATTGGACGCGTTACCTGAAATCTTAGATCGATTTAGTGCCCATCCTAATGAAGCCGTTCCGATTGCCGAGGCGGGTTATCGCCGTTTTCTGGCGCATCATACCGCTGCCCACCGCATGGCTGAAGTGAGCAGCTTGCTGTACGAGTTGTTGTAGACCAACCAGTCCTTCTCTTGCTCGTAAATGCTTGGCCTACGATTTGCGATGATAGAGAAAAAAACGGGGCCCTAAGACCCCGTTTTCTAGTTATTTCAGATTGATTTAATATAGATTCTGGGCCGATACCATGGCGTAAAGCATCGGTATCGAGAGCATCGTGTTGGTTCTAGATGCCAGAGCCGCAGCCCGTGCCGCCTTCGGCTTTTCCTCTGCACTGGCTTCTACAAGCCCGATGACCTTCTGCTGGTTTGGCCAGATAATAAACCAGACGTTGAACGCCATAATCAAGCCCATCCACATACCGATGCCGATCATGGCATGTTTGGCAACGTTGTCGGTAAGACCGATAGCTAATGACGGAGCGAGATATCCATTCATCCAAGCCAAGATTAAGCCCCAGACGACCGTTGAGACCGCTGCCCAACGGAACCAAAATAATGCCACGGGCATAATATGTTTTGGAATGGCAGGCCGCAGGTCTTCCGGAATAGTCGGAACCGTTGGCGTTTGTACAAAGTTAAAGTACCAAAGCAGGCCAATCCACATTACACCACTTAGGACGTGTAACCACCGAACAATGAATAACCAAAAATCGTAACCGAATTCCATGATCGTGTCTCCTTTCCAGCTGCCTTAGGCGCCAATCGCGTTGACGAGCAACACCATGACGACAGTTATAATAAGACCGAGTACAACGGTTCCCGTCAGTGAATCTAGAGGATTTCCCATGTCTCTTCCTTTTACCCTATAAAATTTATAAATGTACTATTGGCTTATAGACCACATTCTAATTGCATCAGGCGCAATATGTACAGTCGAAGCAATAATCTATTGGACCGGCGTTAACCAGCCTTTAATGGGCATCAATGGCCGCTAACTCTAAGTCAAGGAATTTAAGAGATTTTTTGCTGCGACTTGGCCTGACTTAACAGCCCCTTCAATTGTTGCCGGTAGACCCGTATTGGTCCAGTCGCCTGCCAAATAAAGATTCTTCCATCTTGTCACCGAATCAGGCCGTAGAGCAAGTTGTGCAGGGGTCTGGCATATCGTCGCGCGCTTTTCCTTTATCAACCGGTGAGGCGGGCGGGGAATATTCGGCCGACCGATGGCGAAGGCAACCTCTTGCCAGATTTGATCCGATAATTCATCGGTATCTTTTTCCATTAAGGCGTCAGCCCTGCTTACCGTTACTGAGAGTGTTGTTCCCCGTCGAAATATCCACTGGCTTATGCCGTTGATAACTCCAATAAATGCCGCATTTCGGGGAAGTCGGTATTCTTCATCTAAGCCGAAATGAACATTTAAGATCGGTCGGGTTAACGTCGGAACCTGAACTTGCGGAATTAGAGATTGAATCTGATTGGGTGGTAAGCAGAGAATGAGGTGATCCATTGAGGAGAGTTCTATCGTTTTGTGCCCAACATCTAGATGGGTCGCTCGGTTCTCGCGAAGGCTAAGAGATGTTACACGGGCGCCAAATTCGACATGTACTTGGCTTTGCCGCAAATACGCCAGCGCCGGATCAACCAAGGTAGCGGAGAGGCCAAGGGGTGTTATGAAGGGGCGAGCAAAGGGCGGTCCTTTTAGAAGTGTCATGTCGAGCATCCGACCGATAAGTTTGGCCGATCCTTCGTGAGCGTCTGTATTGAGGACGGCGGCGCATAGAGGGTCCCAAAAGCGTTCGAATATAATGCTGGTCGGATCGATGTAGTCTGTAAGGGCATCTTGGTCTTGAGCAGATGAGAGTTTTTTCAGGACCAGGTAATCACTGATGCGGGTACCCGGAATGCGCCGGCCAGGCAAAAACAGCCAAAGCGGGAGTTTCGCGCTGCCGGGGCGCAGCGACCAATTTTCTCCGGATTTTAAATCGATGAAAGGAAAGTGGTCAGGTGCCGCCGTAACCAAGCGGCTTGCACCAATAGTGTCTAGATAATCGAATACACATGCATTGCCGCCCAGGAGTAAATGGTTTCCGTTATCAATTATCCGATCTAGCATCGGGTCGTGGAATGACCGGCACCGCCCGCCTGCCTGCCTTGCTGAGTCGTAAAGGCTGACCCTTAGCCCTCCCTCTACACAGCGTACTGCAGCGGACAGTCCGGCCATACCGGCACCCATAATATGGACGTGATGGTCAGAGGACGGCACGATATCTCCCTCGTTATATTTGCTACATGTTGTGCGCGGGCCGATGATCAGATTTATTATAAAAAGGGCTGACCCACACCTATAATTTATGGCAGGAAAGCTCATGAGCAAGCCTATATCACTCTCAGCTATCGAAGTTCGGCGCCATGACTGGGACCGCTTTATCTGTACGCTGTTTGCACCGGAGGCTTGCCGAGAGGATCTTTTCACCTTGCTGGCTTTTAATTTGGAACTTGCCCGCACTCGGGAAAGGGTAACGGAGCCGCTCATCGGCGAGATGCGACTGCAGTGGTGGCGTGATGCCATTGAGGGCATCTATGATGGTTCACGGAGATTAGATAGCGGTCACTATGTGCTTGAACATCTTCCGGGCGTGATCCGGTCGCGCAATCTCTCCAAGAGTTACTTTGTCGAGCTAATTGAGTCGAGGCTGATGGACCTCTCTGATCAACCGCCGTTGACCATGGAGGCGTTACAATCCTACGCCCACGGTACTTCGTCCACTCTGAACTTGTTACAATTGGAAATTCTGGGATGCGGTGAAGCACTTGCGCCTGAAGCAGAGGCGCTAGGGTTGGCTTGGGCAATGACGGGTCTAATGCGGGCCCTACCGGAATTGGTGAGGCAGGGACGTTCTCCTTTGCCAGCGTCTCTTTTGCCGGCCAGTCGGGTTATCGCAGGCATGGATGAGGGTGTTAGGCGGGCGGTAAAACAGGTCTGCCAAGCGGCTGAAAAGCATCTCGACGAAACCAGCAAGTTAGAGACGAGCGATTATAGAGGGGTCCCGAGTCTCTTCCTCCTTAGACCATTGTGCCGGTCCTATCTGACCAAAATGGCGGACGCCAACTACGACCCTTCTGCGCCAACTCTCCGCCAAAGTCGCGCTAAGCAGCAACTCGCACTCTGGTTTAGAGCGCGACTAGGACTGTTCTAGCAGAAATGGGTGTGTCGCCACGGACCGATTCAGAGTGCTAGGTCCATTTAACTGGTGGCTTGTGACCCTTGTAACGTCCTCGTGTCAATTGACGGTTGCACGAGCCAATCAATTGTACTTGGAGTTCATCATAAAATCGAGTGTTCAGCTGAACTCGGCGAGCCAGCCGTCAATTTCTTGCAGTGCCCTGCGTGAATAGGCCGCTTTCCGATCTTTGCCTCTTAATCGTCTGATTTTTCTTCCCGTTGTATCTTTTTCTTGAACGGATAATGGCGGGAAAAGACCAAAGTTAATGTTCATGGGCTGGTAGGTGTCAGGATCCGCACCACCAGTCACGTGGCCCAATAGTGATCCAAGCGCAGTGCTTGCCCAAGGCGCCGGATGTGGTCGCTCTATCTGTTCAAAAGCAGCGAACCTGCCCGCAAGTAGGCCAATTGCCGCGCTTTCAACGTAACCCTCGCAGCCCGTGATTTGGCCGGCAAACCGAAATCGGGTATCTGCCTTTAATTTTAGATCCGGTGTTAAGAGTTTCGGACCGTTAATGAACGTATTCCGGTGTAATCCCCCCAGTCTCGCAAATTCGGCGTTTTCCAGGCCGGGGATGGTTCTGAACAGTTTAATCTGCGCTCCGTGACGCAGCTTTGTCTGAAATCCGACCATGTTGTAGAGCGTGCCGAGAGCATTATCCTGACGCAATTGCACCACGGCTTTAGGTTTGATGTTTGGTGTATGGGGGTTGATCAGGCCTACCGGCTTCATGGGGCCATACGACAGGGTCTCCATTCCCCGGGCGGCCATGACTTCTATTGGGAGGCATCCCTCGAAATAAGGGGTTGTTGCCTCCCACTCGTGAAAGGAAATTTTTTCGCCCTTGATTAGACCACTGATGAAGGCCTCGTACTGTTTATCGTCTAAGGGACAGTTGATATAGTCTGATCCCTCTCCCTTGTCATAACGGGACTGGAACCATGCCCTCGAAAAATCGATGCTGTCTTTAAGCACGATCGGTGCAATGGCATCGAAAAAAGCCAAGCCGTCCTCGCCTGTCAGCTCTGTTATAGCCTGCGCCAAGGGGGCAGAGGTGAGGGGACCGGTTGCAACGATAATATTTTTCCACTCCGCCGGCGGAAGACCATCGATCTCCTCGCGGACAATTGTAATGAGGTCATGGCCTTCCAAGGCGTCTTCAACTGATTTGCTAAACCCGTCCCGGTCCACCGCCAACGCCCCGCCCGCCGGGACCCGGTTGACATCCGCCATTCGCATGACCAAAGACCCGCATCTGCGCATTTCCTCATGCAGAACCCCAACGGCATTGTAGAGCGCATCATCAGACCGAAAAGAATTGGAGCAAACCAATTCTGCCAGGCCACTGGTTTGATGGGCTTCGGTTTCTCGCACGGGCCGCATCTCATGCAAGACCACCATGACGCCCAATTCTGCGGCCTGCCACGCGGCCTCAGACCCGGCCAAACCTCCGCCGATAATATGTATCGGATCGACCTTGGCACCTATTTTTTTTACAAGCGTCAAAGCACCTGACCCATGTTCATGCAACCGGAAACGCACGGCACCATTCGCTGCGCTGATAAATGACAGGGTGCGCGAGATAACAGGATTATTTGCGCCCAACCTTGGCGCCATCTTTGGACGAGTCGAGGCATTAACCTGCCTTCCTCTGCTTGCGCGTTTTCAGCGGGAGATATTTCGCCAAATATTTTCCGGTGTAGCTTTCTGGGTTTATGGCAACATCTTCCGGTGTGCCGGTTGCAACGATTTGTCCGCCTTTATGACCGCCTCCAGGGCCAAGATCGACGATAAAGTCAGCGGTTTTGATGACCTCGAGATTATGTTCGATGACGATCACAGTGTTGCCCTGGTCGACGAGCGCTTGTAGTACTTCGATCAGTTTTCGGACATCTTCGAAGTGCAGGCCCGTAGTTGGTTCGTCCAGAATATAAAGTGTCTTTCCCGTCGCCTTCCTGGCCAATTCCTTGGCTAGTTTAACCCGTTGAGCCTCACCTCCAGACAGCGTTGTTGCTTGCTGGCCGATATGTATATAGCCCAAGCCTACCCTGTACATGGTCTCCATTTTTTCTCGGATTACCGGTACTGCTTTGAAGAAGTTGAGGCCTTCTTCCACAGTCATGTCCAGAACGTCGGCGATGGACTTGCCACGAAATTTGATCTCGAGAGTCTCCCGATTATATCGTTTGCCGTTACAGGAATCGCATTGGACATAAACGTCGGGTAGGAAGTGCATCTCGATCTTTATGACCCCGTCACCCTGGCAAGCTTCGCACCGACCACCTTTGACATTGAATGAGAAGCGACCTGGTTTATATCCGCGCGTCTTGGCATCTGGAAGGCCGGCGAACCAGTCCCGGATGGGAGTAAAGGCACCGGTGTAAGTCGCCGGATTTGAGCGCGGTGTGCGGCCAATGGGTGATTGGTCGATGTCCACCACTTTGTCTAAGAACTCGACACCGGTGAGCTTGTCATAGGCGCCGGGCAGAATTCGGGAGCCGTTCAATCGGCGGGCCAGCGCTTTATAAAGTGTCTCTAGAATTAAAGTCGATTTTCCGCCGCCGGAAACGCCGGTGATGCAAGAGAGGGTGCCCAGGGGGAATGCAACTTTCACGTTTTTTAGATTGTTCTCTCGCGCACCAGAGAGCATTAGTTTCTGGCCCGTATGTCCCTTACGGCGTTTGTCGGGAATTTCGATTCGCCGAAATCCGGTAAGATACTGTCCTGTCAGGCTTTCTGGCGCCTTCATAACTTGCTCTGGTGTGCCACTAGCAACCACTTGACCACCATGTATGCCCGCACCGGGTCCCATGTCCACCAGATAATCAGCACTTAGAATGGCGTCTTCGTCATGCTCCACTACGACAACGGAATTTCCCAAATCACGCAGCCGTTTCAGGGTTTCAAGGAGCCGGTTGTTATCCCGTTGATGCAGTCCAATGTATGGTTCATCAAGCACGTACAGCACTCCTGTAAGACCTGAACCTATTTGTGAAGCCAGCCGGATGCGCTGGCTCTCCCCGCCCGAAAGTGTGCGTGAAGCGCGCGAAAGGGTTAGATACTCCAACCCAACATTTTGCAGAAACCCAAGCCGTTCATTGATTTCTCGCAGGATGCGCCGGGCAATCTCGTTCTGACTCTTATTCAGAGTGGTGTGGAGCTGGGTAAACCACTCCCCGCACGCGTCGATGGACATCTTCGCGACGTCACCAATATGTTTGCCGTCCAGCTTCACGGCCAGCGCTTCTGGTTTCAGACGGTTGCCGCCGCACGCATCGCAGCTGGTAACGGTTTGATACTTGGATAATTCTTCCCGGATCCACGACGAGTCCGTCTCCTGCCAGCGCCGCTCCAAATTCGGAATTACCCCTTCAAATGGCTTAGCGATGTCGTAAGATTGCTTGCCATCATCATAACGCATGGTCACGGCTGTCTTGACCGAGCCATACAGAATGACTTCCCGGAACTTCTTTTTGAGTTTATTCCAGCGCGTGCCCATCTCGAACCCGTATTGCTCGCAGAGGCTCTCTAATGTCTGATCATAATAATGCGAACTAGATGTTGCCCACGGTGCTATAGCCCCGTCCCTAAGTGACAAACTGTCCTCTGGGACGACGAGTTCGGGGTCGAAATACATCTTTGTACCAAGGCCATCACATGTTGGGCAGGCGCCGAACGGATTGTTGAATGAAAACAGCCGGGGCTCAATCTCATCGATTGTGAAGCCCGACACTGGACAGGCAAAATTTGCCGAGAAAGTCATTCGTTCTCCCGAGTCGGCATTCTCTGTGAATGCCAGACCGTCTGCCAGTTCCAGGGCCGTTTCCAAACTGTCAGCGAGGCGCTGTTCAAGGTCTTCTCGCACCACTAGCCGGTCTACGACCACTTCGATATCGTGTTTCAAGTTCTTTTCGAGAACCGGGGCCTCGTCGATCTCGTAATGCTCGCCATCCACCTTGACTCGCTGAAAGCCTTTTTTGGCGAGCTCTTGTAATTCTCTTCGGTATTCTCCTTTCCGACCGCGCGCGATGGGCGCAAGCAGATAAAGGCGCGTTCCGTTCGCCATCGCCATCACGCGATCCACCATTTGTGAGACCGTCTGTGCTTCGATAGGCAGCCCCGTTGCCGGTGAATAGGGGATGCCGATACGGGCAAACATCAGCCGCATGTAGTCGTAAATTTCCGTGACCGTGCCGACTGTCGAGCGGGGGTTTCGTGACGTAGTCTTTTGCTCAATGGAAATCGCCGGGGACAGCCCCTCGATGGAGTCCACGTCCGGCTTTTGCATGAGTTCTAAGAATTGCCGGGCGTAGGCGGATAAACTCTCCACATAGCGCCGCTGTCCTTCTGCGTAGATGGTGTCGAACGCCAGGGACGACTTGCCCGAACCCGACAGGCCGGTAATGACCGTCAGGGTGTCCCGCGGGATTTCAACGTCAACATTTTTCAAATTATGCTCGCGTGCGCCGCGGATATCTATGCTCGCCATGAACCTTTATATGGACTGCCGGATGGTAAAAAGCGAGTCCGGAGTTGGGCAAAATCACGCCATCTTTGTGTTCTCTGCACTCAATGAGTTTCCGTAAAAGGCCAATATCATCATCAGGAACGCGATGGTGCCGGCCGCGAGGTACATGGTGCCGAAGTTTGTCCAGGAGATAAGAAAACCGGCGCTCAGAGGGGAAATTGTCTGTGCGAAACGAAGGGC
This sequence comes from Rhodospirillaceae bacterium, assembly GCA_002723345.1. Classification (GTDB taxonomy): domain Bacteria; phylum Pseudomonadota; class Alphaproteobacteria; order Rhodospirillales; family UBA2165; genus TMED167. Next base: position 27,817 of record PBNV01000027.1, read on the forward strand.
GAGGCCGTTCGCAGAGGCGAAGGTGGCCCGAAGATCGTCTGGCGCTAGTTCAAAAAGATGAACCTGCAGCAGGGGGCGGGTAACGCCGAAGCCAGCACCGTAACAAAAAGCAGCGAATATGACGCCGAGCGGGCCTGTTACGAGAGGAATCGAGACAATTCCCAGGCCGAGAACGAAGAATGATGATACCACCAGAGACCGGCTTGAGAACTTGAGCGTCAGTTGGTTCAAAAAGGACGCCGTGAGAGCACCGGAGAGGGCGCGCGCGGCGATGATAACTCCAATGAGTAATGGGCCTGAGCCAAAGGTTGAGGCCAAAAAAGATGGGATGTAGGAGACGAAGGCACCAAAGCCCACGAAGATATACCCGAACGTAAAAAAGCATAGTTCGACCACTCGGCGGTCGGCTAGATGTTTCCATGCGTGGGCCGCATAATTCGTTTTTTTGGCTTTTTTTGGCGGCGAAATATTTTTCAGATAAAAATAAATGTAGAGAGAGAGAGGCAGGCCCATAAGGGCCGCCATAAACGGGAGATACCAGATTAGAAAAGCCAACAGGCCTCCGATCAAGGGAAGGACGCCACTGCCAATGCCTTGAACCACGCCGGTCCATCCCATGACGGTTAGCCGGTCCCGTCCCGAGAATAGATCGGGGACCAGCGCTATATTGAGGGTGGCGATGGCGCTTGCCCCGATGCCTTGCAAAAACCGAAGCGCGATGATTGTCTCCGTGTTAGGTGCCAGGCTGATCGCCCCCCCACAGAGAGAAAACAGGATCATCGACGGTAGCAGCACAGCCTTCTTGCTAAATCGGTCTGCGAGGTAGCCAAAGATTGGGACGAAAAGAAGAGCGGGCACGGTATAGGTCGACATGACCACCCAGCCAATATCCCGGTTTGATATGCCGAATTCTTCCTGCAACACGGGGAGGGCGGGACCCACGATCGGCATGGCTAAAAGGCTCACAAACGTTGTGGTGATAACGATGTTTAAACCGTGGCTGAATTGTAGGCGGCCCATGTCTGTTCAATAAAGCCTGACAGGCAGCGCGGAAAGTCATTTGTTCCTCTGGTGAAATGGCATCAAAATGTTGACTTCCCAAGCCGTGTCACGTTGGGTATATCTCTACTCGCTTCGTAAATCGGCACCATAAAGTGCAGACAAAAACAGGTTTGATTTGGCCAAGACTCCAAGGACACAAAATATGGACACGCTCACCCTCAAGGTACAGGAAATCGAACAACTCACATCAAGTATCAAAAAGTTTGTTTTTCAGGCGCCCAACGCTGCTGATTTACCCTCTTTTAGTGCGGGGGCCCACATTGATTTGCAGTTGGAAAACGGGCTCATCAAATCCTATTCCTTGGCCAACGACCCGAGCGAGACCAATCGCTATGTTACCGCCATTCTGCGAGAAGCCGACGGCGCTGGCGGCTCGATCTACATGCACGATGAGGTGTCCGTCGGAGATGAATTGACAGCCACGCCGCCGCAAAACAGTTTCGAAATTTCAGATGACGCCAGCCAGCATATCTTCCTCGCGGGCGGTATTGGAATCACCCCGCTCCTGGCGATGGGCTATACACTGGTGGCAAAGGGCAAAGACTGTCATTTGCATTATTGCAGCAAGTCCGTCGAGGAAACCGCTTTTATGGACGAAGTTAAGGCCCTCTTTGGAGACAATCACACATTCTACCATGACGGCGGCAACCCGGCCAACGGGATTGATTTGACAGAGACTTTTTCCGCTCAGCCGGACGGGGCGCATGTCTACATTTGCGGGCCTGCCGGACTTTTGAATGCTGCCCGGGAAGCCACCAGCCATTGGCGCGACGGCTCGGTTCATTTCGAGCTCTTCTCAAGCGCTAAGACGGAGGAAGAAAAAGCTGCCGATGCGGCTCAGGCTGAGGGTGATGGCGCTTTTGAGATCGAACTTGCTCAGTCGGGTAAAACGCTGACGGTGCCGGCAGACAAATCGATCCTTCAGGTTCTCTGGGATAATGACATTGAGGTTCTACACGCCTGCGAAGAAGGCTGGTGCGGCAACTGCGTCGTTGATTATTTGAGCGGTGGTGTGGATCACAGGGACGAGGTGTTGGACGATACCGATCGGGAGACAAAAATACAGGTTTGCATCTCTCGAGCACTCCCTGGAGAGAAGATCGTTTTGGATTTGTAGGGCCGTGTTGCTTAGCTTTTAGCCGCTGTTGATACCAGAATTGGCTTTGGCCCTGCGACTTGAATACCGGTCAGGCCCATATTGGAGAGGTTTGTGCGTGAGTAGTCGCCTCTCCCCCGGGGTACGTGCGACCTTGTGCGCTAATCTGATTGGACAACCAAACAGTCTTGATCCGTGTCGGGACGTCTATAAGAAATTGATGGTGTGTGTCGTGCGGAATCGCGCTACAAAAGTATGATCGGAATTTAAACATCCAGTATTATTGGGGGTCCTATGGCAGGTAGTATTAATAAAGTTATTTTGGTCGGAAACCTCGGCCGTGATCCTGAAGTCCGGTTTTCTCAGGACGGTAATAAGATCGTCAACATGTCCCTAGCAACTTCGGAAAGTTGGACAGACCGAAGCTCTGGTGAGCGACGGGAAAAAACAGAATGGCACCGTGTTGTAATTTTCAACGACCGGCTTGCCGAGGTTGCGGAGAAATATCTCAACAAAGGATCCAAAGTCTATCTTGAGGGTCAGCTGCAGACGCGGAAATGGACTGGAAACGACGGTGTAGAAAAGTATACGACGGAAGTCGTTCTCAACCGGTTCCGGGGGGAGCTTACAATGCTCGACTCCCGTAGTGGCGCAGGCGGCGGAGACTATGGCGGTGGTGATGAACCCGAGTACGTCTCTCCGGATGCATCGAGCGCTGCAGGGGGTGCCCAGGGGGGTGGTGTAGGAGATGACTTGGATGATGAAATCCCGTTTTAGTCGCTCAGGTGCCGTCAGATAAAAAAAGACTGATTGGATTATAATATGAACGCTCTTCGGCAGGGCATAATATCCCGCCTCAAGGCTGCAGCATTAGACCGTGACCGGGAGATGGATTTGGCTGCAGTTGCTCTTTTGCTGGCCCAAGCGGATTTTCCCAGCGAACCTCTTGCCCCATTTCAGGAACACTTAGATCATCTCGTGATAGATTTGTCCGGCGCCGGGGAGGACGTGGACCATGTTCAGGATAGGGCGTCAGCTTTATCGGAGGTACTGTTCCGCATGCATGGCTATAAAGGTGATACCGAGACTTACGATGATATACAAAACGCTAATCTCATGCGCGTGATCGATCGTCGAAAGGGGTTGCCAGTGGCGCTTGGCATTTTGCTCATCCATATGGCGCGAGCCCAAAGGTGGTCCATCACGGGTCTGAATTTTCCCGGCCACTTTCTCTTGAGGCTAACGCATGCCGGGGAGCAAGCCATAATTGATCCATTTCGTAAGGCGAAGCGACTGACCGCCGAAAATCTGGTTGGTCTGGTCACACAGGTGCAGGGGCCAGGCGCTAAAATGCATGCCAAATATCTTAAATCCGTGAACGACCGGGATATTTTATTGCGACTTCAAAATAATATTAAGACGAGAGCACTGGCTGCCGGGGATACGGATCACGCGCTCGAGGTCCTAGAGACCATGACGTTGATCTCGCCGGACAGCGCTAATGTGGTTTCTGAACTCGCCATTCTCGAGGCGGAAGCAGGCAATTTCAAGCAAGCGCTGGACCGGCTCACCTCCTTTTTGGCGCACCGCCAGGGACATCCAGAAGAAGACCAAATAGTGGCACTTTCGAAAAACCTCAAGCGGCGCCTGAACTAACGGGACCCTATGGATCTCAACCATCAATGTTTTGAGACCGAGACCTCCGGCAACACGCTTGTAATCCTGCATGGATTGTTTGGCTCTGCTCGGAACTGGAATGGTCTCGCCCGCCGATTGTCGGATGCGCATAAGGTAATCGTTGTGGATATGCCCAATCATGGGGGGTCCCCGTGGCTGGATCATGCGGATTACGTGACCATGGCTGACGCCGTCGCAGTGTTTATGGACACAGAGGGGCTGGCAGGGGCCACGGTCTTAGGCCATAGCATGGGCGGTAAAGCGGCGATGGTGCTGTCGATGGCACGGCCTGACTTGGTTGCTGGACTGATCGTCGCCGATATTGCGCCTGTCCACTACGCGCACAGAAACGACCTGTATATCGAAGCCATGGAAGCGGTTGATTTGACAAGCCTGAAGACTCGTTCGGACGCCGATGCACAATTGGCGCCTTATGTTGAGGATGCTGGTCTAAGGGGCTTTTTCCTTCTTAACCTGGTGCAGGAGGGAGAGGCATTTCATTGGCGGATTAACCTGGCGGGCCTAAAGCAAATGATGCCTGCACTCCAGAGCTTTCCACATATGGCCGATGGAAGCCTTTATGACGGCCCCGCTCTGTTTTTGGGCGGCGAGAGGTCCTCCTTTATTTTACCCAAACATCTCACCGTAATTCGATCCTATTTTCCCTACGCCCGTCATAAAGAAATTAGAGGAGCTGGCCATTGGATTCATACGGACCAACCTATGGCTGTGGATGCCGCGGTTCGTGAATTCCTGAGTGCATGACAATTTGCTGAAGTGCCCTTCTTGAGGGTGTGTTTCCGTAAGAAGTTTGGAAATCAGAGTCGGGCCGGCGGGATGCTCTACCCCGGCCAGGTCCTAATGCGATTTGCTCGGGTCAGCACCAGAAAAGAGCATCCTCTCACGTTCTTCAAACCATAGGCTCGCATACCCGCAGTCCCTATGGGTGTCAAAATACGGTCCACCAGAGGTAAAGTGCAGGTTGGAGATATCGGAAACTGATTGTTCAGGGTCATAGTCGACGAGGTGATTCCAACGCTTCGGAAGCCCGCCAATAAGCTTTTCTTGTTTCAACCAATGAAACCGATGTAACTCCAGACCGGGAGCCATGTTGACATAATCCGGTGTAAGGCTGGTGCATTTTGCCGTGTTAAAAAGCATCACGCTAGACCAATTTTTCTTTTCATATTGGGTTTGAGGCTGATTTAGGAATTTCGTGTCTTCAGGTGGCCGGTGGTCGTGTTTTACGCATTGAACGGCATATTGTTCGTCCCTGAGGTTCCACAGGTTGGCAATGTCGTCGAGCACAAGCATGTCGCAATCCATGAAGAGAGCCCAGCCCTTGTAGTCGCACAAGTGAGGCACCAGGAACCGCGAGAACGAGAAGTCAGTGGACTGCAGATTGTGCCGGTCCCGCCACATCAACCCGTCTAGTTGGTCCAGCATGAGTGGCGTAACAGAGACTGGCGCACTTGCGCGCGCCTGAATGGAATGGTTAAGCACATGAAATGCTACCGTTTCCCGCGGATCATAACCAACAAAAACTCGGATCATATTTAGACCCTCGAATGGGATTTAGCCAGATAGTGCTTGCCGGTTGAGCTCCGGATAATCAACCGTTCATATCCTTCGATCTGCAAACCGTTTCGTTGCGGCTGGGACTATTCATTGCTGTTTTTTTCCAAAGTGCGAGCCAGAAGACCGCAACTATAACAACCCCGATCATAGGCAACGTTGCCATATTGACCCAGTTCCAACCCATGAAGTGATAAAGAGTGCCAGAAAAGAGTGACGAAATTGCCATTCCCGTGAAGACAATAAAGTCGTTGGTTCCCTGTACCTTGGCCCGCTCCGAAGCCGTATGGACTTCGGTGAGCAGTGTTGTCCCGCCTGTGAACGCAAAGTTCCACCCGATCCCGAGCAAAAATAATGAGAGCCAGAAATGCGGGAGCGTCGTACCAGCCAAGGCGACCATGACCGCTGCAAATTGAAGGAAGGCGCCAAGAGATACCGTTTTGAGGACACCGATGCGATTGATTAACGATCCGGTAAAGAACCCTGGCGCAAACATGCCGACGACATGCCATTGAATGACGACCTTAACATCGTGAATAATGTATTCGTTTCCAAGTTGCATTGAAATCGGCGTGGCCGTCATCAGAAAATTCATCACGGCATACCCGAACGTGGCCGAGACAATGGCAACCACCGCAACAGGCAAGAATAGAATTTTGTGAAGTGGCCGTCCACTGTCCGCATATTCTTCCGTTGTCAGCTTGGGAATGTCTATCCCGAGGACAATGAAGCCGGAGGCGAGCGTAAAGCCGATCAAGGCGCCGAAGCTGCCGACGAACTCGGTTGATCCGATGAGATCCTTTGCCCTCACCGCAGCCTCCGGGCCAATAAAGGCACCAAACACACCGGCGGCAATCACCAACGAGATGGCTTTGGCTTTGAATTCATCCGGCGCTGCATCCGCGACTGCAAAGCGGTATTGCTGGGCGGCGCCTGAATAGAGGCCAAACAGGAAGATCCCGATATTAAATATGGTAAAACTATTCTCTGAGAGTGCGTACATACAGATGCCACCACCAATGGCCCCAATCAGGGAGGAGATGACAAATCCTGTCTTACGGCCAAGCCAGCGCATCAACTGCGCTGCCGGAATGGTTCCCGAGGCGGTGCCAACTAGCATCATGGTTATCGGCACAGTCAGCAGCGCTGACGCTTCGCCTAGCAAATTGATGGCTGCAAGGGCGGCCACCAGAAATGTTAATCCACGACCACTATTAAAAAGGGCCTGGCAGATCGCCAAAACAAAGACATTTCTTTTATCGCGGTAAGAAGCCATGAGACCTCGGAAGTACCCGAGAGGCCTGTGTCTAGCAAGCACTCATATTAACAATAAATGTAGAGAGTCTAGAAAAACAACAAGCCCGATTCTGTGGATTCTAGAATATTTGGCGTGCGCTGCATCACACGCCATCGATGAGCCTGATCTTGGTAGATTTTGGTGAAAAAAACGATTTAAAAACAATGGGTTATTATTTAAATTCTTGATCAAAGTTTGCTGTCCGGCGAGTTGTTGAAATGCCTGTTTTCTGGTACATGTTGCGTGATAGTTCTCTTGCTGGTTAGAGGCTCTATCGGCCCGCTAAGAGACATACAAACGACCTAAAGGATGGGCTTTTGACGCCGCCGATTGACACACCCGATGATCTTCCGCCAGATGACGTAGCTTCTGCCGGATACGATGGTCCGCCGGATGACCCGCCGGAAGAGGGTGGGGGTAGTGTGCCTCCAGGCGGTGATATCTCGCCGATCAACATTGAAGATGAGATGAAGAGTTCTTACCTCGATTACGCCATGAGCGTGATTGTGAGCCGAGCTCTGCCAGATGTGCGCGATGGCTTGAAACCTGTCCATCGGCGCATCATCTATGCGATGAAGGAAGGGGGATATGATTACAACCGCCCCTTCCGGAAATCGGCTCGTATTGTCGGTGATGTTATGGGTAAGTATCACCCCCATGGCGATTCAGCGATCTACGATGCCATGGTGCGAATGGCGCAAGACTTCTCGATGCGTTTGCCGCTTATTCAGGGGCAAGGCAATTTTGGATCAATGGACGGCGACCGGGCTGCTGCTATGCGCTACACCGAAGCCCGCCTGGCCCGATCCGCCCATTCCCTGATCGAGGATATTGACAATGACACGGTCGAATTCCAGCCCAATTACGATGACTCCATGCGGGAACCGTCTGTCTTGCCCGCCCAATATCCCAACCTGCTTGTCAATGGGGCGGGGGGAATCGCCGTGGGGATGGCGACCAACATACCCCCGCACAATTTGGGCGAGGTGATCGACGCCTGCTGTGCTGTCATAGACAACCCGGACATTACCATCGATGAGTTGATTGAACACCACATCCAGGGGCCGGATTTCCCAACCGGTGGCATCATTCTGGGGCGTAGCGGCATCGCTCAGGCTTTTCACACCGGGCGGGGTTCTGTCCCTATACGTGGCCGTGCCACTGTTGAAGAATTTGGTAAGAACCGCGAAGCCATCATCATCACGGAAGTACCTTATCAAGTTAATAAATCTCGTATGATCGAAATTATAGCGGAAGCAGTGCGAGATAAAAAAATTGACGGAGTTTCCGACATTCGTGATGAGTCGGACCGGGATGGCGTCCGTGTCGTCGTCGAAGTTAAGCGGGACTCCATGGCCGATGTGGTTTTGAATCAGCTGTATAAATTTTCACCCCTGCAGACTAGTTTCGGTGTCAATATGCTTGCGCTAAATGGTGGCCGGCCGGAGATGCTCAATCTCAAGCAAATCCTCCGCGCCTTCATTGACTTTCGCGAAGAGGTCATTACCCGCCGGACGGCCCACGAACTTGGAAAAGCCCGTCAGCGGGCGCATGTCATGGCTGGACTGGCCGTGGCCGTTGAGAATATTGACCCAGTGATAGAACTGATCCGTAATGCGAAAGACGGAGATGATGCCCGCATTAAACTAATGGCCAAGCCTTGGCCTGCAAATGACATCGCGCCGCTCATTGAGCTGATCGGCGACCCGGCTCATCGGATCGTCGACGGCGTCTATCTACTCTCCGAGGATCAGGCAAAAGCTATTCTTGATCTTCGTCTGCAGCGACTTACCGGGCTTGAGCGGGAGAAAATCGCGGCAGATCTTAAGGAGTTGTGTGACAAAATCACCGAGTATCTCGCCATCCTGGCTGACAAGGCTATGCTCTTTACGATTTTGCGTGAAGAATTGCTCGAGATGCGCGAGCAGTTTGCCAATGATCGCCGCACATCGATTGAGGAAAATGAGCTCGAGCAGGACATTGAAGATCTGATTCAACAGGAAGATATGGTCGTGACCGTATCTGATGCGGGCTATATCAAGCGGGTGCCGCTCTCTGCATATCGGGCGCAAAACCGGGGAGGTAAGGGCCGCTCCGGCATGAGCACGCGGGACGAAGATTTCGTGTCAAATGTTTTCGTTGCCCACACCCACCAGCCGTTACTGTTCTTCTCTACCAGCGGCATGGTCTATAAGCTGAAAGTCTACAAACTGCCTCAAGGGACGCCTCAGGCGCGCGGAAAAGCATTGGTTAATGTACTTCCCCTGGATGACGGAGAAACCATCACCACGGTGATGGCGCTACCAGAAGACGAAGACAGTTGGGCCAGCCTTTTTGTTATGTTCGCCACGGCTTCGGGCGGTGTGCGACGCAACCGGCTGAGTGATTTCACCAATGTCATGGCGAACGGTAAGATCGCTATGAAGTTGGCGGATGGGGACCATCTCGTCGGCGCCCGGGTCTTCGAGGAAGCAGACAATGTTTTTCTCGCGACCCGCCAAGGGAAGTGTGTGCGTTTCCCGGTTACTGATGTACGGGTTTTCAGCGGTCGGACATCCCAAGGGGTTCGCGGCATCAATCTAGCGGACGGTGATGAGGTGATCGCGATGTCCGGTCTTAAACATGTGGAGACGGAAGTATCGGTAAGGGATGAATATTTGAGGGCAGTGAATGCCGGCCGGCGTCTTGCCGGCGGGGACTACACGGATCGTGAGGGTGATAAAGCGCGGGATGAAGAGCTCGCAGGCGCGCTGGAGCACCCCGAATTTACTGAAATGGCGCTGGAAGAGGAATTCATCCTGACTGTGACCGCGGACGGCATGGGTAAACGGACGTCGGCTTATGACTACCGTATTTCAAAACGTGGAGGGAAAGGTATCGACAGCATTGACCTCAAGCGTGGCGAGGGAACCTCGACGGAGGTAGTGGCGACCCTTCCCGTTCTGCCGACAGATGAGCTTGTTATGGTCTCTGACGGTGGACAATTGATACGATTGCCCATCGATGGTATCAGCTTCACGGGTCGAACAGCTAGAGGCGTCACCTTATTCCGTGTCTCAGGTAATGAAAAAGTGGTCTCTATAAGCCGGATCCGTGATGTTGACGGCGGGAGTGAGGCCGTTGAAAGTGCGGTAGAAGACGCTGATCAGGCAGAATTTGCTGAAAAAGTTACCGCAAAAGAAGCCATTGAAGGTGCAACAATCAAAGACTAGACAAGCGTTGCTCTTTTTAGACGAGGAGAAACCGGACCATGTCCGACCGGACGGGAATTTACCCCGGAACTTTTGATCCAGTGACCAATGGGCACATGGATATTATCAATCGCGCGGCCAGTGTTGTGGACTGTCTGATTGTCGGGGTCGCCATCAATGCCGGGAAGGGACCGCTTTTTTCAGTCAATGAACGGGTCGAGATGGTTGCCGGAGAGATTGAAGAGACGCTTGGAAATCATCAATGTGTTGTGAAGGTCCAATCCTTCGATGGTCTGTTGACGGACTTTGCCTCTAGTTGTGGGGCATCCCTCATCTTCCGCGGGTTGCGGGCCGTTTCTGATTTCGAATACGAGTTTCAAATGACTGGCATGAACATCAAGCTCAATCCTGATATTGAAACCGTGTTTCTCATGGCGTCCGAGGGGGAACAGTTCATCTCCTCCCGATTGGTAAAGGAAATCGGTAGCCTTGGGGGTGATATCAGCCATTTTGTAAGCTCCCGCGTCCGCGAGCGTATGTTAACAAAATTTGGGAAGGCCGAGGCAGTGGGATGAGATGTTGAGATGTGACAATAAATCTTATGGCGGTTCCATTTTGAATTGGATGATCCTGCCATAAAATTTCACCACAAACGGTCATTTCCCGTATTGACCGCGTCAGCCCGCCTGCGTATCTTTCGCCGGCGTGGATCAGACAATCAGACTCGGACTGGCAGGCGAGATAACACACGTCTAATACATGGTAAAGACCAAGGTGGGGCGCATAGCTCAGTCGGTAGAGCATTCGCCTTTTAAGCGACAGGTCCTAGGTTCGAATCCTAGTGCGCCCACCACTCACTCACCCCTCCCCTTATCCCCTGAATGCCAAATCTACCCGCCAAAGTCTTATGTGCAGGGCGCCAGTCGATTTGATCGATCACTCATTCGGTGGCGTGTTCGTTAGCTATAGAGGTTTCAACAACGTTAAGGCTCCGCATCGCAGATAGGCCGGCTTTTAATGCTGGTACCGTAAAGCAATGTATTACGTAACCGACTGACCCGAGGCTGGGGCAAGCGGTAAACCTTGGACCCTGAGCGCTCTAATATATGCAATCTGACTAATAGTTTACTTTTGGCTCTATTATGCGGCGTTGCACTGTATTATTTCCCCGATTATTGTTACCCCATTGTTAGCGGGGGAGAGTTCTTATGGAAGAAGGCAGTGTAGTCACACAAATTTTTCTACCAATTTCTCTGGCCTTCATTATGTTTTCTGTTGGCCTAGAGCTGACCGTAGATGATTTTAAACGTGTCGTTGTTCAGCCTAAGGACTTCATCATTGGAGCAATAAGCCAAATCATTCTCCTACCGTTGGTGGCGTTCCTTCTTTTATCTATCTGGGACATTCAACCGGCCTTGGCCGTCGGAGTGATGATTATCGCTGCTTGTCCTGGCGGTGTGACTTCGAACTTGCTGACCTATCTCGCTCGAGGGGACACGGCCCTCTCTGTTTCCCTGACGGCGATCATCAGCCTATTGGCTGTTCTAACATTGCCATTTATCGTGGGATTTTCGATCCATTATTTTATGGACGATGCTACAGCGCCAGAATTATCCGTTGGGAAAACGATAATTGGTGTCTTTTTGATAACAACAGTGCCAGTTGTAATCGGCATGATTGTCAAAAAATATGCACCAGTTTTTGCTGCAAGATTTGAAGGGGTTGCTCGGGTGATCGCTTCCATTTTATTCGTCGTGATTATCATTGGGGCGGTCGTTGGTGAGCGTGAGAATATTATAGAATATTTCAAACAAGCAGGCCCTGTGACGCTGACTTTAAATATCGTGATGATGTTGATGGCGGCAGCCCTGGCACGTTTTGGTGGGCTGGGGCGCGCTCAAAGAATTGCGATTACTGTAGAATGCGGGCTTCAAAATGGAACTCTAGCGATCTTTGTGGCAGCGACACTGATTGGAAATACGGCCATGATGGTACCGGGTGGTATCTACAGCCTTCTCATGTTCGGAACAGCCATACTTTATCTCCTCTTGCTGAAACGGCAAGCCATGGCACGATAGGTGAGCTCTTGGGTCCGGTTTTGCCCAGCCAAAGGGGAGGTGCCCTTTGCGTTTTTCACCCCGCGTAAATTTTAATTTTCTCTCGGGACGAGGGCAGCCAATATCTTTACAATAAAATCTTAATAATGACAGATCACGGGGGATACCAATGCGGCCACGTAACTTTGGACTGAGGGTGAGCGAGCCGGGGGCGACGGAGGGGTTTACGCTGTATTCTCCATTATGGAGACCAAAAACCTTTTTGCTGAATATGGACGGCGAGGTTGTTCATGAGTGGGACCTACCTGGAAACCCTGGTGGTTATGCCCGTCTCTTACCCAGCGGAAACCTGTTTTATAGTTCTAACGTTGAGTCGGACGATAAACCGCCTTTTGAGGGCGGAGCAAAGGGTGGATTAATCCGCGAGGTGGATTGGGATGGTAATGTTCTTGTCGAGCATTTTGATGGTTGGCAGCACCACGATCTTCGACGCCTCCACAATGGTAATATCTTATATTGCTCTTGGGAAATCATGCCCGAAGAACATGCGAAACGGGTCCGGGGTGGCATCCCTGGTTCTGAACTACCAGAGGGAATTGTTAACGACGTTTTACGTGAGGTGACACCTGAAGGAGACCTAGTTTGGGAATGGCATGCCTATGAGATGGATATTGAGGATTATCCGCTTCACCCCTTATGTCCTCGCAGGGTTTGGGCTTGGATGAATACATGTGCTCCATTAACAAACGGAGATGTTCTTATCAGCTTACGACAAATCAACACCCTGGCTATTATCGATCGACAGACGAATAAGTTGCGGTGGGTTCGGCGAGATGACTCTTGGGGCCATCAGCATGACGCCCAAATGCTTGATAATGGAAACATTATGCTATTTGCCAACGGCATGAACACTGCGGTGCCACACCCACACTCCTATATTACGGAGTTCAATCCAGATACTAACGAAACTGTATGGGAGTATCGGGATGATCCAGCCACGTTTTTCTATTCTCACCATATAAGCGGTGCAGAGAGGTTGTGGACAGGCAATACCCTGATTTGCGAAGGTTCATTTGGCCGATTATTTGAGGTCACGCCAGCGGGGGAGATTGTTTGGGAGTTTGTTAACCCGTATTTTGATTCGATGTTTATGGGTGATACGGTAAATTGGGTATTTCGAGCATTTAGATACTCGGCAGATTCTCCCGAGATAGCTGGCAGGGCCTCTTAAAAATCGCGAATTAGCCGGCACGGGGAATGATGGTTAAGCTGTATCTAATAGACTCCCTGGCTCGGATTTAATGTGTAAGTCGCGCTGAGGAAAGGGCATTTGAATGCGAGCTTTTTTGAAACGTCTCCAGACCTCAAGATATATCTCACTCGACACGTTCGCGATTCCGTTTTGTGGATCATTTACCCAAACACGAAGTTCTAGGTCTATCGAACTTTCACCAAATCCGCGTACCAAGCATTTGGGAGGCTGAGAGGAGATAACACGTTCGACGCTCTCTGCTGCTTCGATGCTGATCCGGATTGCTTCAGGTAGGTCCGTCGCGTAATCGACCCCAATGGCTAGGCGGACGCGCACATTATTGTCTGAACGGGTCCAGTTGGCGACCCGTTGAGTAATGATCTCCTCATTTGGTATCAGGTGCTCAATACCATCTTGTGTAATTACTGAGACATATCGCCCGCCGAGGGAATTTATTCGACCATAGGTTGCACCAACCTCGATAACGTCGCCCGGTTTAATTGATTTATCCATTAAAATCAGTATTCCAGTGAAGAGATTGGATATAGATTTTTGCAGCCCCAGACCAACGCCAACGCCTAAGGCTCCGGAGAATACGGCAAAGGCCGTCAGGTCGATGCCCACTATGCTGAGTCCCGCTGCCAGAGCAATAATTACCAAGACTATCTTGAGGACTTTGGTTACCAGCACTTGCAAGGATGGGGTAACGTTGGGCAATGCCTTAATGCGCTGTTCTAGAAGCCTGGAAGTGAGTGCCGCCAGCCAAAGTAAAATGGCAAGCGACATCATACCTTTGATAACCAGAAGGGCGGAAATTCGGAGGTCGCCGAGAGTAATACCAAGGCTATCCAGGAACGCCATGGCGGGGTCTAGCAGGTGTAGTATGTTGAGGGCCGCAACAATCCATGCAGCGACCGATATTAAATTTGACCAGGTTTTATTTGGAATCAGAACCGTCGTGAGGCGGATTATTATCCATGCCGTTAGGAGACTGACTGTCACCGTGATTAAGTGATGCGGCGCTTTGGCGAAGCCCGCCACTAGTCCAGACATGTAAAGAATAAGCAGCCAGGCAAGGGGGAGAGTGAGAGGACACAGAGTGTCACCGGCTTTTGTAAGCCAATTGTCCGCTCCCCGCCAATGCGTTAGCCATGTTATCAAACTCATGGATTGTTTTCGTACGAGATAGGCGGCAAAAAAGGCTAAAAGGATGAAAATTACTTGTCCGAGTGTGCTAAGAACAAAAATTTCCGCCAATAGCCAATCTTTTAAAGCAACGGCCTGAATTTCTAAAAATTTTGTATCGATCAGTTTCTGCATCGGGGGCTCCAACCTCGATACGCTCTTACCTTCTCCGCCCCTAATATTCGCTTAACATCGTGCAAGGCTGGAAACGGTAAATTTCTTAGATATACTCTCGATAAAATGTTGGAGTGTTAAAATGAGCAAATTACGCCACATTGCGATGCAGGTTCCTGACTTGGAAAAGGCCGCCGAATTTTACCAGTCGGTATTCGAGATGGAGCGGGTCCACGAGGCTATTTCTCCCATTGGGAATGCAATCAGCCTGTCGGACGGTGTGATAAACTTAACCCTCCTCAATTTTCCTGACGGAACGGGCGGCATGCTTCATGACCAGGACTGGGCCGGTTTACACCATTTCGGATTTGTTGTTGAGGACAAAGATGCTGTGGGACAGAAAATCGAGGAGTTGGGCGGCCAATATTTCATGGAACTGCCCGAATATCCGGGTGTCGATGCGGAAACAAAATACAAAGACGTTAACGGTGTCGTGTTCGACGTATCCGAACACAACTGGCCTCTCGAACGTAAATCTTAAATGCAAATCCTCTCTGCCAGCGAAAAGACCGTTTCAATCGGTAGCGGAACGGCTAATGCGGCAATTTCTCTTGAAAACATGACCGCCAGTGCTGTTGCCGTGCAGGTAGAGACAAAGAATGGACGGTTTACGGGGCTAGGGTTTTCTTCGTATGGCCGTTATGGACATGGCGGGCTTCTGCGAGAGCGTTTTATTCCACGCCTCAGAGCGGCGCAGGATCAGGAACTGCTAGACGGTAACGGAACTTTTGACCCCGAGAAAGCCTGGGCGGTTCTCATGAAGGATGAGAAAGATGGCGGCCACGGCGAGCGTTCGGGTGCCGTCGGTGTGCTCGAAATGGCTCTGTGGGATGCTTATGCCAAATCCCAGGACATGCCCGTCTGGGGCCTTCTAGCTGAGACATTTGGTCATATTGAAGATCCCGGGCCCGCAGTCGGTAAGTGTCCAATATATGCGAGTGGTGGGCACTATCTCCTGTCAAGCGACGATGCTGGTGGCGTGGCCGATGAAGCCAAGCGATCATTTGATAATGGTTACGCATACTTCAAACTAAAGGTCGGTGGGGCACCCGAGAGCACTGATCTCGCCCGCATACACGCCGCAATCGAAGTCGCGGGAAGCCCAAGCCTTGTTGCCGTGGACGCCAACGGTATGCTCGGTGGTGAGGGGAGTTCGAGCCGGCTGGACGCCCTAGACCGTTGCGGACTTGGCTGGATCGAAGAGCCTGTTTCTCCCCTTGATTTTAATGGCTTGGCCGGGTGCGCAGGTAGTTTGGATACTTCTATTGCCACCGGGGAAAATATTTTCTCCGAGGCGGATGCCGCCAATTTGCTGCTTTACGGTGGGCTTAGGGCCGGTAAGGATAAACTACAAATGGATCCTCTTCTAAGTTATGGCGTGATAGAATATATGCGCATGATCCAATTTGCTGAAAGCCGGGGCTGGTCTCGTCGGGATTTTCACCCCCATGCCGGTCATCAAATGGCACTTCATATGGTGGCGGGTCTGGGGCTTGGCAGTCACGAGACAGCATCTGTGCACGGCGGGCCCTTCTCTGGTGTAGATGAGGGAACGCGCATAGAGAATGGAATTGCTATAGTAAATGACGCTCCGGGGTTAGGGATTGAGTACAAGCCATCTCTATACAGGTATTTCGATGGGCTGCTCGCGGGCTAAGAATTTAAAGCGGGATAGATATCGCGTTGAAGGTTCCGCCCGCTTGAATGAGATCAACCCGTTTCAGGAGGATTTTAAAGCTGTCACCAGAGGCGATCAAGTGATGCGTTGAGTTGCCGCTTAGGGTAGTGCTGATATCATCGCGAACTTCATTCATGATAAGCTTAGAGCGAACCGTGATTTTATCTGTAACGGTTTCTAAAATGATATTACTCACTAAATGAATGGTGGCAGGTGACGGCGTTACGGAGTAAGCCCGTGGATGAGACAGCCGGGCGACCCTGAGTTTCAAAAGTGCCACATCCTCCAAAATTATGGACACTTGTCCTTCCATGTCCGTTTGATCGGGTGCAGAAGGAATCCAATAAATCCCGTCATCCGCAAACAGGTCAAGCCATCGGTCAAAGTAACCAAGATCTAGCAGCTCGGCTTCTTGTGCCAGAAAGTTGGATACCTGATGGTGGAGGGTTAGGGACTCCATCATTGCTCCACGCCCATCCAGTTGTGCCAGGCAGCCGCCTGGACGCGAAGCGGTAATTCACTTGAGGTCGTGGAATGGCGGGCGCCCATTCCTTGCATGTCGGTGCTTGCGCCGCGCTGTCCGTTCAGCCGCTCAATACCTCCATTTTTCAAACCACGTTGAACGCGCCCAAATATCTCTAGATCATCGGAAAATATCATGGATGCAGGAGAGACTAGAGTGCCTAAAAACCGGACCGCGCGATGGAATATTTCATCCGGTGCTCCTCCGAGCCGAAAACAATATCCTTCAATAACTGTCTCACTGACGGAAATCGGATGAACGACCCTTATTTGGTGAAACTGAGCATTGATATTGAGAGTGGGCCAAATCAGGTTATTAAACCTATCCATTCCTAGAACAGTCGCCGCTTTTTCCTTGCCATGGGCGGCCTCTAGAGACTTTCGGTAGGTGCGGGTCACGGCATCCTCTTGCTGGTGGGCAAGGAGCCCAGATTTATAAAAACCACCCATGAAAGAATGACCCTCTGGCGTGCCTGTAAGTTCGATAGCATTCCAGTCCTTGGGAGTGAGCCCGTTCGAGATCATCATCCCTTTGGTTTGACCTCGGTCGATGAGGGAGTCGTTCGGTACAACACCGCCGTCAGCACTCTTGGCAGAAGTTACAGAAGAGTCATGCACGAATCCCGGGTGCACAATGTCGTTGGCGTTCTCGTGATGGAGTTTCCAGTTGCCTGGATAGCGGACACGCAAGCTGCCCCCGTCAATCTTTATTTCTCCATCTGGCGCCCGATCTACCAAATTATCGATAGCGTCAGTCATTTGACCTAGAAAAGCAGCCAGGGACGGCCCAGTTTCAGCTCTACTGGCAAAGACAAAACCGCGGTAGGACTCCACCCGAGGCGCGGAAGACAAATGCAATTTCCGGTCTGTTATATCGAAATCAACCGGGTATCCATCCATGTCGGGGACCGCCTTTAAGGCACCATCTAAATCAAACCCCCATGAATGATAAGGGCAAACAAAGGAATTTGTGCTACCGCTTTTTTCTGCACAAAGCCGTGTGCCCCGATGCGTGCACGCATTCCGTAAAACTTTTAAGTCCCCGCTTTTTTGTCGCACGAGTAGAACCTCATCTACGCCCATCCAGGTGCGCCAGAAGTTTCCCGGGTTTGGCACTTGGCTCTCATGACCCACAAAAATCCATGCCCGCCCGAAGATACGCTCCATCTCGGCTTCAAAAATGGCCGGGTCTGTATATGCCTTGGAGGCCATGCCGTCTGGGTCGGCGATTGCCAGGATGTCATTTAATTTAGCCATCTTTGGAGTATGAAATTCGCATGCCTTTCGGTCAATCACTGAGGGCGTATTGCCCAATTACCATCATGTTGTTCTCTTGCTGTCCTTCGCTAGGCCCTTTCCGAATGACCCGTGAACTGGCATGCTTGCCTGATGAGTGAAATCAAGAATTCCACGATCCCTCGTGCAGAATCCAGTCGTCTGCTAACAGGCCGTGGGCGCTTTATTCACACGATTATTTTGCCCCGGATGTTGCAAGTAGCATTTATGCGCAGTCCGGTTGCACACGGCCGTTTTTCTAGGATAGACACATCCGGTGTGTCTAGTATGCCTGGCGTTGAGGCGGTTTTGACAGCGAAGGACATTGGCGCTCTAATCGTTGAGGTACCAGTTACCAAGCTCGACACTATTCCACATCACATATCGCCGGTCCAGCTGCCACTCGCTGACGGTTTGGTGCGGTTTCAGGGGGAACCCGTGGCAATGGCTGTGGCGCAAACAGTCGATCAAGCCGAGGATGCAGTCTCCGCTCTCTCAGTAAACTATGATCAACTCCCAATCTCTCTGGACAATACCCCTGCTAGTAAAGTCGAAATTGGGGTCGACTTTTTAAACTCTAGCGAGCAAGTGTCATTAGAGGCCTCCTTTTCCTTTGCTCGGCAAGCCGGTGTGACGCTCGAGCCCCGTGGCATTGTTGCATCGTACGATCCTTCAGACGACCGCCTAGAATTATGGATATCTCATCAATCACCTCAGTTGGTGCAAACGCTTTTCGCGAAATTGCTTGGTATGCCGGAAAATCGGATCCGTGTTCGCACAGTAGATGTTGGCGGGGGTTTTGGCGTAAAACTGCACGTTTATGCCGATGAGATGGCGACCGTCCTAGCTAGTAGAGTGCTGGGACGTCCCGTCAAATACATTGCTTCCAGGTCCGAGGCATTTCAGTCAGACGCTCAAGCGCGCGAATTTGATGTTTCCGCTGCGATCCATTTAGCAGCCGATGGAGCGCTGATAGGTATGACCGGAGAATTTGAAAACCCGATAGGGGCTTATTCTATTTACCCCCGGTCTTCCGTGGGTGATGCAATCCAGGCAGCGACGCAACTTGGAGCTCCGTATAAGTTAGACGGGATGAAAACCTTGGCGCGAACCTTGTGGCGGAACAGACCACCGTCCGGTGCCATTCGTGGAGTTGGCCAGCCCATACCGTGCGTTGTGACTGAACAGTTAATGGATATGGCTGCTCGCCATCTTGGTGAGGACCCGGTGGACTACCGCCGCAAGCATTATCTAGACGCGGGCAGTTTTCCGCTGACAACGCTCGGTGGTATTTACATGGACCAGCTCTCTCTCATCGAATGCCTGGATACGCTGACTGAGGCAATGGACTACTCGGCCCTACGTGATGGCCAGCAAAGGCTGCGAGAGCAGGGTGTCTGGCGCGGCATCGGGATAATTACTTTCATCGAGCAAACCGCTGTGGGGCCAGGTCTGTACGGTGCAGCGAACGTGCCTGCAACATCTGTGGAGGAGTGCCGTATTCGGCTGGAGGCGGACGGGTGTATACGTGTGGAGACAGGTGCGACGGACCAGGGACAAGGTACTTTGACAGGAATTCGGCAGATCGTTGCTTCGGAATTAGGTCTCGACATCGAGGCTGTCGACGTTTTTTCCGCCGATAGTAGTGGGGCAAGAGGCGGAGGGGCCTGGGCATCACGGGGCCTCTCCCTTGCTGGGGAAGCGTCCCTTCTAGCGGCGGAAGCTTTGCGAGTGAACATACTAGAAATTGCCGGGGAACTCCTTCAAGCGCCGCCACGGGCTTTGCGGCTTGAGAAGGGCTTGATAAGAGGAGCCGGGCGGGAAGACCTGACACTAGCAGATTTTGCCAAAATAGCTTGGTTCAAACCTTACGATTTCCCTCCCGGAAGTACGGATAAGCTGGCCCTAAGCCGGAGTTATACCCTTGAAGGTCGCCCACACCTGGTTGCTAACGGCGTGATGGGGTGTCTTGTAGAGATTGACCCTGAGACCGGAGCGGTGGATTTGCTTCGTCATTGGGTTGTAGAGGATTGCGGAACCATCATAAACCGGGCGCTGGTGGATGGGCAAATCATGGGAGGGGCAGCCCAAGGTATTGGGCAAGTGCTTGGTGAAGACCTTCGGTATGACGAAAACGGACAACTGCTGAGCGGAACTTTTATGGATTATGCCGTGCCCCGTGCGGACATCATTCCGCCGATTGAAATCCTCCACGTGACAACACCTCAGGCGGGAACCAAACTCGGTGCAAAGGGCGTCGGCGAGGCCGGAACCGTTGGCGGCCCCGCATCAGTTTGGAGTGCCGTTAATGACGCCATAGCGCATACTGGTGCGCGCGTGACGGCAGCCCCGTTAACGGCGGAGAGAATTTTTAACGCGATCCGGTCAGCTAAAGCGCAGTAGTAAGTTAAAACTAGTTGGCTAGTCGAACAACGACTGCATGTCCTGTGCCGTGCTTGGCAGCCATGTGGCGATATCAGGAAAAGCCACGATGAGCGCGATCAACAAGACTTGTGCTATTACGAAGGGCAGGACGCCCTTGTAAATATCGGCAAGAGCGACCTCCTGGGCCATCCCTTTAATGATGAACACATTCATGCCTACCGGCGGTGTTATCAGTCCTAGTTCAACCACCATGACCACGATAATTCCAAACCAAACCGGATCCATGCCCAATTGTTGTATCACCGGAAAAAAGATTGGGATTGTTAGTAGGATCATTGCCAAAGAGTCTAGAGCGCACCCCATTACCAAATAGATTAATAGGATGATGAACAGGATTGCCGTGCTGGAGAGAGCGAGACTGCCAATCCAGTCGCCCACGGCGTCAGGCACCGCACTAAGAACGAGAAAATTATTGAGTAGGATGGCGCCAATTAGGATCGTAAAGATCATCGCCGATGTGCGCACTGTTTCCATTAGGCAGTTTACGAACACTTGTCTAGTCATTTGCCGGCCAATAAGTGCGAGAACAAGGGCTCCAGAGGCCCCAATTCCAGCAGCCTCCTCCGGAGAGAATATCCCAAGATAAATGCCGCCAATGACCAAAAAGAAGAGAACGATCGTGCCCCAAACGTCGCCAAATGCGCCAAATTTTTGACGTAAAGTTGTTTTCAATCCCCGGGGACCCATGTTTGGGAAAATGCGGGTCATGATTGATATCGTGGCCATGAAGAAGATAACGGTCAGGATGCCCGGCAAAAATCCGGCCAAGAACAAATCACCAATATTGGTCTCAGTCAGGATGCCATAAAGAACCAGAATTACGCTGGGCGGGATCAGGATGCCAACTGTGCCGCCGGCGGCGATGGCACCGGTTGAAAGCTGGTCATTGTAGTTGAACTTTTTCATTTCTGGCAAAGCGACTTGGGTCATTGTGGCCGCCGTTGCGAGACTTGATCCGCATACAGCGGCAAATGCTCCGCAACCGGCAATTGTTGCCAGACCAAGCCCGCCTCGTCGGTACCCGAGCCAAGTGTTGCACGCCCGAAAAAGTCCTTCGCTGAGCCCTGAATTACTGGCGAAATAACCCATCAGGATGAACAAAGGAACCACGCTTAGGTTGAATGTGATCGTTGTTTCATAAGCAGTCTGCCCCAGAAGCGAGAGCGCGGCATCTAAATCAATCAGGAAGGTACTGCCAATAAAGCCCGTTACAGCCATGGCAAATCCGATTGGGAGTCCAATTGCTAATAATGCGAACATGGCCAGCATTACTATGATTGCGAGAGTGATTGGATCCATGCTTATTATTCGCTAGCCTGAGAGGTTGTAACATAAGTTGACGCGTCCTGAAGGCCAAAGGCTACGCGTGCACTTGTAATTAGGTGTAATACTAGTGAGCTCACCATCAGTATGCTGGCAAATGCCATGATAAAAGCCCACGGCCATAGACTGACCTCCCAAATTTGCGTGGTCTCATTGTTTATCATTCTGGAATGAGCTTGAATAAACAGCTGCCAGCTGATCAGGATTGTTATAAAAAGCCCCACAAGACCCGTGATAAAATCAAGGATGGCCTGAATGCGGGGTCTAAAATTAATAATAAGAATATCGACTCGGATATGGCCTCTGAGAAAGGTCGTATAACCAACACCTAAGTAAATCATGATGCCCATGATTAACTCAGTAACCTCAACCGAGCCGGAGATGGGATGATCAAAGGCGCGACCGATGACGTCGAACAAAGTGAGGAACATCATCACAGCCAGCCCGACAGACCCGGCACGAGCGAG
>PBNV01000028.1 GCA_002723345.1 Rhodospirillaceae bacterium
CGCCACTTTTGCGGCCTCTAAAAAAATTGTGTTCACGAGCCGTTATGAGGATGTACTCTCGGACGCCGCCGTGGACGCCGTCATTCTGGTGACGCCTCATGGGCTGCATGAAGAACAAGTGATCACCGCCGCGGCAGCTGGCAAACAGATCTTCTGTGAAAAGCCGTTTAGCCTGACATCCGCGTCGGCTAAACGCATGATGACGGCCTGCCGGGCCAAGAACCTGATCGTCGGCATCGGCCACGAGCGTCGTTACGAGGGCGCGCTTGTGGAAATGAAACGCATGATAGATGCGGGCGAACTCGGCACCCCTCTCCATCTAGAATTTAACGCCTCCTATAACTTATTCATGGGCTCGCCTGCGACGGGGTGGCGCCTGGACACGAAACAGGCGCCAGCCGGAACCATGACAGCCCTTGGCGTCCACCAGACCGATTACATCCAGACCCTTGCGGGGCGGGTCAAAACCATCAACGCTAGGATGACCCACCGATCCAAGGATTATCCGTCTGACGACATTCTTTCGATTCATTTCGAGTTTGAAAATGGCATGTTAGGGTCTTTTACCTCTATCGCCACGACCCCCTTTTATCAGCGCATGACGGTCTTCGGCGACCGAGCCTGGGCCGAAATCCGGGAAGTTGCCAATGTGGACAAACCAGACCCCACCCTCCTGACCTGGCGAGATATGGAAGACGAGATCCACACCCGAACGTACAAAAGAACAGATACCGTCCGGGAGAACCTTCACGAATGGGCTTCTGCCGTTGAAGGTGCGGGAGATTATCGGTTCACGGCAGATCAAATTCTCCACAACGTGGAAATCCTAGATGCGATCGTGAAATCATCAGAAACATGCTCACCGGTGCATCTTGCAGATGCATCATAGAATGGCCAGATCCTGAAACAAAATGTTTGCGGAAAATAAGACAGAGACAGCCTGATTGAGGGCTTTTTGAAAAGTGATCATAGAAACTAGGATTTATCTGGTTTACTCGAGTAGTGACAATCGCTGCCTTTAATGCCACCTCAAGCCCACGTGTAGGCGGGAGTTATAGCAGTCTAGTTCCGATTGCTACAAGGCAATCCGCGGAAGCGCAGCGTAATCCGGCGACATTAGAAATAGTTGCTAAAGCAACAATTTATTCTGTGTTGCCGATGGCAATTCAGGCTTCATAATTACAGAAGAAACAGAATTTATGGTGAGGGACAAACATGTCTGAACCTATAGTCCCGTCGGTGCATCCGGACCTGAGACGGCATCAGGAAAACATGATAGCCGAGGTATATACTCTTCGCGGTCACATCCATACGGCGTTTGGATACTCAATTGTTAATTGCACACTCATTGAAGGCGAGGATGCTTGTATCCTGGTTGATACGATGACGAGCATGGATCGGGCGGAGATTGTAGCAGCCGAGTTTCAAAAATTAACCGATAAGCCGATCAAAACCGTCGTCTACACCCATTTCCACGCAGATCATGTGAGCGGGACGCAGGCTTTCGTGTCTGAAGAAGACGTAGCGTCGGGCGCAGTGGAGATCATCGCTCAAGAAGAATTGGTAGATCATGTTATGCGGGACGTAGGCCTCATAGCGCCGATCTTAGGACGCCGCGCAATGTACCAATTTGGCATGCGGTTACCTGTCAGCGATGAAGGAACTGTTGGCGCGGGTCTCGGCCCGCCGCAGCGCCAGGGTGTCCGTACGTTCATGCCGCCCACTAAAACGTTCGGAAAACTATACGAGGGCGAAACCGGCGGCATCCCCTTTGAGATCCACCACATTCCGTCGGAAACAGAGGACCAATGCGCGGTCTGGTTGCCGCAGGAGAGGGTACTGCTATCCGCCGATGCCGTGTATGAGTCGTTTCCAAACGTTTATGCATTGCGCGGAACACGTTTCCGAAATCCCATGATCTGGGCTCAGGGTGTGGACCGCCTGCGTGAATTTAACGCCGACATACTGATCCCGCACCATGGTCACCCGGTCGAGGGTGCAGATCAAATTTCGGATCTACTCACGGACTATCGGGACGCCATTCAGTTCGTCCATGACCAAACTCTTCGTTACATGAACAAAGGCTATACCTCGGATGAAATCAAAGAAGTTGTCACGATGCCGACGCGACTTCAGAACCATCCCTGGCTCGGCGAGTTCTATGGCTCGTATAAACATTCTATCCCAGCCATCTGCGTTGGGTATCTTGGCTGGTATCAAGGTGATCCTATCACGCTGGAACCCACCCCTTGGGTCGAGAGGGCGCAGCGCTATCTGGATATGATGGGCGGTCGAGAGACCGTCCTCGCCAGAGCTCGCGATGCCCTCCATGGTGGCGACGCTCAATGGGCCGCAGAACTCGCTACCTGGGTGGTTCGAGTGGATAAATCAGACGCTGAAGCCCGCGCCGTGAAGGCGGACGCCCTGCGCGTGTGGGCCTACAACCAGAAAAACGCCACCTGGCGAAACTGGGGCCTCACGTCGGCGCTAGAATTGGATGGTGAATTGGATCAGGCCGGCGGAGGCATGGTCTTGG
Source organism: Rhodospirillaceae bacterium (assembly GCA_002723345.1). Lineage (GTDB taxonomy): Bacteria > Pseudomonadota > Alphaproteobacteria > Rhodospirillales > UBA2165 > TMED167. The sequence goes on from PBNV01000028.1 coordinate 2,537, forward strand.
GCTCACCAGACCAGGTTAAAGGGTTCCCACTCAGTGCCATCATGACCGTAATGACAGTTCGCCTGAAAGCCGAAGAGTCCTGGGACACCCAAATACGGGTGGTTTTTGAAACAACAGACTCAAATGAAGGGTGCGCACTCGAAGTTCGCAAAGGTGTCTGTCAGTTTTTTGCGGTGCCTACTGAAGATCGGGACGCCACGGTTAAATTTAACCGGCCATTCGTGCTTCAATGGATTTTCGGGAAAATTACATTTGAGGATGCCTTAGCCGCCGGTAACATTTCGGTTGATGGGGACGCATCAGTCGTATCCACATTTCTAAGTAAGTTCGAGCCGTTCAATGAGGCGACAAATATTTCGATTGCCGTCAGATAAAACTCGAGGAGAGAACGATGAATAGACTGACAGATAAAGTCGCCATCGTCACTGGCGCAGCTCAAGGTATAGGAGAAACCTATGCCAAATCGCTCGCTGCGGAGGGCGCCAAGGTCATGGTCTCCGATCTCGATGACCCATCCCGCGTAGTGGCAGAAATCAAAGCTTCGGGTGGCACGGCGGCTGGCCATTTGGCCGACGTGACCGATGATGCGTCCATCGCTGCAATGGTCGACGCAACAGAAAAAGAATTCGGTGCGGTCGAAATTCTGGTCAACAACGCGGCCCTATTTGCCGCACTCCGTCTGACCCCCATCATGGAGATGAGCAACGAGGCGTGGGATAAAACCATGACCGTGAATGTGCGGGGCACCTTCCAATGTATTAAAGCTGTTGTGCCGAGCATGCTTAAAAATGGTCGGGGCAAGATCATTAATGTGAGCTCCGGAACCTTTTATTACGGCGGCCCCGGCATGGCAGATTACGTAAGCTCTAAGGGGGCAATCCTTGGCCTAACGCGCTCGGCGGCTCGGGAATTTGGCGATCAAAACATCCATGTTAATGCAATTGTCCCTGGTCTGACCATCAGTGAGGGCGTCGACACCCATCCACAACTCGGCGTGGCCCGGGAACCTACTGTGGCGAGCCGGATTCTAAAGCGGGAAATGATGCCAGAAGATCTTATCGGGACACTGCTGTTTCTTGCATCTGAGGACAGTGATTTCCTATCAGGCCAATCCATCAACGTGGATGGCGGACGTTTTTGCCAATAAAAAGCCTTGTCCAAGAAATTTACCAATAAACGTGGTCGGTGACTGAACATGCTAGAGCTTTATCATCACGGGTCATCTGTCTGCGCAGCCAAAGTAAGACTTATCCTCGCGGAGAAGAACCTAGAATGGACTGGTCATTACCTCGATATCCTTGCTGGCGAGCAGTTCAACCCCGATTATTTAAAACTTAACCCGAAAGCTGTGGTTCCGACGCTGATCCACGACGGCGAGGTGATTACAGAATCAACCATCATTTGCGAGTATCTCGATGATGCCTTTACAGGTCATCCTCTTAAACCCGCGGAGGCCTTGCCGCGTGCGCGGATGCGTTACTGGACCAAGCTAGTCGATGAGGAGGTGCACCCTGCAGTGAGACCCGTGACGTATGTCAGCACGCATCGACATACCATTTTGAAGCGATCACAAGCCGAAGTTGAGGAGCACATCGAACGTGATCCCGATCCGATGTGGCGGGAGCGAAAGCGCGGATGGATCTTTGATGGTTTTGACGCACCTGATGTCCGCCAAGCAGTTTTGTTTTTTGACCACCTGCTGAAGAGAATGGATGCGATATTGGCCAGTCATGAATGGCTAACGGGCAACACCTATACGATGGCGGACAGTGCTCTGACCCCCTACGTCAACAGGCTAGACATGCTGGGATTTGCGGACATGTGGTCACCTCACCACCATCTTAGACGTTGGTTTGATCAGGTCAGAAATCGACCGAGCTTTGAGCCAGCCCTTTTCCAGTATTTGCCTGAAGACCTTCGTAACGATATGAGGAGCCGTGGCCGGCAGGCTTGGCCAGAGGTCAAAAAACTGCTCGACAATAAAACCTGATCCTGTTTCGGAGAGAGGGAAATCATGCTTGAACTCTACCATCACGGTTCGTCCGTATGCGCCGCCAAAGTCCGGATATATCTCGCAGAAAAAGGGCTCGATTGGAGCGGCCACTATATCGATATCCTTAAGGGTGATCAGTTTGATCCTGCATATATCAAACTCAACCCCAAAGCAGTGGTCCCGACCTTGCTCCATGACGGAAATGTTATTTGCGACTCCACGGTAATTTGCGAGTACATCGAAAATACTTTTGTCGAGAGACCGCTTCGCCCAGAGGACCCTCTTCAAATTGCCAAGGTTATGGAGTGGACGAAGGCAGTCGATGAGGAATTACACCCAGCATGTGCGTGGCTGACCTTTCTAACCTGTCACCGCCACATAATTCTTCGTCTCGGTGACCAGGGTGTCGAAGACTTTCTGAATTCCACCCCACGTTTTTCCGTAACTTCCAACTGGCACGAAACAAAAAAGAGTATCGTTCGAAATGGCTTTCAGGCCGAAGGTGCTGAAGCAAAGGTGAGGCTTTATGATCATTACCTCCATAAAATGGAGAGTGCCCTAGAAAACCATGAATGGCTCGCGTCTGATAGCTTCACATTCGCGGATATTGCTATTATGCCCTACGTCAACCGCCTCGATATGCTCTCGCTCGACCACATGTGGAAAAATAGCAGACTCCCGAGAGTTGAGGGCTGGTTCTCTCGAGTAAAAGCACGGGATAGTTTCAAACCGATGCTCTTAGATTGGTGTCCAGAAGACCTCACCAACGACTTGAGGGCCTATGGTAAAACCAGTTGGCCAGAGGTACGCAAAATACTTGGTATCACTTGATCTCATGAAGTACCAAACATCGCTCTAAGTGCCAGCTAACCAATTAATCCAAGAAACGTTCAGTTAGGTTACAGAACCCCGTTTCATTGACTTTGTCTGCAATATTGATAAGGTTTTTGCTCACATTAGGTTACGTTCAACTCGTTTTGATCTGATAGAACGCAAAAAAGCTAAGTCGAAAAAAAAAGGGGGACTTAATGACTGGTATCAGCACCAAGCTGCTTGCGACTGCAGCAATCACTGGCGCAGTATTTTCTTTTACGGCGCTTCCAAACACTCAAGCAAAGGCCAAAGAATTAAAGATAGCAACATTCATGAGCCCGAAGCACTACTTAAACCGGGTCGCCTTTAAGAAACTAGCGGAAGATATTGGCAAAGCCACCGGCGGAAGCACTACAGCAAAGTTATATGCCAGTGGGCAACTCGGTAAAGGGCCGGTTCAACAATACAAACGTGTGTTGAATAATGTGGCGGAGATCAGCTTTGTTATACAGGGGTACACATCAACAATTTTTCCGCGAACTTTAATTGCTTCCAAACCCGGTGTTGGCAAAACGGCAAAAGAAATTACCGAGAAAACATGGAGTATTTATAACGAGTATCTATCGCCCGAATACAGCAAGGTAAAAATGCTCGGTATCTGGTCAAACACTCCATCAGTGCTGATCATGAAAAAAAAGTTGGTTACAAAAATTGAAGATTTAAGTGGTTTGAAAATAAGAGCGCTAGACGCCACGAATATTCCAATGATGAAAGCCTGGGGTGCTTCTGGGGTAGCTATGCCAATAAGTAAGGTATATGACGCGTTGGATAAGGGTGTTCTTGATGGAACATATTCCGCAATAAATTGTTTATTCGCGCCATGGAGATTTTCAGAGAGTTCTAAATTTGTCACCGACGGCATGAATGCACAATCCGCGATGTTCATGCTGGCGATGAATAAAAATACATGGGACGGGCTGCCAAAAGGGGACCAAAGAGCAATAAGCGGACTTACGGGCACAAACTGGAGCATTAAAACAGCGGTAGGCTGGGCTCAGCCGGACGTGAAAGCGCTAGCGCGCGCGAAAAAGGGAGATGTTGGCCTAAAGTACCATCGGGTCTCTCCAGCTGAGAAAGCACGTTTCGATGCTGCATCAGCCAAAGCGGTGAATGCATATCTTGACGCACTTGAAAAAAAGGGTATCCCAGCAAGGGCCATCTACGCCAAATTAACCGGCAAATCCAGCTGAGGTCGGTCTAGGGGCTCAAAAAGGCGTCAATTATGCCTGTCTCTCAGGGAGGGTCGGATCCACTGCTCACTATTGTCGACAGAGTGGTCCGTCCCATTTCTTTGTATATTGGCGGCGCAGCGCTGCTATCGCTGGGAATGCTTACGATTACCGCTGTCGGGTTTCGTTATGCATTAAATTCGCCGATTTTTGGGGCAAGCGACTTAAAGCAGATATTGCTTCTTGCCGTAGTCACGTTTTCGGTCGCTCACAGCGGTCGAACAGGCGGTCAAGTCGCCGTTGAAATTCTCGACTCTGTTAGCGGGCCCGAAATCACCCGATGGACTGACATCGTTGTGAAAATAATCGGTGTTGCTATGCTCACCATTTTGTCTTGGCAATTGGTGATAAACGGCATCAATGCTGCAGATTATGGTGAGGCCTCGGGCTCGCTAACCATCCCATTTGGACCCTTTTTCATTGCATTGGCTTGTGGCATGGCCCTTTACGGTATCGTCTTAATTGTGGAGATCTGCTCCCACATAAGAGGTTATTCAGTCCGCCACCATCAAGACTCAATCGAAGAAGAATAAAAAAAGAGAGCCGACAATATGTCTGCAACTGCCATAGGCGTCTTGGGATTGATATTTTTATTTCTATTCTTGGCACTTCGGATGCCGGTGGCCATGGCAATGATGGTGGTGGGTTTTTTTGGCACAATTTCCATTAGCGGCCTCCCCGCCGCTCTCTCCATACTCGGTGGCGAGGCTTTTGAAATTTCGACAACGGAAACACTGATTGTTATTCCGCTGTTTATCCTCATGGGCAACCTAGCCGGGGTCTCTGGCATCAGTAAAGACCTTTACGCTGCAGCCTATGCCTGGCTTGGACATTACCGAGGAGGACTCGCATCCGCTACGATCGGCGGCTGTGCGGGGTTTGCCGCACTTAGTGGCTCATCTATCGCATCAGCCGTCACAATGGGCCGCGTCGCGCTACCAGAAATGAAACACTACAAATACGGTGACAGCTTAGCAACCGGAGCCGTTGCCGCCGGCGGAACATTGGGCATTCTGATCCCACCCTCAACGGGCATGATCATTTACGCCATCTTAACCGAGGAGTCCATTGGTCGGCTATTCATGGCCGGGGTGTTCCCTGGCCTGCTAATGACGGCTCTGTTCATTATAGCGATTTACCTTGTGACGACTCTGAAACCAGACTTGGGACCGAGAGCTGAGAGGGCTTCGTATGATGCCCGATTCAAATCCCTCGGCCGAGCCGTTGTCATGATTGGCATCGTACTAATAACCATCGGCGGCATTTTTATTGGAGTATTTACGCCAGTTGAAGCATCCGGCGTAGGTGCTTCCCTCACTCTCATTGTGGCTTTGGCAAAAGGGGCTCTCAATCGGCATAATTTTCGCGTCGTAGTCCTGCAAACAATGGGAACATCCGCCACGGTCTTTATGATTTTAATCGGTGCTTTCGTTTTCATTCCGTTCATGGCTCTAACTGAGATACCGGCGAACATTGTCAGTTTTTTGACCAGTCTGGATGTCGGACGTTACGGCATTTTAATAATTATCCTGGCAACCTATATCTTTCTTGGCACCTTCCTGGAAGGCCTGGCTATGCTTGTGCTCACCCTTCACATAACACTCCCCGTTATCTTGGAGCTTGGGTTCGATCCTATCTGGTTTGGAGTTATGGTCGTTATCGTGCTGGAAATGGGCCTAATCAGCCCACCAGTTGGAGTAAATGTTTTCGTTGTAAAAAGCGTCGCTCCAGACGTGCCTATGGGCACCATTTTTCGAGGTATCTGGCCATTCTGGATTGCGATGGCGGCAACCTTGGCTTTTCTCATTCAGTGGCCACAGATAGCTTTATATCTACCTAACGCCATGTTTGGTACATAATGTTCACCCATAACAGCAACTCCAAACTATTAAAACTTATGGCCATTAGAAGTTTCAGGTATAACGGAGCAACGTGAGTTAAACCCCGCCATATGTGTTAGCAGCGCGATTTTTACGTGAGGCGACAGTTAAGATTAATGCGCCGAGCCAACTTTAGGGTTAGTTAGGGTGGTTCCTTGGCGGTCCGGTTACCTACTGCAACCGTCACGATTGCCGCGAAGACGAGGCATGCACCAGCCAGCTGAAAAGGCTCCAAGAATTGGCCCAAAATAATCATCCCTAAAAAGATACTAGAGACCGGCTCGAAATTCATAAACATTGATGTCCGGACGGCACCAATTTTCGCAATTCCAACAAACATACCAATCATGGAAAAGGAGTAAAATATTCCAGACCCGAGAAAAGAGATTATCCCGGTCGTTGACGACGGCATCGGAAATTCCTGAAAAATTAGATCCACGATGATGTAAACAATCGTTGCGGACGACATCATGTGTAAGCTCACAACTCTCGAATCAACACCAATCACCATCCGATTGGCCATCAGGAGCATAATGCTAATCAAGACCGCCGCCCCAGCTGCCATGGAGACGCCAATCACATTAAAGTCGCCCCGAAGATCCAATGCGGTGGCCAGCCCGATAAAGGCTACAATTAGACAAAGAGACGTCCTAAATGTCATTTTTTCCTGACCAATTAACCAAGCACCAAAACAGGTCAGCAACGGATAAAGATAAAACGTCAGGACAGCGAGAGCCACTGGGATATATTCGATAGCACCCAAAAGTCCGTAAGAGTAAGTAGCGACGATGCATCCCATAATGACAGCGATCCATCGCTGCCGCGCCGGTAATTTCCGCGGTACCCGCCAGGTGATTAAAACTGCAAACACGCACAAAGCGGACAGACCGCTACGCAAGGTTAGCACTGAAAGTGGAGTGGCTCCATGGTCATACGACAACTTGGCCAATGTCGAATTTGCGGCGAAGCTCGCGGCCACGCACAGCACAAAAATGACCCACCAGATACGAGACGGAGAAGATTCTTTTTGCAAGCTGCGCCGCCTATTCGGGCATCCAACTTAACGTGTCTTCTGTGCGGCCCGACGGGTTATATTCAGCCGATAAATAACCTTCCCAACCCATATCATCTATGGCCTCAAAGATATAAGGGAAATTGATCTCTCCCGTGCCTGGTTCATGCCGTCCTGGAGTATCCGCGAATTGGATATTTCCAATCCGATTTAGGTTTTCCCGAAGCGTGTTGACCAGATCCCCCTCCATAATCTGCATGTGGTAGAGATCATACTCAATTTTTAGGTTGGCGTGCCCTGCGCGGTCAATGACGTCAAGGGCTTCGGCCGTGCGGTTGATCAGATATCCCGGCCGATCCTGGTTGTTAACGGCTTCTGTAAGGACCGTCGTACCGGTATCGTCAAATGCTGCCGCAGCATAATTTAGGTTTGATGCCAGGACATCCAAGCATTGCTCGCGGGAGAATTCCTCCATGGAGGGCCAGCCGCTCAGCACATTCATTGTGATTGGCTTTAACGTCGCCGCATATTCGTAAGCCTCCTCGACGGCAGCCTTAAAGTGATCCTCCCTTCCCGGCACCGCGGCAATACCTGGACCGCCTGAAGTCAAATCTCCCGCCCCAACGTTTAAAACCGTGATATCGACGCCGGCATCTTCTTTGGCAATCAAGAGGTCCGCAACAGGGATGTCATAGGGAAACTGAATTTCGATTGCGCCAAATCCAGCATTACGGGCTGCCTGGAACCGATCTAAAATATCATATTCCAGGAACATCATTGAAACGTTGCTTGAAAATCGAGGCATGGTCCCTCCCCGCGAGAAACATTAGCCCATAGTAGCTGTCCGTCCGTGCAAAGGAAATGCGGATCATTCACGGCTGCCTTGTGGGATTCTCGCGGGCTTACCCACGACTGGCCGCCAGCAAACGAGGGAAAGCCCGCCATTATACCCCTGAACGCCCAATTACAATGCCTCCAAACGGCATGGGAAATAATTCAACTTCCGTGTATCCCGGCAATTGCACCAACATCCGATACACCTATATTAGGTTTCGGCACTTACAGAAAAACTTTTGCATGACAAAATGTCACACTAACAAGTTAAACGGCGGTATCCGGGTCATATCAAGGGCAGCTGATATTCTGGAGGTTCTCAAGTCACGGGAAGATGGGTTTAGCCTTGGGGAAATAGCAAGAGAAACCGACCTGCCGCGAGCAACCGTCCAACGGATCATTGGGGCGATGGAGTCCGAGCGACTGGTGATCAGTGGTCCTGGTCCAGGAACCATCCGGCTTGGCCCCGCATTTCTGGGCGTCACGGCAACAGCGCTCCTGGACATACAATCCATTGTCCGACCCTATCTGTCGAGATTGTCGGAGCGACTATCAGAAACCGTGGACCTATCCGTTCTGGTTGGCACAACCATCGTCTTCATTGATCAAGTGGTCTCACACCGGCAGCAGCTCCAAGCCATCTCATCTGTGGGGGCTGAATTTCCTGCTCATGCGTGCGCGCCAGGAAAGGTTCTGCTTGCCTCTTGTGCAGATGAGGACGTTTGCGCGCTATACGCCGATGGTATGGATATGATGACGGCGCATACCGTGGAGAACTTCAGAGAGCTCCGTGAAGAAATTGACCTCGTGCGTAAGGAGGGATACGCAGCGGATAAGGAGGAACATTCTCGAGGCATCTGCGCCGTTAGCGCCCTTATTCGAATCGATGAACGCCGCGACGCTGCGGTATCCATACCGGTGCCCGCCCAACGATTTTATGACGACGAGAAAAAATATATTTCTGCCATCATCGATTGCTGTGGTGAAATTAACGAAGTCTACGGAGCCGTTGCTACCCCTGCCCCAGCGCCTGTTACTTGACCTTTTCGAGACAATCGCGACACTTCCGCTGTGCATGCAGAGGGAGAAAAAAATGTCGCGAATTGACGTTTTGGAATACGAGGAAATGACGCCAGCGCAACAAGCGCTCCATGATGAAATCTTATCCGGGCCCCGCAACCGAATTGGCGGTCCTATGAACGGCTGGTTCAGAAGCCCAGAACTTGGCTCGCTCTATCAAAAAGTCGGCGCCTTTTGTCGTTATCATACAACGCTGGAACCGAAACTCTCAGAACTTGCGATTATCATCGTAGCACGGCACTGGGACCAGCCGGTTGAATGGCGTGCCCACCAGCCACTGGCCATCGAAGCTGGCCTTGATCCTAAGATCGCGGCAGCCATTGAAAACCACGAGGTGCCCCTCTTTTCCGACGATCGGGAAAAGGCCGTGTACAGCGTCGTTCATGAAGTGCTGGAGACCAAAAAACTCAGCCAGGCCACATATGATAAGGCACTCGCTATTTTCGGCGAAAAAACCCTCTTCGAGTTGACCGGAATCGCCGGCTACTACCTTAGCATTGCATTACAGATGAACTGCTTTGCAGTCGATATCCCTGAAGACGCCGAACCGCGTTTGAAAGGAACCTGAAGTGACTAAGCAACTTTATCGAGATTTCTATTATGAAGATATTCAGGTGGGTGACGAGGCGTCCCATGGTGATTATCAGACCACAAAAGAAGAGCTGATAGCATTCGCTAAACAATGGGATCCGATGATCTTTCACACTGATGAAGATGTAGCCAAAACAACCCCCCATGGCGGTCTCATTGCGCCGGGCACTTATCTTCTTGCGATCCGCATCAAGCTACTTCATCAGGGCGGCGTAAACAGAAAAATTCTCGCTTCAGCAGGCTTCGAAAACGTCCGGTTCCTGAAACCCTCCTATGTCGGAGAAAAACTTACCCTTAAGATTAAACTATTGGAGAAACGGGTATCCAAGTCAAAGCCTGACTATGGCCTCGCCAAATACCATATGGAACTGATTAACGAATTGGGCGTCGCCGTTCTCTCCATGATCGATACCGTCATGATTGAACGGGATCCGTCGCGCCGGAATGATGGCTAAAAACTATTTGCCGGGGTTGCAAATTAACCGATAATATTTATCTAGAAAATTCATTTAATTAGAGGGGGATAAGGGTATGTCAGGACCCGACGTTGATTGGCGGGAGATGGTCCAAATGTGCGAGAGCAGAGGGCTTCTTGCAAAACAACTCTATGTTGTATTTACCACACCTACAAACGGCCTAGGACCCGTCATGGAGCATCTGGAGGATCATCTCGCCTATCAGCAAACGATACAGGACGAGGGGATCATGTTCGGTGCAGGACCGTTTCCCGATGATGAGGTGGCCAATTGGGAGGGGGAAGGCATGGTGATCATCCGCGCCGACTCGCTCGAGGCAGCAGAGGAGATTGCCGCAAATGATCCCATGCACGAAAGTGGTGCTCGTTCCTATCGCGTCCGCCCCTGGCTGATGAACGAGGGCAAACTGACTATAGAACTCACTTACTCCGACAAAAGTATGAAGGTGATATAGGTTGCTAAGCCTGTAACTATGAGGCAGTGGGTGTGCTAGGGGCGCTACCCCAATTATCCTATCAGTTCAAACACACGCCCTGAGGTCCTCCGGTCCTGCAATCAGATATCGGGAGGGGGTGGACATAGTCACGAATGGCTACGTTTTTATTATCAGCTTTGCGGTCCGTGACTAATATTATTTTCTCCAACTTTATCTGCCCTCATTCCAAATTAGAGAGAGAAACCTGGCAGGATATTGCATGTTTCCAATTGATTACCCAATATACAAACACAAAAGAAATTAAGGTGCCTAATTTCTGTTTGTTTTTATGATTGGCCACGGCTCGACCGATAGAGGGGCTTACACCATTTAAAAGGAGAGGGGTCGTATGATAAAGGTCACTGATGTTGCATACGCTAGGTTTACCGCTCCTGATCTCGACCGTATGGAGGGCTTTCTTAACGATTTTGGCCTGGTCCGCTCCGCTCGGACGGAGACCGCGCTGTATATGCGAGCGACTGCCGAAGACCATCACGTCCACGTCACTGAGTTAGGAGATCCTAATTTTACGGGGTTTGCATTTAACGCCACCTCAGAAGAGGATCTTCATGTTCTTTCTCAAGCGAAAGGCGCATCGGACGTGCATGACATCGATGAACCAGGAGGCGGAAAACGTGTAAGCATCACCGACCCGGATGGATTTATCATTGAAGTCGTCTATGGCATAGAAGAACTCAGCCCCCTTCCCGTCAAAAACTTTTTTCCAGCCAACCAGGGCGCTAGACGGCAAAGACAGGGAGAGTTCGTAAGGCTTGAGCCCGGTCCTGCACAATGCAAAAGGCTTGGACATGTCGTTCTGACGGTTACAGATTTTAAAAAAACGGATGAGTTCTACAAATCACATTTTGGATTACTCAGTTCTGATGAATGTCACAACGACGATGGCGAAATTGTGCTCAGTTTTAATCGTTGCGACAGAGGGGATGAATGGGTTGATCACCATACTCTTTTGACCGTGCCAGGTGAAAAAGCGACCCTCGGACATGTGGCATTTGAAGTCGAGGACCTAAATCACCTGCAACTTGGCCACGAGCACCTCAAGAAAAGAGGTTACAAACATTCTTGGGGAATCGGCCGTCATATCCTGGGCTCCCAAATCTTTGACTATTGGTTCGACCCTTATGATTTTAGGGTCGAACACTGGACAGACGGCGATTTGTTAAGCTCAGCCACTCCTGCGGGCACGTTTCCGGCGTCCGAGGCACTCAATGTGCAGTGGGGGTCAGACGCCAGTACCAGGGTTTCCTAGAAGATCGGGATCAAGGATGGAGGCAAAGCCAACTTTTAAGCCCCTCAATATTCACCATATTTATCAGACCGGAAGCATACCCCCGGTTCACCCCTTCTCAATCACATAAGTAAACAAGGTGTCTCCGGCGTCAGATACCAACAAGGTGTGCCCTGCATTATCGCAATAATCGGCAAAATCCTGAACCGAACTAGGATCCGTTGAGACAACCCGAAGCTGATCCCCTGTCTCCATACTCCGCAGCGCTTTTTTTGCTTTTAGCACCGGGAGAGGACACTTTAATCCGGATGTATCAAGTTCTCGCATGCCTCCTAGATCCGTTTACTTGGATCCGGAAGTTCGAGGCCAACACCTTCCAGGTGCTGGAACAGATTCTCGATCTTGGTAACATCCGTCTCTGGAAGCGCCGGCTTAGCAATGGACGCAAGATTGCTCTCCAAATGCTCAAGGCTGCTTGTACCAAACAACACTACATCCGCGCCGTCAGTGTGGCGGGCGTATCGGTAGCAGGCGTCAATCACGCTGTCGGCGCCATTCGGATGCAGGAGAAATTCCAATGGATTGGAAGCGCTCTTAAGCGTCGACGGTAATTGACCAGAAGCAACCAATTCATCGACATCCCTTTTCAATCTGCCAGGCTCGCTGAAGAGCGTCCGAACGGCGAACATAATCAGCGTTCCGATACCCCGATCCTGGGTCAGCGGAAAAAGAGCTCGCCGGGCGGTTTGGTGCATAAGGTGAAACGCCACCATGAATACGTCAAAGCAGCCCTCATCAGCGGCACGCATCAGGACCTCGTGACCAGGGTCAACAGTCGCGAGTTCTGTGATTCCCAGGTAACGGAACTTGCCTTTATCCTGTTCCTTCCTTAAGGCCGGCACGACATCCTCCATCACATAGCTATAATATTTTGGGTGAACACCGTGCAGGTGAAAAATATCTACGTACTCAAGATTCAGCCGTTGAAGCGACTCGTTCAGTCCGGCGATAATTGTCTCGTTGGAATGAATTTCCCCGTCCCAAGCAGGATGATACTTTGTGCTAATGACCACGTCGTCCCTGGTAACAGCTTTTATGCCCTCGCCGACGGCTTCTTCGGTGCCATAAGAATTAGCGGTATCAATAAAGTTAACACCAAGTTCTAAGGCACGCCGGACCAAGCTAACAGCATGTGCCTTGTCCTTTCCTCTCCACAATCCTAATTTTGAATTGCCGCCGCAGCCCAAGCCAGCAACGCTGACATTCAAATTGGTTCTACCGAGTTTCACATAGTCCATCTGTCAATTCGTGCGAGAAATATTAATTGCGATAACACTCTAAAAGTAACCTCGCTCCTCCATACTCATAAGAGATACAGCTAGAACTTTGATCGAACAAGCGGGGCAAAAAGAAGTGAGAAAAAGATGCTCAAACTTTATTACTTCCATGGTGCTACTTTTGGCCTAAAGGCACGCCTGACCCTCGCCGAAAAAGACGTCGAATATACCCTTGAGGTGGTAAATCGACCCTACCTACGCACCCCGGAATACAAAAAATTAAATCCGAATGCTGTGGTGCCGACACTGATCCACGGACCCAATGTGCTGATCGAGTCTTCGATCATAATGAATTATGTAGACGATGCGTTTGATGGGCCGGAACTCAAGCCTGATCTGCCAATTAATCGGGCGCAGATGGCTATGTGGCTAAAAAACGCAGACGACGTATATCTGCCGTCTCTGGGAACGCTGACCTATACGGTCTCTATGCGGCACAAGATTCCGGAAAGATCCGAGGCTGAGAGACAGGAATATCTCGAGGGAATCCCAGTCATGGCCGCCCGAGAACGCCGGCGTCTGGCTTTGGAGTTGGGGTTTGAGTCACCAAGTTTCTCCCCAGCCTTATTTGAGCTGGACCGCATGCTGGACGACATGGAATCTGCTTTGGGTCAATATGAGTGGTTAGCAGGCGGGAGCTATTCTCTCGCGGATGCCGCTCTCACCCGCTTTTTGGAGCGACTAGACGAGCTGAACTTTACCGCCATGTGGGAAGACGCACGGCCCGCAGTAACCGATTGGTGGGACAGGATCAAGACCCGTGGGTCCTACGATCGGGTTTTGGGAGCAACACCTAATTCCGAAAGACCCCAACACAAAGAAAAAGGAAGTCAGGCCTGGCCAAGGATCAAGGAGATGTTGACGCGCCACTGATGATGCCGAAAATACTTTGCCAATTAAATTGTAAAGGGCGAGCACATGAAACTGGCCACCTTCCGGAATTCTGACGATAGGGATAGACTTGGTATTGTTCTAAGCAACGATCGCAAACTACTGGATATTCAGGCTGCTCACGAGCTTGAGACCGGGGCACCGAACCCCGCTCTTTTCTCGCTCCAAGCGTTCATCGAAGGTGGCGAGAGAGCCCTGGAACTTGGGCGGGAGATGGCAGCGGAGGCGCCTGACACCTGTACAACCCCCATTGCCGACGTAACCCTCCGCACGCCTCTTCCGAGGCCACCGCAGATCCGCGATTGCTTGTGTTTCGAGGAGCATCTCATTAATGCATATAATGTGCTCCGAAAAGTTAAGGCGGACGCTGAGCCAGATCCCGCCTTCGCTCTTAAGGAGTTTGAAGCTAAAGGCCTCTTCCGTATTCCCGAGGTATGGTATCAACAGCCCATTTACTACAAGGCTAATCGCTTTTCTGTGATTGGTAGCGGCGAGGATATTGAGTGGCCACCTTATGCGGAAATGATGGATTACGAGATGGAATTTGGCATCTTTATTGGCAAAGGTGGCAAGGACATTCCGAAAGACCGAGCCCGAGAGCATATTTTCGGTTATTCCATCTTCAATGACGTCAGTGCACGAGACACTCAAACGATTGAGATGCCTGGTGGACTGGGTCCGTCCAAGAGTAAAGATTTTGACACGGGAAATATTATCGGCCCCTGGGTGGTAACCGCAGATGAACTTGATCCATATGATCTCGATATGATCGTGCGCGTTAATGGGGAGGAACGATCACGCGGTAACTCTAGCTCCATTCACTGGACCTTTGAAGATCTAATTGCACACATCACCAAATCTGAAACCATTCACCCCGGCGAATTCATCGCTTCTGGCACTGTTGGCGGCGGCAGTGGACTGGAGTGGCAGCGTTATCTCGCGCCTGGCGACACCATCGAGTTAGAGGTCGACGGTATCGGCATTCTCAAAAATAAAATTATTAGAACTTAACGGCAGAAATCTTCTATCAAATAAATTTTTACAGGAGGCACAAATGGTTGAAAAAATACGGCGGGCAGTAACAGGGCATGACCAGGACGGCAAGTCCATTTTTATTATTGATGCGAACGCGACAGCGGTCAAAGAAATGGAGTCTATGCCAGGCCTCGCACTGACAGACATTTGGGTGACCGGTAACGCTCCTGCAAATAATGAGGGCGACGCGGATGCAGCTGACCGGCCCATCATTTTAGAACCTCCTAAAAACGGGACAATTTTCAGGGTCGTTGAATTCCCACCGGATACGGCCTGGCGAGATTCCGCGGACGCACAGGAGGCTTTCAAATCAATCGGCGCAGGACACGCTAGCGACCAGTCGGCGGACGACCCCATGATGCACAAAACATCCACGGTCGATTATCTAATTGTCCTCAAGGGCGAAATTTGGGCAATACTAGACGACAGCGAGACTTGCCTGAAACAGGGGGATGTCATGGTTCAACGCGGTACAAACCATTCTTGGAGTGTTCGGACAGAAGAGCCTTGCCTGCTCGCCGCCATCCTTGTCGACGCCGACCCAATTTGACTGGTTGAGACTTTATGAACTTAGCCGCTCTATTGGAGAAGTCTGCCCGCCATTTTGGCGACCGTCCTGCGATCGCACTGGGGCACGAACTTTTTTCATCCTATCAAAATACGGCAGAACGTGTCGCGCGACTGGCGGGCGGCTTGTTGAGAAGAGGCCTCAGGCCCGGGGACCGCATCGCCATTGCCATGAAGAATTGCCCACAATATAGCGATATTCTATTCGCCTCATGGCACGCCGGCGCCACCGCCGTTCCAATGAATGCCAAATTGCACAGCCGGGAATTTGCCTACATGCTTGATCATTCGAGCGCGCGTCTCTGCTTCGTAACCGAAGACCTGGAACCCGTGATCCGAGCCGCCGCGATGGAGACACAATCTGGTGTCGAAATCATTGTGGCCAACAGTCAAGAGTATGACGCACTGCTGAAAAACAACCTGGCGCCGCTCGCCCAGCTGGAGCCGGACGCGACAGCCTGGATATTTTATACCAGTGGCACCACGGGCCGACCCAAGGGGGCCATGCTCACGCACCGTAACTTATTAATGATGACGGTGAGCTATTTTGGTGACGTCGATGCCATCGACGAGACCGAGAGCATACTCCACGCAGCTCCGATGTCTCATGGTTCCGGCCTTTATATCTTGCCGTATGTGGCCAAGGGCGCCTGCCAAATCATCCCGGAAAGCGGCGGCTTCGATCCCCGGGAGGTCATGGAGGTCCTAGCCACTCATAAGAAGGTTGGATGTTTTTTCGCCCCGACCATGATAAGCCGCCTAATCAATGACCCCAGCATCTCAGCCGCAAACACCAGCAACTTAAAAACCATCGTTTATGGAGGCGGCCCCATGTATGTGGCGGACTGTCAAAAGGCGTTAGACGTCTTAGGCCCAAAACTCGTTCAAATCTACGGACAGGGTGAGGCACCTATGACCATTACTGGCCTCTCC
Source organism: Rhodospirillaceae bacterium (assembly GCA_002723345.1). Lineage (GTDB taxonomy): Bacteria > Pseudomonadota > Alphaproteobacteria > Rhodospirillales > UBA2165 > TMED167. Next base: position 18,992 of record PBNV01000028.1, read on the forward strand.
CGAGCAGCTCACATGGACATAAACCATCCCCGGTATTTGGATCGGCTGGCGTCGGTTGGCACAGCTCGGACTGACCTCGAGGTCCGTGTGGTCGATGGCGACGATCAACCTCTTCCAGTCGGCGAGATAGGCGAAATTTGCGTGCGCGGCGACGTCGTTATGCAAGGTTACTGGAAAGACCCCCAGGCCTCCGCCGAGAGCCTCAAGGGTGGTTGGCTGCATACCGGTGACATGGGTACGTTCGACGAGGACGGATTTCTCACTCTCAAGGACCGATCAAAAGATGTAATCATTTCCGGCGGCACCAACATTTACCCTCGCGAGGTGGAGGAAGTTCTCCTCCGCCATGAAGACGTGGCCGAGGTCTCTGTCATTGGACGGCCCAATGCGGATTGGGGCGAGGAAGTCGTCGCCTTTGTGGTGGCCACGGCTGATACAGCACCAAATAAAGCAGCATTGGATCGCTTATGTCTTGATCATATTGCGCGCTTCAAACGCCCTAAGGCTTACTTCTATGTCGAAGAGCTGCCAAAAAACAACTATGGCAAAGTTCTAAAAACCGCATTGCGGGAGATGGTATAGCGGACGTCCTGCACCAGAAGAAAAACGTTTTACCAAGGTTCCTTGACGATTCTTAGCTAACCTAATTGTTATCCAAAGCTCGACTTCTCAGTACCTGGCATCAATTGGGATAATCGAGGGTTGATCCTACCCTTCATTAATCCCCGCAAAGCGCCTCAAACGGATATCGGCCTGTTCTTTATGCCCCGCAAATCCCTCGAGGGCGCAGAGTCGAGAGCAGTATTTACCGATTTCGACAGAGGCTTCCTTGGTGATTTTTTGGTAGGTGTGTGTTTTGATAAATTTACCAACCCACAAACCGCCAGTATAACGACCGGCCGTTTTGGTCGGCAACGTATGATTGGTGCCGATGACCTTATCTCCGTACGACACATTCGTCTCTGGGCCCAGGAACAATGCCCCGTAGTTGGTCATATTATCCAGGAAATAGTCGGGGTTCTTCGTCATAACCTGGACGTGCTCGGACGCAATAACATCCGCCATTTCGAGCATTTCCTGCTCGTTATCGCAAACAATCACTTGTCCATGAGTATCCCAGGCCTCTCGTGCTATCTCTGCCGTCGACAAGATGGTTAGCTGGCGCTCCACCTCTGCCATTGTGTCTTGGGCAAGCCGTTCTGAATCCGTGAGCAAAATCGCCGGGCTAGTCGGACCATGTTCGGCCTGACCCAGAAGGTCCGCCGCGCACAGCTCTCCATCAACCGTCTCGTCAGCAATGACAAGTGTTTCTGTTGGACCTGCAAGTAAATCAATTCCCACTCGGCCAAAAAGCTGACGCTTGGCCTCTGCCACATACGCATTGCCGGGACCAACCAGCATGTCTACAGAGGCTATTTCATCGGTACCAAGCGCCATCCCGCCCATGGCTTGAACACCACCCAAACAGTAGATTTCATCCGCACCAGCCATATCTTGGGCAACGATTATGGCAGCGCTCGGCTTACCTTCATAAGGGGGCGCACACGCAATTACCCGTTTAACACCGGCCACTTTCGCGGTGACAACACTCATATGCGCTGAGGCTACCATGGGGTATTTGCCGCCCGGCACGTAACAGCCGACTGAGTTCACTGGGACATTTTTATGGCCGAGTATCACGCCGGGGAAGGTCTCCTCCTCCACATCTGTCAGAGCTGCTTTTTGAATTTCGGCGAACTTACGGATTTGGGCCTGGGCGAACTTAATATCTTCGATGTTTTGATCGGTTACTTGGCTGTAACACGCGTCAATCTCCTCCCGGCTGAGACGGAATTTCTCGGGCGCCCAGTTATCAAATTTTCCAGAGTATTCCCTCAGAGCGGCGTCGCCGCGCGCTTTGATATCATCCAGAATGGCCTCAACAGTCGCCCGCACTTTGGCGTCCGCTGTATCCTTTTCCTCCTGAGACAAGCCCTCTTTTAACCAGCGCGCCATATTTCCCCTCCATAAAGGAATGTAAAACCTATACCCTACTTAGTCACGTTGATCCCTGATGGCAATTTTGGACTCGAAAAAAAAAGAGATAATATATAGGTTGCTCCTATCAAAAATTCAGATCAACACCCTGCCCAGCCGCACGTGCAGCATCCAGAACCATCCCGGCGGCCACAGCATCCTGCACACCCACACCCACAGATTTGTAGAGTGTCACTTCCTCCTCAACTTGCCTAGCAGGAACAGTCCCGCTAATAACCTCGCCGATCTCGCCCACAATGTCGTTGGCAGTCATTAGCCCGTCTCGGATTGGCCACAAAAGGTCATTGCTGCCGGCTAAACCAGGCCCCAGCGCAGCGTCCCGATATTCAATATAGACCGAGCTGCTCGCGACAAGAGTCCCCGCCAATTCGCGACCGGCCGGATTAAGTCCAACGGAATTAATATGAGCGCCCGGAGACAGCCACTCAGAGCAAAGAATGGGCTCCGATGCATGAGTGCAGACATTCACAACGTCGGCCCCTGATACCGCAGCCTCCACTGATGATACGACATTAACCACAACATCCTGACCGGCAAATCGTTTCATCAGGGCCCGTGCCTTTCCAGAAGAGCGGCCAAATATCCGGATCTCACGAATGGCCCTAACCGTGCTGACGAGGCGGAGGTGCGTCTCTGCTTGCACACCGGTGCCTAACATCGCCATCACTGTCGAATTCTCCCTGGCTAATAGCCGGGTCGCGAGTGCAGAGCCCGCCGCTGTCCGCTCCGCCGTAATCGCTCTGCCGTCCATAAGCGCCACTGGAAGACCGGTTACCGCATCGAAAACCTGAATAGAGGCATTATGAGTATCGAGCCCTCTTGCTCCATTCCCGGGATAAACACTCACCAATTTGCAAACGAGCAAACCCATGGTCGGCAAATAAACCGGCATCGCAGCCAACAGGCCCTGATGATCCTTCACCTGCACCCCGATGCGAGGCGGTAAAGAGACAGCCCCCTGGGACAAAGACACCATAGCCGATGGTAGGGCATCAATGAGCGCCTCGGGGTCCAAAAGATCTGTAACGGCCGCCTGATCCAACACGAGCATTACCGCTCCCTTTCATTTACACTTCTGTTAGTCGATGTTAGGCAATGGCCGAGCATCCTGAAAGCACGTAGTGGGAGGGAGTTATGTCTGATCGAGTAAATGTTAAACGGCTGGCGGCAGCACCCAATTTTTCGGGCCGTACCGCACTCGTAACCGGCGCCGGAAAAGGACTAGGACGCGCGTCGGCCCTTGCCTTGGCAGAGGCCGGCGCCACGGTGATCGGCGTATCGAGGACGGAAAAAGATTTACAAGAATTGCGTTCACATTATCCGGAGCGGATCGACTATTGGACGGAAGATGTTTTGGGTGAAAGGCTTTACCAGCGTATAGAGGCAATGGATAAGCTTGATATTTTCGTAGCCTGTGCGGGGGCGAACCGGCCGAAGCCAATCACCGAACTAACATCAGAGGATATTAGTTGGCTGCTGGACTTAAACGTCGAAGCGGTATTCCGAGGTGCTCAGAGTGCTACGCGGGTGATGGAAAAAATGGTGCTGGCACAATGGTGTTCATGTCCTCACAAATGGGACACATCGGGGCGCCAAACCGCACACTCTATTGCACGACCAAACACGCAGTTGAGGGTCTTACAAAAGCCCTCGCAGTCGAACTTGCCACTAAGGGCATCCGCGTCAACAGTGTCGCGCCTACCTTTATTGATACAGACTTCACCCGGCCAATGTTTGAAAACAAAAAATTCAAGGAGACAGTTCTCAGCAACATAGCGATGGGACAATTAGGGACACTGGAGGATGTTGCCGCCGCGGTTATTTTTTTAGCATCAGACAACGCCGCAATGATTACTGGTGACAGTTTAAAAGTGGACAGTGGCTGGACGGCGTGGTGACAGCGTCCCCAGAGCCCTGGCTCGCTCCTTGATCTTGACCCGGCAGGGCCCTGGCATTTGGTAAGACCAATTGGAGAAAGGTATTTTTTTGATGGCCATTTTAATAATGAATATCATGACCGGTAAACCGAATGAGTGGCGGGCGGCCATCCAAGCGGAGTTACCGGACCTTGATGTCAGGTTCATGCCCGACGCAGGGGATACATCAGATATTCGCTATCTAGCTTTCGGAAAACCTGATTTTGACGCCCTCCCGGAACTCCCGAATCTTCAGCTAATGCTGACCCGTCAAGCCGGCGTGGATGGCTTTATCAACCACCCGAAACGTCCCAAGACACCACTAACCAAATTAGAACCCGAGGGCGGAGATCCCATGATGACAGAATATGTGGTCATGCATGTGCTTCGGCTCCATAGGAACATGATTGATTACCAGAACCAGCAAGCTCAAAAAATTTGGAAGCCGCTGCAGCAGCACCGCCCCGAAGATCGCCGAATTGGCTTCCTAGGCCTAGGCACTCTGGCGAAAAAACCGGCAGATATTCTTATTCAGCTTGGATTTGAAGTGGCGTCCTGGACCCGATCACCGCGAGAAGCTGCCAGCATAACATGTTATCACGGTGATGGTCAGTTGGAACCTTTCCTGAACCGCACAGACATTGCTGTCTGCTTGCTCCCACTCACCCCCGACACCAAGGGTATCTTCAGATCAGAAACCCTAGCCATGATGCCCGCAGGTGCCATGCTCATAAACATAGGACGGGGCGAGCATGTCGTGGATGATGACCTGATCGCTGCCCTAGATTCCGGCCATCTTTCGGCGGCGGCGCTCGATGCAACGAGCCCGGAACCCCTGCCAAAGGATAGTCCACTCTGGACGCACCCTCGGGTCGCAGTACTTCCCCATGTAGCGCGACGGCCAAATGTTGCCCAACTGGCACCACAGATCATCGCCAACATTAAAAGGTTTGAGGCCGGGAAGCCTCTCCTTCAAGAGATCGACTTCACATCAGGATATTAGCTAAGGCCTGTGATTAGACACGCAGCTTCTAAATCGTGAACTCTACACTGCCATGATGGCAGCATGAAACAATGGCGGGTGGCGCCAATCGGTCAGGTGAGGAGATTACGAAGACCAATGACATAGAGGGTGATTACTGAGATAGTGATCAGGACCATTGGCGGCGACCAACACCACCCAATGACATGGCCCGGCACGTTAGCGACACGGCTCATGAAAAGCGTTGTGCCGGAAAACGGAGACACCATCGTACTGACACCCCATGCACCCACAAGCGCGAGAGCCATAATCCGGTCATCCAGGCCAATAGCAGACGGAGGGAAGACGGCGCTCACAGCTATCACGACGATGATGGGGTGCAATCCGACGGCACTCGCCACAAGGAATGTCAGCATAAGCAGGATGATTTTCGCATCCGGCCACGGAACGAGGTTATTTAACGCCGCACTCATATCACCGGATGGCAGTACGACCGCCATGCCGGCCCCAAACATATTTGCGGCAGAGAACAGTAATACTTCATTGCGATAAGTAGACAAACTGCGCACGACATTAAAAGATAACAGCCGGTATTTCTCCAGCCGCGACCCCTCGGCAGAATGGATCAAGCCATACCATATGAGTGCAAAGACCGGGCCCATGATGGAGAGCGTCACGGGTATGTTCGTGCCCGAGAGCTCCACCATTACCATCGCAAGACCCACGAGTGAGCAAAGAATAAATGCCGCTGCCGCCCGATGGCGCCTGGACACCGGGGAAGGCCTATCCAGAACGGGATCAGCACGGCTGGTCCGCAACACCATCCGATCATACGCCCATCCTGTCATAAGTGCGCACACCCCCATGACGCCCCCCGCCGGAGCCAGTTCCAGCCAAGTCACGCCTGGAATAGATATCAGCACCACAATCATGCCGATGTAGAACGGTGACCAGCATGACGCTGTAGTAAAGCCCTGCATGAGGGCCACCGACAAGCGTCGTTTCTCGCTAAACTGCTTTTGGCGCTCAACGATGGTGGTGAGAAGTGACAAGCCCGCAAGGTTCAAGACAGAGCCGAGGATATGCACCCCAGAGGTCAAAAATAAGTAGCGACGTCCGGGCGGACGGGAGACGATGTTACTTCGCACGGCGTTGAGAGACGGGCTTTTCTTTACCGGATATTGAAGCCAGGCAATAGCAAAGAAGAGAATAAGAAAAATCCGGGCACGGCTGATTCCCTCAATAATAATCGCATCCCACTGACCAGAGAGGCCGGCCATCGCCACAGCAAGGACAACGAGGACCGTCGCTGAAATCTTTTGCGGCGTGGGGACACGGCGGAATTCTAACGCTATAAATAGCACAATCAGGCTAACGCCGATCTGGGCTAAAAATTCGTTTTGCAGAAAAGCATCCACAACCGTAATCGCACATAACCCGAAATAGATCCAAGAGGACGGAGAGATGGAATGATCTGATGAGGCTTGGTTCACGCGGGAATGATCCATTTTAATTGGAAACTTGCAAAAAGACGTGTCTTGAATTTTGACATGAGACGATGGAAAGTACTTGTATCATTGAGATTCGGGAGATCAAACCGGGCCAGCAATAATAGACACGCTGCACTAGGGAGATATATCGTGATAGACCGTAGAACAGATTTTGATCGACTAGTGGCAGCTAACAGGATCCTCGCACACGAGGATGTCGTAGACGCTTTCGGCCATGTCAGCCTTCGCCATCCAGACAATCCTCATCGCTACGTCATGTCGCGCTCAAGAGCGCCCGAGCTCGTCGAGTTCGACGATTTGATGGAGTTCGATCTAGACGGAGCGGTTATCAATGATCAGGGACAAACACCCTATGGGGAGCGTTTCATCCATGGCGCAATCTTTGAGCAACGCGAAGAAATCATGGCCGTCGTGCATAACCATGCCTATGACGTAATCCCTTTTGGCCTAACTGGCACGCCGCTTGTCCCCGTGATCCACACGGCGGCAACCATTGGAGAGGAAATCCCTGTCTGGGATATCCGCGATAAGTTTGGTGATGCCACGGATATGCTGGTCCGCAACATGGACCAGGGCCGCGACCTGTCCGAAACACTAGGCGAAAACTCATGTGCCCTTATGCGGGGCCACGGTGCCGTTATCGCCTGCAAAAGCCTCAAAGAGGCTGTGGTGACCTCCATTTACCTGAAAATCAATGCTCGGATACTAACGACGGCCATGGCAATGGGAACTCCTATACAACTGTCATCGGGTGAGATCGAAAGTATGAGTGCTACACAACTATCCCCTCTCGCGATGGACCGTATGTGGGAAGCGTTTTGCCGCAGAGCTGGCTTGGAAGTTACTTAAAAAGTCATCCATTCAACTTGGTTTAGAAATATCATCCAATTTCTATTTCAATTTTACGCACTTCTCGCGACGCCTCAGTAAAGTGTAGTCCCGCACAAAGTGATGATCTCAGTGCAGAAAGTCCGTATTTTACGTCGTAAATGGTGGGTAATCGTAACAAACAGGTCTATCGCTACGTTCCGATATTTAAATACATAAGTATGTATGTAAAGGAGAGGTACAATAGAATGAGATATCGTTTTTTACTTATTCCTCCGTTCCGACTGCCACCAAAAACGAAGTGGGGCTACCAAACCCTGCATCTCGAAAGCGACAAGGCAAAAGAAGAAAGGCTAATGAATGCTGATATGGTTTTACCATATCTCGAAGATGTCGAATGGGATTTACATCCGGGCGAATTAGCTACTTATGGAGATTGGCCCGTAGAGACCCGAGAGGAGTTTACCTTTGCTGCTAATGCTCGTCTGCCAAATATTAGAGAAGCATGCGAGAGTGGTAAATATAACGGTATCGTCCTGCTTGGTGGGGGAGAGCCAGGATTTCTCGAGGCCCGGGAGATCTGTCGGAAATTTGGAGTTGTGTGTACGGCAAATGCCCATTCTCAAATGTACTTAGCCACAATGCTCGGAAACAAATTTTCCGTCGTAGATATTTCGGGTGTTCATAATGTTTATTATCGTGATTTGATATATCAGCATCAGTTACAAAATCGATGTGCTTCAATAAGAAATATTGGAATGCGCCTCCCGCGCCCCGGCACCGAAGACGGTCTACAATTACGAGAAGAGAGGCAAAAAGCCTTATCAGGCAAAAAATCAAATGCGGTTCAAAATGCAATTACTCAGGCCGAGATTGCGATAAAAGAGGATGGAGCCGAAGTTATCACTCTTGGTTGTTCTGGAGTTTTTTGGTTGCGTCCGTTTATAGAGGCTGGCTTGCAGAAAAGGGGATGGGAGGTGCCTGTGTTGGAGGGGTACTCGGCGTCAATCACCCTGGCAAAGTTAATGGTGGACCTTGGTGTAAATGCGAGCGGCATAACTTACATGGGTGACCACCAGGTTCAATTACCGGACAAAATACACGTTTAAGAATGAAAGGGATAGATTTGCTGTGTCAGATCAGAGCAAGCCCATATACAACATCCCAGTCATTGACCTCGCGCCTTTTCTAAATGGCGCCCCTGGCGCGGCGGAGAGAACCGCCAAGCGACTTTGTTGGATCCAAGAGGAAGTGGGCTTCTACTACACAATCAATCATGGCATTCCACCCCCTCTCATCAAAGCCGCGCATGATCAGGTAGAAGCATTTCATAGTCAGCCGCTGAAAGACAAACTTGCAATAAAAGTGGATGAGAAGTCGACGGGGTATGTGCCATTCAAATCGACTGTCTATGTGACTTCTAAAGTGGCGGAGAATAAGCGCAAGAATCTCAACGAAAACATTAGAATTGTGCGGGAACGGCCCGTCGATCACCCGGGCATAATGAGCGGCCGCCCGTTCACAGGACCCAACAAATGGCCGGAGCATGAAAAGCTAACAAACTTTAAACCAGTCATGCTCGAATACTTTCGAGCGATGGAAGATTTAGGCCACGCCATGCTGCCACTCTACGCCATGGCATTGGGTTTACCACATGACTATTTCAACGACCTGTTTACGGACCCTTGTTGGATCTCGCGAAATGTTCATTATCCCCCGGTGGACGCAGAAGAGGGCCAGTTCGGCATCGCACCGCACACGGACCACGGATTTATTACGCTTTTACCGATTAACGAAGTGCCGGGCCTGCAGGTCCAGGCTCGGGACGGCGTTTGGATTTCCGCCGGATATATTGAAAACGCGATCATTGTGAACAGCGGAGATTTTATGGCCAAGTGGACTAATGGCCGATTCAGAGCAACGCCCCACCGGGTCCTCCCACCCACTAAAGATCGATATATATCGGCTCTTTTTTACAATCCAAACTGGGACGTCTCGTCTGCCCCTCTGCCGGGTTGCAATGGCCCGGGTCATCAGCCCCCGAGTGCAATAACGACCATGTTGGATCATCTCTGCGCGTATGTGAACAGCAATTATGCGCAAACAGCTGGCGGCATGCAGGACGATCAAGATTTTTCGTAATGATCCTATCTCCGGCTGTGCGCGCCTTGATGTGCCAGCCTCCTATCGTAACCAATCATAATTCAGCTACAAACGCCGTCTCGCATCCTCCTCCGCGGCTGCATGGATGGCAGTGGCAGGCGTCCCGGCCTCGATGGGTGCGCTTGCCCAGTTACACGTAATTTCGGCTATATTCATCTGGTCGACTAGGTCCGATCCGAGGCTTTCAACCTCCTTGAGTGACGCAATGTTCAGCACGATGCCAAAGCTGCCGCCATCCAAATAACCATAAGGTGCAGAGCTGGGAACCTGGGTCTCAAGGATGATCGCTGCCTTTCGCAAGACACCTTCCGCTGTCTCAAAACCTGCCTTGCGCCAAATGGCCTCCCAGCCAAACAGTTTAACGAGCAGAAGAAAACTCTGTTCACCCGTGCTCTCCACATGTTCAACGGCGCGCCTTAGATGGCGGTAAAGAGCGCGCCGATTTGCGAGCTCCGTTGAGACATGCTGGTCCAATGCAATATCGAGCCGGTCCCGTTGCGCAGTGCAAACCTCTAGTTCCCAACGCAGAGAATCCATTTCATTAAAGACAAGGGTCATAGCCTCATGTACTCGCGGCGTGAACTCATCTTTTGGTACGCCCAAGACGATTGTCGCGTCTTTTACTTGGTCTGGGCTCCTGGGATCTGGTTTGAGTCGATGAGGCGGCAGTTGCCTATAGGTCGGTCCACCGTCAGGCCGGCGCTGGTTGGCCTGACGACTGTATTCTTTTATTGGAGAGATATCTGCCATGATTTAGCCTCGCTTCGTCTCAAGTAGAATCAGTCTAACATTCGAGCATCCAAGGTCACACACAACGTGGAGGTCAAGGTGCAACTATATTGCAGTAAACCGCTTTTGCTTTAAATATACGATCTGACCGTGATAGCTCTTCCATAAATTCGCCGCTCCTGGGTAGTCCTTGAGTCGGAAACAATGTCAGGAACAGGAATGACGTCGCCCCCCAACAATGCCGCGATTCTTCAATGCGCCGTCAGCTATAAAGAATGGCCGTCCTGGCGTGACCAGGAGGATCAGATGCGCCTCGCTCTCGGCGATACCATCGAGCTGTTTAGCAATTGCATCAACCTGGGCCGTCCACTGGAACTCACGATAAATTGGAAGGACTTTAAGTACCGTGATCTCCTGGATTGTCTCGACGGGGGAGAGAATATCCACGCAATCCATAATCTCTCCACGGGTATTCAGGAATTTCGCGACCGTCCTGACGTAGAGCTTGTTCCTGTTTTGATAAAAGGCCCCTACGCGCGCTTCCGGTCAGACCGCATGGAACCTGTGAAAGAGCTGCCTCAGGACTTTCTGACTTTGCAGTGGGATGGTGAGACTACGCCGTTCACAGAAACACTAGAAAATGGCATAGGTAAATACATAGAGGAGAATTTCTACGACGGAGAGACTTTCGTTAATGTCTCCGGCTCGGAGGGATACTCTCTCTTGGAGACCGCCTACATTATGTCTCAATCGAAAGGCCATGTGGGTGCGGACAGTGGCATGGCACACCTCGCCTCAACAGTGGTTGGCCCCACAAAAGTTCATGTCTGGGATCAGGAAATCTCCCGACATGGCTACCACGGTAAGCAGCAGGGCTGGGTGCACCGCGTGATAACCGTGAAACCGGAAGACTAGTTTTACCAGCTCAAGAAAGATAAAATCCCAACGGCGTTGAAACTGATTTATCTGAACTTGCCGCATTTTTGAGGAAATACCAATCGAGCGGTGATAAAACCCGCCTTAAGTGGGGGTTCAGAGAGCGGTCCAACGAAGAAATTCAAGACGACTATGTGGCGCGGTCCAAAAGTGTAATTCGGGAAGTAGGCCTGATGTTGGCCACCGTCAAAATGACTGATTATGATTAAGAGGGATGTATGACATGAAAATCTGCCGATTTGATGATGACCGGTTAGGCGTGGTGCACGACAATACAACCATTCTAGACGTAACCGGTGCGCTTGAAGCCCTACCACCGTTGACCTGGCCGGTGCCATTGGGCGATGCTCTAGTGACCCATTTGGCGGTTATTACTTCCGAAATATCCCGCTTGGCTTCTGATGCCCCAACTGTGTCGTTGAAGGAGATAATGTTGAAAAGCCCAGTGGCAAATCCGTCGAAAATCATGGGTGCGCCTATCAATTATCAAAAACATATTGAAGAGTCCAAAGAGGATGACGGCATCGTCTCATCCCGCCCCATCAGTCATATCGCAGACTGGGGCATGTTCCTGAAAGCCAATAGCTCATTAGTGGGTGCAGGCGAGGGCGTCGCCCTCCGCTTCACCGATGCCCGGAACGACCACGAGATGGAACTCGCCGTTATCATCGGCAAACAGGGCTCGCATATTCCCGCCAGCGAAGCCAGGACGTACATAGCCGGCTATGCGATGGGTTTGGACATGACCACCCGCGGCAAGGAGCTACAAAGCTTCCGGAAATCCGCCGATACCTACTCCGTGCTCGGCCCCTGGATGGTGACCGCGGACGAAATTCCTAACCCTAATGAGCTGAGCTTAAAAATTTCGGTGAATGGAGATGTGCGCCAGGAGTCAAATACCGACCAACTCGTTTATAATGTGGAAAAACTAATCGAATACTGCTCCGAGCGCTACACTCTATATCCGGGTGACATTATAATGACCGGCACCCCGGATGGCGTCGGTCCAGTCGAACCCGGCGATATAATGACCTGCGAGCTAGAGGGCATTGGCATAATGGAGGTGGGCGTCCGGGCTTGGGAGCCATAATGCACGATAGCGGTCCCCGGTTGCATTATACAGGTAGCGCAGTTTTATAGGCCACCTGTTTGAGTGCAAAACTGGATTTGATGTTTGCGATACCGGGCACTTTTGTAAGGTGATCCACGATGAACCGCTCATACGCGTCCAGATCCGTCACGACAATCCGCAACAAATAATCCGCATCGCCAGTCATTAGGTAGCATTCCATCACCTCCGGCCGGTCCGTGATGAAGGATTCAAAAACTCCCAGCGCCTGTTCGACCTGGCGCTCGAGGGTTACATTCACGAACACACTGACCGGCAGGCCAACAGCCTTTTGATCGACTAGCGTCACGTAACCGCTGATGACGCCGTTAACCTCAAGATTTTTTACACGTCGGGCGCAAGGAGTGGGAGACAAACCGACTTTTTCGGCAAGGTCAACATTGGGCATCCGCGCCTCATCCTGAAGATGCACAAGAATACGTCGATCGATTTTATCCAAGGTCAATTTAGTATTATTCCCTCAAAAATAATCTAATTATAGGTAATTACACTAATTAATATTATTTTTAAAGGGAAATTCGCGGAGATTCCCTAGATCAAATCGGGCTATTCTAAAAAATGTACAGCCGATTGAGGCCCGAAATGACCATTAGTCCCTCTCCCACTTCCACTAACATATCCGCTGCGGACTTCGAAATACTGCGGCAACTGGAAAAGAAGATTCTTTGGCTCGCCAGTTGGATGATCCATAATGCCAATCACCTACGTGACAACCGGGACGGCCTCAAGGTAGGCGGCCATCAGGCGTCCTGCGCCTCGGCGGCAACCGTGATGACAGCTCTCTGGTTCGCCATTTTGCGACCACAAGACCGGGTCGCCGTAAAACCCCACGCGTCTCCAGTATTTCATGCAATTCAGTATCTCTTGGGTCATCAATCGCTGGAGAACCTGCAGAAATTCCGAGCATTCGGGGGCGCACAGGCCTATCCGTCGCGTTCAAAAGACCAGGGTTTTGTCGACTTCTCGACCGGGTCCGTGGGCCTTGGCGTTGGTACGACGTTGTTTGCCTCCCTGGTTCAGGACTATCTTCATGCACATAATATGCTCCCAGCGGATCAAAAACTAGGTCGCATGATCGCGCTGATGGGAGATGCGGAACTGGACGAAGGCAATGTGTTTGAAGCGCTGCTTGAGGGCTGGAAACATGACGTCCAAAATCTGTGGTGGGTTATTGACTATAACCGACAGAGCCTGGACGGCGTAATCAATGACAATTTGTTCCAGAAAATCACGCAGTTCTTTGAAACCGTCGGTTGGCGTGTTGTCAATCTTAAATACGGGAAGAAGCTTCAAGCAGCCTTCAACGGCCCAGCCGGCGGTGCGCTTAAACATTGGATCGATAATTGCCCCAACCAGCTGTACTCAGCCCTCACCTATAAACGAGATGGCTGGCGAGAACATTTGCGGGGAGACCTACGCGGCAGCGTTGGCTTTAGTGCGTTTCTAGACAGTTACTCGGACGAGGATCTGCATGCCCTCATGACGAATTTGGGCGGCCATGACCTTGAATACCTGGTAGAGAATTTTGCCGGTGTCGACGATGGAACGCCGCGTTGCTTCATAGCCTATACCATTAAAGGCCATGGCCTTCCCATCGCGGGCCACAAAGACAACCATGCAGGTCTGATGAACGCAGATCAAATCAATGCCTTTCGTCAAGCTAGCGGCATTCGAGAGGGGCACGAATGGGAACCATTTGAAGGACTGTCCCTCAACTCTGAGGAACTCACCGCTGCCCTAGCGAACGTTCCAGTGAAAGCGCGACTCCGCTCAGTGGGGAGGACCCCCCTGGTATATAAAACCACGATTAATCAGCCGGAGGACCAAACAACATCTACGCAGGCGGCATTTGGCAACATTCTCCATGACATTGCAAAACGAGATGGAGAACTCGCCAACCGAATTGTTACGACGTCACCGGACGTTGCTGTCTCCACCAATCTTGGGGCTTGGATCAATCAACGTTCTATCTTCCACCGACAAAACATTACTGATGTCTTCCGAGCCGAGAACGTGTTGTCTCCACTTAAATGGAACATGAACCCTGGTGGTCAGCATATTGAATTGGGCATTGCCGAAAATAACCTCTTCCTTATCCTGGCCGCCTTAGGCCTGAGCGAAGAACTTTTCGGGGCCCGCCTGCTACCTGTGGGCACGGTCTATGACCCATTTATCAACCGGGGATTAGATGCACTTTTATATGCAACCTATCAGGGAGCCCGTTTCATGCTGGCGGGGACACCATCCGGCATTACATTGGCGCCGGAGGGCGGCGCCCACCAGCCCATCAACACACCGCTCGTGGGCATGTCCACGCCGAATCTCATCAGCTATGAACCGGCGTATGTAAGCGAACTCGCTGTCCTTATGGAATGGGGTTTTCAATACATGCAGCGGCAAAACGGCGGAAGCCTCTACCTCAGGCTTTCCACCCGTTCTCTGGAACAGCCCGACCGATCTATGCAAGAGGTGCCAACAGAAGACATCATAGCAGGTGCCTATTGGAAAATCGCACCAGGCCATGACACTAGACATATAATCGCCTATAGCGGCGCTGTTGCTCCCGAAGCTGCACTGGCCGCCGCAAAGACTGGCGCAGCCCTGCTCGCCATTACGTCTGCTGATCGATTGCACCAACAATGGACTGCATTGGGGGACCGTAGCCATATCAATCGGCTTCTTTCTGAGCTCCCTCACCAGACAAAAATTGTAAGTGTTTTAGACGGCCATCCGGCTACCCTTTCCTGGTTGGGAGGCGTCAATGGACAGGCCATACGCCCACTAGGTGTTCAAAGTTACGGCCAATCAGCCGACATTCCGGACCTATATCGTATTCACCGGATTGATGCAGCCGCCATAGCGCAGGCTATCGTTGAGGATTAATTACACACTCCCTCCAGACTCCAGCTGTCCGGCATAATGCCGGCCCGCGCCTCTCGCCCACAGCCATAAGAGTGCGGATAGCACCGCCGCCGACCCGAGCGTCATTCGCAATCCGATGAATTCAGCGATCCAACCCATTGCCAGGGCGCCAACTGCCGGCACCCCCCATGCCAGGACCGCCGTGATGCTAATGACCCGTCCCCGCACTTCAGGCGCGACTGAATTCTGGATCAAAGACTGTGACGCGATCGATCCTGAAACAACAAACATACCGGTGAAAAAGGCCATGACCGCGCCGATCCAAATAGTAGGCGATAACACGAGAAGAGCCTGAGCGGCGGCAGAGACAATCAGGCACCAGGTAAAAAGACTAGTGAGGCCCTCTGTCCGGCCACGGCGCGCGAGCCATAGTCCTCCTAATAGGGCACCGAGCGCTGTTGCCGACAAAAGAATGGAGAATCCCGCCACATCCTCGCCAAAAACCTGATCAGACACACCTGCCAACAAGTCGATAAATGGCCGGATCAAAAGAGCTGTCAACGACAACACAAAGACTAGAAACGTTATGCCTGCATGGGATAAAACGTAACTAAACCCGCCCACAAGATCTTTTAAGATACTGGAACGAAGTGCGCCCTCATTTGGTACCTTTTCTCCTGGCCCCAGGGCTAGCAAACCAGAGTAGAATAACAAAAACATGCCAGTCGCGATTACAACCGTCATCGGGACACCCATAACCTGAATAATAATTCCAGCCAAAGCTGGCCCGATAAACCTTGCAAGATTGAATGAGGCCGAGCCCAATGCAATAGCTGACGAGAGGTGATCTTTCGGGACGAGTTGGTGCACCACGGATAAACGGGCGGGTACAGTAACGGCCTCTGCGGCACCAATAACAAAAGACAGCACGATTATATAAATAATATTTAGTGACCCTGTTAGTGCAAAGACTGAGATTAATATTCCTGCAGCAACCATAATGGACTGGCACATCCGCATAATCAGCATGGTGCTGTAGCGGTCCGTCCATGCGCCCGCGATGACGGTCATAAATACCAACGGAACAGTATCGGCGAATGCAACAATGCCCAATAAAGCTGGAGATTTAGTGGTTTCCCACGTGTACCAACTGACGGCAAATTTATATTGCCAACGTCCAGTACTGTTAACCGTATTTGTCCACCAAAGTAGACGGAATTTTGGATTGGACAGAGCCTGTCCAATTCCGCCTAAGAGACCCTGAAAATTCATAAATTTGCCTGTATGAGAATAGAAACAGAGTACCCAGCAATGATAGCCTTTTCAACGTAACCCTCGTTGTTTGGATTGCCATGAATTGTGTCCGGTCTTATGCCTCCTCCTTTGCAAATTTCCATGGCAGGGTACCCAGGTTTCACGGCAGGGTAATGATCCACCAAAGCGAGATTTAGAATGACCAAAATTATCGATGTTCACACCCACATGCTTAACGATAAATGGCTCGACGCGATACTTGAGTATGGAGGCAATTACACCCTCAAGAAATTGGGCGGCCAACAGGTTATACATTGCGACGACGCACCATTTATGACGCTTATGGACGACATGTTCGACTACGCCAAACGCATTGAAGCTATGGACAACGCCGGCGTCGATCTCGCCATCGTGTCGCTAACGTGCCCCAGTGTCTATTGGGGCGGCAGGGAAGTGAGCGTCGCAACCGCATGCATGATGAATGATGACATGGCGGAGCAACAAAAGACGTATTCGGACCGCATAAGGTTTTTTGCCACCCTCCCCTGGCAATACCCGGATGCTGCCATCACCGAATTGGAACGGGCACTGAAGTTAGGTGCTGTCGGGGTATTTGTCTCCGCTAGCATCAGTGGCATGTCCTTAACCGATCCATCCATAGCCTCGATTTGGTCAGCTATCGACGCAAAGGGTTTGCCGGTTCTAATTCACCCCGGCGCTCCTCCTGGTGTGGGTGAAATGGACATGGAAAAATATAATCTAAGCTTTTCTGTTGGCTTCATGTTTGACACAACTCTCGCCATTTCCCGCATGATCTACGGTGGATTTTTTGACCGCTACAAACGGGTCAATATCATCGCTAGTCACGCAGGTGGTGCTTTACCCTACCTCGTTGGCCGACTAGACACCGCATTCGATAACATGCCGCCCTGCCGGGACGTGATCTCAGACCGGCCAAGCACTTATTTCGAGCGGCTATATTTCGACTCTATCGCCTATACCCAAGACGCACTTGAACTGTGCCTCAAGGTGGCTGGACCAGACCGAGTTCTCTATGGTTCTGACTACCCTCATAATGTGGGCGACATGCGAGGCTGCTTGGCCAGAGTAAACGCATTACCCTCAGATAGCCATGCCCGGATCAGGGGCGGCAACGCAGAGAAACTCTTTGACCTATAACAGCGCGTTACCAGTTTCTCGCGTACCCCGTGACCCAGTGACTCCCACTCCATATTGCCTAGTTTGCCTCTTAAAGTCCGGTGTCAACATCCTTCTCTTCCGAAGAAATATCCAAGCCTGCATTGGCCGCTTCATGCAGCAGCAATGTGGCAAAATCCTCTTCAAGGTAACCCTGACCGATAATAGATTGAACGCATTCCCGCGCCGCAGCAGTGACCGGCATAGGCACGCCTAATTCCCGGGCCGCCGAAAGGCCGAGATCCATATCTTTGCGGAGCAGTGGAGGTGTAAATGTCGGGGTCATATCGAGGTTCACGAAAGCCGGTGTCTTGTAAGTCGTAAACATAGAGCCCATTACGCTGTTGTTGATGAAATCAAGGAATGCTTGCCGCGGTACCCCGCCTTTTTCAGCCAGCACCGTAATTTCAGCCATATTCTGAGCGACAACGCCAAGCATTACGTTGTGGCAGATTTTGACCATTCGGGCCAGTTCGCCCTCACCCACATAACTCACCCCCCGTCCAATGGCTTCGAGAAAGGGCCTGGCTTTCTCAAATGACGCGGCGTCCCCGGATGCAACGATGCTTAGTTTCCCAGCAACAACGACATGATGGTTTCCACTTACCGGCGCATCAATCATTTCGGTACCCACACCCTTGGCATAGTCACGCACCTTTTTAGAGGATTCTTCATTGATGGAGGTACAGTCAATGAGCATGCCCGGGGTTTGACCACCCTGGGACAAAACACCGTGTTCGCCCATGGCAACTTCTTCAAAATCCTTCGGTCCTCCAACCATTGTAAAGACCACGTCACAGTCCGCGAGTTCGGTGGGAGAGTCGACGACCTTGCCGCCTTTTTCCATCAAGGGTTCTGCTTTTGCACGCGTCCGGTTCCACGCCGTGACATCGGCGCCTGCATCTAAGAGGCGCGAAGCCATAGCGAACCCCATGCGTCCAGTGCCAATCCAGCCGACGGATAAATCTTTGAGAGAGTTCTGAGCCATTATGCCTCCTGAAAATAATTAAATTAAATCAACGGGCTCTTCCCTTCCTCGCGCCCATCAATTAGATTAAACAACTGTCTGCAATCGTTTGCAGATTGTAATCACTATAAGCGCCGTCTGCGGTCAGATAAAGAGGGAATACAGAGTGGCTATGCACAATTCCAAGCCGAGAGTGACCCTTCGGGACATCGCCCGTCATGTTGGTGTGCATCCGTCGACAGTCTCTCGAGTTCTCAATCCAGGAACACGCAAAATGGTGACGGAGGAAATTGCCGAAAAGGTGACACGCGCCTCGGCGGAACTTGGCTATCGGCCGAACGCCTTTGCCCAAAGCCTCAAAACCAATCGATCTTTTACCATTGGTGTGATGGTCCCCGACCTAACCAACGCCGCGTTCGCAATGATCATCAAGGGTATTGATAATGTCCTAGAAGGGTCAGGTTACAGCGTCATCGTGGCTAATACAGACAATTCAGCAGAGCGCGCAAAACGCAACCTGGATAAATTTCGTGAGCGCCAGGTAGACGGACTTGTGATTGCAACTGCCAGCCGCCAAGACGAGCTTGTTGCCGATTGCCGTGCAGAAGCTACACCCTTTGTCCTCACCGTCCGCTCAACCACAGATATCGGCGTTTCTTCCGTCGTCTCCGATGAAATCATGGGCGGCATAATGATCATATCGCACCTGGCCCAGTTAGGCCACAAAGACATTGCCTACGTCGCTGGTCCCCAGTTTCTGTCTACCGGGTTTGAGCGCTATCAAGGATATTTGCAGGGGCTTGCACAGGTTGGTCTCAAAGCTAATTCTGATCTGTTTGCAGAAGGAGAAGCCTTCACAGAGGAGGCGGGTCGGAGGGCTGCCAGCAAGATACTTGCTACCCGGAAAAAATTTACCGCAATTGTGGCTGGCAATGATTTAATGGCTCTCGGCTGTTATGACGAGTTGATGGCCAAAGGCCTCAAGTGTCCGGAAGATATCTCCGTAGTCGGCTTTGACGACATGCCTTTTGCGGGGCACTTCAATCCACCACTTACCACTGTGCACACGCCCCTGCTGGATATTGGCGCTGAGGCTGCTCGCATACTGCTCGAACAGATCGAAGAGGCGGATCTACCGCCGCGCACCCAGAAGCTCCGTCCAGAGCTGATCGTTCGCGCCTCTACTGATCTAGCTCGCGGGTAAACCTCCCTCTTTGTGGGCGCCCAATCACGGCGTCCCGGTCAAATGTCCATACGTGAAATTCTGTCTTAGGCCTATGGCAGGGCAGCGCCCCAATCCTTGGTCTCAATGATTTCCTTCAGCCGCCGCAGGAATGCCGCCGAATAAGCCCCATCTATCGCCCGGTGGTCAAAGGATTGGGTGAGCACGCCAATCGGTCGGATGGCCATCATATCCTCACCGCCCACGTTTACCACCCAGGGCCGCTTGGTGATTGCATCAGCAGATAGGATCGCCACTTGGGGCTGGTTGATAATTGGTGTGGTAAACAGCGTACCAAAAGAGCCGTTATTGGAAATCGTATAGGTCGCACCCTGGTGATCCTCCTGGGTCAGTTCACCTGACCGCGCGCGGCCAGCCAAATCCGCTACGGCACGCGCTATTTCCACCGCCGTCATGGCCGATGCATTTTGAATTACCGGTGCGACCAAACCTTGAAAGTTAAGATCAACTGCAATAGCGAGATTCACCTGATCGTAGACAACCAGATTGTCCGCCTCGACATGCGAGTTGATATTCGGGAATTCCTTGATCACGTCACAAACCGCCCGCGCAATGAAGGGTAAATAAGTGAGCGAAAAACCCTCACGCGCCCTCCACACGCCTCCCTTTTCCTTGCGAACCTTGTCGACGCTTGAAAAATCCACCTCAACGCCCTGGGCCACATGCGGACTCACTGTCTTGGACCGCACCATGTGCTCCGCCGTCATCTGACGAATCCGATTGAATGGAACCACCGTCCGACCAGCGCCAGATTTTAGTGGTGCAACGGGAGGGGTACTTTGGGGCGGTTTCAACGGCTCAAAAAGAGCTGTTGTTTGGACCTGTACGGCCGGCGCCCCTTTCATATATGCCAGGACGTCGGATTTCTTTATCCGCCCGTCTCGGCCTGTCCCCGGAATGTGCGCCGGATCCAAATTATTTTCCACCACAAGTTTTCTGACCACCGGCGATAACCGCAAACTTGGGTGCCGGGTGGGCGTTCTTGATACTGCAGACGCATTTGATGCTGCAGGCGCTGAAGCGACGGGGGTCGTTGCCGGGCTAGCTGCATCGCTCTTGCCGTCATCAATCACCGCCAATACAGCTCCTACGTCAACAGTTGCGCCTGCCTCGACATTAATAGCCGTTAGCACGCCGGAGACGGGCGCAGGGACTTCCATCTCAACTTTGTCGGTACCAATCTCGAACAACAGCTCGCCGTTTTCGACAGTGTCACCCACCGCCTTGTGCCAAATCGTAAGTGTGCCTTCGGCGACCGTCTCCCCCAGCTGGGGCATGAGGACATCCATCTTAGTCTACCTCGTTCCTAACGGTTTCAAATATTCGTGCCACTGATGGTAGTGCAATGTCTTCCAATTCTTCCGAGGAAGGAAGCGGGATATGGGGCGTTGTGATCCGAAGAATTGGCATGTCGAGGTCCCAAAATCGTTCTTCTGCAACAATCGATGAAACTTCTGCTCCCCAGCCGCATAGGCGCGGATTTTCCTCAACCGTAACTAGCCGACCCGTTTTACCGACCTCGTTGAAGATGGTGGTGGTGTCCAGGGGTACTAGGCTCCGTAGATCAACCACACTCGCAGAAATTCCCTCTTCGGCCTGCAGACGATCTGCAGCTTCAACTGCTCGGGGCACCATGGCGGCCAGCGCAACAATGGTAACATCATCTCCATCGCGCACGACTCTCGCTTTGCCCATTTCCTCCACATGTTCGCCGTCGGGCACCTCTCCTTTGGTGGCGTAGAGGGATTTTTGTTCAAAAAACATGACTGGGTCGGGATCCCGGATGGCGGCGGCCAGAAGGCCTTTGACGTCCGCGGGCGATGACGGTGCCACCACTTTTAACCCGGGGATCATCATAGACCAATTCTCGACACTCTGGGAATGCTGCGCCCCGAAACGGGCACCCCCGCCGTTCGCCGTCCGAATGACGAGTGGCATAGACACCTGGCCATCTGTCATATAGCGACTTTTGGCGATTTGGTTGGAAACGATGTCCCAACAGACGGCTAGAAAATCCGAGAACATGATCTCAGCGATCGGTCTTAAACCCGTCATCGCAGCACCCATAGCGGCTCCGAGAATGGCTTGCTCGGAGATCGGTGTATCCCTCACGCGGTCGGGCCCGAATTTATCGTACAACCCAACGGTTGCCTTAAATACGCCCCCGGCCTTGGCAATATCTTCGCCAAGGAACACGACGGTCTCGTCACGTTCCATTTCCTGCGCAATACCGGCTGCAACAGCTTCCCGATATGTTAGTTCCGCCATGATGAGCCTCCATCAGCCCAAACTTCTGTCATTAATGAGTCCTCTGATGGCGGCGCACCATTTTTCGCTGCCTCTGTCGCCGCATCCAATTCCGCGAGGACAGCGTCTTCAATATCATCGATAACTTTCTTGGAAATACCAAACTCCTTAAGGCGCTGGCGATAGGCGGGAATGGGGTCTTTTTTGAGCCATTCCTCTAGCTCGCCGTCAGGTCGATAGGTCGCAGGGTCTGCACGGGAATGTCCTGAGTGACGATAAGTCTTGGCCTCAATGAGAGAGGGCCCCCCGCCATTTCGTGCTTTTTCTGCCGCAGCGCGCGCGACCCGGTATACGGCATCCGCATCGTTACCATCGACAATAATGGAGTCCAAGCCGTAGGCGCCCGCGCGGTCGGCAGCGGGATGCTCAACAGCCGTCACCTCGCTTATCGGCGTATATTCCATGTAAAGATTATTCTCGCAGACAAAAACTACCGGCAATTCCCAAATCACTGCAAAATTCAGGGCCTCATGAAATGCCCCGATGTTGGTGGTGCCATCCCCAAAGAAGCAGAACGCAACTTGGCCCGTTTTCAGATACTGAGCCTTCCAGGCCGCGCCCGCCGCGATCGGAAGGTGTGCGCCGATAATGGCATAAGACCCCATAGCACCTTTATCAACATCTGTGAGGTGCATGGAACCACCTTTACCGCCCAGGAGCCCGTTGCCTTTTCCCATCATCTCACCGATGATTTTCTCCATTGATACGCCTCTGACCTTGGTGTGGGCGTGGCCGCGATAAGTGCAAAATGTATAGTCGTCGGGACGCATCACTGCGGCACATCCGGAGGCAATGGCCTCCTGGCCGATTGCTAGATGGCTTGTACCTTTGATCAGGTTTTGAAAAAAGAGATCATGCAGGCGTTGTTCCATATGCCGCACTTCCAACTGGAGCCGCCACATTTCCAGGCGCTTTTCCTCTCCAATATCATCATTAAGTGTTGCGGTTGCCGATGGCGTCGGGACCTTTGCTGATTTGGAAGCGCGTTTTTTTACAGGCCGCTTTGCCACGAGACCCTCCCTAAAGTAGCTAAAACAATTTCAGTATAGGGTTCTGCAATCGTTTGCATAACCGTTGACGGATCATCCCACAGACTGTACAACCCTGTCAATGATATCGTGCAATCGTTTGCATATAATTTGCGGGAATGCGTGATTGTATAGAAAAGGTGATGGACCTTGAAGTGGTTTTGATCTTCAATGATCACTCAAGCTTAGGTACATGGCGATGAATTTGGTGGAGAAAAATAATGCATTACGATAGACCGCGTTCCACGGCAACCTGGGGCACAATGGCAAAGGACTGGGAGGCCGGAATAGACTTCGGAAAATTGCAAAAAGACCGATTAGAGCGTGCCCAAGCAGCGACAAAAGATCACGGGTTGGGATCCCTATTGTGCTTCAATTTCGATAACATTCGTTACATAACATCAACACATATTGGCGAGTGGGGTCGGGACAAGTTCGACCGTTATTGCCTTTCCGCACCAGATACAGCGCCGTTCCTTTGGGATCCTGCACCACCGGCCAAAAGAAAGTCCTCTCCTTGGCTTGGAAACCGAGTAGATGCCCCTGTGAGCACTATGCAGGGCGCATTGCCACCGGAACACGGTATTCAGAACGTCTTCGCAAAACAAATTAAAGACAAATTGGTTGACATGGGCATCGAAAAGGAACCAGTCGGCATTGATATAATGGAGTTACCAATGCTCCGGGCGCTTGAGGCCGAGGGAATTGAAGTAGTCGATGGTCTGCAATGCATTATGGATGCTCGCGAAGTGAAAACCGAAGAAGAAATAGAGCTTCTCAAAGTGGCCGCCGCAATGGTTGATGCGACTTATTACGACATTGCCAAAGCCATTAGACCAGGAACGAAAGAAAGTGACCTAGTTGCCATCGCAAATGAGCGTCTTTATTCAATGGGTTCAGAACGTGTCGAGTGCGTAAACTCTGTTGCTGGTCCGCGCGGTGCGCCTCACTCCCATACTTTCTCAGATCGAATCATACAGCCGGGCGATATGATTTTTCTAGACATCATGCATAGTTTTAACGGGTACCATACATGCTACTACCGTACCTTCATCTGTGGAGTACCAAATGAGGCGCAAAAGGAAGCCTATGAAATTTGTTCGGGTTGGGTAAATGCCGCACTAAATGCTATTAAGCCAGGCGCAAAACTCGACGATATTGCTAATGTTTGGCCAAAGGCTGAAGAATTTGGATATGCCAACGAAGACGAGGCATTTTTGCTTCAATTCGGCCACGGTGTTGGTCTCGGTCTCTGGGAACGCCCAATTATTTCCCGTCGGTACATGGGCCAAAAATCAGAAATCAAAAAGGGTATGGTTTTTGCCGTTGAATGCTGGAAGGGTGCCGAGGATGGCTCTGGTGCTGCCAGAATAGAGGAAGAGGTTGTGGTTACAGATGATGGCTGCGAGATCATAACTAATTTCCCCAGTGACCACCTAATTTCTTGCGGCCTACCCGGGTGCGAATTTTATTGATCATTTGCCGAGAGATCTACGGAACTGCAGGTCGTTGCGAGAGTATTAATGACGAATACAAATAAAATCTGGATTACTATAATCACAGGCTTTCTAGGCAGCGGCAAAACAACGCTTCTAAACACACTGCTGCAACATCCAGAAATGACTCAAGCTGCGGTAATCGTTAATGAGTTTGGTGAAATAGGTCTGGATTACGATCTTATAGAGCGATCTGATGAAAACGTTGTAGAGTTGGCCAATGGTTGCCTTTGCTGCACAGTCAAAAGCGACTTAATAGATACGCTAAGAGACCTATATGTTCAGCGCAACGCGGGCACTATTCCCCACTTTGATCGTGTGGTAATCGAGACGACCGGCATTGCCGATCCTGCGCCGGTTCTGCAGCTCATATTGACAAATCCCATGATACGAAATCACTACGAACTTGACGGCGTGGTGACAACGGTAGACGCGGTCAATGGTGCCAGTTCTCTTGGCCGGTTCCCCGAATGTGTAAAACAAGCTGCTATCGCAGACCGGTTGATAATAACAAAGTCGGATCTCGTTCTGGGCATGGATCATGACGAAAAGATTGCTGAACTATCTCACAAGCTGAGGGAGTTAAACCCGGCAGCTAACATGGTGGTCCGAACAGCTGGTAAAATGGATCCAACAGACCTTTTCGGAACGGGTATGTTTGATCCAGAAACAAAGCAAATAGATTTTGAAAGCTGGCTTGATCCTGAAAATTACCAATCCACTGGTCTGGGCAATCCCTTTTTCGGTGAATCTGAACCTGAAGAGGATGCGATGGATTACTACAAGAGCCGCGGCCATACTCCAGAGGATCATGAAGCGCATCACCACCACCATCATGATCAATCTGGCATCCAAACATTTTGCATCACACGTGAAGAACCAATGTCTGTGGAGATGCTTCGAATGTTTTTGGAGGGCTTATCCGGTGAGGCAGGCACTGACCTCCTTCGGGTCAAAGGTATCATAAATATTGTTGAAGAGCCGGATCGCCCAGCTGTAATTCAAGGTGCACAACAACTTTTCCATTCCCTTGAACTAATGGACAACTGGCCCAGCGCGGACCGGCGCACACGAATAGTGTTCATCACGCGTCACATAGATAAAACGTATATCGAAGAGACCCTTGAATTGATTGAACGGGTATCCGCTCGAACAGTAGCAGCACAAGCAGCCGCAAAAAATATTCCTGCTACTTCAACAACATTGACAACTCAACATTAGGATGATCGATGCATTTTGCTATTTTTTGTCTAGACAAGCCGGGAATCAAACGTGACCCAGATGTAATGAAGGCCCATGTTGACTATCTCACAAACAGCCCGATCAATAATGTGATGTCAGGCCCGCTCACCAATGATGATGGAAAAGGCGTTACTGGAAGCCTTTACATCGTTGAAGCTGAGAGCCGAGAGGCTGTTGACGCCTTCCGCAAAGACGATCCTTTGGTCCAAGCGGATTACTGGGAATTGGTTGAAGTGCGCGCTTTTGACAAGCGTGTGGATAACAGAAATTAAATAGGAGAACAGTAACTATGGATTTAGGACTCAAAGGAAAGAACGCCATTATCACGGGTGCCAGTCAGGGCATTGGTCAGGCCATTGCCTTCTCCTTGGCTGCAGAGGGATGTAATGTGGCGATTGGTGCCCGTGATCAGGGGCGCATCGACGCCACAGTGGCTGAAATAGAGAGCAAAGGCGTCAAGGGCGTCGGCATCATCTGTGATTTATCCAGTGAAGCAGGATGTCAGAAATTTGTTGAGGATGCCCGCGCCACCATGGGCGGAATTCAAATTCTGGTCAACAATGTGGGCGGTTCCGGCGTGCCGCAATATGTGGTCGAGACGTCTGACGAGACCGGGACCGGCGTGGACTTCCAGGTGGACTGGGCGCCGCTGGCCGGGTTCGAGGCCTATCTGAACCTGCAGTATATCGATGTGACCTTTGACGAGCGGATCACCCGTTCAGGCGTCGACCTGTCCGGTCAGCCCACAGGCACGC
>PBNV01000029.1 GCA_002723345.1 Rhodospirillaceae bacterium
AACCACGTTCGGCCCGCGGCGCAGGTGGATGGCCGCAATCACCTTCCGTTCCACATAAGTGAGATATGCAACGCCGATCAACAGAGGCACAACAATCATCATAATTTTAACTACGATCCACGCCATAGGCCATAGATATGTTGCCCAAAATTCAGCCATTAGTGCCGGTCGCGCTATAATTATCACCCAGTGCTACCGCAGTACATTCCGCCATAATCTCTGAAGCGCGGCTGATAACATCGGTCATGTAAAAATTGTGGATTGGATACTCAAACGCGGTATCATTGGTCGTACCCGCATCCCCTACGTTGCCCCAGGGTGCTATTGAGGTCTCGTCAGGGCTTGCGAAGAGTGGATTGATGTCAGCCATGCGCCGGCGCACGTCCAGTAGGGAGTCGTAAGGTAGCTTCTTGCCCATGGTGTCGGAAAGTGCCCGAATGATGGCCCAGTCTTCTCTAGCCTCTCCAACGGGGAAGGCCGCCAAAGCAGCCCGTTGCACTCGGCCTTCCGTGTTCACGTATGTCGCATTTTTTTCGGTGTAGGCCGCGCCAGGGAGAATGGCATCTGCGCGATGGGCCCCCACGTCACCATGGTGGCCTTGATAGATTACAAAAGCATCGCCCATCGCTCGGGTGTCAATTTCATCGGCACCAAGCAGATAGACCACATCGAGTTTCCCACGGCCTGCAGCTGCAATGATGCCCGCGGTATCAAGCGAGGATTTATTCTTCGGCACAAAGCCCAGGTCAAGGCCGCCCACTCGCGATGCCGCACGCTGCAACACGTTGAAGCCGTTCCAATCATCGGACACCGCACCGATCTTTTCAGCGAGTTGACGTGCCTTGGCCAGGAGCCCCGCGCCATCGTCGCGGGCGAGTGCACCAGAACCTATGATGATCATGGGCTTACTTGCCTGCTTTAATACATTAGCAAAATCGCCTTTGCTGGCGAGAAGGTCATCCAAGGCTGACGGCCCATCACCAAGATGTGCCAAATCGTAGGTGAGATCGAGCTCAGGACCGATCAGACCGGCCGCGACGCCACCTCTCAAATAGCGTTTACGAATACGGGCATTAAGAACCGGGGCTTCCCACCGGGGATTAGTCCCGATCAGCAGGACTGCATCAGCGTCTTCTATTCCGGCGATGGTGCTGTTGAAAATATAGCTGGCCCGTGTGTCGCCAAACGCTCCACCGTCCTGGCGGCAATCAATGTTGCTCGACCCAGTTGCTGCCATAAGATCCATCATAGCTGTCATGGCCTCACAGTCTGCAAGATCGCCAGCAATTGCTCCGATTTTACCATCCGCTGCATTCATCCTTCCAGCGACGGCCGTGAGCACTTCCGGCCAGTCCGCTGCGACCAGTTTGCCGTTTTTGCGGAGATAGGGTTGATCCAATCTTTGACGTTTTAAGCCATCACAGGCATGACGGGTTTTGTCGGAAATCCATTCCTCATTAACGTCGTCATTATTCCGCGGCAGAATTCGCATGACCTCGGAGCCCCGCGTATCGATGCGAATGTTACAGCCAACGGCATCCAGAACATCAATGGACTCCGTTTTTTTGAGTTCCCAGGACCGGGCCGTGAAGGCATAGGGTTTGGACGTTAACGCCCCGACTGGGCACAAGTCCACGATGTTACCTGACATCTCAGAGCTCAAGGCCTTTTCCACATACGTCCCCACTTCCATATGCTCGCCTCGGCCCGTTGCGCCAAGCTCAGGCACCCCGGCAACCTCCTGGGCGAACCGGATACAACGCGTGCAGTGAATGCACCGGGTCATGATCGTCGAGACTAGCGGGCCGAGATACTTATCCTTTACCGCACGTTTGTTCTCCACAAACCGAGATTTATCCATCCCGTACCCCATCGCCTGATCCTGAAGATCACATTCACCGCCTTGGTCACAGATGGGGCAATCAAGCGGGTGGTTGATGAGCAGGAATTCCATGACGCCTTCACGAGCACGCTTAACGAGTTCGCTATCCGTTTTAATGACCATTCCCTCCCCAACTGGCATGGCGCAGGAAGCGATGGGTTTTGGCGCCCGCTCCATCTCTACCAGACACATCCGGCAGTTCCCGGCGACCGATAACCGTTCGTGGTAACAGAACCGCGGGATTTCCTTGCCCGCCAATTCACAGGCCTGAAGAACCGTCAGCCCCGCTTCGACTTCGATCTCTTCGCCATCAATGGTGAGTGTGGGCATTCGCTCTTCCCCTACGCCGCGACCGCATGCTTTTTGGCACGGTCAATGCGGGCTTCCATTTCAGGACGGAAATGACGGATCAAACCCTGGATCGGCCAGGCCGCAGCATCCCCGAGGGCACAGATGGTGTGGCCTTCCACCTGGCGCGTCACCTGCTCGAGCAAATCAATTTCCTCAACAGTGGCGTTGCCTGTCACCATCCGAGACATCATGCGGGACATCCAACCCGTCCCTTCCCGACACGGCGTACACTGGCCGCAACTTTCATGCTTGTAAAAGGAGGAAAGACGCGCGATCGCGGCAACAATATCCGTCGATTTATCCATTACCATAATGGCTGCTGTACCAAGTCCGGACTGCTGTTCCCGCAGTGAGTCAAAATCCATCAACACTGTGTCACAAATTCCCTTTGGAAGACACGGAACCGAAGCACCGCCCGGAATGATTGCCAGCAAATTATCCCACCCGCCGCGCACACCGCCGGCATGTTTTTCGATCAGGTCCTTCAGAGGGATACTCATTTCTTCTTCGATGGTGCAGGGCTGCTCCACATGGCCGGAGATGTTAAACAGCTTCGTGCCCGTATTGTTCGCCCGTCCCAGGTTGGCAAACCAATCTTTGCCGCGCCGCAGGATGGTTGGCACGACAGCGATGGATTCGACGTTATTCACAGTAGTTGGGCAGCCATAAAGTCCAGAATTCGCCGGGAACGGGGGCTTTAATCTTGGCTGACCTTTTTTCCCTTCGAGGCTCTCGATCAACGCGGTTTCCTCTCCGCAAATATAGGCCCCTGACCCACGATGGATGTGGAGAGAAAAATCGTATCCGGACCCGCAAGCATTTTTGCCGATCAAGCCGGCATCATAGGCTTCATCGACGGCCCGCTGAAGGGCTTCAATTTCCCGATAAAATTCCCCTCTAACATAGATATACGCCACATGGGCCCCCATGGCGAAGCTGGCAACCAGACAGCCTTCAATCAGTTTGTGCGGATCATGGCGCATGATCTCCCGATCCTTGCAGGTTCCAGGTTCCCCTTCGTCCGCATTGACTACCAAATAATGTGGCCGACCGTCGGACTCCTTGGGCATAAAAGACCATTTTAGGCCCGTGCTAAATCCAGCGCCCCCGCGTCCCCGAAGACCGGAGTCTTTGACGTCCTCTATTATGGCGTCTCGGCCCATCTCGATAAGCTTTTTCGTTCCGTCCCAGTCCCCACGGGATTTTGCGCCTGCAAGGTAGGGATCGTGATAACCATAAAGATTCGTAAATATACGGTCGCTGTCTTTAAGCATTTGTTTTCTTCACATTGTTCTCGAATAAGGCGGTAAGGCCGCCGATGGGCTCACAACTCTTTCGATCGATCTGGGAGCCCGGTTTCGGTGTCTCTCCAAGTTCCAACTGAGTTAGAATAGATATGGCAGATGTCGCGTCGAGATCTTCATAGTAATCATCATTGATTTGAAACATCGGGGCATTGACGCAGGCCCCAAGGCATTCGACCTCAGTAAGCGTGAAGTCACCGTTTGTCGTCGTCTCTCCAAACCCAATACCCAGTTTCTTCTTACAGGCGTTTACGATGTGGTCTGAACCGCGAAGCCAGCACGGCAGATTCGTACAAACCTGGACATGATGTCGGCCGACCGGCTTCAAATTGTACATGGTATAAAATGTGGCAACTTCATAGACCTTGATTGGAGGCATTTCCAGGAGCCGCGCAACGTAATCCATGGCCGCGCGGGGCAGCCAGCCATCGTTTTGCCGTTGTGCCAGATCCAATAGAGGCATAACCGCGCTGGCTTTGCGGACATCTGGATATTTTGCAATTTCTGACTGCGCCATCTCCATGGTTGCTGGCGCGAACTCAAAGCTATCTGGTTGATAATCCTCTTGCCCGACCATGGTCATCGGTCAATTTCTCCAAATACAACATCCAAAGACCCTATATTTGCGACAATATCGGCCAGCATGTGACCGGTAGACATCATGTCCAGGGCCTGCAGATGGGCAAATCCAGGCGCGCGAATTTTACACCGGTAGGGCTTGTTCGTCCCATCGGAAATTAGATAAACGCCAAATTCTCCTTTGGGGGCTTCTACCACTGTGTAAGTCTCGCCGGCTGGCACATGATAACCCTCGGTATAAAGCTTAAAGTGATGGATCAATGACTCCATTGAACGCTTCATAGACTCACGGGGCGGAGGAGCGAATTTGTTGTCGTCAACTGCGGCAGGACCAGCAGGCATTTCATTAACACATTGTTTGATGATTTTGATGGACTCTCGCATTTCATACATCCGGACGAGATAGCGGTCGTAACAATCGCCATGTTTTCCGATAGGGATATCGAAATCCATTTTTGCATATGCATCATAGGGCTGGGATTTGCGCAAGTCCCAGGCGACACCGGACGCCCGCAGATTAGGACCCGTAAAAGCCCAGTTATTCGCCTGATCCGCGCTCACCACACCGATATCAACCGTCCGCTGTTTGAAAATGCGATTTTCCGTCAGCAGACTCTCTAGATCGTCAATCATTTGCGGGTATTCGTCTGCCCATTTACCTATGTCATCAAGAAGTTCTTGCGGGATATCCTGGGCCACGCCGCCGGGCCGGAAATAAGCCATGTGTAATCTAGCACCGCTAGCCCGCTCGCAAAATTCCATCAGCAACTCGCGATGCTCAAAAGCCCACAACATCGGGGTCATGGCCCCCACATCCATGGCATAGGCCGTGAGATTCAGAATGTGGTTGAGAATGCGGCCAATTTCGGCGTAGAGCACGCGAATATATTGTCCGCGGGGCGGCACCTCGATACCAGTTAGATTTTCGACTGCCAGGGCAAACGCATGCTCCTGGTTTTGCGGTGCCACGTAATCGAGGCGGTCAAAATAGGGAACCGCTTGTAGATAGGTTTTATGCTCGATAAGTTTCTCTGTACCGCGATGGAGAAGGCCAATATGAGGATCTGCCCTATCGATCACCTCTCCGTCCATTTCCAAAACAAGCCGCAAAACGCCATGCGCAGCCGGATGCTGGGGACCAAAATTTAGCGTGAAATTTTTAATCTGCTGTTCCGACATTAGGCTTCATTCGCCTCTTCCCGCGGCTCCTCCAAATTGACTTTCTCGTCCCCTGGCAACTGCTGCTGCATACCCTCCCACGGACTTAAAAAATCAAAATTCCGGAATTCCTGTGTCAGTTTGACCGGTTCATATACAACCCTCTTTTGCTCGTCATCATAGCGAACCTCAACATAGCCTGTGAGCGGAAAGTCTTTCCGGAGAGGATGGCCCTCAAATCCGTAGTCAGTGAGAATACGCCGGAGATCAGGGTGACCTGAAAAAAAGATGCCGTATAAATCCCATGCTTCCCGCTCAAACCAAGCCGCTGAACTAAAGACGCTGCAAACCGATGGCACGGGAGTAGCCTCATCGGTCTCAATCGTCACTCTGGCCCGCGTGTTTTGCTTCATGCTGAGCAGATGATACACTACATCAAAACGCCGCTCGCGCTCGGGAAAATCAACTCCGCATACATCCATCAATTGCGTATATTCGCAGTTAACGTCATCGCGCATGAAAGTCAGGATTTTAACGACGCTCTCCGGCGCAACCTTTACGGTGAGTTCGATGTTGGCTATTTCAACTGCTAAAATGCTATCACCGAGCTTATCTAACAGATACTGGCCTTGATCCTCGATTTGGTGTATTTCCGCCATTTCTCTCGCTCATCTACATTCTGCGGCCTACCGCATTAAAGTACCCGTCCGGCGAATTTTCTTTTGTAACTGCAATATGCCATAAACCAGGGCCTCTGCAGTGGGAGGACAACCGGGAACGTATATATCAACGGGAACCACCCGGTCACACCCCCGGACGACTGAATATGAATAGTGGTAATAGCCGCCACCATTTGCACACGAACCCATTGAGATGACATAGCGCGGTTCTGCCATTTGGTCATAAACCTTGCGAAATGCTGGCGCCATTTTGTTTGTAAGTGTTCCGGCTACGATGATTACGTCGGATTGCCGGGGGCTTGGACGCGGAACGACCCCGAATCTGTCAAGGTCGTAACGGCTCACATACGCGTGCATCATCTCAACCGCACAGCAAGCAAGTCCAAACGTCATCGGCCAAAGAGATCCTGTTCGGGCCCAATTAACAAGCTTGTCCATATTTGCTATGACGAAGCCTTTATCGATGAGCGTTTCCGTTACGCTCTTCAAGATCAGATCTTGTTTGCTACCGGTTTTCAAAGGGACCCCGTCTTCTCCTCGGATTTTTTTCTTTACTCCCACTCGAGTGCTCCCCTCCTCCATTCGTATACAAACCCGATGGTTAAGATACCGAGGAACACCACCATGGACCAGAACCCGAAAACACCAATATCGCCAAGTGATACGGCCCACGGAAACAAAAACGCGACCTCTAGATCAAAAATTATGAAGAGGATTGCAACCAGATAGAACCGAACGTCAAATTTGATCCGGGCATCCTCAAATGGCTCGAATCCGCATTCGTAAGCTGATAGTTTCTCGCTATCAGGCTTTTGTCGGGCAATAATCAAGGAGGCCAATATAATTATCGATGCCAGACCTATGGCAATGCCTAGGAAAATAAGTATCGGAAGGTATTGGAGAAGTAAGTTATTCATTCAGGTTTCCTAATCCTAGTGCTTACCGAAGGCTTCGGGAGAAAAAAGCCAGATCGGCCGTCGCTGCCGTGCTCTGGAAACCTTTTAGTTCGTGGCGGGAGCGACGGGACTCGAACCCGCGACCTCCGGCGTGACAGGCCGGCGTTCTAACCAACTGAACTACGCCCCCCAAATTCGATTAGCAGCGAGCGCTGTGTAGTCCACACCTATCATAGTGTCAAGCAATCTTGCCTCCTCGCGAAAACCACAAGTAAAAAAGCGTCTTGCGGCCGTTCTACCCCTTCTATTTTGTCGAAAAATATTCGAAATCAAGGATTTAGTGTAAGATTCTTGGAATCAGTCCCCACCTTTATGGAAGATGGTACTATTCTCTATTATGTCCCGGGAACTATCGCAATCTTGGGTCTTACGAAAAGCTGGCATGCCCTCGCGTAACAAAAAGAGTCACCTTATTCCATTACCGGGTATTTCTATATGCGGAAGTAATTTCTCTGTCTAAATGGCCTAATTATGGAACTAATTTTTCGTCCCGATTAGTCATCACGACACGAATGTCGACCGAAGCGACGCTTCCTGCAGCCTCTCACAGACCGATTCCCCAAGAATTATTTCGAATGAAATCTGTCATCAAAGGCACTACAAATGTCCACACTCAAGTTCAACGTCGTGTCTGAAAGTAATTCTCCCCCATTATGGTGGGCGATGACGGGCTCGAACCGCCGACCCTCTCGGTGTAAACGAGATGCTCTCCCAACTGAGCTAATCGCCCCTATAGCAAACGATATAATCTAACATATGGACCAAATAAAGACCGTTGCCTGTAAAAACTCTGGAAAAGAATAATGCCGGCCGCGTCCCCACAGCCGGCACATCCTTTAGACGTAAGCCGACGTTAATTAACAGCGTCTTTTAGCCCCTTGCCTGCTTTGAACTTTGGTTGTTTCGAAGCAGCTATTTGGATTGTTTCACCCGTCCGCGGGTTCCGACCGGTGGTCGCTTTTCTGTTTGCAACAGAAAATGTCCCAAATCCAACGATACGAACTTCACCACCACCGGATAGAGCTCCGGATATGGCGTCAAATACACCATCCACCGCTTTTGCGGCGTCAGCTTTTGACAGGTCAGCTTTATCTGCCACTGTCGATACGAGATCGTTTTTGTTCACTTTGGAGACCCCTTTGCTATCTTTAAAACTGGTTGGTTGTGGCAGTAATACTCTCGGTGCCACATCACGAATGCACTTATAGTGTAGTTACGAATGCGCTTGTAGTGTAGTTCTGAATTCCAAAATCCGTCAATCTGCCTCACTATTAATCTTAGGCTCCCCTAAAAAACGGCGGTTTTCCGGGGGTTACCACGGTTAGAAATCGCTCTCTCTAAAAAAAACATGCTAACGTTTAGCCTTTATTGCTTCATATCCGCCGAATCGCTTTTTCCCCCTAATTCTGCGGTTTAATGCTTTACGAGGCCGGATCGTTCTTCGTCGTCTTCCGCAGGAGAAGACGATACCCTGGTATCATCCTCGGCTTCATCATCCCACTCGATAGGCACAAGAGTACTGACCAAGGCGTGCTCAAGTACCTCCTCAACGCTAGACACCGGCACGAGCTCTAAATTCCGTTTCACATTGTCGGGTATATCAGCCAGATCCTTCTCGTTTTCTTTGGGAATGAGAACCTTCCTGATGCCCCCTCGAAGTGCCGCCAGCAACTTTTCTTTTAATCCGCCGATGGGTAGCACTCTACCTCTAAGGGTTACTTCTCCCGTCATTGCAACATCCTTGCAGACTGCAACACCAGTGAGTACCGACACGATCGAAGTCACCATGCCAACCCCCGCTGACGGCCCGTCTTTCGGTGTTGCTCCCTCCGGCACGTGCACATGGATGTCTCGCTTATCAAAGATTGTAGGCTTCACCCCGAACTCAACGGATCGTGACTGGACAAAAGACCGCGCTGCCTGAATAGATTCTTGCATCACCTCCCCCAGCTTACCTGTGATTAGCATCTTGCCCTTGCCCGGTACCATGACAGCCTCAATTGTGAGGATCTCTCCACCCACTTCAGTCCATGCCAGTCCATTTGTCACACCAACTATGTCCTCCTTCTCAACCTCTCCAAAGCGGTACTTCTGGACTCCTGCATATGTTTTCAAGTTACGACGGGAAATGGCCACTGTCTTTGCGCCATCCATCAGAATTTCTTTTGTTGCCTTTCGCGTAAGATTTGCAAGCTCACGCTCCAGGTTTCGCACGCCAGCTTCCCGTGTGTAGTAGCGGATTAGATCACGCAGGGCAGAGTTCGATATTGACCATTCTTGTTCATTTAGACCATGAGCCTCCAGTTGCTTGCCGATCAAGTGGCGCCTTGAAATTTCGACCTTTTCGTCTTCAGTGTAGCCTTGTATTCGAATTATCTCCATTCGATCCATTAACGGACCAGGAATACGTAAACTGTTGGCAGTGGTTACAAACATAACGTCAGAAAGATCATAATCCACCTCGAGATAGTGATCCTGAAAAGTGTCATTTTGCTCAGGGTCTAATACCTCTAACAGAGCTGATGATGGGTCGCCACGCCAATCCGATCCCATTTTATCGATTTCATCCAAAAGAATAAGTGGATTAGAGGTCTTTGCCTTTTTCATCCCTTGGATAACTTTGCCAGGCATCGATCCTATATAGGTTCTCCGATGACCCCGTATCTCGGCCTCGTCTCGCACTCCCCCCAATGACATACGAACAAAATTTCTACCGGTCGCTCGCGCAATTGATTTGCCCAGCGACGTTTTACCTACACCGGGCGGACCAACGAGACATAATATTGGGCCTTTCAGCTTCTTAGTACGCTGCTGAACAGCTAGATACTCAAGTATTCGCTCCTTTACCTTCTCCAAACCATAATGGTCTGTCTCGAGAATGTTCTCCGCTTCTTGTATATCTTTTTTCACCCTGCTGCGTTTTTTCCATGGAATACCGAGCATCCAGTCTAAATAATTTCTAACGACGGTCGCCTCGGCTGACATGGGACTCATATTACGAAGCTTTTTAAGCTCCGCGATACATTTCTCGCGCGCTTCTTTAGTCAGTTTGGTTTTTGCAATTTTTTCCTCAAGTTCCTGAGTTTCGTCCTTCCCTTCCTCGGTCTCACCCAGTTCTTTTTGAATGGCCTTCAACTGCTCGTTTAGATAATATTCTCGCTGTGTCTTCTCCATCTGCCGTTTTACTCGGCTTCGTATTTTTTTCTCGACCTGCAGAACACCGATTTCTCCTTCCATAAAGGAGATCACTCTCTCCAACCTTTCCTCGATGGAACCCAATTCTAACAGTTCTTGTTTTTCTTTAATCTTGAGTGCCAGGTGCGACGCAACAGTATCTGCAAGCTTTCCGGGGTCATCAATTTGATTAACAGAGACGAGTGCTTCCGGCGGAACCTTTTTATTTAATTTTATGTATTGCTCAAATTGCGTTACCACGGACCTCGCCAAAGCATCAAGCTCGGCCTCATTTTTTTCCACCTCTGGCATGATATCTGCGTAAGCTTCATGGTACTCTTGGTTTTCACCAAAACGGATAACCCGAGCCCGTTTACCACCCTCGACCAGAACCTTTACAGTGCCGTCCGGGAGTTTCAACAGTTGTAGGACCGTAGAAACGGTGCCAACTGAATAAATGTCTTCTGAGGCCGGGTCATCATCTGCTGCATTCTTTTGCGCGATCAGCAATATTTGTTTGTCATCTTTCATAACCCCCTCAAGGGCGCGAACTGATTTTTCACGACCAACAAAGAGGGGCACAATCATGTGGGGAAAGACGACAATGTCTCTTAATGGCAGGACCGGATAAACTTCACCCGCTGAACTATCCAATTTAATTCTCCTTACATGAGGCCTACACGAGGCAAGTAACACAACTGCAAACGAAAGACGAACGGCATCTGTTACACGATAGTTGTTTCCCTAATCAGCCAGATCAAGTCTCACCAGTAATTTTGCAAAAGTTTGCTCTACGCGCTGTTGTCCATGTCGTCGCGCCGGTCAGAGTATATATATAGGGGCCGCCCGCCCTCCTGGGCCACCTCCCGGTTAATCACAACTTCCTCGACACCCTCTAGTTCCGGCAATTCAAACATCGTGTCGAGTAAAATATCTTCTAAGATCGACCGCAATCCTCGGGCACCTGTCTTCCGCTCAACGGCCTTTTCAGCCACTGCCTCGAGCGCGTTCTCAAGGAATTTCAGTTTCACGTCTTCCATCTCAAAGAGCCGCTGGTATTGTTTGACCAGCGCATTTTTCGGCGACGTCAGGATAGTCATCAAAGCAGTCTCATCCAGGTCGCTAAGCGTCGCAAGCACTGGGAGACGGCCAACAAATTCAGGT
Organism: Rhodospirillaceae bacterium; assembly: GCA_002723345.1. Lineage (GTDB taxonomy): Bacteria > Pseudomonadota > Alphaproteobacteria > Rhodospirillales > UBA2165 > TMED167. Next base: position 11,249 of record PBNV01000029.1, read on the forward strand.
ATCAGACCAAATTTTAACAAATCTTCCGGTTCCACATCCTGCAGGATATCACCGACCTCCCGATCATCTGGGCCTCTCACATCTGCGCCAAAACCGATCGAGGAACCTTGCCCCCGGGCCGAGATAATCTTTTGAAGACCGGCAAAGGCGCCGCCGCAAATAAACAATATATTGGTGGTATCGACCTGCAAGAATTCCTGTTGGGGATGTTTACGGCCGCCTTGGGGCGGAACGCTGGCGATGGTTCCTTCCATGATTTTCAGCAATGCCTGCTGTACGCCCTCACCGGACACGTCCCGGGTAATCGAGGGATTGTCTGATTTTCGCGAAATTTTATCAACTTCATCGATATATACGATGCCCCGTTGGGCGCGCTCTACATTATAGTCTGCAGCCTGAAGAAGTTTAAGAATAATGTTTTCAACATCTTCGCCCACGTAACCAGCCTCCGTGAGGGTCGTGGCATCCGCCATGGTAAACGGTACGTCCAAAATGCGTGCGAGCGTTTGAGCAAGCAGGGTTTTGCCGCAACCCGTTGGGCCTACGAGAAGAATGTTCGACTTAGATAGTTCTACATCATTGTTTTTTGAACCATGGTTCAACCTTTTATAATGATTGTGAACGGCCACAGATAAAACGCGTTTCGCGTATTCCTGCCCCACCACATAATCATCTAGAACTTGGCAAATTTCCTTTGGCGCTGGAACCCCATCATTCGATTTGACGACCTGTGTTTTATTCTCCTCGTGAATGATGTCCATGCAAAGTTCAACGCATTCATCGCAGATGAACACGGTTGGTCCCGCGATGAGTTTGCGCACTTCATGTTGGCTCTTTCCACAAAATGAACAATAAAGAGTGTTTTTAGAATCGGAACTGCCTGTGGTCTTATTCATATACCCTCCAAAAATCGCACCGCGACTAAACACCACCCAATTCTAGACATCCGGCATAACATTCCTCAAACCAAATAAAACAAGCCGTGATGGAATGTTTCGGCGACTAACCGTTTTTTTATTTGCCGCCTTTGTCTCCCAAGTCCTCGTTTCCCTCTTCGGGCTCTGGACGTTTGGTGACCACTTCATCGACGATCCCGAAGTCCTTTGCATCCTCCGGGGTCATGTAACGATCTCTCTCCAAAGCCTGCTCGATAATATCGATTTTTTGTCCCGTGTGCTCCACATAGATTTCATTGAGACGCTTGCGGAGGGATAAGATTTCTTTCGCCTGGATTTCGATATCAGTGGCCTGACCTTGCGCACCACCGGAGGGTTGATGCACCATTATCCGTGCATTGGGAAGCGCGTAGCGTTGTCCCTCAGCACCAGCCGCAAGCAGCAGCGACCCCATAGACGCAGCTTGACCGATGCACACTGTTGAGACCGGTGGATGGATGTATTGCATGGTATCATAGATGGCGAGACCAGACGTCACGACACCACCCGGAGAATTGATGTAAAATGCGATCTCCTTCTTCGGGTTTTCTGATTCCAGGAATAGTAGCTGCGCGCATATGAGGCTGGACACATAGTCTTCGATGGGGCCCGTCACAAATATAATACGCTCCTTCAAAAGTCGGGAATAAATATCATAAGCCCGCTCTCCCCGGTTGGTGGTCTCGACAACCATCGGAACCAACGCATTGTTATAAATTTCAATTGGATCGGTCATCTACTTACATCTATTTAGTTTTCACTGAAACACAACCGCTTTGGTGGGCAACTTTTTGGAATGGGTCAACCATCCTCTGAGATTGGCCGATAAGGTCCTCTTAATCCTTGCCTTTCTTGGCCTTAGACTTACCGTCTGCTTTTTTCCTTGCGGCTTTTTTCTTCTTCGGTTTGTCCTGATTCGCATCCGATGCTGCATCGCCATCCGGATTTTGCATCAGTTCTTCGATTGTAACCTCCTTTTCCGTTACATCGGCAAGTTCGACAATAAAGTCGACAACCTTGTCTTCCAAAACAGGAGACTCAAGTGCCTGCATCGCCTCAGGATTACTCTTGTAATATTCAAAAACTTCTTTCTCCTGCCCCTGGTGTCGCTGTGCCTCTTGCATCATGGCCCGGTTGAGTTCCTCCGGCGAGACAGTGATCTCGTTCACACGTCCGATTTCGGCTAACAGCAAACCCAGCCTAACACGACGCTCCGCGATTTCACGATATTGTGCCTTTAACTCTGTCTCGGACTTGTTTTTGTCATCTTCATCTATCTGATCGGGGTTGTTCTCTTTTTGGTTCTGAAACTGCTCCCAAATGGCATTAAACTCGGCGTCCGCCATTGCTCTCGGTAACTCAAACTGGTGTTCTTTGTCGAGGATGTCCAGAAGGTCTCGCTTGATGCGCATGCGGGTGAATACGCTCAGTTCTTGTTCCTGGCTATCCCGGATAGATTTTTTTAGCTCCTCCAGGTTTTCGAGTCCCATCTTTTTGGCGATCTCATCATTAATTTCGACGGGGACCCCCTCCTGCAGTTCCTTAACCGTTACCTCGAAGACTGCGTCCTTGCTGGCAAGCTCTTCCGCATAGTTTTCGGGGAAAGTTACGCTCACCTCAAAGGTGTCCCCCACACTATGACCAATAACCTGATCCTCAAAGCCCGGTACAAAGGACCCGGACCCTAAGTCGAGAGAGTATCCGTCGGCTTTTCCTCCGGCGAACTCCTCGCCGTCGACGCGGCCAACAAAATCAATTACAGCCACGTCGCCAGCTTGAGCAGGACGAGCAATTTCGACTGGTTTGGTCTCTTTTTGACTGGCAGCCATCTGCTCCAAGGTCGCGTTAACCTGCTCTTCGTCCGCAGGAACCTTGAAGCGATCAAGCTTTAGCTTGCTAAAATCAGTCAGTGTAATTTCCGGGAACACCTCAAGTTCAATGGAATATTCGAGGTCTTTTCCATCTTCGAATTTTTCTATTTCGATTTTTGGCTGGGAAACGGGTCGCAACTCATGATCTTTCATCGCATTTTGAGAGCTCTCCTTAACCGTCAGCTCAAGCACCTCACCCATCACCGTATTGCCATGGGTCTTTTTCAATAGTCCGACAGGGACTTTCCCTGGCCGAAATCCCGGCATCCTCGCCGATTTGGCGATCTCACCAAGACGAGCCGTTAGTTTTTTTTCAATGTCGGCGGCAGGCACAACTACCTTGTAAGCGCGCTTTAATCCTTCATTGGTTGTTTCTGTAACCTGCATGGCAAATTCCATCCATAACGTGTCAAATTAGCTTTTTAAATCTCGTGGGTACCCCAAAAGACTCGGTCCGGAAGTTGGTGCGGGTGAAGGGACTTGAACCCCCACTTTCCGAGGAAAACAAGGACCTAAACCTTGCGCGTCTACCAGTTCCGCCACACCCGCAACAAAACTTCCGGTTTTGGGCAGTGTATACCGGAGCGCGCACCTTATTTAAAAAGTTGCCGCTGTCAATCTTTCAACAAGGCGCGGACACTGGAAGAGGTCACGATTTCGCCACCACTCCGATAGGATTCATGGTTTGCATCGATGTCGTCCAACAAATAGCGGTAGTTCAACATGATCCCTGCGGACTGCTCGAGCCCTCGCGCCGAGGTATCAGCATTCCAATGTAAATGCTCGATCCGAGATCCGTTATTGAGATGAAAATGTGCCACAGAGTCAGCGGCGGTTCCGCCAGAGCGTTTCTCATTGACGAGATAGTGAGCTGCCAGCTTGAGGAGAATGGGATGGAGCGCTGATTGAATGTCCTCTCGGTCGTGCCATTCGGTCCGAAACAAAAAATACTCAAGTGCCTCATTGGCCGTCTGGTTGACGGATTTAGAGCTCAGCGAAACTATGTTTTCCTCCTGCTCACGGGTCAGGAAGTTAAAATCCTTCTCCCTTAGCCTCCGCCGTAGCCATGGCATAAACCCCGGTATAGGAGACAATGTGGCGAATGTTCGGATGCCCCGTAACTCCGTTCGCAAGCTGTCGACGACCCGTTTGATAAGAAAATTTCCGAAGTTGATGCCGCTCAGGCCAATTTGGGCATTCGAAATGGAGTAAAAAATCGCGGTATCGGCCGACTCAACATTTTGAATTGGCGCATCCTCGTCCAACAAATCCTGAATATTGCCAGCCATTCCCTCGAAGAGAGCCACCCAGACAAAAATTAGGGGCTCCTCAGGCATTCGAGGATGGAAAAAGGCAAAACAACGCCGGTCCGCGGCAAGTCGGTTCTTTAGATCGTCCCAACTCTTAATCTCGTGGACGGCCTCGTAGGCAAATAATTTTTCGAGCAAAGAGGCCGGCGCATCCCAGGTAATTTGCCTCAATTCTAAAAATCCGACATCGAACCATGCTGTTAGAAGTGCCTTTAAGTCGCCTTCCACGCCAGCAAGAGCATCATCTTGACGCGCCCAGGGAATTAACTCAGCCCGTAAATCAACCAGAAACTTAACGCCCTCGGGCAAAGCATTGAACTGGGTCAATAATTTAAGCCGCGGTGCTTCCAAAGCCTGGCGAAGCTCCGCCTCGATGCTCGCCCGGGAGGCCGGATCCAAGGCTTTCGAAACATCGGCTACAGCTAAGTCGATACGGTCTCGATCTGGGCCAAATTCCTCAGCGAGAACACTTAAAAATCGTTTTCGGCCCTTTTCATTCAGGGTGTGGTAGGCATGCCCAAGGGCGGCCGCACGGCTACGCGCCGAGACTTCTCCCCCTCTCGCCTCCAGGCAGGCGTGCATCTGGCTGATGAGTCGTTCCCGATCCGACTCACTCAATTCGGGTGAAAAAGACTGTTCCGAGAAATACGCGTCCGTGGACCCCATCCGTTTCCACGCGTAACGGAGATTGCGGATTGCACGGTCCCAAAGCCCGGATTTTCTAAGTTCGATCATAGCCTTTTATGTATGTCGAAATATTCCTCGAACCAAACTATTTTTGGGAGGGTTGGCGTAGGCTGGGAAGATGATCTGCAAGATCTTCAGCAATAACATGATCCCCTGCTACTTTGCCCGCCTCACCATGCATCCAAGCCCCTGCTGCTGCTGCTTTAACTCCTGGCATGCCTTGGGCAAGCAAACCCGCGATGATGCCCGATAGTACATCGCCGGAGCCCGCTGTTGCCAGAGAGCCTGGCGCATTTGAATTTATAACTGCGGCGCCAGAGCCATCGGCGATCACGGTATCGGCACCTTTCAATAGAACCACTGCACCTGATATTTTTGCGGCTTCACGGCATTTTGACAGCTTGTTTCCCCGGAGATCGAATAATCGTTCAAACTCACCCTCGTGCGGGGTCAGTATGCACGAGTTTAAAATGCCGGATTCGGCGATGTGAGAGAATAATGTGTCTGGGTCATTTTCAAAAACTGTAAGGGCGTCAGCGTCCAATACCACTGGACGTTTACTTCTTAAAATCCTGATAACGCAGTCGCGTGTCCTGTGCGAAACGCCGCCGCCTGGTACGATCAAGACAGAATTTTTACGCTCATCAGCCAAGATTTGGGAGAGAAATTCGGCTTCGGGCAGTTCTAAAACTAAATTGCCGGGATCTCCCAGGAGATATGTATCCCGCATCTCAGGCGGCGAAGCGATGGACACAAGACCGGCGCCTGCACGCCTTGCTGCCCCGGCTGCCAGTCGCGTGGCTCCGACCATTTCATTGCCCCCCACGACTAGGAGATGACCACGTGAATATTTATGCGTGGCCAGGCCGGGCTGCGGCAACTGCTCCGACCACACATGTGGGCCGTTTTCGACGATGGATGGTTTAATTTTGCTAAGTAGTTCTGGACGGATACCAATGTCCCTTGTTACGACTTCCCCGCATAGATCACGCCCGGGAAGGAGTAAGTGGCCTGGTTTCTTACGGAAGAATGTGACCGTTAGCACCGCCGGGGAAGCGTGTCCCCGCACCTCTCCAGTATTCCCATCAACGCCGCTGGGAATATCCACAGCGACCATGGGGACGCCGCTGGTTTGCGCCTTTTGCAGCACCACGGCCACTAATCCCGAAACGTCACGCGTGAGTCCTGCACCGAACACTGCATCAATGATTAAGTCTGCGCCCTCCAGAGAAGCGCCAGCAAACGGTTCAATCGGCCCATCCCAGCGGTCTGCATTTTGCTTTGCATCGCCTTTCGAATGGCCAGCGTCCGTAGACGATAGAACCCGAACCGGCCAATGGAACGCTTTGAGGTGGCGGGCAATAACGAACCCATCTCCGCCATTATTTCCTGGCCCGACCAAGACTAAAACCGACCGACGTGTCCAACGTTTTCTGATCTCCCGCACAACGCTCTCACCAGCGGCTTCCATAAGCGCAACACCGGGGACACCGGCCTCCACGGCCATCGCATCCGCTTGCGCCATTTGCTCAACAGTCAGAAGTTCAGGTCCCATCTTTATATTCTAAACGGATGAGAGACTAGCGGGAAGGTAAATGACACTCTATAACTTGGAACTCCAATTAGGTCGGGATGAGACGTCGTGAAAGTCTGCGTATTAGGAGCTGGTGTCGTCGGCACAACGACGGCCTATTTTTTGCAGAAAAATGGGCATGAGGTCACGGTAATTGACCGGCAGAGCGGCGCGGGACTAGAGACCAGCTTTGCCAACGGTGGCCAAATTTCAGCGAGCCATGCCGCACCGTGGGCGGGACCGCAGGTGCCAATCCTCATGTTGAAATGGCTTGGCAAGGAGGATGCCCCTCTTCTGTATCATTTGAGAGCCGATCCCGCACTCTGGCGATGGAGCATTCAATTCTTCATGAATTGTAGGACGTCGAAATCTCGTGAAAATACGGTGAAAAGTCTGAAACTAGCGCTCTACAGCCGGCAGATCCTTCCTGACATCAGACAAGACACAGGCATCGGGTATGATCTAAAAACGCTTGGAATTCTTGATATTCACCGCAATCCAAAGACATACAATGAGGCTGTAGCAAACGCGACCATGCTCAAAGAGCTCGGGTGCTCAAACAAGATGCTTGGGCAAGAAGCGGTTTTTGCCCTAGAACCCGCCCTTGAAGAAACCGGCGCAGACATTCTTGGCGGTGTGCACACGCCCGATGATGAAAGTGGGGACGCACACGCTTTCACACGTAATCTCGCGTTATCCTGTGTCAGCCGGGGCGCTACGTTTCGATATAATGAAACGGTCTCCCATCTGGAGCATGAGGCTGGCCGAATTACATCTGTGATCACTGATAAAGGTATCTGCGAGGCGGATGCTTATGTCGCATCAATTGCCAGTTATACGCCGCAATTACTCCGTCCACTTGGGCTAAAGCTCCCAATTTATCCGACCAAAGGTTATTCCGTGACCATCCCGATTGGGGGACGCAATGACGCACCCCATATCAGCATAACAGATGAAGATCATCGGATTGTATACACCCGTTTAGGCGATCGGCTGCGGGTCGCGGGCACTGCAGAATTTGACGGATATAATACAAACCTCAATGAAAAACGGGGAAATGCAATCCTCGAGATCGCCCGAGCACAGTTCCCAAATGCAGGAAATTTCGATAATTCGGCTCTGTGGACTGGCTTACGCCCTCTGACACCGGATGGCTTGCCTACGATTGGCCAAACGACAATGGATAACCTGTTTCTAAACACTGGCCATGGCACTCTTGGCTGGACACTCTGTGCCGGGTCCGGCAAGGCAACAGCTGACCTGATAAGTGGAAACACGCCAGAAATTGACCTTTCTGGCTTTTCACCAAATCGTTTCTAAAACCTCTCTTTTTTTGACTCTCTTGCTTGACCCTTTTGGTCTTTTAAAATAGAACAAAACAAGAACTTATGATAATGGAATTCTTGAGGGAAGAGTAAAATCATGTCTGCAACGGTTATTCGTACGCCTTTCCGGCCCGACCCAGATGTTTTGCAAGCTCTGCGCAACCAGATTCAGGCAATTGAACGGCATGCATCTGCAAAAATCCCGACTATGGGTCAAAATAACACGCATCAGGACGAAACTAATGCCTTTGTTTCTTCTCGCTTTCACTCTCAAACAATCTCCTTAGGCGCGGTTGAAATAGACGCCGCCCTCCCCTGGAACGGCTTTCCTGTTCAAGGCCTACATGAAGTTTTCGGCGACGTTGCTGCCCATGGTTTTTCGGCTGCTTTGGTTGCCCGCCTGGCCAAGACAAAGGGTGGCAGCGCACCGATCCTCTGGTGCCAACAGGGGCGTGATCTCTGTGGCCAGGGGCTCATGGCCTACGGCATTGACCCCAGTCAAGTGATCATCGTGCACGGCAAGAACGATACGGACATCCTTTGGGCCATGGAAGAGGGTCTGCGTAGTGCCTGTTTATCCGCCGTCATCGGCCAACTTTACCGGGTGCCTCCCATCGCCGGGCGGCGTCTACAACTGGCGGCGGAAGAAAATGGCGTCACAGGTATTTTACTGCGCGCCACACCCGGCAAAACCGTGACACAAGCGCCGACGGCTGCAGCCTTGACCCGGTGGCGGGTATTATCCGCGCCCAGTCTCACACCGGCGTACGGTATCGGGCTTGGCAAACCCAATTGGAATTTGGAACTTCAGCGCTGCCGCCTCAGTGCCTTACGGGGGAGCGGCCAAGATAAAAAACAGGAAACGCTAGGACGTCCTCAATCCTGGCAGGTGGAATGGTGTGATGAAACGGGTGATCTCTCTGTGGCTCCCATCCTTCGCGACGGATCGGTTGAACCGCAACGCCTCAAGGCAGTGGGGTAACAATCCGGCTAGAATATCATTTGACAGGCCGTTAAATGATACTGGTTTAGCAACTGTCACCTCCGTTCATGGCGGCCAACGCCTCATGGCAGTCAGTCCGGCAGCCCAACGCGAAGGTGTGCAGGTAGGGCAATCTTTAGCCGATGCCCGGGCTCTTTATCCTACGCTCACCGTTCGTCACGCCGATCCAGCCGCAGACCTGAAAGCTCTCGACAGTCTCAGCGCCGCCTGTGAACGCTACACTCCATGGGTCGCTCTTGATCCTTTCGGCGGTGGCATGGGCACTGCCAACCTGTACGGTGCCGGATTATGGCTCGATATTACAGGATGCGCGCACCTATTTAGGGACGAAGAAGCGCTTTTGAACGATCTGTTTCATCGGCTTAATACGGCAGGTTATCGGGCCCGGGCCGGCCTTGCCGCCACGGCGGGTGCTGCCTGGGCTCTCTCTCGGTTTGCTGCCCATGAACACAATCCATCTATTATTCTGCCCACTGGACAAAACATCACATCTGCCCTCGCATCCTTGCCCATCGACGGTTTGCGCCTTGATGGAAACACAGTAGAGGGCCTGGAACGTATGGGGCTGCGTAAAATCGGTGATCTCTATACTGTGCCGCGAGCGCCGCTGTCCGGCCGCTTTGGTGGTGCTGTGCTACGGCGCCTGGACCAAGCCTTGGGAACCTTGGATGAAACCTTGTCGCCCCGGCGGCCGTGTCCGGCTTTTGAGGCCCGCCTTACTTTTGCCGATCCCATTGGACGCCGGGAAGACATCGACGCAGCGCTCACCCGGCTGCTTGAACAATTATGCACGGACCTTGAGCGCGCGACCCAGGGCGTCCGCCAATTAGTATTCTCCTTGTTCCGAGTGGATAACATTGTCGTACGTGTGCAGGCTGGTACGAGCAGGCCCAACCGGGATCCTGTTCACCTTGCTCACCTTTTTCAAGAGAAATTAGAAAAAATAGACCCTGGGTTCGGTATCGATGCCGTCGTCCTAGCGGCCGTCGAAACCAACGCCCTCACCGTCCGCCAGGTTGGCTTAGACGGCGGTGTGGACAATACTAACCGGGAAAATACCGCAAAACTGGTAGACCGTCTTGGCGGGCGGCTGGGGGTTGGCAGAATCACCCGTCTGACCCCTGCCGCAAGCCACCTACCGGAGCAGGCAAGCCAGGAAATACCTGCGTCTGGGGCTCCAGAAGTAGATTGTAAGGACTGGATGGGTCCTGCCCGCCGCCCGACCCGGCCAATGCAACTGTTGGTGCAGCCGCTGCCAATCGAGGTGATGGCGCCCGTACCTGATGGCCCGCCAGTTCTCTTCCGCTGGCGTCAGCGGCAACATCGGGTGCGTGCGGCCGAAGGCCCAGAGCGGATCACCCCGGAATGGTGGCGCATTGAGGGAGATAACCGAGATACCCGACCGCTCAGCAAAGACGTGCGAGATTACTACCGCGTGGAAGATGAAGACGGAAAACGCTTCTGGCTCTATCGAGAAGGTCTCTACCATCCAGGTCTTCCTCCGGCATGGTATATCCATGGTTTTTTTGCGTAAAAACATGACCCCCTATGTCGAACTTCAGGTCACGAGTAATTACAGTTTCCTGCGAGGGGCGTCCCATGCCCATGAACTGGCGCGTCAGGCAAAAGTGCTAGGACACGAAGCCATTGCCATTGCAGACCGGAATACCTTAGCGGGCGCAGCGCGCATGTTTGTCGCCTGCCGAGAACACGGCATTCGTATGATCGTCGGCACCCGGCTCGAATTGGAGGATGGTCCAGATATTCTCTGCTTTCCCGAAAACAGAGCCGCTTATGGGCGACTATCTCAGCTCCTGACACTCGGCAAACGGCGCGCCGAAAAAGGCGAATGTCATCTTTTTTTAGAGGATGTGCTGCACGGAGAGATCTTCGAGAGCGGCAAAGACCAAGTCCTTATTATGATCCCGCCGGATATCCTGGATTCGAATTTCAAAACAACTCTTTCAGTGTTAAGAAATCAGATTAATAAAAATATATATTTGTCTGTTAACTATTTATATTTTGGTGATGATAAAGCCCGTATTTCTCGTCTTCGCGCACTTGCCGACTCGCTGGGCCTAGCACTTGTTGCGACCAACGATGTGCACGCCCACTCCGCCGGACGAAAAGCACTTCAGGATGTTCTAACCTGTATCCGAGAGCATTGCACGATCCATGAGGCCGGGTATCTGCTTCACGGAAACGAAGAACGTCATCTTAAATCTGGTGACGAGATGGCGCGCCTATTTGCTGACCATCCAGACGCTATCGCCAACACGGTTTACATCGCCGATCAATGCCGTTTCAGTCTGGAGGAGCTTAGCTATGAATATCCGATCGATCCAATCCCTGTCGGCAGCACACCACAAGAAGAGCTTACCCGCCTGACCTGGGCCGGCGCCAAGTTGCGGTATCCAGACGGCGTGCCGGACCAAATTAAGAGCCAGTTGGCCTATGAATTAGACCTCATCGCGGAATTGGAATACGCTCCCTATTTTCTCACCATACACGACATCGTCCGTTTTGCACGGGAACGCGAGATCCTGTGCCAGGGCAGAGGATCCGCCGCCAATTCCTCTGTTTGTTACATGTTGGGCATCACATCGGTAAACCCGCTGGAAATTGATCTTTTGTTTGAGCGGTTTGTAAGCACGGAACGAG
>PBNV01000030.1 GCA_002723345.1 Rhodospirillaceae bacterium
ACCGTTTCTATGTTGATCGTCGCTTGCGGCGTTCTGGCGCTGCTATACGGTGCCTATGCCATTCGGTCTGTTTTGGCCGCGCCCGCGGGCACAGAGCGCATGCAAGAAATTGCTGCCGCTGTGCAAGAGGGGGCAAACGCCTATCTTAACCGGCAATACACGGCAATTGCCGTTGCTGGCATTGCCATCGGGATCATCTTAGGTCTCCTTGAGGGCACGACAGTAGCCATCGGATTCTTTATCGGGGCCGTCCTCTCGGGCGCCGCAGGATATATCGGTATGAACGTCTCGGTGCGGGCGAACGTGCGAACCGCTGAGGCCGCGCGGTCTAAAGGTCTAGCAGAAGGCTTGAACGTGGCGTTCAAATCCGGGGCGATTACGGGTATGCTGGTGGCCGGGTTGGCTCTTCTTGGCGTCATTGGTTACTGGCTTGTGCTGCGTGACATGTTAGACGTGAAAACGCCTGAAGGTCTGCGACACGCGCTCGTCGCGCTTGTTGCGCTGGGATTTGGCGCATCGTTAATCTCGATTTTCGCTCGTTTAGGCGGTGGCATTTTTACCAAAGGCGCGGATGTTGGTTCAGACCTGGTCGGTAAAATTGAAGCGGGCATCCCAGAGGATGATCCCAGAAACGCGGGCGTCATAGCCGATAACGTGGGTGACAATGTGGGCGATTGTGCAGGCATGGCTGCAGACTTGTTCGAAACATACGCGGTTACCGTGGTTGCCACCATGCTTCTAGGTGCGGCATTTTTCACCGGCACGGACCGAGAAGCCATGATGATGTTCCCGCTTCTCATAGGCGCCGTGTGCATTGTCGGGTCTGTGGTCGCAACGTTTTTCGTTAAACTAGGGCCGAGCCAGAGTATCATGGGCGCACTCTACAAAGGCTTTTTCGCGAGCGCCATCATCTCCGCCGTTTTGATTGCGGGTGTCATCGCTTGGCAATTTGGATTTGACGCAGTATTTGCAGCCAGCGGCAGAGAAATTTCCGGAATGGATCTTTTCGTGTCTGCTATGGTGGGATTAGTAGTGACGGCCCTGATTGTCTGGATTACCGAGTATTACACAGGCACAAACTACCGCCCGGTTCAAAGCGTCGCAAAAGCCTCTGAAACCGGACATGCCACCAACATTATACAAGGTATTGCGGTTTCCATGGAAGCAACAGCTCTGCCAGTGATCGTCATCTGTGCGGGTATTATTGTGGCCTTTATTACAGCCGGGCTTTTTGGCTTGGCCATCGCGGCCACATCTATGCTGGCCCTGGCTGGCATGGTTGTTGCTCTTGATGCTTTTGGTCCGGTGACGGACAACGCCGGTGGTATCGCCGAGATGGCGGAACTGCCGGACGAAGTTCGAAACACCACGGATGCGCTTGATGCTGTGGGCAATACCACGAAGGCTGTCACCAAAGGGTATGCCATCGGGTCTGCAGGTCTAGCTGCGCTCGTTTTGTTTTCGGCCTATACACAGGATCTGAGCTTGCTGTTTCCCAACCTTGAGGTCAGTTTCTCTCTGAGCGATCCTTATGTTGTTGTGGGCCTTTTCATTGGCGGTCTAATTCCCTTTCTGTTTGGTGCTATGGGCATGATGGCCGTGGGCCGGGCTGGTGGCGCCGTGGTTGAAGAAGTCCGCCGTCAGTTCAGGGAAATTCCAGGGATTATGGAGGGCACAGCAAAACCTGAATATGGCAAATGCGTTGACCTTTTGACCCGTGCAGCGATCAAGGAAATGATCGTTCCATCCTTGCTACCAATTGTAGCACCGATCATTATCTACTTCGTGATCGCCGCCATCGCTGGGCAGGGCGCGGCATTCGCGGCATTGGGGGCATCGCTAATGGGAGTGATCGTCACGGGTTTGTTCGTTGCTCTCTCAATGACTTCGGGCGGAGGGGCTTGGGACAACGCCAAAAAATACATTGAAGATGGAAATCATGGCGGCAAGGGCTCTGAGGCACACCACGCTGCGGTGACAGGGGACACAGTGGGTGATCCGTACAAAGATACGGCAGGTCCAGCGGTCAACCCTCTCATTAAGATCATGAACATCGTGGCTATCCTGTTATTGGCAATTCTTGCCGGATAAGGAGCCAACACCAAAATGAAGAAGCCCGTAGGAACTTGGGTTCCTTCGGGCTTTTTTTAGCGCATTTTATTCTCCTTCGGACTCGCCTTCAAATCGACCAATATTGCCGAACAATTGTTTTAAAATTGTAAGTTCCCGACCTGCGGTCGGCGTTTTCCGCTCGACCATCTGAATTCGACGCGCGTCTTCAATGCCATATGATTTCAATTCACGGGCAACGCCTGTCTGATCAAAGGTAATAACAATGACTTTTCGCTTCAAAATTTCGGGCTCAAAAAAGGCGACTGTTTTCGTGCGCTCGCTGATATAATACCAAGTATCGCCAGAAAAGGGGGATATACTGGAGGGTGAGCCAAGCAGTTCTACAACTTCGTTTTTAGTGATATGCCCAATTTCAATATCTTGCAATAAATCAGGATCCGGTAGGTTGCCCCTGACATCTATTCGTCCCTGACAACCGGCCACGAGTATCACGGCAGCAAGCATTTTAAAAAATCTTCCGTCAAATGACCTTTTGCGTTTCCTTCTCACCTTGACAATCATAACAAATTTTAATCCCCTAAATACTACACCGGCTAACGGGCTAGGAATCATAGATTACTTTACTACATATAGCGTCAGTGCAAACCAAAGCGTCGTTTCCAATGAGTATGTTTTCATCATTCAGGCTTGGTCCGAAAAAGATCAACGTTGACAACCTTTATACATTAATCGTGGCTCACTCGCGCCATCCTGTCTTTTACACTGTTTTGGGTGTGCCGGATACGGTTAATGGCCGCTATGACGTAATCATGCTTCATGCGTACGTTGTTATGAAACGGCTGAAGGTTATCGGCATAGAGGCAAGTACAACGTCCCAAGCACTGTTTGACTTGATGTTTGCAGATATGGACAAGAATTTACGAGAGATGGGAGTAGGCGATTTATCTGTTGGAAAAAAAATTAAAGCAATGGCGACTGCATACTACGGTCGAATCAAAGCCTATGACGAGGGCCTCGAGGGGGGCCAAGAACTATTGGCCAGCGCTTTGCGCAGGAATTTGTTCGCGGAGGTAAAACCCACGGACCAGCAGGTCACCGGTATGGCCGACTTACTCTCAAACCAGGTCCAAGCGTCGTCTTCCTGGTCTCTCGTCGACATTAAAAAAGGCGCCATCAGCTTTATCACCCCTCCAAACGATGACTGAGGGGGAAGTTTCCTTGACCCAGGAATTCTCCCGGCTCTATTCGCCCGAGGATTTGAAAGAGGGGATAACTCAGCTTCAACTCGTGGCCAATGACATGGAGCGGGACGCCCTTGCAAAAAGATTTGGCCTGTTGGCACTTGGCCAACTGTCGGCAGATGTAACGCTGATTAAGGAACCGGACCCTGCCCAGCCGATTATAATGTCAGCTCAAATTCGGGGAACGGTGGTTCAAGAGTGCGTCGTATCCCTGGTGCCCATTTCGTCTGACATCAATGAACGGATTGACTGCGCATTTGCCCCCAACGACGGGGCAAAGTCGAATAAACTGGAGATTGACATCGAACCCGATGGTGAAGATCCTCCGGAGCCAATTATAGATGGTCACTTCGATGTCGGTGGGCTTATTGCCGAGCATTTGGGCCTTTGTATTGAGGCGTTCCCCCGGGCCGAGGGCGCTGAATTCAACGCCTCGTCGATGCCGCCGGGTAAAGATGATGCAGAAGAAAACCCGTTTTCCATATTAAAAAAACTTCACGAACGATAACTTAGACGCTAAACTCGGTTCATGGCCGGTTAGAGCTTGCCGGACACCAGCAATTGATATAAAAACCGCGCTTCTTCGCGTTTTTGCGCGCATTATCCAGGTCTCGAGGTTGGAATAGATAGCCATGGCTGTACCAAAGAAAAAGGTTTCCAAGTCTCGCCGTAACCAGCGGCGTTCACATCACTCATTATCGCCTGCGGCTTATGGTGAATGTCCAAACTGCGGAGAACTGAAAAGACCGCATCACGTTTGCGGTGCCTGCGGATATTATGATGGCCGTGAAGTCATGGAGACCGAGTCTGTCGTCTAAAATTGTTGGCAGCTCTGATGGGGACCGGTTTTGACCGACCAAATTTGTGTGGCTATCGATGGAATGGGTGGGGATAACGCTCCTCACATGATTGTTGGCGGGGTCAACAGAGCGGCCCATACTCATCAAAATGTTAAATTCCTTATTTTTGGCGATGAAGCCAAACTTGGTCCTCTCCTCGAAGAATTTCCATCAATCCAGCCACGGTGTGAAATACGTCATACGGCAGATGCTGTATCAAACAATGATAAGCCGACGACAGCCCTAAGAACGGCAAAAAATTCAAGCATGCGTCTCGCCATCGACGCAGTTGCGAACGGGGAGGCCTCCGCAATCGTATCGGCTGGAAATACCGGAGCATTAATGGCAATGGCGACAATCGTACTAAAAACGCTTCCTGGGATCAGTCGCCCGGCTATCGCCACGAGCTTTCCTACTCAGAATGGCGATTGTGTAATGCTTGATCTTGGGGCCAACATAGAATGCGATGCCAACAATTTAGTGCAATTTGCGGTAATGGGCGAGGTCTACGCCCGAAACGAACTCAAATTGGAGCAACCGTCCATCGGGATACTAAACGTAGGGGTTGAAGGCTTAAAGGGAAACGACTCGGTAAAGGAAGCTGCCGGCATTCTGCAAAAATCATCTCTGCCCATAAAATTTTTCGGTTTCGTGGAGGGTGACGATATAGGTAAGGGAACCGTCGACGTAATAGTCACCGACGGGTTTACGGGAAATATTGCACTTAAAACGGTAGAGGGCACAGCAAAAATGTTTGCTCACTTTCTCCGAAATGCGCTCACTAGCAGCCTCATGTCAAAAATGGGGGCATTGATTGCAAAGCCCGCAATCGAGAAGTTGCGCAGTCATTTTGACCCTCGCAGGTACAATGGAGCCATGTTACTTGGATTAAACGGTATCTGTGTGAAAAGCCATGGAGGCACTGACCACATTGGTTTCGCACATGCAGTTGAGGTTGGAGTAAACCTCGTAAAGCGCGACTTCAACAAACATATTAAAGAGGACCTGGACCATTTGATGACCTCCGAGATTGAAATCGGTTCTCAGTCAGCTGCAGAATAAGTATGAACATTATTTCAAAAGTAATTGGGTGTGGCGCATATCTCCTAGAAAATGTGGTCACGAACGAGGATCTGGCAAAACAAGTCGACACATCTGATGAGTGGATCGTCTCCCGCACTGGGATAAGACAACGTCATATAGTCCAAGACGGTGAGATGACTTCCGATTTGGCTTATCAGGCCGCAAAAAGAGCCGTCAAAGATGCTGGCATTGAACAGCAGGACATTGACCTCATCGTGGTTGGGACAACCACGCCGGACGATACCTTTCCCGCGGCGGCTGTAAAGGTTCAAAGTAGACTGGGATTGACGGGTGGGGCAGCTTTTGACGTCCAAGCAGCCTGCTCTGGTTTTATTTATGCGCTCTCGGTAGCCGACAGTATGATCCGGGCGGGACAGATTAAAACAGCGATTGTAATAGGGGCTGACACGCTAAGTAAACTTTTGAACTGGCAAGACCGCACAACTTGTGTCTTGTTTGGCGATGGCGCTGGAGCTGTTGTTCTTCAGGCACAAAGTCCTAATGGCGACCCTGCACCAAAGGGTATTCTCTCCACCCATCTGCACTCCGACGGCAACCTTCGGAATATACTCTACTGTGAGAGTGACCTGGTGGCGGGTGTGGGCTCCCGCGTTATTCGGATGGATGGGAGAGAGGTTTTTAAGCACGCGGTTACAAATTTAGCTAGCGTTGTAATTGAAGCTCTGGAGGCCAATGGCCTGAGGGACACAGATATTGACTGGCTGGTGCCGCATCAGGCTAACAAACGGATAATCGACAGCACAGCAAAAAAACTCAAGATGTCGGATGACAAGGTGGTGCTAACTATCGCGAACCATGCTAATACTTCGGCGGCCTCTATTCCTCTGGCCCTGGATGCCGCCATTAAGGACGGGCGCATCCAACCAGGCAATCTATTGCTCATGGAAGCGATGGGTGGGGGTTTGACCTGGGGAGCTGCCTTAGTGCGTTGGTAACTATAGCCACTTTCAAATAAGAGGTTTTAGCAGCTTCTATCCCATTGAAATTAATTACTTCCTCACGTAAGGTTTGGGAAGCGTGATGTGAGAAACTCGGGGGAATAGAATAAATGGCGCGGCAAACAATTACCCGCTCTCAACTCAGTGAGGCTGTGTATCAAGAGGTCGGACTTTCTAGAAATGAGTCAGCGGAACTTCTTGAATCTATTCTGAGTAAAATTTCCGAAACATTAGCTAATGAAGAGTCCGTTAAGATATCTTCATTCGGAAGTTTTTCTGTTCGCCGCAAGGGTCAAAGAATTGGCCGAAATCCAAAAACCGGTGAAGAAGTGCCCATTCTGCCGAGAAAAGTGTTGGTGTTCCGCCCGTCGCAGGTTTTGAAAGCCCGGATTAGCGATGCAACTATAGACATTCCTGACTTGGATGAAAACGATTAGGGACCCCAGCCTGTGGCGAACAAAACAAAGGCCGCGAACGGCAAAAAAAAATCGGTGAATGCATTCCGGACTATAAGCGAAGTGGCAACCGAAATGGATCTGCCGCAACACGTCCTCCGGTTTTGGGAGAGTAAGTTTAGCCAAATCAAACCCATGAAACGGGGTGGGGGGCGGCGCTATTACCGACCGGAGGATCTCGAGGTATTGCGCAGAATTCGAACGCTTCTTTATGAAGATGGATACACCATTAAGGGAGTCCAAAAACTATTCAAGGAAGGTGGGATGACAGCTACGTCGGGGCCTCATTCCCTCGACGGCCAGGCATTGGCGAAAAAGTCATCACAAATCGATGGGGATCAATTGGGCAAGATGCGTGAAGTCCTCCAAGAACTCAAAGACCTCCGAAAGCTGATCTAATTAACCTATTTGAATTTAGAGTGCCTCAGTCCATTGATGTTCAACGCTGGGACCGGTATGATCAGTCATAATTTCACAGAAATTTGTCGGAGCGTGGCGCAGTCTGGTAGCGCACTACACTGGGGGTGTAGGGGTCGTAGGTTCAAATCCTATCGCTCCGACCATTTCGCTTGAACCTTATTTCCTTTTTTTGAGATAAAACCGATAGAGGCCCCAATGGATAAACAAGAACTGTGTCCGCTCGAAGATATAGAGGACGATGACGCTGTTGGCATGGTCGCGCGCGTCGCAGGCAAACAGCGTAACATATTTGTTATCCGCCGGGGAGTTCACGTCCATGCTTATGTCAACTGGTGTCCTCACAATCAGGTACTGATCGATCAAATACCTGGACAATTTTTTAACAGTGAAAAGACGATGTTGCGTTGTTCAAAACACGGCGCCTTATTCCAGATCAATGATGGTCTTTGCGTGGAAGGTCCCTGTCAAGGTGAGAGCCTTCAGTCCCTCAAGTGCGTTGTCGACAATGGCGTCATTTATCTAGTAGACGGCGGGTAGGAGCTAAGGCGGTCAATAATAGATCTACTGGTAGAGAAACTCTCAACGGATAGTGGCAATATTTCTTCACTTCTCGACAATTATGATCTACTAGTAGATAGTTCTTAGCCCCGTCCCCTGTAAGAAGGCACATTCTGGTCCGGCACCCACAGGCCCTCCGGCACCGACCCCGATTGATAGAATATATCGATTGGGATCCCGCCTCTTGGATACCAATACCCGCCAATTCTAATCCAAACCGGATTTAGTACACCTTCGAGCCGCTTGGCAATGCCGACCGTACATTCCTCATGAAATCCTGCCTGATTGCGAAAAGACCCGAGAAACAGTTTTAAAGATTTGCTCTCTACAATGATTTCGCCTGGAACGTAGTCGATTACCAAATGGGCAAAATCGGGTTGTCCGGTCACCGGGCAAAGAGATGTAAATTCTGGGCACACAAACCGGATGAGATAGGGACTATCAGCATACGGGTTTTTCACGGTCTCCAGCCGGGCCTCGTCCGGGGACCCCGGCATCGTGATCGCGCCGTCTCCTAACTGAGTTAACTGTGAATAGTTACTGGATTTCATGGAAATTATCTCTCCAGACTAGTTTGCAAAAATCTTTTAGCATTTCTCATTCTATAGAAGGACGATCAGAGGAGGCCAAGATAAAATGCTTTCAAAAGTCAAACGGGACAATGGAAAGACAAACACCACGGCCTGATCGGCTCATGCTACTGGCCCAGAAAATAGCTGCGTTGTGACGAACATCACGTAATCCTATTTTCTAAATACCAACCTCACTCACTAGCAACACAATACTATATAAAAAAGGGATCGGCGTTCGGTGTAAAACTTTTCCGATCAGGTGGCCACCTGAGCGCCGGAGCTTTGCAAAATAGGCGTCTGGAACGTCTTAAAAGCAAAAGGCGTCCGAGCAGATGGTTTTGAAATATTTACGCGTCCTGATCCCAAAGCCCCCTAAGGCGTTTGATATCAGTCCAATTCGCCACAATTCCATTATCCAGTAGCGCATTGCAGATCCCACGTTAGTGCTTAGTACATCAATGGACCGTTAGGAATTACTTTTGCAGGATTGTTCGGCCACTCTGGGTTAATTTACAAACTAACCAGCCCGGCTTGATCGGGTTTTTAAACCAAGGCATGGCCCAGCCTTGTTTGATGCAACTTTTTACGGTTCGGGAGCTTATTTTCTGCCCCTCCAAGTCAAATAAAGGCAGTTTACCCCCTGGTTGTTCCAACCCTCGGACTAGCCAAGCTTTTTGAGATTTGGTAGGCCGAGCCATATTCTCCTGTAAAGAGGGCCGAGTAGTCTCGGATGCAGATGTAGTCCGTTCGCCCAACGCCCATGTTCCTCCAGCAGAGATGACGATAATCGGATTATAGAGTAGATTGCGAGCAAAGTCCAAAACGGGGGACCGACGTGACAGAATATCTGGTTTATATGACCGTAAAGTCAGAAGAGGAGGCGACAAGGATTGGAGCAGAGTTGATCGAGCAACGGTTGGCTGCCTGCGCCAATATCATAGGCACATCTAAGAGCTTTTACTGGTGGAATGGGGCAGTCCAATCTGGGTCAGAAACAGTGGTAATACTTAAGACATCGGATAACAAGATCGATTTATTAATCTCAACAGCCCAGGAACTCCATTCCTACGACTGTCCCGCCATCGTAGCCATAGAAATCAAAAAGGGTAACCCTGATTTTCTCGAGTGGATTTCCAAAGAAATATCTTAGAAAAAAATTTATCCTATTTTTATGGTTGCTATTGCCTGCGCAGCAATACCCTCCTCGCGTCCCAAAAAACCCAATTTTTCTGTGGTTGTCCCTTTAATATTCACCCGACCGGGATCGATTGAGAGACATTTAGCCACCTGCTCTCGCATTGCATTCCGATGCGGCCCGATGCGCGGGAGCTCACAGATGATGGTCACGTCCACGTTTTCGATTTTTGCCCCGATGGACTCCAGCAATTCAACGGCATGTCTGAGAAATATGTCCGACGATATATCTTTCCACCTGGCGTCCGAGGGGGGAAAATACGTGCCAATATCATCTTTCCCGGCAGCGCCCAAAAGGGCGTCTGTCAACGCATGATACCCTACATCCGCATCAGAATGTCCCACTAGGGAGCGGTTAAAAGGAATATCAATCCCACATAAAGTAACCAATTCGCCAATGCCAAACCGATGCACGTCGAACCCGCAGCCAACTCGAGTAGCACTCATCGAATATCCATCCTGTGTATTCAACCTCGCCATATCCCTGGGATGAGTGATTTTTATATTTTCAGGATCTCCCCGCACAATCTTTATTTTCATGCCATTAGACTCCGCGACCTCAGCATCATCGGAGAACGAATGGCCGGCAGTTAAGAGATGCGCATGTAAAATGTCGCCGAACATGAAGCCCTGCGGCGTTTGCGCGCACCAAATTTCCCCCCTCTCCAACGTGTCCTTAACAAAACCTTCTGCCGTGACGGATTTCACTGTGTCGGTCATTGCGAGGCCGGGGAGAGCACCTTGACCGGGATGAACAGCATCTAGAACGGCGGCGATAACATCTCCACTCACCCATGGCCGGGCCGCATCATGAATGAGTACCCTTTCGGGGTCTAATTCCTGTAAGCTTTGTAGGCCGAGCCGGACCGAGTCCTGTCGCTCAGCCCCACCAAATACCGGAGACAAGATATCAAGGTCTTCGATCGCCCGATCGTAGAGTTTCTCGTCATCCGGGTGTATTACCACCCGCACCACATCCACTTGTTCGTGGGATAAGAAGGCGACAATCGACTGATACAAGATCGCGTGTCCATCCAAAGGAAGATATTGCTTCGGGGTCTCGCCACCAATGCGGTGGCCCCTGCCTGCCGATACAATCAGCGCGACGGTTCCTATATCTTGCGCCATGATTTTTTCCACTTCGAATGGTATTTTGTATTATGATGGCTTAAAGCCTATGCGCGTACTTGCCAAGCAATTGGCGCGACAAGTTGCATACCAACCAATCTTCAAAGCTCGCGAAACCCGATAAATGTCTTATAATCTTCTGTCACTTACAGCTCTGATTGCCTTGGTTCCAGCAACCATCGCTCCGTTTCGACGGTCTGCGGAACGTGACAGTATTTTTTGGATAGTGTGGGCCGTGGCAGTTGTAGGAGCCGCTCTTTGGGTATTCGTACGTCAGTCAGTGGGCTGGGGTACGGGCCTCTCAACAGCGCTTTGGCTCACCATACTCACTTGCTTACTCCTCTATGGTTGCGTTTGTTTGTTAAACGAAGATGCATGGCGATTGTCACCCCTATTACTGCCCTATTTGTTAGTTCTTGGCCTACTGGCCACGATTTGGAGCCGGGTGCCAGAAAAATCCCTGGAAGGCGAGGCACCGCTCGCCTGGATCGGCATGCATATTTTTGTTTCTTTAGCTACTTATGGATTGGTGACACTCGCTGCCATTTCGGCCTTGGCTGCCGCCTTGCAGATCCGCGCTCTCAGATCCAAAAAACGTAACCGTCTCTCCATTATTCTGCCAGCGGTTTCAAGCAGCGAGCGCCTCCTAGTTCAGTTGCTAGTAACGAGTGAGATAGTTCTGGCCATGGGACTTATGACCGGTATGGCAGCACTTTATTTCAAATCAGGCCAGGTCATGACTTTCGACCATAAATCGGCACTGGCAGTCTTGGTATTTGTTGTCCTCGCAATCTTATTATTGCTGCATTTTCAATCGGGTGTTCGTGGAAAGGCGGCGACACAGCTCGTTTTGTTGGCCTATCTCCTGTTAACCTTAGGATATCCGGGCGTAAAGTTCGTAACCGACATTCTTCTTAGTTAGGGCTATCACGGCCCTTTCTATATTTCTGTTGCCTCACGCAGATATTTGCACAATAAACAAGCAGACTCCTCGGAAATGGATATCATGTCGATAGAAATTGGTCCCATCAAATTGCAAAATCCAGTCATTCTGGCGCCCATGTCCGGCGTTAGTGACATGCCGTATCGTCGGCAAGCAAAGAAAAACGGAGCTAGTTTGGTTATTTCTGAGATGATAGCTAGTCAGGCAATGATATACGCCAATCGAAAAACCCTGAAAATGGCAACCAACTGCGCCGAGGAATTCCCCATGGCGGTGCAACTGGCCGGTTGCGACCCCCAGCTTATGGCCGAAGCAGCGCGATTAAATGCTGATCGCGGAGCTGCTATAATAGATATTAATATGGGGTGTCCCGTTAAAAAAGTAACAAAGGGCCATGCGGGCTCGGCGCTAATGCGGGATGAAAAACTGGCGGGTAGAATTATTGACGCAGTCGTTAAAGCTGTCAACTTACCCGTTACCCTCAAAATGCGAACCGGCTGGGATGATGACAGCCGAAATGCTCCATTTCTGGCAAAACTTGCAGAAAATGCAGGGGTTCAGATGATCACCGTTCATGGGCGGACGCGATGCCAATTTTACAGAGGAAAAGCCGACTGGAGTTTCATCCGGAAGGTTAAACAGGCAGTAAATTTGCCAGTAATTGGCAATGGAGATGTCACCACCGTACACGATGCAAAGACACTCCTGAATAAATCAGGCGCCGACGGTGTGATGATTGGCAGGGGCAGTTATGGTCGGCCCTGGTTCATGAAACAAGTAGTTCACTACCTCAAAACCGGAGAGATCTTGCAGGCTCCCGATGTGACGGCCCAGTTCCATACCGTGATGGAACACTACGAGGATCTGTTAGCTCATCACGATATTCAACGTGGGGTCCGCATCGCCCGCAAACATGTTGGCTGGTATAGCAGGGGGTTACCTGGATCTGCAGAATTCAGGGGCAGAATAAATGCCATCGAAGATGCCCGGCTGGCCCGAGATATAATCTCGGAATTTTACGGGCGGTTGGCCGAGAAGCTGGCCGCTTAGAATTGTCTCAGAAATATGCCGATGTCTCAGGAAGAAGCCGCGTCAACCTGCAGCGATATAATCCTCAACTCGCTGGAGAGTGCCGTGTTAGTTTTTGCAGAGTGCGGCACCCTGTCTTTTGCAAACAACGCCGCTGAGCAATTGTTTGATGCTAGCATCAACCAGTTAAGAGGACAGTCTCTCGATAAAATTTTGCCATTGGATAGTCCCGTCGCCGCTCTTATCCGTCAGGCGCTACAAACCGGTTTTAACGTATCTGAATACGGTATCGCACTTGAGTCACCCAGAATTTCCAGACAGGTTATAAACATTCAAATTTCAGCACTGCCGGAGCCGGCCGGGTCGGTTTCGGTCAATATATTCTCTCGTTCGATCGCTGATAAGATTAACCAGCAAATGACGCATCGCAATGCGGCGCGCTCGGTGACGGCCATGGCGGCGATCTTAGCGCACGAGGTAAAAAATCCGCTTTCGGGAATCCGCGGAGCCGCGCAACTGTTGGAGCAAGGGGCGGAGGCCGAGGACCAAAAGCTCACCAGGCTAATATGCGATGAAACTGACCGGATTTGTGCGCTTGTTGATAGGATCGAGGTGTTTTCGGACCAACGGCCACTTGAACGCGAACCCATCAATATTCATAAGGTTTTAGAACGGGTAAAGGAAGTCTCGAAAATCGGCTTTGCCCGAAATGTTAGGATCAATGAGGATTACGATCCTTCTTTACCTATGGTGGATGGGAATGGGGATCAGTTGGTTCAAGTATTTCTGAATCTTTTAAAGAACGCCGCAGAGGCCGTGCCAGAAGAGGGTGGACAAATTACCATCACTACCAGTTATCAGCACGGCGTCAGACTTGCCGTTCCCGGCATGACTTCTAAAATGCAACTTCCTTTACTCATAACCGTCACCGATAATGGCGCGGGCGTGCCCGATGAACTTATGGACCATCTTTTTGATGCCTTTGTAACATCAAAATTAAAAGGCACGGGCTTGGGCTTGGCTCTTGTTGCGAAGATGATAAATGACCACAGCGGGGTCATTGAATTTGATAGTGTGCCCGGAAAAACAACATTTCGGGTAATGCTACCCAAAGCGGGTGAAACCTAAACGGAGCGCAAATGGCCAGCGAGACAATTCTTATTGCCGATGATGATCACGCCATCAGAACTGTGTTAAACCAGGCTCTGAGCCGTGCAGGATACGAAGTACGAGCGACGGGCAATGCCTCCACATTGTGGAAATGGGTAAGAGACGGGGAGGGTGACCTGGTAGTCACCGATGTAATCATGCCGGATGAAAATGGCCTAGATTTGCTACCTCGTATGAAGAAAATAAGACCCGACCTCCACGTTGTTGTTATGAGCGCGCAGAACACAATGATGACAGCGGTGAATGCGACGCGGCGTGGCGCTTTCGAGTATCTGCCGAAACCCTTTGATCTCACAGAACTTTTGAATATTGTTAAGCGGGCGCTGTCGACGCACGCCAAGCAGCCACACACCCCCCAAAAAGGTGAGAACGACCAGCTCCCATTAATCGGCCGGTCCGCCGCGATGCAGGAAGTTTACCGGACGCTTGCGCGCCTAATGAATACGGATCTTACCGTTCTGATAAACGGCGAGTCGGGAACCGGAAAAGAGTTAGCTGCCAAGGCACTGCACGACTATGGCAAGCGGAAAAACCAAAACTTTATCGCCATTAACATGGCCGCAATTCCAAGAGAACTTATCGAAAGTGAACTGTTTGGGCATGAAAAAGGGGCCTTCACAGGCGCCGTGAGTAAGTCCAGCGGCAAGTTTGAGCAGGCAGAAGGGGGCACGCTTTTTCTGGATGAAATAGGTGACATGCCCCCCGAGGCACAGACAAGATTGCTCCGGGTCCTGCAAGAGGGAGAGTATACCCCGGTCGGAGGTCGCACAGCAGTCAAAACTGACGTTAGGGTGATCGCCGCGACTCACAGGGATCTGGGCCAATTAATCCGGCAGGGGTTATTCCGTGAGGACCTATACTACCGATTAAATGTGGTGCCCATCCGCATGCCTCCGTTGCGAGAGCGTCGAGATGATATTCCCGAACTTGTGAGTCATTTCCTGATCCGATCCGCAGAAGAAGGACTGCCATGGAAGATGGTCGACCGTCCGGCCCTTGACCGTCTTCAGTCCTTCGGCTGGCCTGGAAACGTTCGAGAACTGGAAAATTTGGTTCGCCGGCTAGCCGCACTATATTCACAGGACACAATTGGTGTTGAGGTCATTGAAGCCGAATTATCGGTTGTGGAACCTTCGCCATCCTCCGACTTACCCTCTGAAAATCTAGCCAGCGCAGTGGAGTCCCATCTAGAAGTATATTTCAGGGCTTATGGTTCTGGATTACCCCCCCCGGGACTTCATGCCAGGATTTTACGTGAAATCGAACGCCCGCTCATCGCGTTGTCGCTCACCGCAACTCGAGGGAACCAGGTTAAAACTGCAGGTCTCTTGGGCCTAAACCGGAATACACTAAGGAAAAAAATCAGGGAGCTAAATATCCCTGTATCAAGAACACCAAAATAATGTGACGACATACGCCCCCCCCAAAGGTTAAAATGCGCGCTGGAAATATTAGATGGAAACACTAAGACAAGACCCCGCCCTAGGCGTGCTTAACCAAAATCGTAAACGACACGCATCTTGGTTTAGCTTCACGCCAATCGCAGCAACGCTGATTGGTCTGGCGTTATTGGGGTCCGGCCTGCTAACGATCGGCGTGCTAGCTGGATACAGTCCGGTTGAGACCGACGTGACGACGGCTATCTGGCTATTAAATTTAGACCTAGTTCTGGCACTTGCGCTAATCGCCGTTCTAACCCGGAAAATGGTTAGCGCCTGGTTTGCTCGGCGTCATGGATCGGCAGGCACGAGTCTCCATATACGCTTGGTCGTATCCTTTAGTCTCGTGGCCGTTATTCCTGCGCTTCTGGTCGCCGCGTTTTCCGGACTATTTTTGAGCTTTGGAATCGAAACCTGGTTTAGTGACCGGGTCAAAACAGCAGTCAATGAATCCCGGCTTGTGGCTGAGGCGTACCTCGAAGAACACCAGCGCAATATTGGCGGCGCCGCGCTTGGTATGGCAAACGATATAAACCGCGCAGCTAGAACATTGCTCAGCAATCCGCGCGTTATTGCCGAAATTATTCACACACAATCTTCGGTCCGGGAGTTGTCCGAAGCGGTAGTCGTCGACTCACGAGGAAATACAATAGCCCGGACTGGATTCGGGTTTTCTCTTGGATTTAATTTTTCCTCAGACAGCCTGGTCAAGAGCGCCCTAAATAGTCGACCCGGCGAAGTGATCATCATTCGAGGAGGAACGGACGATCGTGTGGTGGCGGGCGTCAAACTTGAGGCCTATGCAGATGCCTATCTATTGGTGGGGCGTTTTGTAAAACCGCGGGTCCTTGATCACCTGTCTCGAACGCGAGGGGCAACAGCTCAGTATTCTGCCCTGGAACAAAACAGAGAGAGCCTTCAGCTAAAATTTCTGATGGTGTTTGGAGTGGTGGCGCTTCTATTACTTCTAGCGGCCATTTGGATCGGCTGGTCTCTAGCAACCTATCTCTCATCACCTATCGGGAACCTAATCGATGCTGCTGAGCGGGTGCGAGAGGGCGACCTAGAGGCAAGAGTTTCTGACCATAACTCCGCACGGGATGATGAGATTGGTAGATTGGGGAAGACCTTTAACCGGATGACAGCACAGCTCGAAAACCAGCAAAGCAGCCTGATCGAAGCTAACCGTCAATTGGATGAACGCCGGCGGTTTACCGAAACAGTGCTCTCGGGTGTGTCGGCTGGGGTCATTGGTCTGAACGAAGAAGGGCATATTCAGCTCTATAATCAATCGGCGGAAGAGTTTCTTGAACTAAACATTGGTGACATGATCGGTACCTCCATCGAGTCAGCTGTCCCCGCAATGGCAGAGCTCTTCCGGGCCTGCAGAATATCACCTCACCGGAACGCACAGGGTGAAGTCCGCCATGCCGGTGAGAAGCGCCAAAAAACGCTATTGGTCTCGGTCGCAGCAGAAAAGCTCGACCAAGAAATTATCGGATTTGTCATCACCTTCGATGATGTCACTGAACTTCTCTCAGCTCAAAGAAAAGCGGCATGGGCCGACGTGGCGCGGCGGATCGCCCATGAGATCAAAAATCCATTGACCCCGATTCAGCTATCAGCAGAGCGCCTGAAGAGAAAGTACGCGAAAGAAATTACCTCAGACCAAGAGACTTTCAACATATGCACGGATACGATTGTTCGGCAGGTCGAGGACATCGGCCGCATGGTCGATGAATTTTCCGCATTTGCGCGGATGCCGCAGCCGCACATGAAAACGGTCAATTTATCTGACTTATGCCGGCAAAGTGTGTTTCTCGAACAGAACAGATATCCGGATATCAACTACGAGACTCTGTTACCCGAACAGGCAGTGGACTTGTTCTGTGACCGCCAACAGATTAGCCAAGTTCTAACCAATTTGTTGAAAAATGCTGCCGAATCTGTCTCTTCTGGTGTGTCTGAAAATGGCATATCGGCGGACCAGGATAGAATTACGGTGACCCTCGAAGCTGGCGTTACAGAGGTAAACATTATCATAACCGACACTGGGACCGGTTTCGCCGAAGATTTGTTGGACAGAGTTACGGAACCCTATGTGACGACGCGCGATAAAGGGACAGGGCTGGGACTGGCGATTGTGAAAAAGATAATGGAAGATCACTCGGGTGAACTCATACTCGCTAACAAGGCTCCATCGGGCGCAATAGTCGAGTTGAAATTTTTCAGGGCTCGCGAGCCAAAAAAGGCGGTCACTGAAGATAAAGAGCAGGTAGATGAATCGACAACAGAAATGGTTATGAATTGATAATGGCTCACGATATTCTTATTGTCGATGATGAAGCGGATATACGTATGCTCACGGCCGGTATTTTGGAAGACGAGGGCTACCAGACCCGTGAGGCCAACGATAGCGTTAGCGCCCTAGGTGCCGTCGAAGCCCGGCAACCCAGTTTAGTCTTACTCGACATCTGGCTTGAGGGCAGTCCGTCCGATGGTATGGAGGTATTGGCACAAATCAGGGAATCCCACCCTGCGGTACCGGTTGTCATGATCAGCGGTCACGGAAATATCGAAACCGCTGTTTCTGCGATTAACATTGGTGCCTCGGACTTCATTGAGAAGCCATTTACCGCGGATCGGTTGATCCTTGTTGTAAAGCGCGCAGTTGAAACGGCAAAATTACGGCGGGAAAATGAAGAACTACGTCTGCGAGCGGGAACCAATGACCAACTTATCGGGAGCTCTTCAAGCATTGCTCAACTGAGACAATCCGTAGCCAAGGTTGCGCCGACAAATAGCCGCGTTCTCATAACTGGTCCTGCTGGATCTGGAAAAGACGTTATTGCACGGCTTATTCATGAGCAGTCAAATCGATCAACAGGACCTTTCATCTCGTTGAACTGTGCGACGATGCAGCCCGAAGATTTTGAGATCAACCTGTTCGGCCATGAGGCATCATCCGGCGGGGGGCCCCGAGAAATTGGAACATTTGAACAAGCACATATGGGGACCTTGTTTCTTGACGAGGTCGCTGATATGCCGCTTGAAACACAGGGAAAAATCGTGCGCGCCCTTCAAGAGCAGACCTTCCAGAGAGTAGGAGGCGCAACCCGGGTTGAGGTCGACGTACGTGTAATTGCTTCTTCCAGCAAAGATCTGAGCAATGAAATGTCCGAGGGTCGTTTGCGGGAAGATCTCTTCTATCGGCTGAGTGTAGTTCCGGTTTCTGCACCTCCCTTGAAGGACTGCAGGGAAGATATTCCAGAGCTTATCGCCCATTTCATGGAAAAAATGGCCTTAACCAATGGCCAAAATCCAAGAATATTCTCTGCGGAAGCTTTGGCGGCCTTGCAGAGTTACGATTGGCCGGGAAATGTCCGAGAACTCCGTAACGTCATAGAGCGTATCCTCATTATGGCCCCAGGTGACGACTCGACCCCCATCAGTCCCGACGCAGTTCCCAATGAAATAAACCAGTTTGGCCGCAGCTCAAAAACGCTACGAGATCAAATGGACTTTTTAGGGCTGTCTCTTCGGGAGGCTCGGGAAATTTTCGAGCGGGAATACTTGGAATCTCAGGTCACCCGATTTGGCGGAAATATCTCTCGAACTGCCGCGTTTATTGGCATGGAGCGTTCAGCCCTACACAGGAAACTAAAGTCACTTGGTGTACAATCGGATGACCGAATTCGCGCGGCAAACGATTAGGCACCGTTGCCAGGTCCACCGCGCACCAGGAATTTAAATCATGAAAGTTATCGTATGCGGCGCAGGTCGGGTTGGGTTTAATATCGCGCGATATTTATCCGAGGACGGAAATGACGTGATCGTTGTCGATCAATCGGCAGAACTAACCAAAAAAATTGGCAATAGCTTGGATATCAAGGCGATAAATGGCTTCGCATCTGAACCTTCCGTTCTAGAACAAGCCGGTGCCCCAGATGCCGACATGGTGATCGCGGTAACACAGTCTGACGAAGTGAACATGATAGCCTGTCAAATCGCCCACTCACTATTTGACATTACAACTAAGATCGCGCGCGTTCGCAAACAAGGTTATTTGGATCCGAAATGGATGAACTTATACACGCGTGAGAACATGCCCATTGATGTCATCATCTCACCGGAGAGAGAGGTGGCTCGTGCCGTTTCCAGCAGGCTGCAGGTGCCTGGCACGTTTGATATGATTTCTCTTGTCAACGATAAGGTGAAATTGGTGGGGGTCCGGTGCGACGAGGGATGTCCCGTAGTCAATACGCCGTTGCGCCAGCTCACGCAGCTCTTTCCTGACCTTAATGTCACGATTGTCGGTGTAGCTAGACAAGAAGAGACCTTTATCCCCACAGCCGATGATCAACTATTGGAGGGAGATGAAGTCTATGTTGTGGTAGACAGTGCCCACGTTCAGCGTACTCTCTCAATTTTCGGTCACGAGGAACCCGAAGCGCGACGTATTGTGATCTTTGGTGGAGGGAACATTGGTCTTTTTTTAGCGCAACAAATCGAGGTAGAACAACCTTCTGTGAACATTAAAGTGATAGAAGCTGACAAATCGCGGGCCGAGGTAGTGGCACGTAGTCTCAAAAGATCCGTGGTCCTTAACGGCGATGTTCTGGATCCCGAAATCATGGAAGAAGCGAATGTTGCATCAGCTGAGGCCGTAATTGCGGTAACCAATGACGACCAGGCAAACATTCTAGCCTCCCTGCTCTCGAAAAGAGCCGGAAGCGGGCGTGCCATCACGCTCGTTAATAACACCACATTCGAACCGATCACACCGGCTCTCGGCATTGACGTCGTTGTAAGTCCACGAAATATTACAGTGTCAACCATTCTTCAGCATGTACGACGCGGCAGAATTGACTCCGTCCACACCTTGAGGGAGGGTTTTGGTGAAATTATTGAGGCAGAAGCTATTCAAACCACAAGCCTTGTGGGCACGCCACTCAGCGAAGCTGACCTACCTGAGGGAGTTTTAGTCGGCGCAGTCGTAAGAGGCGATGAGATTTTGGTACCGAGGGGCAGTACTGTAGTAAACGTCAATGACCGCATTGTTCTTTTCGCCGCCGCTGATGCCGTGAAGCAGGTAGAACAAATGTTCTCCGTCAGGCTGGAGTATTTTTAAACATGCCCCGCGCATCATACGTCAACGGGCGCTATGTCCGGCATTTGCAGGCCATGGTGCATATTGAGGACCGTGGCTATCAGTTTGCCGATGGCGTATATGAGGTAATTGGTGTCTTCGGGGGCTGTCTTATCGACGTTGAGGAGCATCTTGACAGATTAGAACGGTCGCTGAGTGAACTCCGGATGGTCCCACCGCTCGGGCGAACCAGCTTAAAGATTATTGGGCGGGAAACCTTACGCAGGAACCATGTTCAGAATGGGAAAATATACATCCAGATTTCTCGAGGGGTGGCGACGCGTGATCATCCGTTCCCTGCCTCCTCAAAGAGTTCCCTGATTGTCACCGCATCGTCTGGGTCCTGGCCCTCCCTGTCAAAGGCTAAAACAGGGAGTGCCGTGGTTACAGGGCCCGATCTGCGCTGGCGAAGATGCGATATTAAGTCGGTGTCGCTGTTGCCAAACTTATTAGCAAAGCAGACAGCTGTTGAGGCTGTGGCAGCCGAACTCTGGATGACGGATGATAATGGCTTTGTAACCGAAGGAACTGCATCCAACGCGTGGATCTTGACATCAGAAGATGAAATCATCACACGGCAAGCCGATGACGGGATCCTCGCCGGCATTACACGCCAAACCCTGATCCGTCTTATTAAGCGGGAAGGTTATAAATTGACCCTTCGTGCCTTTACCATTGAGGAGGCGAAAGCTGCGAAAGAAGCTTTTTTCACGAGCGCCACAGCCATCGTCAAACCAGTCACAAGCATCGATGGTGACCGCATTGGAAAGGGTGTTCCAGGAGAAATAACCTGCAAGCTTATCGATTTATATTTTAACCACATGCATGATACTCGGGACCATCATGGGCATTGAGCCCGTCCGCCCAAAGGCCATTATTTTCGACTGGGACGACACTCTCATCGATAACTGGCAAGCAATTCATACCGCGCTCAATTTAACTTTGGTTACAATGGGGCACGAACGATGGAGCTTTGAGAAGACTAAGTCCAATGTCCGGCGCTCAATGCGGGACAGCTTCCCCGAGCTTTTTGGTGACAGGTGGGGGGAGGCAGCCGAAATTTTCTCGTCGGCCATCCAATCCAACCACCTGGAGACCATTAACATATTAGATGGCGTGCCGGAAATGTTGGGCTCCTTGAGATCTGCTGGTATTTTTCTCGGCATCGTTAGCAACAAAAATGGCCAGCTTTTGCGCGAGGAAGCAAAATTCCTTGGATGGACAAAGAACTTTGGCGCAATCATTGGTGCGACTGATGCAGAGAGAGACAAACCAGATCCAGCACCAATATATCTTGTATTGTCCGAGAGCGGGTTTTCTTCTGGAGAAGATATCTGGTACGTAGGAGATGCGCCGTCTGATATGGAGTGTGCCCATCGGGCGGGGGTTCTGCCTGTTCAAATGGTTACACAATTGACCGATCCCCGTCAGTTTCATGACTTTCCGGCCCAGATGTCCTTTAATAACGCTGCTGAGCTTCAAAATTTTGTTTTGCTGCTATAAATGAAAGTGGCAAACATTTGCATTCAAGTATAAACTGTGGTCGGGAAGGCTGATACAACAGCCTCCGCCAATAACAGTACAGACGCAATAAGGGGATACCCAATGTCTGAAAAATCACAAAACGTCCAAGACGTCTTCTTAAACAATGTCCGTAAAAGTAAAAATCCCGTCACAGTATTTCTGGTAAATGGTGTAAAACTGCAAGGTATTATCACTTGGTTCGATAATTTTTCAGTATTACTCCGCCGTGATGGTCACACGCAGCTTGTCTACAAACATGCAATTTCAACGGTCATGCCATCGGGACCAATACAACTATTCGAGCCCGAGAAAGAAGAAGAAGCCTCGGCTGCGACAGACCCAGAGTAATATTGACCTGGAATTCCTCGGATAGTACCCGGCCTTCAGCGGCCCGGGCAGTCGTTGTGCATCCTGAAATAAGGGGCGCGCCGCAGACGGGGAGGAGTTCCCTTGCGCGGCTGGAAGAGGCGGTCCGGCTTGCGGAGGCCATTAAACTCGATATATCCCACTCCGAGACGGTCTCTATATCCCGAATTCGGCCGTCTGCACTGTTCGGAAAAGGCTCAGTCGAACGTATCGGTGCCAAGATTGCCGCGCTCAATGCAGAAATTGCGATCATTGATTGGGCACTCTCTCCTGTCCAGCAGCGCAACTTAGAACGGGCTTGGCACTGCAAAGTTCTCGATAGAACCGGCCTTATCCTCGAAATATTCGGTGCGCGCGCTCGGACTAAAGAAGGCGTTCTTCAGGTCGAACTGGCTGCCCTGAACTATCAACGGAGTCGTTTGGTGAGATCCTGGACCCATCTGGAACGCCAACGAGGCGGGGTTGGGTTTATGGGTGGCCCCGGCGAGACCCAAATCGAAGCAGACCGGCGGCTCATAGGAGACCGTATCACCAAACTCAAACGCGAGTTGAAAGATGTCCGTAGGACCCGTGCCATCCACCGAGCAACGCGGCAGAAGGTCCCATATCCTATCATTGCTCTTGTCGGTTACACTAATGCTGGAAAGTCTACCCTGTTCAATATGCTCACAGACGCGAATGTAATCTCCAAGGACCAACTCTTTGCCACCCTTGATCCTAAGATGAGAGGGCTTAAGCTACCATCCGGGCAAGAGGTAGTCTTATCTGATACGGTGGGGTTTATCTCTGATCTTCCACACGAACTAGTGGAGGCCTTTCAGGCTACATTGGAAGAAGTCATGGAAGCAGATGTCCTGCTCCATGTCAGAGACATTGCCGACCCGGCATCGGAGGAGCAGAAGTCCGATGTCATTAACGTGTTGGCTAACTTAGGGCTCTCGGTTGACGGCGACAGAACGGTTATAGAGGTGAGAAACAAATCCGATTTGTTGGATCAAGCCCGTCGGGAATTTCATATTAATAGCGCCAACCGCAGCAACAATCGCGTCGTGCTTCTGTCCGCAGCGTCAGGCGAGGGGGTCGATCAACTGTTATTCAGCCTAGGTCAGATTCTCTGTGCTGACTGGAAGACCCTAGAAATTAATATCCCCTGGAGCGACGGCAAAACACTCGCCTGGATTTATGCACATGGTGAGGTTATTAGCCGTAACGATCGTAAGGAGAGCGTCAATCTTACAGTTCGCTTGCACCCGAGAGATGCTAATCGTCTAAATGGCGGAGTGCTAAAATAGGAACTAAGGCCACCTTAGGGGCAGCCTTATTATTCTAAACAAAGGATAAAAATATATTAAGTTAGGCGTTAATTAGCGTCCGCAGGTGTTTGTTCACGGTTTGCTGGTTGTGGCGCTGCGTCTTACCCGTGGGTTCAAGTGCTTCGCTAAAGAAGAAGTCAGGCATTTCGTCATCCTCATCGACGAAGCCCGCTTCTTTGTTGAACTTCCATTCCATTTCGAGTGCTTCTTTGCCAATATCCATAAATTTAGCCTCGTCGAAATTTGTACCATGGGCATCATTAAGAGCACCTACCACGAAATCAATGCTCTCGTTCGTCACGGACCGTCCAAAAAGGCAAAGTCCGAGAGAGTCGGCAGCCGCACATATTGTCTGAATTTCGAGACTAGCTTCTGTGAGTTCCTCAGTGGTTTTGCCATCACACTCAAAAGCCGGGATATTGCCCGTTGTGTGATCCGCGCCTTGGGCTGTTACCATCATGGAAATACCAGTTACCTCGATAACCCGCGGATCATACGCGCTGATACCTTGCTTTTTTACCACAGGTACGCGCTTTATCCCATAATGCTCCCCAACACGGGCGGTGCCTTGGGCGAGCAATTTACCCCGCTCATTGCCTTCGCGAATATCGTCAAGCGCGTCAGACATAAATGACGGGTCACCAAATGTTCCTTGGCCAGCTTCCATCAAAACACCCAACATGGCGCCAGTTTCAATCGTATCAATGCCAAGATCGTTCGCCACATCATTGAGGCGTGCGACGTCGTCTGGGTCTTCCAACCCGCAGTTACTTCCCATTAGTCCGAGTGTTTCATACTCAACAGGGGAGCACATCTCGTTGCCATCTTTGTCAGCGTAAACATTACTGCACTGAATTTGACAGCCAGGCATGCAGGCATGGGTGGTCTCACCTCCGCGCTCCATGTTGAGATCCCGAATATAATTGCCACCCAAACGCATGGGTTCCTCTTTGGTATCAACGAGGGTCCCTGCCGAGAAATTCCGTGTCGGCAGACCACCAATTTTGTTGGTGAAATCACCCACCATAGCCGTTCCGTACTTGCGAAAGGACTCGATGGCGGCATCATTATCCAGCCGCTGACCATATTCACGCACGGCGCCCATCAGCTTCTTGCGATCATGGAAACTAGGCATTTTATTACGGTCGATGATGACAGCCTTTAGCTTCTTGCTACCCATAACTGCACCAACGCCGCCCCGCGCAGCGATCCGGGTAGGTCGCTGCTCAGGGTCTGTAAAACTGATTCCCGCCAATAAGCCACCATATTCGCCAACCGGACTGCAGATGCTCAAGCTAACTTTGTCACCGTATTTTTCGAACAACATCCTGCCAACTTCGAAATTTCCTTTCCCGAGATAGGGCGTTGCATCCTCATATTCTATCCCACCCTCTTTAGTGATGTGTAAATTGACCCAGTCATCAGAAGCTCCATGAAATGTAATGCCCGATATCTCTAATTGGCCCATAGCAAACGCAAACGTGCCACCTGAGTTGGCTTCCTTGATGCCGCCTGTTAGGGGGCTTTTGCAGCCAACACTCAGCCGATTTGCGTTGGAGAAATTTGATCCGGCAAAGGGTCCTGCGGAGAAAATCAGAGGGTTGTCGGGTCCGAGCGGGTCAACGGTTGCCACGCCATTTTCCAGCAGCTTTTTCGCGATTAAATGCCGCCCGACGACAATAACTTCCTCGCCCTCGACTTCTTTTGTTTCGGTGGATCGGTTGCTAAGGTCGATGTCTAGATATTTCCGCATCTTTTGCTTACCTCTAAAGAATTATACGTTCACGGATGATCTTCCAACACGATTTTATCCCATCTAATCAGGAAACGCATGCATTTCTTCTTGATAACAAAATGTAGGCTTATCGCCGGGAGTATCAATAGCTTGTTTATCGATTAATAGATTTTCCCCCACCCACTTGACCGCAGCCTGTGGACCTGCGCAAAATCCGTGTTATTCTACTAGTAGATTTTTTCAGGGCTCCTCCGTCCAAAACGTAACTTATTTGGCAGGGACGGCACAACGGAAGAGGAGATATAGAATGGCTTCAGTCCAAGCCCAGCAGAAGTGGCGCCATAAGAATAAGTTTGTGAAACGTCAATTAAACATCATGGCCCGAAAAAATATTCATGAATCTCTCGAAGAAATAGCGGATACGCACAATCTCAAAGGGAAGGGGGAGGCCGTAGCTTTTGCGGTCTTTGTCACCAAGGCACTGATCCAACAGAGTGACTTTAACGACGAGGCCGACCATTTTCATGACATCTTCACTGAGAGCTATCATCGCGATCGAGACATTTATGCCCCGTAATACGATCGGCACGCCCAAATTCCTATTGCCGGATGCAGAGGCGATTGATGCCATCATCCGTAAGGTGGCGCGGGAGGAAATCCTGAGCCGCTATCAATCTCTGCAGGACCATGAGATCAGCGACAAACAGTCAGGTGAAATCGTAACCAAGGCAGATATAGAGAGTGAACGGCGGCTATCTCGGGATCTTACATCTCTGCTTCCCGGCAGTGTGGTGATCGGAGAAGAGGCACATGAGGCAGACCCTGAGATCATTCACCGTTTTAAGGAACCGGCACCGGTCTGGGTGCTAGACCCGCTGGATGGAACTCGTAATTTTGCAGAGGGTAGGCCGTGTTTTTGCGTCATCGTAGCGCTCGTGGATCAGCAGATCACTCAGGCTGGTTGGATTTTTGATCCCCTGAAAAACATTATGTATTCCGCCCGACGGGGAGAGGGCGTTGAGCGGAACTCGGAAGCTCTGAAACCTCAGCCGTCAAAAACTCTCGAAGACATGGTGGGCTCGGTTGGCAAGATGCGCCGAGAGAAGATCGATGCCCAATATGGGCCGGCGGGCACCAACCGGCCCGCTGATTTAGTGCGCTATCGCTGTATTGGCATGGAATATGTCGATATGGTACTTGGGACCCTAGATTTTGCTGAGTACGTCAACCTAAAACCTTGGGATCATACGGCGGGTCTTCTCTTGCTAAAAGAAGCCGGGGGGCACGCTGCCTATGCGACATCAGAACGAGAGTATGTACCCGGCCGGATCCAGCGCTCCCGGCTGATTGCCACCAGAACTGCGCAAAATTGGCCAGACATAAAACGACTGTTGTCAGACTAAGGCCGACGTGTGTGGGCGTCACAGCCTTACCGGCAAGGGTGAGTGCACGAACTGGGTGCAAAAGGGGTGAAAAACATTTCGTCGATGTTGGCAGACGCCCTCTGTCTCGGTGCGCCCCGCCATCGTCATGCGGCAGGAACTCAGCACGCGCCTAATGACTCAGGCTTGAGATTTGGCCTCTTGCCACAACGCTTCCATGTCGGCCAACGTGGCATTCTCGATTGATTTGTCGGCGTCCTGGAGAGTTTTTTCGATAAATCGAAATCGCCTTTCAAATTTTTCGTTTGTGTGACGCAATGCTTCCTCTGGATCAATCCCTAATTTGCGAGCGACATTCGCGGCAGAGAAGAGGACGTCTCCAAATTCATCAATTAACCTCGCTTGATCCACAGCACCGTTTGTACCTCGGGCAACCTCGGTTAATTCACCGAGTTCTTCTCCAAGTTTATTGATGGCACCAGCAATATCCGGCCAGTCGAAACCAACTCTGGCGGCCCTTTGCTGCAGTTTGTAGGCACGGAGCAGGGCAGGGAGCCCCTTAGCCACTCCATCCAGCGTGCCGAGACTACCAGAGGCTCCTTTTGCGGCCCGTTCTGCAGCTTTCTGGGTTTCCCACGCTTCCGTTTGCGCATCGGCGGAGCAGATCTTGGCTCCCCCAAACACGTGAGGGTGGCGGCGGATCATTTTCTCTGATATGCCCGCTGCAATCTCGTTGAAGCCGAAGTCTCCGGCTTCCTCAGCCATTCGGGCGTGGAACACCACTTGCAGAAGCAGATCACCCAGCTCTTCTCGAAGACCCACCATGTCTTCTCGTTCAATCGCGTCTGCAACCTCGTATGCTTCCTCAATCGTGTAAGGCGCGATAGAGGCGAACGTTTGTGCAATATCCCATGGGCATCCGTTATCGGGGTCCCGGAGGCGAGCCATAATCTCGATAAGCAGGTCAATCCCGGTAACTGCGCTTTCCGTGGCTTGTGATTTCATAGCGCATAAATAAAACGCTTGTTAACATGACGCCAGCGGAAACTCTCACGGGCCTGCGTGTGAATCGAATCAGCACCGAGAGACGCAAACCTCAAGCGGAAAAGATATTGGGCCTCCAGAACACAGCATTTAGGACTTTGATAACCAGTAAATTCATATCAACAGAAGAGAGGAGAGTAATTTCATCAGAAGTTGTCGCATAATATATATTATGAATAAAAGTTTCATTTTTTTATTTATGATTTGATTATAGATATTTCTACCGCTTTTTTAATTTTATTTATAATTATTCGAATCCCTCAGACATCAGGCATATAGCGGTGAAAATATATGATTGATTTGACGCAACAGCGCCCAAATTTATCCACTACTTGAGAAAATTACTGCACGTCCAGTATCAGACGAGACATAATATTTTGCGACTAGCGACGCACCGCTTTTGTAAACAGTCGGAAGAAGTTATCCGTGGTTGCAGAAGCAAGTTCACCGAAAGACACTCCGAATATTTCCGCTGCTTTTTGGGCGGTGTGAACCACGTAGGCAGGCTCATTGGCTTTGCCACGATGCGGGATCGGCGCCAAAAACGGCGAATCGGTCTCGACCAAAATACGATCCAATGGCACAGTTTTTACCGTTGTTCGAATGTCCTCTGCATTTTTGAACGTGATGATGCCAGAAAGCGAAATATAAAGACCAAGATCCAGCGCACAATCAGCAACAGGTTTACCCGCAGCAAAACAATGTATTAACCCCGGAAATGAACCGTCTTCGGCCTCTTCACGCAAAATGCTAATAGTGGCGTCATCCGCTTCTCGGGTGTGGACGATCAACGGTAACCCAGTCGCACGTGCAGCGTGGATATGTTTCCGAAAATTTCGCTCTTGAGCGTCCTGAGGACTATTTTCATAGTAAAAATCGAGGCCTGTCTCGCCAATTCCAATTGTTTTGGGGTGGTTAGCAAGATCGACCAAGGATCCAACATCAGTCTCAGGCTCACTTTCGACGTCATGTGGATGAATGCCGACGCTGCAGTAAACCCTCTCATGGGCCTCTGCCACTGCCGAAACTTCACCAAATTCCGACAATCGCGAACAAATACACACCATATGTGATACGCCTGCATCTTCGGCACGGGTTAATACTGCCGGAATTTGATCCGACAAGCCTTCGTAATTCAGATGGCAATGACTATCAACGAGCATCCGTGTTTACCACAAAGTTTTAATCAGGCTAGACTAAGCAATGGTTGTCACCCTTCAAGCAGAAAGGTACCACCTTGTCGGGGCGTCTAGCTCTTTCTTTTTTCCTCCAGACGCCATGTTTTTGCCGAGACCCCTCAAACTGGTCGCTTGGAAGTCGTAATCTCACTTGATTGTGCCTGGCTGAGAAAGTCTCAATACCAGACCTCGTCAAAGTACTGCAGACATAGGGTTATCAGGGCGCGTTTGCCCCTGAGAGGCCTGGCGCAATGCCGCAAAAAAGGTTCTAAACAGCGACGTCAGCATTCCGCCGCCCGAGTCCTAAATCCGGAAACACCTCAGAGTAACGTGCACCATGGTAATAGGCCGTTAAATAGGCTGGCCGATCCTTAATCGTTTTGAACCATCGCGTCACATGGGGCAAATCTGCCTCCCAGAGCGACTCGTATCCCAAATCTTCCATACGATCGATCAAGGGAGCAACACAAATGTCCGCCAGGGAATAAAACCCGCCGAGGAGCCACGGTCCCTCCTCTGCCAGTGCTTTCTCCATTCGCTCTACTGTACTGCGGATGTCACCGACCGCCCTATCAATCGCATCATCATCAAAGCCGTCTCGGCCCATTTGTTTATAGAAATCTGTTTTGAGGGGACGTATTTCTGCCTGGGTGTTAAAATCATCGTCTGAAAGATCCTGATAATCGCGAATCAATATCCGGTTAAAAGTGGGGTAACGGACGGCAGGCGTGGGTTTTTCCTCAATATAACGCAACCAGGCCCGCATCCGAGCCCGGCCGACAGGATCGACTGGCGAAAAAGAGCGTTCCGGGAAGGCTTCGTCCAAGTATTCAAGTATGGTAGACGAGTCGATAATGGGCGTGCCATCATGTACCAGGGTCGGCACCACACCATTAGGATTTATAGCCAAATAGTCCTGCATAAGGTGCTTGTTTTCATGGGGCTTGAAGGAACGATCTATCCATTTCAGATCCTTTTCCGCCAAGCAAATGCGGACTTTCAGACTGCAAGTAGAGGCCGGAAAATTATATAGC
Organism: Rhodospirillaceae bacterium; assembly: GCA_002723345.1. Classification (GTDB taxonomy): domain Bacteria; phylum Pseudomonadota; class Alphaproteobacteria; order Rhodospirillales; family UBA2165; genus TMED167. The sequence continues at coordinate 29,829 of PBNV01000030.1, forward strand.
TCGAGTGTCATAAGTACCTCCGATGTGGACCCCAGCGATTATGATTTAATTGATTGCGTCAACGGCGTTTTTATAGAGGATTAATATTCATAGCTATCGCAGTCCTCGGAGCCCCCTTTTTTTAAAAAGGATCGCTCATTGATTTTTATTTACTTCCGCACGACCATAAAAATTCCTGCACAGACAAATCCAGCACCGATAATATGATATAGGAAAACACGCTCACCTAGAAAAATAAAAGCCAGAATGGCACTGTAAACTGGAAACAAATTTACAAAAATAGAGGCTCTATTGTGGCCTATTATGGCATTACCCTTATTCCACAATGCCAATGAGAGAATAGAAACAAGAATGGCCAAAGTGACCGCAGACACCATGAACGTGGCTGAAAAAGGAACGGGACGAATAAAAACCGTCTCCCAAATATAAATTGGCAATAAAAATATCGAGCCCAAAATCAGTATAACAAAAACAGATGGAAATAAGCCAAGATCATTTGGCATTTTTCGGATATTAACCGCATACATGGCATACACTGCAGTTGCCAAGATGGTAATTAGATCACCAATATTGAATTCAAGACCCATCAAAATGGAAATGTCTGCCCTAGTAACCATAATAGTGACGCCGGTCATGGCAGCCACAATCCCCAAAAATTGAAAACGGTTTATCTTGTCCCCTACGATGAGACGTGCACAGAACACGGTTAAGGCGGGTTGGGTAGAGTTAACAAGGGAAACGTTGATAGCTGTCGTATAATTTAGGGCCAGATACAGCAGCACACCGCCACCAGTCATAAAAATACCTTGCCTAAAAAAATAAAATAAATTTTCTTTTACAACGCCGATGTTCTGCCAGATCTCTCTCAAGCAGAATGGTGACAGTATTAAGGCGGCAAGTAACCAGCGCCAGAATGACAGCCCAACCGGGGGAATCTCCTGGTGGACTGCGCGCCCGATGATTAGCCCAATGGCCCAGGTAAATACAGCAAGTGAAATGAAAGCATACGCGTGGCTTATTTCCGGGCGTTTCTCAGCCATGACGTGTGTGTTTGTCATATGAAATCTAATACCGTTGGGTTCAGGAGTAGCTTAATCAAAACAAGACTAATGCTAATTCAATGTTCAGCTATCCATGGAATTGCATATCCGGATATCTGAAAAGGGCGATTAAAGATGAATTTCTTCTCTGTCCATTGCCAAATTTCCCATCAGCCAGTTTCGCATAAACTCAGCAACCGTCTCCGGGCGTTCCAACGGTAACAAATGAGCAGCTTCCTTTACGATAACAAGTTTGGAACGCTGGATCCTAGAAGTTACCTCACGCGATAACTCAGGGGGTATCAATTTGTCAGCTGCACCGCACATTACCAAGGTGGGGCAAATGATTTCGCTTAACTCATCTCGTAAGTCTCTTCCTTGTCTCAGATTGGCCAGTTGTTGAGCGATCCTCTCCGCACCAATAGTTTCCGCCATAGTGTCAACTATCGCCGTCATGGACCGACTCCGCTGATTATCATCATTAAGAAAAAACGGGATGAGTGCCCGCTTTACATAATCAAAATCTTCATGCGGCAAAATTTCTCCCAATCCTAGAAGGCCTTTACTCACCCCAGCGGCCTCTAAATTCGGGGTGCTACCAATTAGACACAGACCTGTAACCCTATCGCCACCGAGCTTATTTACCAGCAAACTGCAGTAACCACCTGTAGACATTCCCGCGACTGCAAAATTAGGGGGACTTTCGGCAAGGATGGCTTCTGCGGCAGCCTCGAAATCGTCGTGCCGCAAAAGTTGCTGAGTAACATGAACGTCGGCAAACTCCGAGAGGAGTTCAACTTGCCGACGCCAAAGGATATCTGTGTTAAGAAACCCGGGGATCATTACCAAGAAGGGGCGTTCACTCATCTTGCAAAACTAACTGGCTGAGCTCCACTCCACAAAGGTTTTCCCATTTTTGGCCAATTCTTCCAATAGGGAAGCCGGTTTCCAATAGTCGCCGTGACGCTCCTGCAAACCTCTAATTTTTGCCAACAGCGCTTTGCTACCAATTTGATCGGCGATATACATGGGTCCACCCCTAAACCGGGGAAAGCCGTATCCGAACGACCAAACAACATCAATGTCACCGGGACGATAGGCAATGCCCTCCTCCAGAATCTTCGCCCCCTCATTAATGAGACCAAACAGGCAGCGCTCCTCAATCTCGGCATCTGTCATGGGCTCTCGCTTGATGCCAAGTTTTTCAGCTTCATTTTCAATAATACCAATCACACTCGGATCAGGGATTGGTTTTCGGTTACCCTCTTCGTAGATGTAGAATCCTGAACCTGTTTTTTGACCATAGCGGCCCATTTCAGCCACCTGATAGAGCACATTGAAATAAGGAGCGGGGTTGGCGTCCTTGAGACCCGAGTCCTGCAGTATCGAATGCATAATATCGACCCCGGCCATATCGTGCATGGCCCACGGCCCCATCGGGAAACCAAATTCATACATGACACGATCGATCTGTTCCGGTGTAGCCCCCTCGAGCAGCATCTGATCCGCCTCCCGATGAAAACCCTCTATCATCATGCGGTTACCGATAAATCCGAAACAAACCCCAGCAACCACCCCAGTCTTTCGAATACGCTTGGCAAGATCAACAGATGTTGCAAGCACCTCCAATGAGGTTCGATCCCCACGCACGATCTCCACGAGCTTCATGACGTTTGCGGGACTGAAAAAATGCAACCCTACGACCTTTTCAGGACGCCTGGTGGCTCTCGCAATCTCATTTACATCGAGGGTTGAAGTATTAGTGGCCAGTATCGCATCGGGTTTACAGATGCTATCAATCTCCGCAAATATCTTTTTCTTGAGATCCATGTTCTCAAAAACGGCCTCGATCACCAAATCTTTATCCTCGATATCCTGGTAATTCGTGGTACCGGAGATGAGTGCCATACGCGTCGCCATTTTATCCTCGCTGAGACGCCCGCGCTTCACGGTATTCTCGTAATTTTTCTGCACCGCACCCAAGCCCTTCTCCAGAGACTCCTCGGAGATGTCCACCAGGGTTACAGGCACACCGATGTTGGCGAAGTTCATAGCAATGCCGCCACCCATGGTACCGGAGCCGAGGATAGCTACGCTCTCCACAAGATGCTTCGCGGTATTTTTCGAGAGACCTGGGATGTTACCGATCTCACGCTCGGCAAAAAAGATATGACGCAGGGCCCTGGCCTCCTCGCTGACCAGGGCCTCGTCGCCAATCCGACGCTCCTCAATAATTCCTTCCTCAAAAGGCAATTTGATGGCGTGACTAATGGCCTCGATGACCAATTCCGGTGCGTCCTGCCCCCGGGCTTTTTTGGCCGCAGTTTTTCGTGCCTCCGCGAGAAATTCGTTCGTATACCCCTCCGTATTGATCCTCATTTCCGAGGTTTTGCGGGGTCCTGCACCCTTTGCAAGGATGGTACGTGCATAGGCTATGGCACCCTCGATAAAGTCGCCGTCAATGACATGGTCTAGAATGCCGATCTTAAGGGCTTGGACTGCGTCAACCGGTGTGATGTTCAAAATCAATTCGAGTGCGGCCTTAGCGCCAACAAGACGCGGCAGACGCTGAGACCCGCCTGCACCGGGAATAATACCCAGAGAGACCTCTGGCAGGCCAACCCGCGCGCTGTCGGCAGCACAACGGTAATGACAGGCAAGCGCCGCTTCTAAACCGGCGCCCAGTGCTGTGCCGTGCATGGCGACGATGACCGGCTTGGGGCTGTTCTCCATGATCCCGAAGACCTCATGATAACCGGGGTCGGCGATTGGCTCATCAAACTCTCGCAGGTCGGCGCCAGCAGCAAAGGTCCGACCCGCACATGTCAAAAGGATCGCACTAACATCGGCATGGTCGATCGCAGTCTCGAACATGCGCTTAAGCCCCGCTCGAATTGGCTGGTTGATAGCGTTTACCGGCGGACTATCAATAGTAATAACCCCGATATCATCGGTTAAAGAGAACGAAACCGGATCAATCATAACGATCCCCCTATGTTGTAAAATAGTTATACTCTATGACTATATAACGTAGCTCCGACAATCGCTCTCCTGTTGAGGCGTTTACAGGACGGGTTTTTTTATCCGAATAAAGTTTGTAGAGCAGTTTCCTCAAAGTTTCTTGTTCCGAACCGCTCAACACGGCCGCAGCACGATCACTCTCCGCCAGGATTGGTGCAGTCGCTTTGGTCACCAGGGCCTTACCTTTTGGAGTGACCTCTATGGAATAGGACCGTCGGTCCTCCCGAGATTTTTCTCGTATCAGGAGGCCCCGCGACTCCAAGGCCTCAATAATCGGGACGAAATTGGAGCGTTCAATGTTCAGGGCCTCGGCCAATTCAGACTGCCGCCGCCCGGGATTATGCTTGATTAGTGCGAGTACTGTATATTGTGAGGGCTTTAGCTCGAAATTTGCCGCCGCCTCCCTGTAGGCTTGTCCAAACGGCGTATAGGCCTGGCGTAAATGAAATCCAAAAAGATTATTTAGCGCTCCAAATTTCAGTTGATCACCCATTCCGGGACCGCCCCCTACCCCTCATTTGGGAGGGTTCCGATCGCATAGCGATGGGAAATTTTCCTGCCCAAGATAGGATCTTCAAGTTCAATCTCAAAGCCCGCCATGGGGCGCACGCCACCCTGCACGGCGAGGGTGCCGCAAAACATCAGCGTGTTTGCTTCTAAATCACGGGTTTTTCGCAAATAACGGCCAATAAGTTCTTCTGGGGGCAACATTGTGGTCACCGGTCCCTCCTGATAAAGCGTCCTCCCACCAGTCTCATGGGCAAACGATCGCAGCACCAATTGATCCCAATGTTCAATCACGTCATCGTAGAACCACAAGTTCTGCGCTATGGGTTTCGCGCAAGCTTGTTTAGAAACTGTAACGTTATAGGCCTCCACTTTTCTGTCTGTATGATCCGATCCGAGGCCTATCCAAAGGCCATCCGCCAGCGCCAAGATAAAAAATTCCACCTCGCCAGAACTGTCTTCTCCAACCACGCGGATGGTATCATCCTGGGTAAGCAAGTCTTCAGACACGCGGTAGAAGATGGGAGCTGTTTTGGGTCGCGCAATCCCGATGGCTTCCAGCTCCGCCATATGCGCCTCCATGGCTGCAGGATCACGCCCAGTCCAGCCGGCAATAACCAAATCTGCGACCGGGACAGTCACAGCCTTTTCTCCACTACCGGTTACCTGAACGAAGTCCAGAATTTTCATAAGTGGCACCCCATTTTTCTGAAAAATAAGCCGTAAACTGAGCCGCCGGCCCAATCAAATATATTAGACACGAAATTACCACTGGACCGGAGGAGTTAAAAGTTAGACCTAGCACATCTCCTAAAAAGAGGGCTCCGGCAGTCACTCTGCGGCGGCTTGCATCGGTTCGGGGATGTCATAGGTCCCCATCAGGTTATCTACGACCCCATCGAAATGTTCCCACGGAGCTTCCCGGAAACTGTGGTTGCGGATGATGAAAGAGGCACCGGCATAGAATTTCTCGTACTGCTGCTGACGGCCGGCAAATTCCGAACCAACGACGTCCCAGGCAAGACGGAACAGCTTCATCCGATCCGGCGCTTTTAGTTGAGGTGTCTGAAAATATTCTTCGAAATCCTTCCGCAGCTTCTCGTCATGCATTACTGTAATGCTGGCCGGCATCTGGAACACGCCACCGCCGCAAAGCTCACGCAGTGTGTCGATAATTTCAGAATGATTCTGGGTACACCAGTTTAGGGCCGCGTACATCATGCGCCGGTTGAAAGTGAGAAATCCGTCCGGCCAGGTTTCTGCTGCCTCAATCTGTCCATGGATCATACCAGACAGTGTTGCTTCCAATGCGGACATGTTGCCAAGGGTCTCGCGAACGGCTGGAATTGCATCGGCCCCGGTTGCTTGCGCAACCTTGCTGCAAAGCCCTGTAATCAATTCTAACTTGGACCAAAATCGAACGTTGGCCTGATGATTGCCATAACAGTGCGCCGGGGTACGAATGTAAATTTCACGCGCCAGAATGGCGTCGTCCATAACAAAGACTTTTTCCCAAGGTACTTTCACATTGTCACAAATCACCAACACATCGGTCTCATCCATGGACCAGGTAAGCGGCGCGTCAAACTGATTGTCCGCGTTCATGGAAATCGGTTGGCGCATCCACATGGAGAGACCTTCGACGTTACAAGGAACTGCACAAGTAACCGCTTGTTTCACTTGATCCGGTGCTAAAGGCAGCAAGTTACCAATCCAAATATCATCACAGAAGACGGCGCTGGTGGCGAGCATCTTCATGCCGGATATGGTGACGCCTTCATCATCCTGACCGACCACCATCAGCGTAGGAATTGGCAGGTTCTGCTTCTGATAAAATTCTGGATTTCGGGCTGCTTGGGGTGGGAGCACGGCATAGGTCGCGAAGGTATCGTTCTCCTTCATGTGGTGATAGTAGGCCATGAGGTTATCTGCGAACTTGTAGTTTTCAGTATCAAAAACTGACGGATTGGTGGACATCCCAGTAACGAAGCCCGAGACGTGATCCATCGATCGGCCCATCATGCCACAGGTTTGATCTGCAATGAGTTTGTGGGCGTTCATTCGTTTGCGCAGGTCATCGCGGTTCTTCGCCTGAAGGAACCATGCGGAGTAGCGCTCCCCATTTTGCTCGAACGTGAGCGTGTCCTGATAGCGTGGGTCATGCTTCATATCATAGAGACCCGCTACCGTCTGCGCTGCCCGCGCGAAGGCCGGATGCGTGGTGACATCATTGACCCGTTCATCCCCGATATATACAACCCGTCCGTCTCGGAGACCTTCCAGGTGCTGCTGACCAGTTTTTATCATGTTGCTTCTCCCACCATTGTCTTATGTTGACTATAATCTGCGGCATTTCCCTCCCGCGACGCCATATCTGTTTTGTAGACTGCCGTTGCCAACGTCCTTTCGGCGTTGGATACAAACTGGTTCAACAACATCCCCAGTGTCACAAAGTCCTCCCGGCTAAAACCGTCGAACAGACCATCATTAATCATGCAGGTGAATGGTGTCACACGTTCGATCGCGTCTATCCCCTTGTCCGTGAGCGCAAGCAGAACAGACCGCCCATCTGCCGCATTGGGGAGTTTCTCGATGAAGCCGCGCGCTGCCAGCTTACCAACCTCCACGGTCACATGAGATGGCACGACCCGCAACTCGATTGCAACGTCTTTAATGGCAACACCAGTCCCGTGTTGAAGACGCGCGATCACCATCAGAATCTGATATTGAACCCCTGTGATCCCAACGGACTCGCCCATGATCACGCGCAGTTCTTCCAGCATGCTGCCGGCGGAAAACAAATTATGGATTGTGCGCCGCAAGGTTTGATCTCCATCCTGGTCTAGCACCGTCACGCGCGAACTACTGGGCGATGGATAATAACTCTTAGCAACCTTTTGACCCTGCCCAGGGGCAGTTCTGTCTACTGCCACCGAGACTTTTCGATCCATGGCGCAAACCCCTACTATGTTAGAAACCTATATTCGTTCCGAACATATTAGTCTGAAATTCGATGGGCCGTCAATGAGGGCACGAGGGAGAGATAGCGCCTTCATCCACGACAATTTACAGTCTATTCTTTCAAAACATTTGTTCTATTTGATCCAAGGTCTGCATGGCGGGCAGCGCCTGAGCGAAGGAAGAATTCGGCTCGCGACCATCTTCAATGGCCGAGAGAAATTCACGGTCGGCAAGCTCAATTCCATTGCTGGAGATGGCGACATCACTCAAATCTATGGGGTTATTCTTGCCATCGTAAAGATCGTCATATGACGCGATGTATGTCCCGTTATCGCAAATATAGCGAAAGAAGGTACCGAGCGGTCCATCGTTGTTGAACGACAGCGAGAGTGTGCAGATCGACCCGGAGGCTGTCTTCATGCCAATGGACATATCCATGGCAATGCCCAGCTCTTCATGGGTGGGACCAGCTAAACCAAAGGCTTCCCTCGCCGGCTCACCGGTCTGGTAAAGAAATAGGTCAACTGAATGACAGGCATGGTGCCAAAGCAAATGATCGGTCCAGGTCCGAGGCTCGCCAAGCGCATTGAGGTTGGAGCGCCGCAGAAAATAGGTCTGAATGTCCATTTGCTGGATGACGATCTCACCCGCTTTGATCTTCTGGTTGATCCATTGATGACTTGGGTTAAAGCGCCGTACATGGTCCACCATGGCAACAAGACCGGTCTCCTCCTGAACTTTGATTGCAGCCTGCGTGTCGGCTAGGCTGTCTGCCATGGGAATTTCTACCAGCACATGCTTGCCGGCACGCATACAGGCGATTGCCTGCTGGGCATGCAATTGGGTCGGCGTTGCGAGAATGACGGCTTCTACGTCATCACGGTCGAGGCTCTCATTCAGATCCTTCGTGGCATGTTGGATGCCGCGCTCCTGGGCAAAGGCTTCGATATCGTCTGGCTCGCCGCCAACAACGGACACTACATCAGCACCCGGGATATTAGCCAGGGCGTCGAGGTGTTTCCGCCCGAAGGCGCCGGCAGCACCTGCTACGCATATTTTCATTCTGAGACCTCCTGAGGTAATGCTCGGTAGGGGCCGCCTTGTGTGCACCGTTGTTTGCGCGAACGGCCAATTATGATTGTTGATAGTGCTGGTGCTATGCACCTTTGAGCCGGGGCCCGTCAAGGCCAACCGCCAATAGAGCGACTAAGCCGTTTCAGTGGGTGAACATACTCACCCATTTTTGTATGGCTAATTCCCCTGTTCGGGGTATTTTTGCTGTGTAAAAAGGTTGCAACTCTGAAGACCGCGCATAAAGTTGCGTTGATAGGGAGGCCCGTAATGTCCGACTTTGAAATGGAACCACTGGTCAGAAACGCATGGTATATTGGCGCCTGGGCTAACGAGCTGGCCGACGGCCCCATCGGCCGCGAAATAATGAACGAAGATGTCGTTCTGTTTCGGGACGGAGAGGGCAAGGCAGCGGCTTTGGAAGATCGATGCTGTCACCGAGGCGTTAAACTGTCACTTGGATCCTGCGACAAGGGCGGCCTTGTGTGTGGGTACCACGGTCTCGTGTTCGACGGCAAGGGTGCCTGCATCGATAATCCGGGAGAGAGACTCAACCCGTCTTATAGCGTGCGCGCTTACCCCGTAGTCGAGCGCCAAAATTTTATTTGGATTTGGACGGGTAACCCCGCCCACGCTGACCCGAGCCTTATTATCGATTGGCCCTTCCATGATGATTGGTCATGCAATTTTGGGCGTTACGACATTGATGCCAACTTTATTTTCATGGTCGATAACCTGATGGACCTAACCCACCTGGGCTACGTCCATGGCTCCACAATTGGCGGCAACCCGGAGCAGCATAATGATGCTGAGCTAACCACCACCAAGAAAGAAAATGGTGCACATTTTCTGCGCTGGATGCTGGACTCGGTGCCACCGCCGTCCTTTAAAAATGTGGGTGGCTTCACCACCAATATCGACCGATGGTCCGACTTCGAGTATATCGCGCCTTCCTCTGTTCTTCAGTGGGGCGGCGGCATTCCTGTGGGGAATGATGCCCGAAAAAATCGGCTCCAGAGCGGCGCGCTGTCGCTGCGCCAGTTCCACCATGCAACGCCTAAAAGCGAGAACCAATACCACTATTTCTTCTCTGCTGGCCTCGACGGTTTGGATGCGGACTCCTCTGGCGGCCAGCAATTCTATGAAGACATCCTGGAGGCGTTCCTGGAGGACAAGCTGTTCATAGAGTCTCAACAGATTGGTGTTGAGCGCGATCCGAGCCGCAGGCTGCTCTTACGCGAACATGACCGGGCCGTCGCCTACAGTAGGCAAGCTATCCACGAGATGCAGGCCGCTGAGGTGCAGCTGGAGGCGGCGGAATGAGTCCCCGCTTATCTTACGTCTCTGTCTCCGGCGTGTAGTAATAATGCAGCTCGAACATCACACACCCACCGTCTGATTTGAAGGGGCCGTGGTAAACGCCCGGCGGGCGACAGGCATATGTCGGCGCATGGAATTTTTCTCCGCCATTCCCATTGATGTCATTACCGACGATAAGGTCACCCTCCACCAAATAAACCTCTTCCCAGTGGTCATGGATGAACGGCGCAGTGGAATACACACCGGGGAGCAGACGCAGAAACCGGGACCGACTGCCGGTCTTGTTTTCCTCGTCCAGATCCGACGTCAACACTTTTTGCTGCATGCCCGGCGGATAGCCCGGTGGTTCTTCCCAGCCTTCATCCATATCCAGTGGTGCGAATTCCAGATGCGGTTTACCTATGCCCATAGTAGTGTGTCTCCATACCCCATTACTCGTGAAAAATTTCTGCTTAAATCTGGTGTCAGAATATATTGCCGCGCTCGTATTGCACAGGCCAATCCACATTACCGGCTTTTAGCGTCTTAGCAGCTTTAAGCGGCCAGTAAGGATCGGCAAGTAAAGCGCGCCCCATGATAATCAGGTCGGCGTCTCCGTTGGCAAGGATACTCTCTGCATGCTCCGGGGTATAAATTAAACCAACCGCGCCGGTCATCATCCCAGCTCCGTCCTTGACGGATTTAGCCAGCGGCACTTGGTAGCCGGGGTGAATGGGAACCTGCTGGTCCGGAGACGTACCTCCGGAGGAGCAATCGATCAAGTCCACCTGCCCTCTCTCCTTGAGGATCTGTGCAAGGCGGATGGAGTCGTCAATACCCCAGCCCCCCTGAAGCCAATCAGTCGCTGAGATGCGAAGAAACAGCGGTAGTTCATCCGGCCATTCAGAGCGCACGGCTTCGATGACTTCAAAAAGAAATCGGCAACGGTTGTTAAAATCACCACCATAATCATCGTCCCTCATGTTGGAAATAGGATTATAGAACTGATTAATCAGGTAGCCATGTGCGCCGTGAATTTCTAGCAGCTTAAACCCAGCCTCACGCGCCCGGCGGGAGCCGTCTCGAAAGCTCTCCACAATCATATCGATGCCGCTCTGATCAAGGGCCCCCGGGGTGCGCCATCCCCCCGAAAACGGGATCGCCGAGGCACTTACCGTAGGCCAAGCATCCGGCCCGTTCTGGATCGGAAGGCTGCCCTCCCAGGGACGGCTGACGGCGGCTTTCCGGCCGGCGTGACCGATCTGCATACCGGGCACGGCGCCGTGTGATCTGATGGTTTCAGCAAGACGCGCGAGCGCATCCCGATGATCGTCCGACCAGATGCCGAGACAACCCGGTGATATGCGACCTTCGGGCAAAGTATGCACAACCTCAGTACAAACGATGCCGGCCCCGCCTATGGCCCGCGACGCGAGATGAATATAATGCCATTCGTTGGGAAGGCCATCCTCGCCGCAATATTGGCACATGGGCGACAGCATGATGTGGTTGCGTGCAGTTACAGACCTCGCGGTGAAGGGTCGGAAGAGATGCGGGTCGCGGCTGCGTTTGAGCACACGGCGACTGTCCTCGCCAGAACTGCGCGAATCTGCGGGCCTTTGCTCGGAACGAAAAGAAGAACCGGATTTCAAAATATTTTCTCCCCCTGCAAGGCCTGGTGAAAAATATGGCCTTCAAAATCCGGAAAATTCTCAAAATCAGCGCGCGCCACACGCCGCGCATCAGATGCCAAACCCTGGTTGAGGGCCTCAGTGGACTCAAAAGTCATTTGGGCAAGCAGGCTGACATCTCCCTTTTGCACCGGGCATGGATCACTCCAGTCGACTGGCGTATGCAGTGTTAGCCCTTGAATGCCATCGAAACGCTGCAACAATTGAGCGTGTTTCGACCGGTAATGGTGGAGAAACCCCTCGGGGTTCGCCGAACGGCCATCATATCGCACAAAATAAGAAATCATTTGTCTCTCCTCCCCGATGGTCATTTTAAATGGTCTCGGAGCGCCAATTATCGACCCTGGGATCTGCTGGATCAATCATCTAGAAATCGGGTGCCAACCCGCTCCCAGCTGACCTTTACCCCCTTATCAAATCTGCTGTGTCTTGGCGGGCTGTGCCGACGCTGATATGGAGAAAGCGAACGACTGGGATTTGGGCTCTGCAACCGCCTCTAACGCCGCAGCATAAAACATATTTCGAAAAGGACATACCGTGCCCAGACTTAATACCCAAGGCCTCTCCATAAATTACACCGAGGTTGGACAGCCGAGAGAGGCAGCGGACACGCTTTGTCTGCTCCACTGCTCCACGAGTAGCAACGGCCAGTGGCGGGCTTTGTGGGAGCGCCTGCAAGACCGCTACCGCGTTCTTGCTCCAGATCTTCTGGGCTATGGCGACACAAGTGAGTGGTCCGGTACAGATGATGGCCTGATTCGGGCGGAGGGCGATCTCGTGCGCGCGCTCACGGAAGATCTCGGCAGCTATCACTTACTCGGCCATTCGTATGGCGGTGCCAGTGCCCTGCGTCTCGCCCTCGAAGAGCCGCACCGCCTCAAAAGCCTTACCCTAATCGAACCAATTGCCATCTTTTTGCTCGACCCCGAAAAGGATGCCGGGCCTTATCGATTGCTTCGTGGAATCGCTGAGATCTATCGGAGCGAGGTAGCCCGCGGTAATCCAGACGTCGGCATCACGCACTATTTTGACTATTGGAACGGCGACGGAGCCTTTGCGGCGGCACATCCGCGCACGCGGGAATATGCCCGGAGCACCGCAATAAAATGCTACCATGAATTCGACGCCATATTTGACACCGTCAACAAGCCCGCGCCACTGTCGCAGCTAACTATGCCCGTACACATCCTACGAGGGGCAGACACTCAGCCCCCAGCGCACCGGATCACCACAATGCTGGCAGAAGCCCTTCCCCATGCCAAAGTCACCGAAATAGCCGGTGCCGGTCACATGTCACCTATCACCCATGCCACCCCAGTAAACGACGCAGTGGAGACATTCCTCGACGCGCTTTAGCGCACGAGTGGGCCGCTCACTCGGCCCGAGCAGCGGTTGAAACTATTTCTGGGTCGCAGCCTGTGTTTCGTAGTGGGCCGGCGAAGTGACTTCCAGTAGTTCAAGGTCCTCGGAGCATTCAAGCTCGTTGTGCAGAATGGCGGGCGGTTGCAGGCAGCAGTCGCCGGGCCCAAATAGATGCTCTTCCACCCGCGTATTTCCATCGTTCTCTACATGATAAATAAACTTGATCCACCCCTTGAGGATGTAAATCATCTGAAACCCCAGGGCATGGGTGTGCAGACCAGTGGTGTGAAGCCCACTTGCATCCGCCCTCTCCCCAGTTTCCTCCGTTCGGACGCGCAGAACATGCGCTTTGAATTGGCCGCCGGTCGCGGCCTGAATGCCGAGCTCTCGATATTCAAAAAAATCCCGCAACCCTCGCGCCCACATAGCGTCCTTCGCGTAGGCCGCCGTGAATTGGTAGCCCTCACCAGATATCGGGCCTGAAAAATGTGCGGGGCTTTGGGGCGAGGATCGGTTAAACGTGGTCTCGGGGACGTCTGCAGCGGCCATGGTAATATCTCCTGAAGCCGGTGTGAAATTTGTCGATTAGGCAAGTAACTGGGGTCGAACTAGCGTCGAATATGGATCACTTTGGCTCCGCCTTTCAAGGGGTCGAATGGCGAGAATGCCGCCTACCTCGGCTTCGGCTTCAACAGCTGCATACCACCCCTGAACCGGTGTAATGACTAACGCGAATGGGAGAGAATCCCATACGGGTCTGGGTCAGGCTAGCCAGTGCTGGTCTCTGCCACGTATCGCGGAAACACCCCCTCTGGCTTGGGCAACCTGGTGCCGCTAGCAAGGCCCGAGGTTGTGCCGAGGGCGGTAAAGTCGCGGGCCTCTGGGGGGACGGCAAGTTGATCCAACAGATTTGCAGACGCATCGGGCACGACCGGCTGCACCAGGATCGCCAACCGTCGCACGGTCTCGGCAAGGGTGTAAAGCACGGTCATCATGCGGGCCGGGTCCGTTTTTTTGAGTGCCCAAGGCGCCTGGTGATCGATGTAGGCGTTGGCAGCCCTTACCACGACCCAGATTTTTTCGAGAGCGCTGTGAAAGGCCTGCTGATCAAAATCTTCGCGCACCGACCCTAGCAAACCAGCGGCAGCCTCCAACAAGGCGGTATCGACGTCGCTTAGATCGCCGCATTCGGGCACCACGCCGCCGCAGTTCTTGTTGATCATGCTAAGTGAGCGCTGCGCCAGATTGCCCAAATCATTGGCAAGGTCGGCATTGATGCGCTGGATGATACCCTCGTGAGAAAAAGAACCATCCTGGCCATAGGGCACCTCGCGCAGCAAAAAATATCGGAGCGGGTCCAAGCCGAATTCCGCAACCATCGCGTCCGGGCTCAAGACATTACCCAGGCTCTTGGACATCTTCTCACCTTCAATGTTTAGGAAACCATGGCCAAACACTCGTTTGGGCAGCGGGAGGCCCGCACTCATCAAAAAACCTGGCCAATAAACCGTGTGGAAGCGCACGATGTCTTTGCCAATCACGTGCAGGTCGGCCGGCCAATGGGTCTTAAAATGATCAGGCCTTCCGGACGTGCCCTCATCAGGGAAGCCTAGCGCTGTTATATAATTGGTAAGGGCGTCAAGCCAAACATACATGATGTGGTTCTCATCACCGGGAGCGTTATGTGGTACCGGCACGCCCCATTTGAAGGTGGTGCGAGAAATCGAGAGGTCACGAAGCCCGCCCTCCTGACCGACAAAGCTCACGACTTCGTTCAGTCGTGTGGTGGGAAGTATGAAGTCCGGGTGGGCATCATAATGATCAAGCAAGGGCTGTGTATACCTGGACAGTCGAAAGAAATAACTTGGCTCCTCGACCCACTCCACCGGCGCTCCCGATGGCGCCAGCCTCTTACCCGCGTTGGCGGGATCCGGAGCCAACTCGCTGTCGTCGAAATAGGCTTCATCGCGGACCGAATACCAGCCCTCGTACTTGCCCAGATAGATGTCGCCGTTATCTGCCAGCCTCTGCCAGATGGCCTGACTCGCGGTATAATGGCGAGACTCGGTCGTGCGGATGAAATCATCGTTGGAAATGTTCAACAAAGCGCACATGTCACGGAAATATTGAGCGATTTCATCCGTGAAAGCCTGGGGCCCCTGGCCAGCATCGAGCGCCGACTTTTCAACTTTCTGGCCATGCTCGTCGGTGCCCGTCAAGAAATGAACATCATAGCCGTCCAACCGCTTGAAGCGCGCCATTGCATCCGTCGAAATAGCCTCGTAAGCATGGCCTAAGTGAGGGCGGCCGTTCACATAGGATATGGCCGTGGTAATATAATACGGCGTCTTCGAACTCATCGAGGTATCTCCGGCATGGCGGATATCAGCTTCCAAGGGTCCACCAGATTAATACAGGGGGCCAAACCATCTACACAGAGCGTCCGGTCCGTGCCTTATATCCTGCCGTTTTGGGCCACCGTTTGAATGGCAAGAAAGGCGTTCAAGATGATCTGCTTTCGATCTAAATTGACACTTTCAGCCTTGCGAAACAAGCCGTTCATTTCGCTCCACAGTTCAGCCCACGGGGCTGTGGCAGCTCGTGATTTCACCTCGGATTTGGCAGAGTCGGCGAGCCAGCGCAGCAGGATCATACCCAAGGTCCGGAACTCCTCACCTGACCTATCCCGGGCCAGCTTATCACCGAGCTTATGTAGCGCCCGGATGTCCAATTTAGGCAAATGTGCTAAAAGTTCGGTGGCTGCGTCGTAGATTTCCAGTCCCCCATTACGAGCAAACACAAGTGCTTGGCCAATCGAGCCGTCTGCAAGTGCCATCAGCCGCGCCAGGTCATCGGCTGAGACATCAGGGGCATAGCGCGTCAGGAGGTCCATAAGAAATGGGTCCTGCAGAGGCTGGAGAACCAAAGAGCGGCAGCGTGATCGCACCGTCGGGAGCAGACGGCCCGGATGGTGTGCAACCAACAAAATAAGGGCCTGTGGGGGTGGCTCTTCCAAAACCTTTAGGACGGCGCTGGCAGCATTACCGTTCATTTCGTCAGCAGCATCGATAATCACAACACGCCAATCACCCTCCCCCGGTGTCATGGAGAGGAAGGAGGCGATCGCTCGCACATCCCCGACCACAATCTCGTTCCGGCGCTTTTTAGTATGCTCATCAACCGACCGTTCAACCGCTAAAAAGTCAGAATGTCCGCCAGCAGCAATGCGCCTGAACACTGGGTGCCCCGGATCAAGGGATAAAGAACCCGCGGATATCCCAGCGTCTGGCAGATCATCGCCAAACAGTCCGGGGCTGACCTCCGCCTGGGCCGCCGACGAGCGCGCCAGGAGATACCGTGCCATCCTGTAAGCGAGCGTTGCCTTACCAATCCCGCGCGGACCGCAGATCAGCCAAGCATGATGCAGCTGCCCACTTTCTACAGAAGCGAGAAACTCTGCCTCCGCGGCCTCATGTCCGACCAGAAGCGCGTTGCTCCGGGGCGGGATACAATCAAGCTTGTCAATCTCAAATCCGGCCATAATTTTTCCCACCCGTCCCTAATTGAACAATCATGGGAGGCACCCACATAGGTGCTGAGGA
This sequence comes from Rhodospirillaceae bacterium, assembly GCA_002723345.1. Taxonomy (GTDB): domain Bacteria; phylum Pseudomonadota; class Alphaproteobacteria; order Rhodospirillales; family UBA2165; genus TMED167. Next base: position 46,383 of record PBNV01000030.1, read on the forward strand.
CCAACTATAGACAAGGCTGAACGGGCGAGGCTAATTTGGCAAGCGCGCACTATCACGACAGAAATCTCTCCTCGATAATACTCTGAATTTTAGCAAAAACGGCGTCCTCGTCCCAGCCGCCATCAAGCACCACGCAACGCTGGGGTTCCCTAGCGGCGATCTCTCGAAAGCCTGCCCGCAGCCGCTCGTGAAAAACAACGTCCATACGCTCGTATCGGTCTTCCTGGACCGCCACACCGGTCCTGGCGCGCCGGCTGGCACGGGCAAGCCCGGCGTCTACTGCAAGATCAAGAATGAAGGTAAGGTCTGGGCTGAAGCCCTGACTAACAAGGTCATTAAGTTGGTCCAGGGCTCTCCGAGAGACGCCGTGTCCGTAGCCCTGATATGCGATGGTGGAGTCAGCAAATCGGTCGCAAAGCACCCAGTTTCCTGCCTCCAACGCAGGCACAATGGTTTTCACCAAATGATCTCGCCGGGCTGCAAAATGCAGTAAGGACTCGGTTTCTGCATCCCATCGATCAGGAGCACCCTCCACCAGGAGTTTTCTGATCTCCTCGGCCCCGGCTGACCCTCCGGGCTCGCGGGTCTCGAGAACCGCTTGACCGCTTCCGACGAGATATGCCGACAACCTTTTAATCTGCGTGGTTTTACCAGCGCCCTCGCCACCCTCAAATGTGATAAATTTTGCCGCGAAGGTACTACTCACCCGCTTTCGCCCCACAAAATAAACTTGATGGCCGCTCCAAGCCGGGAAAATAAACCCAATTGCATCACATCATTGCCGGCATACAGGGGGATACCCTGGGTCCGACGCCCAGGCATAGTGACTTTGAGTTTGGCCAGGCGATCCCCCTTTCTAATAGGGGCCGGGATTGGCTGTTCATAGACGACAGAAACCTTCATCTGACGCCGGACATTTTTAGGCAATGTTAGGACAAGAGCTTGCCGAATATTCAAGGGCACCGTGCCTTGTTGCCCCATCCAGACTTGGGCCTCGGTCACTGTTTCTCCCGCCTGGAAAAGAGCGTAATTATCAAAGACCCGAAATCCCCAGTCGAGAATACGCTCCGACTCCACAGCGCGGGCCTTGGCATTCGGCAAACCGTTAATCACCAGGACGAGGCGCCGACCGTTCCTTACAGCGCTGGTTGTCAATCCATAGCCCGCTGCCCGAGTATGCCCTGTTTTCAGACCATCAGCGCCCAGTTTACGATAAAGCGTTGGATTACGATTGGCCTGCCTAATACCATTATAGGTGAACGACTTTTCTTTGTAATAATGGTAAAACTCGGGAAAATTTTTTATCGTGGCAAGCGCCGCTCTCGCAAGATCTCTGGCTGTTGTATAAAGGTCTGGATCTGGCCAGCCGCTGGCATTAGTAAAATTCGAATCGGTCATGCCTAGTCTTCGAGCAGTCGTGTTCAACTCACCCGCAAAGGCATCTTCCGATCCTGCAAGCCCCTCCGCGACAACAATAGTGGCGTCATTGCCAGACTGAACAATGATGCCGCGGATCAGGTCTTCAACCTTCACCCGAGAATTTACCCGCACAAACATTTTCGAGCCACCTTTTCGCCAAGCTTTTTCGCTGACGTTAAACGTATCTGTCAGAGACAGGCCACCATTCTTCAGCGCTTCGAAAAGCTTGTAGACAGTCATGATCTTGCTCATGGAAGAGGGCGGCATACGTTGGTCGGCATTCTTTTCAAACAATACCGCACCGGTTTTTGCGTCGACCAATATGGCCTGCTTACCCAGCGTTTCGAAGGCAAGGCCGGGTGAAGAAAAAGCCATAATAAAGACGGCAACCAGAAACAGGTGGGGTTGTTTAATCAATTTTCGGTCTCGTGCATGTCTGTCCATTGGGTTTAGGTCGAAATAACTCATTAATCAACCGGGAGCATTTATCGGAATGATTAACAAGACAGCCGGCCCATTTCGCCAGAAAGTTTAAACCTGACGCAGTTTGGTCTCGGGTCATCATCATTCCGTGGTTGGTTTTCTCACTCAATTCACACCGTTTCTACCGGAAACAGGACGCCGTTTGGCCACACCATGGGAACAGTTATTCGATTGTGATCCGGGCATCAGAAAAACCGAGGCCAAGAACTGTCTCGAGCAAGTTATCAGCTTCCTTCAAATCAGTAAGTGGCCCTGCCCGCACCCGAAAAAACTCAAGCCCATCAACAATTTTAGACGTTACAGTGACATTCCGCAGACCGCCAAGTCGGGCTGCAACCTGATGGGCATTTTGAAACTGAGTAAAGGCACCAACCTGAATATACATGTCAGAAGGCCCAACGACGACGGTGGTGACGGTGCCATCGGGCCATGCATCCTCTGGTTTAAAACGCGCCCGGGGGGCGGACCGTCGGATAGCCCCCCTGCTCCCTTGGACAACAGCGCTCTCGCGCGTCGCCTGTCCACCGGGCGGTGGCGCCAATCCCCGGCTAGCGACCATAGCTTTCGGCAATTTCGTGTTGCGCTGAATCGGCGATCCTGTGCGCGCTAACGTATTTCCGCTGCGCGCCTGGCTGGCTAACAGCCGACTTTCCGGCGCCAGTATGGTAACTCTGACTCGAGCGGTTCCCTGGCGGTGGAACCCTAGAAGCTGGGCAGCCCGTCGGGACACATCGATGACCCTGCCGTGCGCAAAAGGCCCTCGATCATTAACCGTCAGGCGAAGCGACCGACCATTCTCCAAATTGGTCACTTGCACCAACGATGGCATAGGCAGAGTCCGGTGTGCCGCTGTCAGGGCATTTTGGTTATAAATTTCACCGTTGGCAGTCTTTTTGCCATGAAATCCAGGACCATACCATGACGCGATCCCTGTCTCAGTATGCTGATAATTTACTTTCGGATAGTACCATATTCCCTTGATCTTATACGGTTTTCCGATTTTATAATTACCTTTAGCCTGAACATCTTGGCCCGAAATTCGTTTAGCTGTATGAACCAAAAGCTGTGTTTGTGCACAGGCTCCCAACAAAAAAAGCACCCCCAAAAGAAGGCCTGCTCGCTTGACCATTTTCACGCTGCCACCCACTGAGACTTCCCCCAATGTCCCTAACACCACCCGCCCCTCCTAGCGCCCACCGATTTTATCGGCAAGGGTTCCAACAGCGACCGCAAAATACGTCGACCGATTCCATTTCAAAATAGTGCGAAAGTTATTGTAAGTCAGGAAAACTGGTGCTTTTAGCTCCTTTGCTCTTACAAGAGACCCTCTCAGATTTCGAGACGGCAGGTCCGAGCCATCAGAGCGGCGAACCCCCAATGACTGCCAATCCGCCATATTTTTGAGAGTCTTCAAACCCAGAAGCTTAACATTGAAATCCGCAGGCACCGTGACTCTGCGCCCCCAAGTTTGATCACCCTTCCAGCCGGACCGGGAGAGATAGTTGGCTGCAGACGCAAAGGCATCCTGTTTATTTCGCCAAATGTCGCGTTTTCCGTCCCCATCATGATCGACAGAAAAATTTTCAAAGCTGGATGGCATAAACTGGAAATGTCCCATGGCACCAGCCCAAGATCCCCGCATGCGTTCCAACGTGATGTGGCCCTCATCCAAGATGCGCAGGGCCCTAATTAGCTGCCCCCTAAAAAACTTACTTCGGCGTCCATCAATAGCCAATGTCGCCAAGGACTGGATGACAGAAAATCCTCCGTCGACGCGTCCAAAGTCTGTCTCTATCCCCCACAGCGCAACGATGAAGCGAGGCTGCACGCCGTATTTTTTACCGATTTGATTGAGGAGTTGTTTGTTCTGGGCTAGCTTCTGCCGGCCTTTTTTTACCCGTTGCTGGGGTACAACGCGGTTGAGATATTGCGTAAATGTCAGCGTAAATTCAGGTTGACGGCGATCCAGCTCAACTACCCGTTTGAGAGGTTTAAAATTCTGAAACGCCCGATCAACGGTGCCCCCGCTGATACCCTTTTTGACGGCCTCGCCCCTAAGTTTAGCGATCCATGCCGCTGTGTCAGCCTCCTGGCTGTGGACAGGGTCATTAGCCAGCGCGAAAGATACACAAATACACGCCACCACAAGTTTAATGTCTGTTGTCATTACCACTCACCTATCATTTAACCACCCGGTTGGGGGCCCGGAAAAAAGTCATTGGTACGGCCAGTAAGCCAATAAAAAGTTAATCCCGTCCATTCATGTGCTGCCGCCGCCAGAGAATTCAGGCCACTGCGCAGCCCAACTTGAAGAATCGGTCTAACCTCTCGGCGGGTGACATAGTCAACTGGATAGGGAAATACCTGCCAGCCGTTCTCCCGAAAAACACCGACGGCACGGGGCATGTGAAAAGCAGACGTGACCAAAATCCATGTGCCGCGCGGTGCCGATGCAAGAATTTCCCGGGTCATCGACGCATTCTCAGCAGTGTTGCGGGATTGGCTCTCAAAAATTACCCGTTCCAGATCAACGCCCATACGCAGAAGCACGGGCGCGGCAAAATCGGCTTCCTTTAAGCTTTGATCTGTCAAAGCCCCGGACCCGCCGGTAAAAACCAGTTGTGCATCGGGATATCTGTCCGCTAGATCCGCAAAAGCGGTCAGTCGTTCGACAGCGCCGTTAACGATCACCACCCCCCGGTTCCGGGATAAAAACTGGTCTATGACACCTCCCAAAACGATAACCCCCTCTACATGTTTGGGGAGGGCCCTCGCCGCCTCAAATCTGTTCTCCAAGATATTGATCAAAAACCGACCCACAGGCACTACGGTCAGAAACACAGTTAGCAGCACAGTGGCGGTCAGCCACCAACGGGCCAACCGATTATATCGTGTCCATAGGAGTGCCACTCCGCTAGCCAAAGCCAGGAACAGGACGTTCGCCGGGTCCAGAAAAAACGACAATGTTTTTGATAAAACAAAAAACATCGAAACTGTTTAACCCGATTCTCCCTCAGGAACATAAGAAAATTTTCAGGTAGACACTCCCGTGCCACGTGAGACCTCGAAACGGCGAGGAAAGCACATAAAAAAAGCTTTTTTTGGGAAATCCCGAAAAAGATTACTTCCTAGTCTAGTCAATTCTTTTTTTTGCAACAGGGGTGTTTGACATCCGCCGAAAAAAAGTTGGCTAGGTACTAATAGGCTAGATTATTACCAGCTTCTTGTCTTTGCCATCTCTATCCGATTCCTGTATCGCCCCCAACATCTCCATTTTCATTGCCTACCGGGGTGCCATCGGGCACAAATACGCATTAGTTTAATGAACTCGGAGTCATCTTATATGGCGGAAGACCGGCTTGGCTTTATTGGTTTGGGCACCATGGGGATGCCAATGTCCCTGAATATTTTAGACGCGGGCAAGGCGCTCACCGTCTGGGGACGCAATCGTGAGAAATTGCAGGATGCACTTGACGCGGGGGCTACCTGGGCACAAAGTCCCAAAGCCATGGCGGAAGCCTGTGACGTAATCTTTCTATGCGTGTTTGATACGGTCGCCGTGGAAGAGGTGGTCTTTGGTTCCGGCGGTATTGCCGAAGGTGCTGGAAGCAACACACTGGTCGTTGATCACTCCTCAATTCACCCAGACGGTACACGCGACATAGCCGCTCGACTTCTCGAAAAAACGGGTGCGCACTGGATTGATTGCCCGGTTTCCGGCGGGCGTTATGGTGCCCGAGACGGAACGTTAGTTATGATGGCCGGCGGAGATAAGCCCGACGTCGAGCGAATACGACCTCATGTGGAACCGACCTCTCAACGACTAACCCACATGGGACCTGTTGGCTGCGGCCAGGCAACGAAACTTGTAAATCAAGCGGTAATTGGGGCAGAGGTCGCCGTACTCTCGGAGATGTTTGGCTTTGCCAACAAGTACGGCGTGGACGTGAAACAGATCCCGGATGCTCTGGCGGGCGGTTGGGCGGACTCCACCGTTCTCCAGGACCATGCGCGCCGCATGATCCGCGCGGAATATTGGTCCACGGCGCCAGGTAACACGGTGAAAGATCTAAACACCGTTTGCGAAATGGGCAAAAAAACCAGTTCGCCGATGCCCATGGCCGCCCTCACCACAGAGCTTTACCGGTTTCTGGAGGCCCAGGGCCATGCGGAGAAAGGCCAGATTGGTTTGATGTATCTCTATGTTCAGGAAAATTTAGAAGAGAAATAATGGCTGACCGAAAAAAGAAACTCGACGATCTCAGGAGCCAGCGCTGGTATGGCCCCGAGGACATGCGAGCCACCAGCCACCGCGCACGCTCCCGTCAATTGGGCTACTCGATAGAGGATTTTGGCGGAAAGCCATGTATTGGCATAATCAATACCTGGTCCGATATGAACACCTGCCATTCCCACTTCAAACAACGAGTGGAGGAAATCAAGCGTGGTGTATATGAAGCCGGGGGGTTTCCGATTGAGTTGCCGGCGATGTCACTGGGTGAGATCATGGTTAAACCGTCTACCATGCTTTACCGTAACTTCCTTGCGATGGAGGCAGAGGAACTGATCCGATGCCACCCCATTGATGGTGTGGTGCTGATGGGCGGCTGCGACAAAACGACGCCAGCGCTCCTCATGGCGGCACTGACCATGAACCTGCCCGCCATATACATGCCGGCGGGCGCCATGCTGCGCGGTTACTACGCGGGTGAGACGCTTGGCAGTGGCACTGATGTACTTCGCTACAACGCCGATAAACGCGCCGGGCTCATAGATCAGGAGACGTTCGAGAATGTGGTCGGCGGTTTGTCGCGGTCTGCCGGAACCTGCATGGTAATGGGTACAGCGGCAACCATGATGTCTGTCGCAGAGACACTTGGCATGGCACTTCCCGGATCTTCATCCATTCCCGCAGTCGATTCCCATCATGCCCTAATGGCCGCATCGTCCGGGCGACGTATTGTCGATATGGTTTGGGAAGACTTAAAACCATCGGATATCCTCACCCAGGCTTCCTTCGACAACGCAACCATCATTGATATGGCTTTGGGAGGCTCAACCAATGCTATGATCCACCTGATCGCCGTGGCAGGTCGCGCGGGTCTTGACGCGGATCTGGATCGGTTTGACGCGATCTCCCGAAAGTCGCCAGTGCTCGTGAACATTAAGCCCTCTGGTGAATATCTCATGGAAGACTTTTATTACGCAGGTGGTCTGCGTGGTCTGATGACCCGGCTGAAGGGGCATCTTGACCTCACCACTCGGACTGTCATGGGCGAGACCCTCGCCGAGTCAATTGATGGTGCCGAGATTTACAATGACGAGGTCATCCGCCCTCTCGACAACCCGCTTTACCACGAGGGAGGCACAGCCATCCTTCGGGGCAATCTGGCACCGAACGGCTGCGTCATCAAACAGACAGCGGCTGATCCAAAATTCCACCAACATACCGGCAAAGCTGTGGTGTTTAGAGACTATGTGGACTTGTCTGCACGCATTGATGATCCAGATCTAGATGTGGACGCTGACTCGGTTCTTGTGCTGCAGAACGCCGGACCGATCGGCGCGCCGGGCATGCCGGAATGGGGTATGTTGCCCATCCCGAAAAAATTACTCGCCCAGGGGGTGCGCGATATGGTGCGCATCTCAGATTGCCGAATGAGCGGCACCGCATATGGCACCTGTGTTCTGCATGTGTCACCTGAGGCCGCGATTGGCGGCCCGCTTGCCCTGGTGCAAAACGGTGATCTAATTGAACTGGATATCCCGAACAGATCTATAAATATAAAAGTATCTGACGCGGAACTGAGAGATAGAAAAGGACATTGGACACCGCCGCCTTTTCCAGCCACCCGCGGCTACACCGCATTATTTGCCAAGCATGTGACACAGGCACACGAGGGCTGTGATTTCGACTTCCTTCACGCTGGGGATCCGACACCTGAACCTTTGATCTTCTAGCCCAAATTGATGTGTTAAGATAAGACACCGGCCCCAAAAAAAGCATGGAGACGACCGCTTGAGCACATTAATCGAAAAACTTGTGGCAATCGTTGGGAAATCCAACGTCCTCACCGCACAAAAAGACCAAACCAAATACATCACGGACTGGCCCGGCGATAAAACCGGTCGGGCCAGGGCCGTAGTCCGGCCTGCCAATACTCAGGAAGTTTCCAAGATTATGGAATTCGCTTATCATACGACGACCCCGGTTGTCCCCCAAAGTGGCAATACCGGGGTGGCTGGCGGCTCAATTCCTGACCAAAGCGGTGACGCCATTCTCCTCTCGCTGGAACGCATGAACATCATCCGAGACATTAGCCGGTCAGCTCAGACCATTGTAGTGGAGGCCGGCTGCGTCTTAGAGACCATCCATACGACCGTTGAGGAGTTGGGCCTTTTCTTCCCCCTGAACTTTGGGGCAAGAGGAAGCTGTATGATTGGAGGCAATCTGGCGACCAATGCTGGGGGATCAAATGTGGTGAGGTACGGCAATACCCGAGACCTGTGTCTTGGTATCGAAGCTGTAATGCCTGATGGCGAGATTATGAACCTTCTCTCCGGACTTCACAAAAACAACACGGGCTACGATCTCCGAAATCTGTTGATTGGATCCGAGGGCACCTTGGGTGTCATCACGGCGGCCACCCTAAAACTTTTTCCACTTCCAAAAGCGAGAGAAACATGTCTTGCTACGGTGAATGATATCTCTGGCGGTCTCGACCTGCTGAACCTGATTCAGGCAGAGACTGGCGGGGCAGTAGAGGCCTTCGAACTCATGCCCAAGGCGCTTTTCGAATTGTTAGCCAAACACCTCCCTCACCTCAAACAACCGTTTACGGATATCCCGGAGATGTCTGTATTGATCGAAATTGCCGCTACATCAGACGCCGACGCAAAAATGTCCGAGAGCGGCATAACCCCGATCGCACAAAAGCTCGAAAACGTGCTGGCCGATGCCTTTGAGAGTGATCTGGTGACCGACGCAGTGATCGCATCCTCAGAAGCGCAACGCAGCGAAATTTGGACACTCCGAGAATCCGCTTTGGAAGCGATTACCGCCGAGGGTGAACGTATTGGTTTCGACATAGCTCTCCCCTTGGATGCAGTTCACGAATTCGTAGATGAGATGGCGGGAACTGTGGATCGCATTTTGCCCGGCGCCCGCATGTTACCCGTCGGACATTTGGGCGACGGCAACCTTCACTACACTGTATTCCCAAAGGAAGATGAAACCGCAAACCTTCGGAAACATGCGGCAGATATAAAGGCAGCCGTTTATGGCCCACTCTCTAGTTACGGCGGTTCTTTTAGCGCCGAACACGGCATTGGGGCCAACAAGTTAGCCGAAATGACCGCCTTTAAGGACCCGGCGGCGCTTGCCGTCATGCGCCGCGTCAAAGCTGCTCTAGATCCGAAAGGCATTATGAATCCAGGCCGGATGTTACCCTAATCAGCCAAATTTGACAGTTATGAAGGGAAAAAACAGAACCAAATACTGATGTTTGGGGGTAGGCATGACAAAAAAGTTTAAAACTTATGATTAAGCAATCAACAGATGTCATCATAATTGGTGGCGGCATTGGCGGACTGGCAACTGCATTAGCGCTACACGATATTGGCCTAAAGCCGAGGATATTTGAACAAGCCAAACAGATGAAACCCCTTGGTGTCGGCATTAACCTACTCCCCCATGCAGTAAGAGAATTGACTGAATTGGGTTTATTGGAAAAGCTCAAGGCAACCGGCGTTGCATTGGAGGAGCTCCGGTTCTACACGAAATTCGGCCTTGAAATCCAACGAGAGGCACGTGGCACGAAAGCAGGTTATAATTGGCCTCAGTTTGCGATTCATCGTGGCGAGCTGCAAATGCTGCTCTATGATGCGGTTCTGGCCCGACTTGGTAATGACTGTGTAAAAACTGGATATAAAGCAATAGACGTCTCTCAAGACGCCGGAAAAGCAATGGTGTATTTCCAAGATCCAACGAATGAGAATAATCGCACCCAAGAAACAGCGGATCTGGTCATCGCCGCTGATGGTATTCATTCTCTTGTTCGGCAAAAATATTACCCAGAGGAGGGGCCCCTCCTCTATGCTGGTATTAATTTATGGCGTGGGACCACGCGGCAACCAGCATTTCACACAGGACGCACGATGGTCCTAGCCGGGACCCTGCAAACCGGAAAAATGGTGATATATCCAATCTCTCCGGACAACGAAAAAGGGGAGACGCTGATCAACTGGGTGGCGGAGGTGCGAACAAATACATATAAGAATAATGATTGGAACCGGCCGGGACATATCTCCGACTTTGCGCATCTTTTCGACGATTGGAAATTTGATTGGTTGGATGTACCATCTATGATCAGAAATGCGGATAGGATCAATGAATACCCGATGGTTGATCGAGACCCGATAGATCGCTGGCATTTTGACCGCTTGGTCTTGCTGGGGGATGCCGCCCACCCAATGTATTCCATCGGTGCAAATGGAGCGGGACAAGCCATTTTAGATGCCCGAACTCTAGCCGGATCACTAAAATCGATGGACAACCCTATGGATGCCCTCAAAGCCTATGAAGCGGATCGACTGCCCACCACATCAAATGTCGTGCGAGCCAACCGCGGTGAGGGGCCAGACCACCTTCTAGAGATTGTCGCCGATCGAGCACCGGTCCCAGTCAAGACCATACATGACGTCATCAGCCAAAAAGAAATAGAGAGCATTGGCGCCAAATACCGCAAGATAACTGGCTATGACATGGAAACCCTCAACAACCGTGCTTCTTTGGTACCATAGGCGAGACAGGCATTTTGGCCAGAGGACGGTTGAAACTGTATTGTTTACAAATGCTTGATAACCGATTGGATTTCTAAAAAGAAAATATGGATTTCAAAATAACAGAATTAAGAGCCGACTTTGCCATTGAAGTGACCGGATTGGATTTAAGCCAACAGCTGTCTGCCGAAGATTTCTGTGCGATCCGAGAAGCCTAGTTTAAAGCTGGTGTCATGGTAATTCGCGATCAATATATTACGCCAGCTGAACAAGTGGCATTCAGTCGTCATTTTGGGTCCCTTGGCATCCATGTCCTCGATCAATTTCAACATCCGGACCAAAAAGAAATTCTCGTGCTCTCAAACAAGAAAAACCAGGACTGCTCTCCGGTCGGTTTTGAGGACGCCGGTCGCTATTGGCACTCAGATTTATCGTACGCACGGTTACCCATGTTGGGCTCTATGCTTTACGCTCTTGAGACACCTCCACAAGGTGGGGAGACGTTGTTCGCGGACATGAGAAAAGCTCTGGAGACCCTCCCTCAGACGATGCGTGGACGTCTCGAAGGATTGAAGGCTTATCACTCTTATACCCGCGATGATAAAGCCAAGGAGTCTGTAGAGGGTCTGCGCCCCGTTTTAAACATTCACCAATTGTCAAAACTCTCAGATGTCGTGCATCCCGTCGTGCGGACGCACGAGGACACCGGGGCTCGGTCCCTTTTTGTCAATCCAGGTTTTACTTTTGCCATAAAGGACATGGAGCCCGACGACAGTGCCAATCTCCTTAGAGAACTATTCGAACACTCAACGAAACCGGAACTAGTCTTTACCCATGAATGGCAACCCCATGACCTACTCTGTTGGGACAATCGTTCTGTTATGCATCAGGCAACAAGTTATGATACAAACTATGTACGTCATATACATCGAACGACGATCGAGGGCGGAAAGCCTTTTTAACCAGAAATCTAATAGGCAACGGCAACGGCAACGGCCTGGAGTTTTTGGATAGCAGATGTTTTTTGATCCCCGAACCGATGGTATGAAACCAGCGCCATTTAACCACTCTATATTCACTTCGCTGGTGGTGCCGCGGCCAATTGGCTGGATTTCAACAATTGACATGGATGGCGTCGTCAATCTCGCTCCATTCAGCTACTTTAATGCAATCGCAGCCGATCCTCCTTGTTTGATGTACTGTCCAAACGGACCCAAAAAGGGGACAACGGAACCCAAGGACTCTCTTTCTAATGCTGAGATGACAAAAGAATTTGTGTTTAATCTGTGCAGCCATGACTTGCGAGAAAAACTCAACAAAACCGCGCGCCATGAGCCAAGAGGCGAGGATGAAATGGAAAAAGCAGGGCTTACCCCTGCCCGCTCCGTGAATGTGAAGCCACCTCGAGTCGCAGACGCCCCGATCGCCCTTGAATGCAAATACCTCCGAACAGTGAGATTACCCCGGAGCAGTTCGGGCTCTGAGAACAATATGATTTTGGGACAAGTAATTGGTATCCATGTGCGCGATGAAGTAATCACCAAGGGGACGATTGATATTAGTAAAATTCGTCCAATCGCGAGGCTCGGTGGCCTCGATTACTCCGTTCTGGAACCTGAAAACGTGTTCACAATGAAGCGACCCGACTAGCATTCATGTTCTACATTTTGGGGAATTCCCTACCACAGCTTTTTACTATGGCACAGAAAAATGCGAAAAATGTAGTAATTCACTGTAATTTCTAAGTTACGGTAGTTTAGTAAATTAAAAAAACGCCACACTATCACTTACACGGTTGTTCATCTGAAAAATAGGAAGAACACAGATACGTAAATTAGCAAATATACTAATCGGGCTGCTATCGCTCTGGGCGGTCTACATTATCGTGGCTTCACTCTTTAACATCACGATACTTTTTCCATTCACGATAACGACGAGCGAGGAAGTCCCATATTTTCGACTTTATACGATCCGGCTCGCCATATTCGGTACATTCGCATTTTACGGAATTAAGCACTTGCTGAGGGGCAGCAGCACGGTCTACCCCATTTACTTCTTAAAAACATTTCTGTTTTTTTTGTCTGTTATGGGAGTAAGTGTGGGCCTCGTAAATCCTGAGTGGGTCTCCGTCAAAGACTGGGGCCTAATCGTCTTTTTCTTTTGGGTAGCAATTACCCTGCACCTCGCGTCCTTGCCACGGCACAGGCGGTATTTCAAAAATTAATACGTGCCTCGCGATCGCTGGCCCGCAAATTTGAGCCTGCTATTTACCAATTGAAATCACAAACACCGGGAGAGCTATTTAGCCTGGCAAACTAAACTCTCTAAACTATTTGTAAATCGTGACCTATCCTTTTTAGTAAATGGCCTAGGTCCCCCGCGGGTTTCCCCGGCTTCTCGCAGTCCTGCCATCAAATTCCTAGACGCAACAACTGAGCCTATATTTTTCTCTTCAAGAACATCTCCCGAAGGCTTCAATGCCACTGCACCATTCTTTATGCACCGGTCTGCCAAGAGTATATCAGACGTTATCAGTATATCGCCCGGGCCTATTTTTTCGAATATCCAATCGTCTGCAGCGTCCTCTCCCGGTGCCACGACGACCAACTTAATTAGTTTTTCCGGAAATGGTCTAATACCACCATCCGACACCATGTATGTCATTAGCTCATGTCTCTTAGCAACCTTTACCACCTCATCGCGCACAGGGCATGCATCAGCGTCAACATAAATCTTGAGCACAACTAAAATCTACCGGGAGTAAAAGCTGGACCACCGTTGTGAGGCCAGCCCTGATTTTGACGGCCCTCCAAATCATCTAACATATCGTGGATCCGATCAATATGCGTGTCTTTAGAATAAGAGCGGTACATTTGTGACATGCTCCTCATTGGATCGCCAGAGTAATACTGTTCGTAAAGCCGCTGCCTTCCGGCAAAACTAGATAGTGCTGCATCGTAAGCCAATCTATTCAATTTTATGCGTTTCGAAGAGTCTGCATTCACAGACTGAAAATATTTCTCAACATCTCCCTTCGCTTCACCCGCGAGCTCGGCAAAAGAGGGCACGCCCACAAGGCCGCCTGCTCCGAGCGTGTTAATGATCTCGCACTGGCGATTATAGAGTTTCCAAAACATACTCTGCCACACAGAGATGTGTCTCATCGCAGGGGCAAAAGTTCCAAAGGGAGTTTCATGGGCTTCTGCCTCTGCCGCGACGCGGCACGTCCGGGTAAATTCGGCAATGGATATCGTTTCTGCCAGCATGACCTGTACGTGATTATGCTCGTCAATTTTTGTGGACTTCGCGATAGCCAATGCCAGCGCCATCATAAATTGAGACTTCGATACAGCTCTCACAACCGATTGATGTAAGGCATGGGGTCCAGCTCCAGTCTTTCCTCTTATGACGGCTTCTGCCTCTTTGTCCCGGAACAGAAACACCCGCTCCCACGGTACCATGACATCATCAAAGACGGCTATCCCATCTGACTCATCGTATCGCAGTGACAACGGACCATCCATAGGAGAAGCCGCATCCAGATGTGCCACCGGTGGTCGGCAAATAAATTTTAATCCTGGCGTGTTGGTTGGGATTGCAAATCCAAAAGCATAATTCGTTGTTTTATGTTGCTCGTCAGTTTGCCACGTCAGCGCCGCTGGCATCACAACAATCTCATTCGCAAGCGCACAGAGTGTTGCCACCATACGCGCGCCTCTCACGATCATCCCCTCGTCGGTCTCTTTCACAATTTGCGCAACTATCTCTGATTCCTGCAAATGAGCCGGTCTCGACCGATCCACTTGTGGGTTCACCAAAACATGGGTCATCATTAGATCATTCTCACGCACCCGCTCGTAAAAATTCTTAATGTTATCGCTGCCGTCAAAGGTGTCTCTTTTAAAGGATGCTGCCGCTGCGGCCCACGCCGCAACCATTACGTTCTTGTAATCAGGGCTTCGACCTAACATTCCGCACGTAGTATCCATCCAAACCTGCATCGCATCGCCTCTAGACTTTACGTCCTCCGGAGAACTAGGTTGGATGTGACTCATTCCTACAAGATCCCCCGAGGAAGGAGACGAATAGGTCAACACATCCTGCAAAGATGGTTCATGCTGCATTTGCAGAAGATCAGCCATTGTCTCTGCTGCACCAGCAAATCTGGCATCTTTGGTTACGTCCTTCACTCGGTCTCCGCCTATGTGGACCTCTCGGTCATCCCTAAGGGAGGCGAGATATTGTTCGGCAGTTCTGATCGGCATGGCAGGCCCTCCTTGATCCGATCCCAAGACAATAGACATGTCTTAGGAAGATCAATGATTTATGTACCGAATTCCGGCCAGTGAAAGATGGAGCCTTTATTTGCCGCGCCGTGCTCTAAAAACATGGCTGGTTCCGGTCATCGCGGTTTGGCACTGCCCAATGAGGTGAAGGTCTCCGCAACCCAATCTGCCATATATTCGATAGCTATCTTCGCATTATCTACCTGGCAATGCTCTACACCACCAGTCTTTGTCGTGAACACCTTCAACTCAGCGTGGGGACTATTTGTGGCGGCGTCGAGCGTTTTCTGTGCCATCCGTAGTGGGATTTGTCGATCCGCCTCTCCATGCAGGATGAGTAATGGGCATCGAATATTTGGCAGGGCTCTCTCTAGCGACATTCGTGAAGTAACATCTAAAATACCCTCTCGGTTCGTCGTGCCGAGCACCCAATTCATGTGATCTTCCCAGTGCGAGACGGAGAGATTTGTTCCGCTACCATCTAGTCGCCGACGGGTTATCTCGCCGTAATCGTTAATTGCGCCCCACGCGACAACGCATTTGATCCTAGGCTCAAACCCGGCAGCCCGCGGTGCGTAATAACCGCCCAAGCTGATACCGGCGACACCAATCTTAGTGGGGTCGACTTCACCTTTTAATTCAAGATAGTCAATTGCCGCGGCTGTGGGTTTTTCAGTTTCAGGGGTTAGTTTAAGATTACCCAAGCGTAATGCTTCCCCAATGCCAGGATGATCTAAAAGCAAAGTAGAAACCCCTCGTTCAGCGTAAGCTTGAGGAATGCCCAAAAGGTACAGATATTCCTTCATAACATCCAAACCATCTAAATGGATCAGACAGGGAGCCCGCACACCAAAAGAATTCTGAGCAGGATAAAATATTGCAGGAAGATGGGTATCCTCGAAAGGAATATCAACTCGGCGAGCCGCCGAATTTGAATGCTCTAATCCTGCTTTAAATGATTCAAGCATGGACGCATAAGTTTTAAGCCTCAGGTCTGAACCTGCTTTACACATCCGCTCCGCCGTCAGAAAGTAAATCGCCGAGCGAAAATATTTCTGTCCAGCGCTCACCGAATGCCCGGCAATTACGTCATCTTTGGCTAAAAGCAGGTTTCGCTCGCCCAATTCTGACCAGGCATCATGCCATGCTTGGTTAGCCTCATCATCATTTTTACCAGCTAGATGTTTTAAAGAACACAGCTTGTCGTCGATCTCTGAGAGCACGCCGCCCGCATTTAGCGCCATCTGGAGGGCCATCGACCATGGGTAATTATCGGGAAAATATTCAAACATCATGTGAGGCAATCACCTGTAGTATTTATCGGGCATCCAACATACATGATAAAAATATAATTTTCCTATTGGAAAAAGGGTTTCAAACTATTTATGATCGAGACATTGAAAATCACTTGCGTCTGATAACAATAGATGATGACGTATTGATTGTTCCAATGAGAATTCTGCGAATGCACGAAGCAGATCAAGTTTTTTAAATCCAAGAGAGACGGGAGGTCTTGATGAATACGCGTTTCACTACCAAGTCATTGGGCGTTGCAGTTGTTTTGGGCGCCTTTTCGATAAGTGCCACGGCACACGCAGGCGGTCATGGTATTACGCCGCAGGAAAAGAAACTGATACCGGGTGCGAAGGCTGAAGGTTCGGTTACACTCATTAACCCGCTCTTTAGCGACCGGACCAGTAAAAGAATTGGTGCTGCGTTCAAGAAGAAATACGGACTGGGTGATGGCTTTAAGGTCAACATGCTCAGAAAAGGAACTGGTGCCACTGTTGCTCAGGTCCGCCAAGAGATTAAAGCCGGTAAATTTACAGTTGACGCCATCCTCGTAAGTGCGCCCCCATTCTTTGATGCTGGTGCAAAACGCGGGGCATTCCTTGAGCTTGACAGCGCCCATTGGAAAGACAGTGCAGGACTGGCAAAATCTGCGGGGCAATATTCGAAGTATCCCTATGTCGTGACCCCACTGGCCTACACCTTCCAACCCGTTTGGAATAAGACTTGCCCAGGTATGGCAAACTTCGATGTAAAATCCTACGCAGACACAACCAAGGCCATGCTGAAGGGCAAAACCATATCTTCTGATATCACGAAGAGCTTTACGTACAGTAATACAGTGGTGGCTTTAGAAAAAGCTGGCGCGGTTGACTTTAAAAAGTTCTGGGCAGAAAAAAAGAAAACTGATCCTTTGGTCGAATTTAGGACAGAACCAAAAATACAAATGGTTATCTCCTGCCAAAGACCCTTTGATATGTGGAACCTTTCGGGCCGAGTGTACCAAAACGTCATCAAGCAACCTGCATTAAAAGACAAGCTCGTGATTGGCTCCTATAAAGAGGGACAAGTGATGCTGGGCAACCAAATTGCTGTTCTCAAGGGCGCTAAGAATCCGAACGCTGGCAAATTATTAGTTGAGTTTCTCCTCACAAAGGAGGGCTCCGATTTGTTTGTTGAAGGTGAGGCAATCTACAGCTTCCGTAAAGGCTATAAAGCCCCAGCTGCCGCTGCTCCATACCTCATGGATTTGAGCAAGCATAAGCTGATCGGGTTAGACGACTGGGTTGGTGCAGCTAAAAGCTTCAAATCAGTCCGAGCTGAGTGGGCTAAAAACTATCGTTAAGCCACAACACCTAATTTGCTGAATGGAGGCGAGCTTTATAACGGAGCTCGCTTCCATTTTTCTTAAGTTAGGGTCAAGATTTAGGTAATCCATCCGGGCAATATTAAGAGTAATCTGATGCAAGAAGTCGCTACGGTAGCAACTGGACCCGAGCCTCAAAGGACAGAAGGCCCTCCTCGCCGGTCAAAGGCAGAAAACAGAATAAGGGCACTCTTTAACCAGGAAAATATTGCAACAATGGTCGTCGCTTTGATCATTGGGATAGCGGTAATTTTACCTTTGATAGCTCTGTTTATTAACAGTTTTTTGGTTTTGGACGACTCTGGTTGGGATACCGAATGGGGTTTCGATAATTACTTACTGATGGTAACTGATCGAATAATTCCAAAAGCCTTTGTAAACACAATTTTGATTTCCAGCGGCTCGACAGTTCTTGCTACTTTTTTAGGTGTCTCACTTGCTTGGATTAATGCTCGAACCAACTGCCCCGGTCGAGATTTTTTAGAACCATACAACCTCATCCCATTTTTCCTAAGCCCTTTTGTTGGAGCTATAGCGTGGCATAATCTTGCCGCCCCAAAGACGGGACTATTGAATAATTGGGCCCAAGACTATCTCGGTTTTGAGACGCACATATTAAACGTAGATAATCTCTGGGGTGTAATTTGGGTGACAGGCATATTCTTTGCCCCATTGGTCTATTTATTTGTCGTGGGTTCACTCCGGAGGATGGATCCCTCGCTGGAAGACAGCGCCAGAACAACTGGTGCAGGATTATTTAAAACGACGATGACTGTTACATTGCCTCTGGTAATGCCGGGAATTTTGTCCGGTGCAATTATAGTTTTCGTGACCAGTGCAGGAGAATTTGGTGTGCCCTTTAAGCTGAGCGCGCCTTACGGATGGGAGACCCTGACCACTCAGATATTTTCCAAAGCGGTCGGTGATGACGCTAATCATTACCTCGGAGCGGCCATGAGTATGGCCCTCGGAATAATAACCGTCGTCCTCATATGGATCCAACAGCGGTATATTGCACCTCGCTCTTTTACAACAGTCACTGGAAAGGGTTTTAGACCAAACGTGCTAGACTTGGGATCATGGAAATGGGTCGCCTTCGGGTATAACGTACTCTACATCCTGGTCGCCGTTGTCCTCCCAATACTTAGTCTACTAGTTGTAAGTCTCCATCCTGTCTGGGAGGCCACAATTCAACCAGCGCAAATGAGTTTTATCAATTACGAGAAAACACTTTTCTTTTGGAGAGAGGATAGCATTCAGGCAGCCACGAACGGCATCTTCAATAGCTTAATTCTTGCCTTAGTTGGTGCGACCCTCTCAATGGTCCTGGCAATTGTCGTCAGCTACATGATCCATCGAACAAAAGGCCCGATGACACGGCTTATAGATTTTTTATGTGTTGTTCCGATTGGATTTCCCGGCATCGTTCTTGCAATGGGCGTGCTCGTCACTTACATCCAGACCCCAATTTATGCGACTTTGTGGATTTTGTTGCTGGGCTACGTGACGCGTTTCTTTCCTTACGGTCAACGAAATGTCTCTTCAATCATGTTAGCAATTTCGGAGGAATTGGATCAAAGCTCTCGCATGTCTGGAGCAAGTTGGTTTACGACACTCAAACGGATTACCATCCCGCTGCTTAAACCGGGTATATTTGCCGGGTGGGTCCTTTTATTTATTATCTTCCTTCGTGAACTATCGATCTCAATTATATTGTACACAACAGGCACAGAAACTCTCTCTGTGGGCGTCTATTATTTATCTAATTTCGAGAATGAACCGTTAACTGCCGCGCTCTCAATGGCACAAACAATCGTGCTTCTTGCTGCTATATTCCTGTTTAGGCGGGTGGCAGGCAAAGAAGCTCTAACGGCTTAGGGGATCCAGATGCCTATCGATAACACACAGAGCGATGAGAACTATCTGGAGGTCAAGGATCTCATCAAATGGTTCGGAGATGACCCAGCGGTTGATGGGATTTCCTTCAAAATAGCAAAAGGCGACTTTTTGACCCTTCTAGGTCCGTCGGGATGCGGAAAAACAACCACACTCATGAGTATTGCAGGCCTTCATTCGATCGACGGCGGCTCAATAAGAGTTGGCGATGCGATGTTTACAGACCCCGAATCGGGAATTTTTATGGCTCCTGAAAACCGGGATATTGGAATGGTATTCCAAAGCTACGCTATATGGCCCCATATGAGTGTTACAAAAAATGTGGCATACCCTCTTGAGATCCAAAAAATCCCCAAGGACGAAATTAACGACCGTGTGGCCGATGTCTTGGAGCTTGTTGGCCTAACCGATATGGCCGACAAGATGGCAACCCAACTCTCAGGAGGCCAGCAACAGCGAGCCGCCCTAGCCCGAGCCATTGTTGCAAAACCAAGACTTTTATTATTTGACGAACCACTTTCGAACCTGGATTTAAAACTTAGAGAACAGATGCGGGTTGAATTGAAACGTATTCAAAATGAAGTGGGGATTACGTCAATCTACGTAACTCACGATCAAGCCGAGGCGTTGGTTATGAGTGATGATATCATCGTGATGAGCAAGGGACATATCGAACAAATGGGTAGCCCCGTGGACATTTATAGCAAACCGGTAAATAGCTATGTGAGTAATTTTATCGGGGTTGCTAATCTTCTGGAGGGTAACGTAAAAAAAGCAAATACCAGCGGTGGTGAAGCGGATGTGGAAGTAAATGTGGCAGGTGAGCCAATAACTCTGAAATGCCAGCTTGGAGCAGGTCTGAAACAGGGAGACGATACGGTTCTCTCTGTAAGGCCAGAAAACGTTCACGCAGTGCGGGAGCCAGATGGCGCGGCACCAGTTCCGGGAGAGGTTACATCGGCAATATTCCTTGGTAATTATGTAGATTGTCGTGTTGCGTGGGGAGACTTTGAATGGAAGGTTATAGCGCACCCCCGCATGGGACTCAAAGAGGGAGAGAAGGTCTATTTGCAATTTGAGTCAGAGCACATGCTGGCGGTGCAGCCATGACGTCGGCTAGCGGAAAAGCAATGGTCGAAATTGATCGGCTGATAAAACGCTTCGGACCGGAGACAGCAGTAGACAATTTCAATATCTCCATATCCGAGGGTGAGTTCGTTACTCTGCTGGGGCCTTCGGGGTGCGGGAAGACAACAACGCTTCGCTGCATCATAGGTTTGGAGCGACCCGACCAAGGTGAGATCAGAGTGGGTGGAACACCGGTGGTTTCCGCAGAAAAAGATATTTACCTTTTTCCGGAAGACCGCGACCTTGGCATGGTGTTTCAAAGCTACGCAGTTTGGCCTCATATGACGGTCTTCGACAATGTGGCTTACGGCCTGAAAATTCGGAAAGTTTCAGGTAAAGAACTGAAACAAAGAACCATGCGTGCGCTTGAGCTTGTAGACCTGGCCCACCTCGCTGACAGATACGCAACGAAGTTATCGGGAGGCCAACGACAACGTGTCGCTCTAGCTCGAGCTATCGTATATGAGCCCAAAGTAATTCTTTTCGATGAACCACTGTCAAATCTGGATGCGAAACTTCGGGAGCTGATGCGAGACGAGATTGTTCGCCTGCAAAAAGAGGTAGGTATAACTTCAGTTTATGTTACGCATGACCAATCCGAGGCACTGGTCATGAGTGACAGAATAGTTGTTATGGATAAGGCTGTAATTCAGCAAATTGGCGATCCCGAGACCATCTACTCCCATCCTGCAAACTCCTTTGTTGCAAACTTCATTGGTGTAACAAGCCTCCTCGAGGGTAAACTTATCCAGCGCAATGGTGACGTTTGTGAAATGGAAGTTTCTGATGGGGCCTCTGGTTTTACCGTGAAGGCACTAGGCGGTGAGGGAGCCTCGGCTGGAGATCGACTAGTACTAAGCCTCCGCCCAGAGGACGTTACTCTTCACTTGTCAAAACCCGATGACCACTCGTTAGTTAACCTTATTGAAGGACAAGTTATAGACACGATCTATCTAGGGAGTTTCATGGAGGGTAGAATAAAAGCTGGCCAAAATGAGATAGGCATACAAATTAATCACTACGAGAATTTAACTCCTGGTCAAACGGTGTACTTATCTTTTGCTCCAGAGCATGGACTTTGCCTGACCCAATAGTAGGTGCTGCTCTAATCAATCTCGATTAGCTGGAACCAGTCTTGGCCCTCCCCTCCCGGTAGGTCAGGTAGCTAGTACTTGAGAATATGATAGCACCCCCAACGAATGCCCAAATGTCTGGAACTTCTGAAAAAATCAAAAAACCCAAAAAACTTGCCCAGATTAGTTTCGTGAAATCAAAAGGCATAACAAGTGTGGCGTCAGCTTCTTTGAGAGACTGCGTAAACAAGAGCTGGCCTGCCGTACCCCCTACCGCAATTACGATAAGCCATAAATACTGCTCAGGGCTTGGCCATTCCCATACAAAAAGCGCCGGTGGGAGTGTAAATATGGTAAGAAAGAACATGCCGTAGAGTGTGATCGTAAAGGCACTATTAGTTTTTGATAGGCGCTTGATAATTACGACCGCCGTAGCCCAGGTTACAGCAGAGAAAAATGCAAAAGCGTAACCGACACCGACTACCTCAATACCAGGCCGCAGTATCACAAGCGCACCAGCAAAGCCAACAAATAGACTAATCAAGCGCCTAGGCCCCATAAGCTCGCGAAAAAAGAAAATTGCCATAATTGATACAAATAGCGGAACCGTAAACATAAATGCGGAGATATTCGCAAGGGGGAGGGATATTAATGTGATAAAAAATGCCAGCATAGCGACCGCATTAAATGCGCCTCTTGCCGCCATCCAACCCAAATCATTCGTTTTTAAGGCATCAAATCCATACCGGTAAAATAATGGCAATAGAAAAATAAATCCTAGAAGGTTGCGCGCAAACGCAACCTGAAATGGATGCAACTCCTGTGAGACTTGTCTCACCATTACCGCCATGCCAGTCATCAGAGCGGCCGACATAACCATATATCCAATACCCAGAAGGTTACTGCGAGCAGATGACATAATTAGTGATACTCGTGCGCGGGCTTTTATAAGCCTGCTACGTCAACAAGCGTCTTACCTTCCCTACGCTGCCGGGCGTGGTTTTCATCAACAGCTTTTTGCACCGCTGGCGAAACATTAAGTTCCTGGGCGAATTCTGGCCGCTCACGGAGCGGCCAAAACCACTCATCAACTTTTGGGTGGAGCCGCTCCAATGGGTAACCACATCGTACTAAGCGATTTACATAAATAACCCAGGCAATATCTAGGACGGTAAGGTCATTACCAAAAAGATAACCAGTCCGCTCCAGCTGGTTGGCGAGACCATTCAATGTATCTTTGAAACGTGCCGCAGAGGCGTGCACAGCATCGTCTGTAATACCAACGGTGGCTGCTGTTTCCCAAAATTTCAATTCGACGTCCTTGTGCGCATCCTTTTCACCTCTAACCCTGCCAGTACCTCTATCTCGGTAGTTTTGCAGAGTATCCTTAGATCGTGGCTCTTTACCTCGTGGCTGTGTGAAACGAAAGGTGATGGTCCTAAGATCCAGATGCAAATCATCCTCATGGCGGAGAAGTTCGGCCATCTTGTTCTCCACCCCGTCCGGAATAAGTTTGTTTTCCGGAAACCGATCATCGAGCAAAATGAGGATGTCATTACTCTCAATATGCACCTCACCATCCTGTACTAGCGTAGGCACCAAACCACGCGGATTAATCCCAAGATAGTATTCTGAGTAATTTTCCCCAGTGCCTAGGTTGATCGGATGGCTCTCCCATTCGATCCCTTTCAAATTCATGAATACCCGGGCCTTTTGCGAACAGGATGACCCTTCAAAATGAAACAGATGAACGCCGGTCCAATCCAGGACCTCTTTTGTGAGAATGTCACTTTCAAGCAATTGGACCATTTATTACTCCCCCATTATCTGAATGAAGCTAAGGAGGCGTGCTTAGTAAAAAACGCGTCGATGAGCCTGTTGAATTTCCCTGGCTCTTCAAGGTTGCTTAAATGCCCAGCACCCTCAATAACCTCCATCCTAGCATCCGGGATGTCGCGGACCATTTTTTCACCAAATTTCGGCGGGGTCAGCCGGTCCTCTCCGCCATAGATCAGCAAAACTGGCATGGTCATTTTTTTAAGCTCCGCCGTTCGATCAAAAAGCTGTGTGGCTTCCAATGTCTTCAGGTACGACCCTTTATGAAGGAGGTGGACGCTCCTCGTTAATTCTTGGCGTACTTCCGGTGTCGCATGGGGCCCTAGCAGCGAGTCAACAAGATCCGGTGCCAAGTCTTCAAATGATTTTCCCTCCAAAAGAGGTTCCTGACGCAGGCGCAAAAATCCGGCGCGTTCTTCCGCCGAAAGAGTGTTTCCGAAACTGGAGAAACAGTCGCACAGGGTCAGTGTGGCAATCCGCGAGGAATAAAAATGGTGGAAGTCCATCAAGACCCGTGCGCCCATGGACAAACCAAGCAGATGTGCTTTATCTACACCGAGATGATCCAGAAAGCGGCAGAGGTCGTGGGAAAAATCCTCGAACGCCAGAGGGCCCTCGTAATCATCAGACTCATGATAGCCCCGGGCATCCCAAGCATGCACAGAAAACCGCTCGGTTAGAGCTTCCATTTGACGGTGCCAGTTAGATTTATTGCCCCCGATCCCGTGAATAAATACCACGGGCGGCCCCTCTCCGCTATGATCATAGGCGAGCCGTGGGGTACCAGGGACAAAAGAGGTTTGGAACGTCAAGTCAAGGTTCCGTTTATTACGAGAAGGCCAAAGGTGGCATCAAAACACCTTTTTCGATAATCTGCCGCTCGTCAAGCCAAATGCTGCAATTCCGCATGGGCAGATCAAAATGGCCGCGGGTAAATCGGCCCGCAAACTCATTGGCACCAGTAGACAGGAGAAAACTCCCCGCGAGGGCACGCAGTTCGGTCCCGTTTATCTGATCCTTGTCAAACATAGCCAACGAATCCCAACGCGCTGCCGGGTTCATGCCCCATCCCACATGCGAGACTGCATAGGCGTTTTGGTCGAAAGCGGCATAATATTCCCGCATCAACTCGGCATCCAGTCCGTCGCCAACGATATTAACGACAAAATCATCGTCAAAGGTGAGCGTGATTGGCGTTTCCAAATAACGCTTGAATGTCAAGTTCACATCGCCACGGTCCAAGACGACGGTTCCGTTCGTGGTTTTAGCTTTAGGGAAACAAAGGCATAGACCAGCTGGCCAATAACCCACTTTGTCCCCTTCGTCCAAATAACCAGCCCCGCCCCTCCCGGGTGCATCGGTGACATTAATGATGAGATCAGTGCCGGCATCGGATGCGACACGCATGGTGCCCGCCTCGCTTAACATTTTCATGCCAAGATCAATGGTCGGCCGTAGTGCCGGATTAGGCATACAGCGCTCGAGAATTTCCGGATGTTCATTAGAAATCATAAAAAGCCTGGACCCACCCTCCAGTATCGCAGGCAGCTCAGGAGCGTGCAGCATGCCCTCTACGGTGACGTCGACGACGAGACTACTACTGGCCAGCGCCTTGATGACTGGCACAATGCCCTGCACCGCCGGTGTAGCTCCCGTGGAACGCATGGGCACAGGATCCTCAAGCGGTGGGGTCGGCAAACGGACATGAAATACCCTGGCCCCCAATTGCAAAAGTGCCAGTTCCGAGAGATCCACCAGAACTTGCCGGGACTGTGTTTCGGATAAAATAGCGACAACATCGCCTTCCCGTACCCGGCAACTCTGAAAGGTTTCAACAAAGCACTTAATCCATTTGCCTTCTACTCTCTCCGCCATCTACAACCCCTCCTCTGGGATGACTTCCGGCGGGGTAAATATCTTGATAGGCGGCAAAGCACCCTCGAACTTCTCCACCTGCACCAGCGTAGACATGGCCGTAGGTCCCTGCGCTAGGCTCGATGTTCCAACATCACGCGTCAGAACATTAGGATTGCCATGAACATCAAGACTGCCCGGCTCGCCAGGTTCCAAAGGATCAAACCACGCCCCTGTCGGTAAACGGATAACGCCCGGCATCACACCATCCGACAGCTTTACAACAGACAAACAGGCCCCACGATCATTAAAAAGACGGACTGCGTCACCGTCTTCGATATTTCGGCGGGCGGCATCT
>PBNV01000031.1 GCA_002723345.1 Rhodospirillaceae bacterium
ACCACATTCTCCAGGTCGAGAAATTTCGGATTCACCGCTGGTTCGCCATCAAAGACATCCAATCCGGCGCCGGCGATGGCGCCGGATTTCAGAGCCTCGATAAGAGCCTCTTCATCGACAAGACCACCCCGGGACGTGTTGATGACAATGGCGTGCTGCTGCAAAAGGGTGAGCCGGGCAGCACTTAAAATATTCACCGTTGAGGCTGTGTGTGGCGTATTGATTGAAATGATATCCATATGCCGTAGCATCTGATCTAAATCTTCCCAGTAAGTGGCTTCAAGGCGAGTTTCCAGGTCTTCATGCAAGCGATTGCGGTTATGATAGTGAATGGCGATTCCGAAACCCCGGGCACGCGACGCCACAGCCCGGCCAATTCTCCCCATGCCAATAATGCCGAGCCGCTTACCGGCCACCCGATGGCCCATTAATTGAGTTGGGGTCCAACCTGTCCAGTTGCCGGCGCGAATTATCCGCTCGCCCTCGCCCAGTCTACGGGAGGTCATCAGGATCAGCGCCATGGCAAGATCAGCGGTATCTTCAGTTAAAACGTCCGGAGTATTGGAGACTTGAATACCCCGGGCTTCAGCGGCCTCCAAGTCGATATGGTTAACACCAACACCAAAATTTGCCACCAACTTGAGATCCAAGCCTGCCTCGCCGATGACACCCGCGTCGATATTATCTGTAACGGTTGGTACCAGTATATCGCAGCGTTGCACGGCGGCTGCCAGCTCATTCTGGTTCATCGGGGTATCGTCCAGATTTAGATACGTATCGAAAAGTTCCATGAGCCGAGTTTCCACCTGGTCCGGCAGCTTACGTGTAACAATCACCCTGGCCTTTTCTGACACACCATCCTCCCCGTGTTTTATCGGTATCGGTACTAATTCGGCCATAGCAATATGGTAAGGAATTGGCAAGGATTCCGGTTTAAATATCAGAGCATGAGGGGTGTAAGATTATTTTCGATCATGACAGCTGTGCTGTCATCCGGATTGTATTTATCCTCCCCGTCCATAACCGTCGCGCAGACCATCACCAAATCAAGTGGGCTACCGCTACCCCGGTTTGTGTCTTTGCGGGCGCCAGAGGTCAATATGCGGACAGGTCCTGGCGTGCGCTATCCTGTCGATTGGGTCTATAAACGCCGTAACATGCCGGTGGAAATCATTGCCGAGTTTGGCACCTGGCGCAAGGTGCGCGATGTTCAAGGTACAGAGGGCTGGATCCATCAAAGCATGCTATCTGGCAACCGCACGCTAGCGGTCACGGGCCAAACTCGCACGCTTCGCCAGTACCCGGATAGCAAGTCCGTTGCCGTGGCGCGTGTCGAGCCAGGGGCCGTGGGCGGCATACAAACCTGTCCCGAGGGCTCCGGCTGGTGCCAACTTTCCTTTGGCAAGTATGATGGGTGGCTTCGCCGCGTCGAATTCTGGGGCGTTTACCCGTCCGAACGCATTAAATAGGCCTGCGCTAAGCCGGCTCATTTGAGATCGCGAGATAGTTCCTGGCGCATGGCGTCCGGAATGACCGCTATATGACCGTAATTTGAGTGGCCGATCCCCAGGGTCACCCGGTTTTCCAGATTCAGGAATACGGATTTCTGTTTTGGCGTCAAGGGAAAATGGACAAACTGTACCGATGACGCCTTGCCATCCGCGGTCGTGCGATCCACGTCTTCCTCCGCTGTTGCTGTCACGGTCTCTGAGCCAATCTCTAAGCTCACCGTGTTCTCAACACCTCCGAGGCCGGCGAGCACCCGCGCCCGTTGCGCCGCGTCCGGGATTTCAAACATCAGCGTCGCCACCAGTTCACTTCCGTTCGGGATAAGCGTATCATAGGCTTCGATCTCGTCCGGGATTTGCTCTTGCCCGCCTTTCTCGATGCGCAACATCTCGTGAATCTGGTACCACACGGTGTCAAAACATTCGAAATAAAAGGTGGCGTGGGGACCGACAGACAGGCGGCGGTTTTTCTTAATGCCGGCGATTTCCCGCCGGCGCTCGTTCCGGATGGCCTCGTATTCCGCCATTTCCAGAATGTCCGCGGCGGTGATGTTTATTTTTGGGTTCATGTTAGGTCTCTAAACCGTAGGCTTTGGCAAGCACCTGGATTGGATGGTGCACGGCGGCCAGCTCTGGCGCCTTTCCGTCATCGGAGAGTTTCTCCATGCCCTGCACCATGTGATCTCGGGCTAAGGGACATTCAGACACAACAACCCCATGGCCGGACTCTGCGGCCTGGCGTGCGGCCGGCCGGCCAACTTTAATGGCGACATCGAAGTTATCTCTCATCACGCCCCAAGACCCGCCATGGCCGGAACAGCGCTCGATCACTTTCACATCCGTGTCGGGAATAAGGCGCAGAAGCTCTGCGGCCTTTGGTCCCATGTTCTGGGCTCGGGCATGGCAGGCAAGATGAACCGTAACGCCGCCGTCTATTTTTTCCAATTCACCACTTAATCCGTTTTCTTTGGCGATCTCGACAACATATTCAGAAAGATCAAACACCGCGCCGCTGAGTTTTTTGATATTTTCGTCCCCAGGCAGGATCAACGGCCATTCAAATTTCAGCATCAAGGCGCAGGACGGCGTCAACGCAACTATGTCATAACCCCGGTCAATCCAGGGGAGAAGATCCGCTGCAACCTCTCTCGCGCTCTCGGCGACCTGTCCGATATCGCCTTGCTCCAGTTGGGGCATGCCGCAGCAGCCCGGATAAACGTTTTCTGTCGCAACGCCGTTTTTGGCAAGGACCTTTTGTGCTGCCTCGCCAATGCCAGGGTTATTATAGTTCACAAAACAGGTGGCGTAGAGGACGGCTTTCCGACCCGCTGACGGCGCGTCCTTAACTGCCGTATCGCCCTCGCTCTTGTCGAACGTCTTGCCGTGAAATCTGGGGAGTTCTGCTTCCTTGTGCACGCCTGCGGCCATCTCCAAAAGGGTCCGCGTAGTAACATTTTTCCGATTGGAACTCCAGTTAGCGAGAGGAGCCACCGCACCGGCGAGCTTTCCATTCCGGTCCGTTTTGGTCAACTGGCGATGGGCTTTCGGCACTTTACCCTGCTTAAACTCCATCGCTCGGTAGCGCAACATAAGATGGGGAAAGTCGAGGTCAAATTCATGTGGCGGCACATATGGGCACTTGGTCAGAAAACACATGTCACACAATGTGCAGGCATCGACAACCGATTTAAAATCTTTACTATCCACTGTGTCCAGTTCGCCGGACTCGGAGCCATCAATTAGGTCAAATAGCCGAGGAAACGAGTCGCACAGGTTGAAGCAACGACGGCACCCGTGGCAAATATCGAAAACCCGCCGAAGCTCAGAATCAATGGCATTCGGGTCCGTGAACGTGTTTTCCTCCCAGGGAATGGGATGACGGGTTGGGGCTTCGAGGCTACCTTCTCTCATAACTCATTCTGCACTTTTCTAGAGTCTCACTACTGTCTGTCCGGTTACCCGACACCGCACGAGGTCTCAAAACACATGGGGGACCCAATTACCGGATCCCCCATGCACCAATACAGGCACCTTACGGCACTTAGCCGAGAGTATCGAGCGCCTTTTGAAAGCGACCAGCGTGGGACTTTTCCGCTTTGGCTAGAGTTTCGAACCAGTCGGCGATCTCGTCGAAACCTTCATCACGGGCCGTTTTCGCCATTCCTGGGTACATGTCTGTATACTCGTGGGTTTCACCAGCAACGGCTGCTTTCAGGTTATCGGATGTGGTACCGATAGGCTCACCCGTGGCCGGATCCCCAGTTTCCTCGAGATACTCTAGATGACCGTGCGCGTGACCCGTTTCCCCTTCTGCGGTAGAACGGAACACGGCAGACACATCGTTGAAGCCTTCAACATCTGCCTTTTGGGCAAAATAAAGATACCGGCGGTTTGCCTGGGATTCCCCAGCAAAAGCATCCTTCAAATTCTGTTCAGTAGAAGTTCCTTTAAGTGACGGCATTGTAATCTCCCTCAAATGACGCGGATTTGCTATAAGTCAATTACCAAAATAACATAAGCTATATGGTGTATATAAGTGGGCTCTCAGGAGTTTCAATATTAATTATAATTATTCTAGAAAAAAGTATAAATGATTGAAAATAATAATTATTATTAATTTTATTTAACGCGCACTATTACATCAATACCGGACACCTCTCTCCCTAATGGCGGTTCCAGTAACAGCTCGATCGCCACGTCCGCACCGTCAATGTCTGAGAGTTCTCCAGATGTCTCACAATAGAAGTGGTGATGGTGTGATGTATTAGTGTCAAAATAAGAACGTCCCGAGTCGACCATAATTTCCTTGAGCAACCCCGCGTCTGTGAACTGGTGGAGGGTGTTGTACACCGTCGCAAGGGACACTGGAACGCGCGCCGCCTGCGCTTCGCCATACAACAATTCGGCGGTCACATGGCGCTCCATACCACCAAACAAAAGCTTGGCCAAAGCCAAGCGCTGGCGCGTGAGACGCAGACCGGCAGAACGGAGTTGATCCAAGAGTCGGGTGTAAGATCTCTCTGTTTTCATCGCCCGCTTCATAACATTGCACCCCCATAACGACAAGAATTAAGAGGGTTTTAGTGGCAGATCCCCTGGCGGTATGCAGGCACCAGTGCCAGCCGCCTACGAATCTCTATCCCCGGATCCCGTGAGATATGGCAATCCAACAACATGGTATCCAGAGTCCACATGGTGAGCCTCGCCCGTCACGCCGCCAGAGAGATCACTCAGCAGGTAAAGCGCCGCGCCACCCAATTGGTCCAAGGTAACAGCCCGGCGCAGTGGGGCATTAGCCTCTGCTTGGCGGTATATTTTCCGGGCGCCCCCGATGGCACTGCCTGCCAGGGTCCGCATGGGTCCGGCAGAAAGTGCGTTTACACGTATATTTTCCGGGCCAAGGTCTGCGGCCAGATACCGGACGCTGGCCTCCAGCGCAGCTTTGGCAACGCCCATCACATTGTAGCTCGGCATCACCCGCTCCGCGCCATAGAAACTTAGCGTGATCAGACTGCCGCCTCGGCCCGCCATCAATGGCCGGACGAGCCGGGCCGTTTCTGTAAAAGAAAAACAGGAAATATGCAGGGTGCGGCTAAAGTTTTCTGCCGAGGTGTCCATATATCGGCCTGTGAGCTCCTCCTTGCTGGAGTAGGCCAGGGAATGGACGACAAAATCCAGACTTCCCCAGGTCTCTCCGATGGCGTCGATCACGCTTGCCAGGTCATGGCGCTGTTCCACATCGCATGGCAGCACCAACGGAGAACCGACGGACTCAGCCAATGGGCGAACGCGTTTTTCAAACGCCCCACCCTGATAGGTGAAGGCCAACTCGGCCCCATGGTCGTGAAGAAAACGGGCAATGCCCCAGGCAATCGAACGGTCATTCGCCACCCCCAGAATCAGGCCGCGTTTGCCCTTCATGATATTTAAAATTTCAGCCATGTCCGCAGGGCTTCCGACCCAGCACGTTAGGCGTCTACCCGCTTGAAAACCAGGCTGGCGTTGGTGCCGCCGAAGCCAAAGCTGTTGGACAGCACACAATTAATTTCAGCATTGTCCATGTGCTCCCGGACAACAGGCATGTCAATAGCCGCCGGCTCAAGCTCTTCGATGTTCACAGACTCACAAATGAAGTTGTTGTCCATCATTAGAAGGGAGTAAATGGACTCTTGCACACCCGCAGCCCCCAGCGAATGGCCGGTCAGGGATTTGGTGGAGTTGAAATGAGGGACCCGGTTGCGGTCCTTGAATGCTTCCTTGATGGCGTCGAGCTCTTTCACGTCTCCGACCGGCGTGCTGGTCCCGTGGGTGTTGATATAGTCCACTGGCTGATCCACGGTATCCATTGCTAATTTCATACATCGCACGGCCCCCTCACCGGACGGCTGTACCATGTCGTAACCATCCGACGTCGCGCCATATCCAGCGACTTCGGCATAAATCTTCGCACCCCGGGCCTTAGCATGCTCATATTCTTCGACCACCACGGTGCCGCCGCCGCCCGCAATGACAAATCCGTCACGATCGGCATCAAATGCCCGCGACGCCCTGTCCGGCGTTTCATTATATCCAGATGACAGGGCTGGCATAGCATCGAACAGAACAGACAGGCTCCAATCGAGCTCTTCTCCGCCGCCGGCAAAGACAATATCCTGTTTCCCCCACTGAACCTGCTCCGCCGCGTTTCCAATGCAATGAGCGCTGGTGGAACACGCCGAACTGATTGAGTAATTTACGCCTTTGACTTGAAAGGGCGTGGCCAGCGTTGCGGAATTGGTGCTCGACATCGTTCGGGGCACCATAAACGGCCCCACTTTTTTGGGTCCCCGCTCACGCGCCGCATCTGCGGCTTGAATGAGATTTCGGGTCGATGGCCCGCCGGACCCCATAATGAGGCCGGTCCGCTCATTTGATACGTCGGCGACGCCAAGGCCGGAGTCATC
Organism: Rhodospirillaceae bacterium; assembly: GCA_002723345.1. Taxonomy (GTDB): domain Bacteria; phylum Pseudomonadota; class Alphaproteobacteria; order Rhodospirillales; family UBA2165; genus TMED167. The sequence goes on from PBNV01000031.1 coordinate 6,452, forward strand.
GATGGCTTCTTGCATTGCAACATAATTATACGCCGCACCATCACCCATAAAACGGCGTAACTTGCGGTCCAAAACACCATCGAGGTCCATCTTGGGTTTCCCGTGCAAATGACTTCGGAATCCCATATCGGCATATTCTTGAGAATAAGAGATGCCAGACCGTGCCTCCCTCAAAGAGTCGAGAACCTCTTCCTTGTTATCGCCGATGCTCGAAACAATCCCAATGCCTGTGATGACAGCTTTTCTCACGCTAACCTCGCTTATTCATCCTCTGTTGAAATATAGGTCGCCACTTTCATACCTTTAACCTCATAGACAATCTCCCCGTCCACGGCCATGGTGCCGTCGGCAATGGCAAGCGCAACCTGCCTGTTCATGAGGCGTTTTATATCTACATGGTAGCTTACCAGCTTAGCCCTCGGTGTGACCTGTCCCGTAAACTTCAGCTCGCCGGCACCAAGGGCACGTCCGCGACCAGGCGCGCCGCTCCAGCCAACATAAAAGCCGACCAATTGCCATAGGGCATCAAGCCCCAAACAGCCCGGCATCACAGGATCATTTAGAAAATGGCATTCGAAAAACCATAGATCAGGTTTGATGTCCAGTTCTGCGTCCAGCTCGCCCTTACCGTGTACGCCGCCGGTTGTGTTTATATTAGTGATCCGGTCAAACATAAGCATGGGGGGGGCTGGCAGCTGGGCATTGCCAGGCCCAAACAAATGGCCATTGGCACAGGTAATTAAATCATCATAGCCAAAGTTGTTTCTCTCCGAAAAGTGCAAAGAGAGCTTTTCGGCAGTGCTGGAATCGACCATTCAAATCTCCAATCCGGTGCTTGACAAACACCTTATCTTTGAAAGCGCCGGTCAGGCACCATCATGTCGAACGGAGCTCCTTAGGAAACCTCCTTACCGCGCGACGTCAGTACTTGTATATTTACATATATGTCACGAAATTAAAAAAGACGACTCGTCGGCAAGCCTATGGCGCCCGCCGACGAATTACTGGTTAGACCAGAAATCCAAACCCTGAGTAGGACCTCTTAGGTCTGATCTCTCAAGATTGATCCCTGGTGATTTCTTCTCCGGTTTCTTGATCAACATCTTTCATCGATAATTTCACCTTGCCCCGGTCATCAATGCCAATGAGCTTGACTTTAACCTGGTCCCCTTCCTTGACGATGTCCGTGGTTTTTTCAACTCGCTCCGGGCGCAGCTCACTGATGTGCACTAGACCGTCACGCGCGCCCAGGAAGTTTACGAATGCCCCAAAGTCGACAGTTTTTACTACTTTGCCAGAATATATAACGCCAACCTCGGGTTCTGCCGTAATGTTCTTAATTTCGTTGATGGCCGTTTCTGCCGCCGACTCATCCACCGCCGCAACCTTAACTGTGCCATCGTCTTCGATGTCAATCTTAGCTCCCGTGGTTTCACAGATTTCACGGATAACCTTGCCGCCTGGTCCGATAACTTCACGTATCTTATCTTTTGGAATGTTGATCACGGTGATACGCGGAGCATTCTGACTTACGTCCTCTCGAGCAGTTGAGATTGCCCCTGCCATTTCTTTCAAAATATGCAACCGGCCATCTCGTGCTTGCGCAAGCGCTATTTTCATAATGTCTTCGGTGATAGATGTAATTTTAATATCCATTTGAAGCGAGGTCACTCCCTCTTCCGTACCAGCAACTTTAAAATCCATGTCGCCTAGGTGATCTTCATCACCAAGGATATCGGAGAGTACAGCCACGCCTTGGTCCTCCTTGATAAGGCCCATGGCAATGCCCGCTACAGGGCGCGGCAGAGGCACTCCAGCATCCATCAGCGAGAGCGACGTGCCGCAAACGGTTGCCATGGATGACGACCCGTTTGACTCGGTGATTTCTGAGACCACTCGCATAGTGTAAGGGAAATCTTCTTTCTCCGGCAAAAGCGCCCGGAGCGCTCGCCAAGCGAGTTTCCCGTGCCCAATTTCGCGACGCCCTGGGCCGGCCATCCGGCCCGCTTCACCAACCGAGTAGGGTGGAAAATTATAGTGCAACATAAAGTGTTCTCTATAATCTCCATCAAGCCCATCGATAATTTGCTCATCCTGCCCGGTGCCTAATGTAGTCACCACTAAGGCCTGGGTTTCGCCCCGCGTAAACAAAGCGCTACCATGAGCCCTTGGCAAGACGCCCACTTCACTAACTATCGGGCGGACGGTTTTCGTATCACGGCCATCAATACGCATACCTGTATTGAGAATGTCCCGGCGAACAATGTCTTTTTCAAGATCTTTAAAGGCACCAGAGACCCATGCGCTCTCAACATCCTCGTCCTCTGAGAAGGCCTCAACAACTTTTGCCTTAACCGCTCCAATCTTTTCCTGGCGCAAAGACTTTTCTTGCTCGCCATAGGCAACGCGCAGATCGGCCTCCGCCATATCGCGTACCCTTTGGGTAACATCAGCAACACCGGCGGGCGCTTCCGGCAGATCCCAAGGTTCTTTGGCCGTCGCCTGGGCAAGCTCAATTATTCCGGTGATCACGGCCTGGTAGGCATTGTGACCGAACATAACAGCGCCTAGCATGACATCCTCGGAAAGTTCAGAAGCTTCTGATTCCACCATAAGTACGCCCTCGCGAGTTCCGGCAACGACCAAATTCAAATCAGAATCGACAACATCATCCACACGGGGATTTAAGATAAATTCGCCGTCGGCATATCCGACGCGCGCCGCCCCAATTGGCCCCAGGAAGGGAACGCCCGAAATAGTAAGCGCCGCGGAAGCACCAATTAGCGCGACAATATCCGGGTCGTTCTCCAAATCATGGGCAAGAACCGTGCAAATTACTTGGGTTTCATTCTTGTAACCTTCGGCAAAGAGCGGCCGAATGGGCCGATCAATCAACCGGGATGTTAAAGTTTCTTTCTCAGTAGGACGTCCTTCACGCTTGAAAAAGCCGCCAGGGATTTTGCCAGCCGCAAACGTCTTCTCTTGGTAGTTTACCGTTAGGGGGAAAAAATCCACCCCGGGCTTCGGAGAGCGGGAGCCAACCGCGGTGCACAGCACTTTCGTCTCTCCATAACTTACCATAACGGCGCCATCGGCCTGTCGGGCAATCTTACCCGTTTCTAGGATTAGCGGACGCCCACCAAAATCAATTTCTTTTCTAAACTCGTTAAACATTCTTATCTTCCTTCCATCTTTCGGAAATATATATCTTTACAAACCTACTAGCCGTTCGCGGCGCTCTCGTTCAAGTCCCCCGACAGAAAAACACGCCTGAAAGCGCTGCTTCTCCCTTAGGGAAAACGCTTACTCAGAAAAAATTTCGCTATCCATGATAAACCAGCCGCGTCCATTAGGACGCAGTGTCAAAAAAAAGAGGGGTGCGCACCTGATGGTCTTGCCCCTAACGGCGCAATCCAAGCCGCTTGACCAGTTCTTTGTAGCGGTCGCTATTCTTAGCGTCCAAATAGTCCAAGAGCCGGCGGCGTTGACCAACCATCATCAGCAAACCCCGACGCGAGTGGAAATCTTTTTTGTGCGTCTTTAAGTGATCCGTGAGGTTTGTGATCCGCTCACTTAATATGGCGACTTGAACTTCTGGAGAACCCGTGTCGCCCTTTTTTGTAGCATATTCGCCAATAAGCTCTTGCTTGCGTTCAGCTGTTATCGACATCATTTATTCTCCTTACTTAGAGGTTTAGTATTCTAAAAGGACGTATTTCCCCGTCTTCGAAACGAGCCAGCGCTATCGGTTTTCCCTCAGTCATGGCAAATATTGTATCACCCTGGTTTAAGTTAGTGAGAGAGGTGCGCCGAGCAACCGGTAACGCAGAGATTGCTTGTCCGCATCTGAGGCGACGTGCCTCGTCTTCAGTAATGGCCAGCGCCGGGATGTCGTCCAGCGCGGCCCTTACAGGTTTTAGTATATCTTTGACGGGCGCGATATGCCCTAATTCCGAGAGCTTGTCTAGTGAAATCGCATCTTCTGCCGTAAAGGGTCCAAGACTTACGCGACGCAACGCAGAGACATGTCCCAATGTACCGACGGCAAGCGCAATATCCCGGGCGAGGCCCCGCATATATGCGCCCTTTCCTGACACGACCCGAAACGTTGCATGATCCTTGTCCGGCATTTCGGCGAGTTCAATACTTTTGACGAGAATGGTTCGAGCTTTCAAGTCAACAGCCTCTTCAGCGCGTGCCATGTCATAAGCCCGGCGCCCCGCCAACTTCACAGCGGAATAGGCCGGCGGAACCTGGTCAATTTCGCCCGTAAACCGCGGCAAAACATCAGAGATTGCCGTTCCATCGGGCCGGTGAGAGGAAGTTCCGGTGACATTGCCCTCCGCATCGTCGGTATCCCGGCTCTCGCCCCATCGCACCGTAAACGAATACTCTTTAGTGCCGTCCATGATGTACGAAACTGTTTTCGTCGCTTCTCCGAAAGCGAGCGGCAGAATTCCAGTCGCCATGGGATCAAGAGTCCCGCCGTGACCGACCTTCTGGGCATTTAGGATATGACGCGCCTTATTTACCACATTAGACGAGGTCATGCCTGGTTCTTTGTCGATTACAAGCCAGCCATGGATCGGCCTTCCTTTGCGACGGCGGCCCATGAGATCAGGGGTCCCCTTTGCCGAACGGTGTGTTCAGCAACTCCTGGATTCGCTGAGCTTCGTCAAACGACGGATCAGCCTGGAATGAAAGTGCTGGGACATGTCGAAGGGCCATTTCCTGGGCAATACGCCGGCGCAGAAACGACGCGGCACGCGACAGAGCTTGCACAACAGGACCGGCATCACCACCACCGAGAGGTGAGACAAAGGCGGTTGCGTTCTCAAGATCCGGGCTTATCCGCACCTCCGAAACCGTGATCGGCACGCCGGCCAATGCGGGATCATGCAACTCATCGCGCTCAATGACGTAGGCGAGCACGTGCCTAACTTCTTCCGCAACCCGTAATTGACGCTGGCTAGGTGCTCTCGCGCCTCCTTTTTTCATATGATCACCTGCCGTCCGATAGTAATACCACCGTGAACGTCGGCTTTAGAGTTCCGGGGTGATTTCTTCGACATCAAAACATTCGATGATGTCACCGACCTTTAGGTCGTTGTAACTCTCAAAAGACATGCCGCATTCATAATTTTGCTGCACCTCGCGAACATCGTCTTTGAAGCGCTTCAGAGTGGAGAGACTACCTTCGTGGATCACAACATCATCCCGCAAAAGCCGGACTTTTGCGCCACGCTTGACTATGCCTTCGCTGACGTAACACCCGGCCACCTTTCCAATTTTAGACACAGTAAACACTTCACGGATTTCAGCATTGCCCAGCAGAGTTTCCCTTAGTTCCGGTGCCATCAACCCAACCAGAACACCCCTAATGTCGTCGGCAAGATCATAAATGACCGAGTAATAACGTATATCTACGCCTTCTGACTCGGCTAAGTCCCTGGCCTGCTTATTAGCCCGAACGTTAAAACCAATAACCAACGCGCCAGACGCCTTTGCCAACTGAATATCAGACTCGTTAATACCGCCAATAGCCTGATGAAGAATATTCAGCTTCACCTCGTCTTGCGGCAGCTTTTGCAACAAACCGGAGATGGCTTCTGCAGAGCCCTGCACATCTGCTTTAATCAGAACCGGTAGGTCCTTGGCTTCTCCCGCCTGAATGGCATTGAACATCTCGTCCAAGCTGCCACGGGACGCAACAGCCGTCCGAGCAGCACGTTTTTTTTCGGAGCGAAACTCCGATATTTCACGGGCCCGGGACTCACTATCCACCACAACAAAATCATCCCCCGCATTGGGTGCCCCGTTAAGGCCAATGACCTCGACCGGAACCGACGGCCCGGCCTCCTGGATCCTATCACCCCTGTCATTGGTCATAGCGCGAACGCGCCCCTGCTCACTGCCCGTGACGAAAATATCTCCCATTTTCAGCGTGCCCCGCTGAACCAGGATAGTGGCCACCGGACCGCGGCCCGGTTCCACACGGGACTCGATGATCGTGCCCTCTGCGCTTCGGGTAGGGTTTGATTTTAGGTCGAGAATTTCTGCTTGCAGCGAGATGGCCTCTTCGAGTTTATCCAAGTTCGTTCTTTGCACAGCGGAAACTTCCACATCAAGAACATCTCCTCCCATGGCCTCGAGCACAATATCGTGTTCCAGAAGCTGTGTACGGATCCGTGTGGAATCGGCATCCGGCCGGTCCATTTTATTAATGGCGACAATCACAGGGACTTCAGCAGCTTTGGCATGATCAATAGCTTCCACGGTTTGCGGCATGATGCCATCGTCCGCAGCCACGACGAGAACAACAATGTCAGTCACCTTAGCTCCGCGAGAGCGCATGGCCGTGAAGGCCGCGTGGCCTGGCGTATCAATAAAGGTTATCTGATTTTCCCTCTCAGAGGTAACTTGGTAAGCACCAATATGCTGAGTGATGCCGCCTGCCTCGCCGGAGACCACATCAGCTTGGCGCAGCGCATCAAGAAGTGATGTTTTACCGTGGTCAACATGGCCCATGACTGTGACCACGGGGGGTCGGGTTTGCAGATCCCCTTCGGCGTCAGCACCTCCAATCAAACCGATCTCAACATCGGCAGCACTGACCCGCTTGACCTTGTGGCCAAATTCCTCGGCCACCAATTCGGCCGTATCGGCGTCGATAGACTGATTTATAGTTGCCATCACACCCATTTTCATTAGCGACTTGGTCACTTCCACACTACGTTCCGCCATCCGGTTGGATAGCTCCTGAACTGTTATGCTCTCTGGCAAAATCACTTCACGCACAATTTTACCGTGCTCAACGGGTTGCTCCTTTTTCTTTTGTTTTTCACGCGCCCGTCGGACTGACGCCAGCGAACGCACGCGTTCTGTTTCGTCAAGTGCGTCTGCAATTGTGAGCTTGCCGGCGCGCCTTCGCGGCTCGTCCTTGCGTGCTGAAGTCGGCCTCTTGGGCGTCATCTTGCTGCGCTTGGATTTCTGCTCCTCTTCTGATGGAAAATCGAGATCGTGGGCTTTTAGCTTAGCCACTCCTGCTTCAGCAGCAGCTTGTCCCCGCTGTTTCCGTGCGAGTGCGTCTGCCTCTTCTGCCCGGCGACGGGCCTCAGCCTCCTGGCGAGCACGCTGTTCATCGTCCAGCTTACGGCGACTCTCGCGTTCTGCAGCCTCTTTGGCCCGAAGGGCCTCATTTTCTCTATCTTCCTCAGCTTTGATCAGGCGTTCTTCCTCGGCCTTTTTCGCATCCTCAAGGGCTTTGGCACGAGCAGCACGTTCGTGATCGGTCAGCGTCGGGCCCTGGTCGATAGTTGGGGTTGGCGGGGGCGGGGGCGGCTCGACGGCCTCTTTCGGCACGTCAGCAAAGATCGGATCCGGTCCCTCTTTTACCTCCTTCATGCCGTCAGTACCGGCCTCAAAAGTCCTCTTCTTTTTGACCTCAACGGTGACAACTTTAGACCGGCCATGAGAAAAGCTTTGGCGAACCTGGCCCCCTTCAACTGTCTTCTTCAGTTCAAGCTTACCAGGCCGCGACAGGCTCAATTTCTTTTTTGGTGCTGAGTCTTCAATATCCGTCATGACAATCCGTCTTTACTTCAAAAGTTTTTTTAATGCCCAACCAGGGTCCCTAAACCGCTACACTTGCGTCTGCGTCCACATTTAGCACATCTCGCGACGGCAAGCAGGAGAGAATATCTCCATACCGGATAATTTGCTGAGCAAATTTACCCGGCGCAACCGCCACATGCACCACATTTTCCTTTCCCATCGCCGCACTCAATTCGGTGCCGTTAAACACCTCTACGACAGGAACCCGAGCGGCCGCCCACCTAATTTTGTTCCGCCCGCCGAGAGCACCGTCTCTCGCCGATACCCCGCATCCACCGCATCCCTGTGACAAAACATCACGGACTTGTTCAAAACCGGTAACCGCCTGGCCTGCGCGCCGGGCAAGGCCCAGACAATTCATAGCTCGCGCCCGAAGCAAACGCTCCAGACTATCCAAAAACCCCTCCGGCACGCGAACCGCCCCACTATGGGCCCGGCTGAAGAGCCTACGCCCGATCGCCTCCCGCAGAAGGCTCGGCCGGACCCACATCCCTCGCCCCGGCAGAGACTCCTCCAGATCGGCAACCAGAACTCCATCTGGCGAGACGACAAAACGCAAGAGCGCCTCTTTCGGCAGCGCCTCGCCCGACACCAGACAGCTCCGTTCCGCCGTCTTCTTGCCCACCGGCCGCTTGTGTGAAGGGATATCGATCAGATTACACTCCCGGGTCCTGGCCCTATCGCTGAGCCCGTTACGTAGCGCTAGAGGTGTCGAGGGCGTCGGCTCCCTCAATTGCCGTATCCTCCGGCGCCTCACTCTCAACAGCTACCGGCTCTTCATCTTCAAACCAATGGGCGCGGGCCGCCATAATTATGTCGTTCGCGACCGCCTCGCTCAGCTTTTTTTCTCCAACGATCTCGATTAATTCATCGCTGGCAAGATCACCTAAATCGTCCAGGCTTTTGACCCCTGCTTCACCTAATAGAACAAGCATCTCGCCGGTCAGGCCCTCGACCTGGGCAACGTCATCACTGACCCCTGCTGCAACGCGAGCCTCCACGAGTTCAGTCTCGCGGTTCTCCAGATATTGCCGGCCTCGTTCACGTAGCTCGTTGGAAACATCTTCATCAAATCCCTCAATCGAGGCAAGTTCCCCAATGGGCACGAAGGCTACCTCCTCGATCGATGTAAAACCCTCGGTTACGAGCAGTTGGGCGATGACTTCGTCCACATCCAATTTGTCGATAAAAAGTTGAGATAGCGACCGAAACTCTTCATTCCGTTTTTCAGACTCTTCTGCTTCCGTCATGATATCGATATCCCAGCCCGTTAACTGAGATGCAAGGCGGACATTTTGACCACGCCGCCCAATAGCAAGGCTCAACTGTTCATCGGGCACGACCACTTCAATACGATTTGCTTCTTCGTCCAGCACGACCTTGGACACTTCAGCGGGAGCAAGCCCGTTCACGATAAAAGTTGCAGGTTCCTGAGACCACTGGATTATGTCGATTTTCTCACCTTGAAGCTCGGCAACAACGGCTTGCACCCTGGATCCTCGCATTCCCACGCAGGCTCCCACCGGGTCGATACTGGAGTCCTTGGAAATAACCGCGATCTTGGCTCGACTGCCGGGATCACGTGCTACGGACTTAATCTCGATAATACCATCGTAAATTTCTGGCACTTCTTGGGTAAAGAGCGACGCCATAAACTGGGGGTGGCTGCGCGACAGAAAAATCTGCGGCCCACGAAGTTCTTCGCGGACATCAAAGATGTACGAGCGCACCCGATCACCATTGTTAAAATGCTCCCGCGGAATAGACTCATCCCGCCGAATAATGCCTTCAGCCCTACCACCTAGATCGACAATAACATTGCCAAACTCTACTCGCTTGACCATCCCGTTGATCACCTCGCCAACACGGTCTTTAAACTCAGCAAATTGACGCTTACGCTCTGCTTCTCTAACTTTTTGGACGATCACCTGTTTAGCCGTCTGCGCGGCAATTCGCCCAAAATCGATTGGTGGCAAAGGATCCACCAGAAACTCACCTAGCACAGCGTCCGCCTTGTGCCCTCGGGCAGTATCGAGGGTGACCTGGGTCATCTCATTTTCAATTTCTTCGGCCACTTCCAAGTAGCGGGCCAGCTTTATCTCACCAGAATTACGGTCAATTTCAGCCCGAATATCATGTTCATGGCCATATTTGGATCGCCCGGCTTTTTGAATCGCCTGCTCCATGGCCTCAAGAACCTCCTCTCGATCTATACCTTTTTCACGGGCGACGGTATCTGCTACGACGAGAAGTTCGGGATGAGAGTATATATTCGTGGTTTCGGCGTTACTGTCCATGATCCTCATTTATCCTTTTGCAGTTTGACAGGCTGACTTCAACAGTTCCTCCGTCAACAACAGTTTTGCCCGGCGAATGCCCGAAACAGGCAGTTCATGCGTCTCTTCATTAAACCTAATTTTCACCAGACCTTGCTCAATACCTAGCAGCTGACCTTTAAATTTTTTTCGGCCATCAATGGCGGCTTCCATCTCAATCTTAGCATCAAACCCAGCATAGCGCTCGAAGTCTACGGGGCGGACCAAGGGCCTATCTATGCCAGGAGAACTGACCTCCAGATCATAAGCGTCCTTCAGCGGGCTCTCTACATCCAGAATGACTGAGACTTCCCTGCTGATATCCGCACAATCATCCACCGTCATGCCCGCTCCGTCTCTCCGCTCCACCATTACCTGCATTGTTTTTTGTTGCGTTCCTGAGATGTGCACTCGCACAAGGTCATAACCCATGAGCTTAAGCGTGGGGCTCAGTATGTCGCCAATGCGAGTCTCTATTTCCATGTCCGTTTCCGCGACACATTTTCTATTTTAGCGGAAGGCTGATTGCCAACAGAGCCTCCCAAATCCAATCCCAGAAAGCAAAAAAGTGGGCCGCGGGCCCACTCCTAGAAAGCCGATACGCTGAAGTATCTCCAAGAATGTTCGTCTATATTCCCTGTTAAAGCTTCAAATTACAAGTCTTTTTCGGTACCCTCAGTTGGCGGGTACCGGACCGAATAAAAGTGAGGTAGACAGGCGACCGGCCATGTAACCTCGCCTTAGCCTCATATCGCGTTTCAAGCGCATCGGTCGGTCGCTCCCGCCAGTCTGATGGGCCCGTCGGACGCCAGGAAAAGTCCGAGCTCTTTTGGACAGTTTCTAAGGCCTGACGCACGTAGTTCATGTCATCCGAGGCGAATCTCAAAACGGCGCCATTGCGCAGGATCCGGGCGAACTCTCTCAGATTTTCCATGGTAAAGACACGGCGGCGATTATGACGCGCCTTAGGCCATGGGTCCGAAAATAATATAAAAAGTCGTCCTATACACCCATCAGGCAGGCGGGGCAGTAGCAGCCTAACATCGTCATCAAAAAGGCGAATATTATTTAGGCTGTCGGCTTTGATAGCAGCTAACAAGGCGGCGACGCCATTTACATAGGGCTCCACCCCGATCAGTCCAATATTAGGGAACTGGCTCGCCTGATGAGCAAGATGCTCACCGGCACCAAAGCCGATTTCCATCCACAGATCCCGTGGAGGTGTGTCAAATAGACCATCGACATCCACCGTTTCAGGTTGCCTTAGCGCGGCGGACAAGCGTGGCAAAAGCGTGTCAATCAGCGCCCGGCGGGCCGGCCTAATCTTATGACCTTTTCGTCGGCCATAAAAATTGGGGCGCGCGCTATCACCTCTTTGCGGCCTTTCTTTTGGACTGACTTCCGTCACCGGGGAAGGCCAAACATGCCCTATATAGCGGCCTTGATGGCATCCACTAAGTCGGTTTTCTCCCAAGAGAAGCCGCCGTCGGCATCTGGCACTCTACCAAAATGGCCATAAGCAGCTGTGCGTGCATAGATGGGCCGACTGAGCGCCAAATGCTCTCGAATTCCACGGGGGCTTAGATCCATTGCCTCTTGAAGGGCTAGGGCCAGTTTTTCTTCATCCTCGCTGCCCGTTCCGGCGCAGTCCACGTAGACAGAGAGAGGCTTTGACACGCCGATAGCGTAGGCCAGTTGGATTGTGCATTTTTCTGCCAGGTCAGCCGCCACCACGTTTTTTGCCAGATAGCGTGCAGCATAGGCCGCCGAGCGGTCTACTTTCGTCGGATCCTTACCTGAAAACGCACCGCCACCATGAGGCGCTGCACCGCCGTAGGTATCGACAATAATTTTCCGCCCCGTCAAGCCGGCGTCCCCGTCAGGACCTCCAATCACAAAGCGCCCCGTCGGATTGACATAAAACTCTGCTTCCGGGCACATCCAACCGCTGGGAAGAACGTTCTCAACGTGCGGACGAACAATTTCCCGGACCTCATCCTGGTTGAGGGCCTCGGCGTGCTGAGTGGATACCACAACAGACGTGGCCCTCATCGGTTGGCCATTTTCGTATTGCAAGGTCACCTGACTTTTAGAGTCCGGCCCCAATCCAAATTCCGCACCGGAATGGCGGGCCCTTGCAAGAGACTCGAGTATTTTGTGGGAATAATAAATGGGCGCCGGCATCAAAGCTTCTGTCTCCTTGCAGGCATATCCGAACATAATGCCCTGGTCGCCCGCGCCCTCATCCTTGTTACCCGCGGCATCGACGCCTTGGGCGATGTCTGAGGATTGAGAATGGACATGCACGGCCACCTCAGCATTTTCCCAGTGGAAACCATCTTGCTCGTATCCAATATCCCTGACCGCTGCTCGGGCAGCAGCCTCGAGCTTGTCGTGGGTAATCGACTCTGGTCCACGCACCTCACCCGCAAGTACAATCCTATTGGTAGTGCAAAGCGTCTCAACGGCCACTCGGGCATGGGCATCCCCAGTCAAATAAGTATCAACAATGGCATCGGAGATTCTATCGCAGACTTTGTCTGGATGACCCTCGGATACGGACTCACTTGTGAAAAGAAAATTACCTGACGACACAGTCTGACCTCCAATCCAATTCCGAATTTTTTATTATTAACCTCCGATATCTGACGGGTGGGAAACGTCCCGGTTACCATCGGAGAACCCTGACAGCACAGTTGAAGTTTTGTGACAATGTTTCCTCAGACCGTCAAGCTGATTTGGAATGCTATGCCTTTATCTCCTCGACGTGCGCCTCAGAATCGGAAACATACGATCGAGAAGGTATGGCGCTGGGCTCTGCAGAGGTCTTAAATCACGCCAACCCGGTGAAATTTTACAAAATTATCTGGAGTTATAGATTTTGTAATTATAGATTTAGCCGCCTGTAACTGCACTGGGCGCCTCCTAAGCATACGCTTTCGCGAGTGATTTTAGCCAACTATAGGCACTTTTACAAAGCGGTGAGCCACTGTTTTGTTTTGGCTCGTAACACCTGGACGCTCTCACGCCTAGCCGGTGTCCATGTGCCTTCCAAGTGCGGTTGAATGATTCTCAATGTTTTTCCTCAAATAGAAGACGTGTCGATAGTAGTGTTATGTCCTATGCCTGTCTCAAGCTTTCCAATGGTGCTGGAGAACACTAAGAGCCCAAGCACACAATCGCGCAGGTCACTCGTCGGGGAATAGGAGTGACATACGGGATATCCCAAAAAATAATAGTGTAACTATCAAAAAGGTCATGTTTCTGTGCTTGCCGTACCAAGTAGCCTCCGCCAATGCCACTGGTAGACCACTATCTATCACAGCATCCTTGTTCAACTCCGTTTGCACTATCACCCGACCATAAGCATCTGTAATTCCAGTTATGCCGGTGTTGGCGACCCGAACCAACGGAATTCCCTCCTCCACCGCGCGCAACTGGGTGGCAGCAAAATGTTGATAGGGGCCGGTCGATATTCCAAACCAAGCGTCATTAGTGATATTTAGGAGCCAGCCCGGGCGGTCCCGTAATCGGTCCGGCTTTGCCCTCCCAGGAAAAACCGCCTCGTAACAAATGAGCGGGGTCACGGCAGGCACTCCAGGAACCGCAAGGGTGCGTCGGCCGATACCGGCAGAAAAATCCAGACGCCCCGCAAGGCTCGGAATAGGCAGAAACTTTTTAAGAGGAATATACTCCCCAAAAGGAACAAGGTGATGCTTGTCATAGGTTTCCACAATCCCACCTTCCGCTGTCACGATATGAAAACTGTTCCAGATCTTACGCGGTCCTTGTAACGGCCGGGATTGCCGAGGTGCACCAGTCAGAAGAGATCCGCCAACCGGTGCCGCCTCAGCCACCAATCTCAGCGCCCTCGGGGCGGTACTCAGAGACAGCGGTGTAGCCGTTTCTGGCCATATTACATGCGTGGGTGGCGCGTCTCCAATGGAGACAGACTGGCGGCTCAATTGCATAAGCTTTTCTATATGACGCCCGCTCAGTTGGGGGTTCCATTTGTCCCTCTGAGCAATATTGGGCTGGATGAGCCGAAGACGCACGCCCTCTACATTATCGTCTTTGGCACTTTTAAGCCGAAACTCGCCCCCAATCCATACAGCAGCAGGGAAGATCCAGAGAATTATCAAAAAGCTCCATCGGCCCCTGCATGAGATGGACGCGTAACCGAGGGCCGCTGGGGCAGCTGCAGCGAGTGCGGTTATCAAACTCAATCCATAGACCCCCGTCAGGGCTGTCACCTGGATCATCGCCTCAGCATTAGTCCAAGCCGTCCCCAATAGGTTCCAGGGAAACCCGGTGAAGGCCCATCCTCTAAGCCATTCAAACAGCGCCCACCAAATGGCGATGAGAAAGACGCGCCGAAGACCGGAGGGTGCGCTGATAAAAGTAACCCAACTCCCTAGACCGATATAAATGGCCATAGCTGCCGATAGTCCGAAAAGGGCGAGCGGGATCATCCAGCCAAATACCGCAGCATCTACCAGAAAGGCATGCGAGATCCAATAAAGCCCCGCCATGAAAAAGCCGGTGCCATACCACCAGCCGACAACGAAGGCGGACCAGCCAGGGCGACGCGTAATCGGTAAGAGCCGGGTGCCCTCATATGGCTGGCTACCGTCAATCAACCAGACAAGCGCGGTAAGTCCGGGAACCAGCATGGGCCAGACATGGAAGGGTGGAGGCGCCAGCGTCGTCGATGCGCCTAAAAGCATGGCAATTAGGCGACGGGGCCACCCGTGAAGAGAAATAAACCAATCACGCGTCGCCTGAAAACATGTAAATATTCGAACGATGAGGCAACTCCACGTAAGAGGTTTAACCAACCAGCAGATGGGAAAGGCCGTTACCCCCGAACTCAGCCCGGGCCCTCTGAGGAGACACCGTGGACCCGTAACTTTTTAATACGTCTTGGATCCGCCTCCAACACCTCTATTTCTAGCCCGGAATCGTGTTTAACTAGCTCGCCCCTAACAGGAACGCGCCCAGCAAGAGAAAAAACCAACCCGCCCAAAGTATCAATTTCCTCGCGCTCTTCATCGCTGAGCACCCCACCGGCAACCTTTTCGAAATCGACAATTTCAAGCCGGGCATCGGCATCCATGACACCGTCCGGCCCAATGCTCCAGGTGGGTTCATCATCTTGATCATGCTCATCTTCAATCTCGCCCACAATTTCCTCCACCAAATCCTCAATCGTGAGGAGACCGTCCACGCCACCAAACTCATCAACTACCAACGCCATATGAGTCCGTTTCACACGCATCTCGAGGAGCAACTCGAGGACCTGCATGGACGGGGATACAAAAAGGACGGACCGGATAATACCACGAAGGCCGAAACCATTGCCCCTCTGCTGCGCCGCAAGCACATCCTTAATATGCACCATGCCAATAGCATCGTCCAAAGTTTCTTGAAATACCGGTACTCTGGAATGAGCTTGATCATTAATCAGCTCAATAATATCTTCCAACTGAGCCTTCACATTAATGGCAACGATGTCCGCGCGGGGTACCATCACATCTGAGATCATGCGGTCCCGAAGGTTCAAGATATTTTCGAGGAGAACCCGTTGCTCATCGTCAATAGGTGTTTCAGCGTCCGGATGCTCCTCGATAAGTTCTTCGAGAGCTC
This sequence comes from Rhodospirillaceae bacterium, assembly GCA_002723345.1. GTDB lineage: Bacteria > Pseudomonadota > Alphaproteobacteria > Rhodospirillales > UBA2165 > TMED167. The sequence continues at coordinate 22,027 of PBNV01000031.1, forward strand.
CCCGCACAGTGTTATCACTGTTTCGAGTCCGTGTGACACGCTGAAAAAATCCTTTGAGCGAACCCGATAGGGAGGTTTCAAGTTCGGTCACGTTTCGTCGGGGCGTTCGAGTAGCGGAGTCTTCATTCATAGCTGTGCGGTTTATCCTAGTTTAATAATCATCTCTGTTCGAGTCCGCGTCAATGCTTTCATGGCTATCACCAGGTAGTATGAGATTTAATGATAGGGATCAGCGACGCCAAACTTGGCAAGAATTCGTGCTTCCCGAGCCTCCATCTGCTTCGCATCAAAGTCGTTCTCATGATCATATCCAAGCAAATGTAAGATCCCGTGCACCAGGAGATGGCGAGCGTGATCAGCAAATGGCGCGGCTGTATCGAGCACCCGCGCTTCCAAAACGCAGGTCTCAAATGCCAGGACAACGTCGCCCAGAAGAACAGGGGCATCACACGCAGATCGCGACTCTCGGACACGATCGCCTTTAAGAGCCGGAAATGACAAAACATTGGTTGCTTTGGGCTGATCCCGGTAGGTCATGTTGAGCTCCCGCACGAAGGCATCCTCCGCGAGTACAATACTGAGCTCTGTTGAACTAGCCTCCGCCCACTCCAGGGATAAAACGGCCAGGGCGGTCTCTGACACAAATGACTCAATAGCTGGCAACCAGTTCTGCCAACCACCACCCTGGACATGCAGGAAAATATCGTGTGCGGGCGGCAGAGCTGGCGATCCCTTTCCCATCGCCTGATTAACGTGATTCCGGTCTAACATCCGTCGCCTTGTAGGCCTTAATAATCCGGGCCACCAGCGGATGACGCACTACATCCTCTTCCGAGAATTCTACAAATGAAACCCCTGTTACCGAGTTGAGCCGGGAAACAGCGTCCCGGAGCCCGGACGTGACGCCGGACGGCAAATCAATTTGGCTAAGATCTCCTGTGATTACCATTCGGGCATTCTGGCCGAGCCTGGTTAGGAACATTTTCATTTGGACAGGCGTTGTATTTTGCGCTTCATCTAAAATGACAAATGCGTCGGCAAGCGTCCGCCCGCGCATAAAGGCGAGTGGGGCGATTTCAATCTCGCCATTCTCCATTTTCTTTGCAACCTGATTGGCCGGGAGCATATCGTGCAATGCGTCATATAAAGGACGCAGATAGGGATCCACTTTGTCTCGCATATCGCCGGGCAGGAAGCCCAGTTGCTCACCTGCTTCCACGGCAGGTCGGGACAGGATAATGCGATCTATCTCTCCCTTGACAAGGCTTTCTACAGCCTTAGCGACAGCAAGATAGGTTTTCCCTGTGCCGGCAGGTCCAAGGCCGAAAACCAAGTCGCTCTGATCTACCGCATCCACGTAAACCGCCTGTTGCGACGACCTTGGCAATATTTGGCGCTTGCTGGTGTGAACCGCATGGGCTTCCGGGTTCATGATTACCGCCCTTCCTCTCTCACCGGCAATGATCATACGCAAGGCCGCGTCAACATCCGCCGCCTCCATATGATGCCCGTCCTTCAATCTGGCGTAGAGGCCTTTCAAGACATCTGCCGCTAAAGTAATAAGATGATTATCGCCGAAAATGGTGATGGCATTACCTCGGGAACTCAGAGATATGTCTAATGTTTGCTCAATCCTAGCGAGGTGAACATTGTGACTGCCAAAAAGCTGAGGCAGCAGACTGTTATCGTCAAATTCGACAGTGAGAGACATCTGTAGGCTGTCTGAAATCACACGGCCAATCTTCCGTTCTCTTGCATCGAACGGCCAGCGGCGTCCGGTGCTGCCAAAACGGCGGAGAGGCTATTGGGCAGCGCCTCAGAAATCCGCAATTCAACAATCTCCCCCAGGAGCGTCGCAGGAGCCATAACATGCACGGCCTGCATATACGGGCTTTTCCCAGCAAGCTGGCCGGGCTTGCGGCCATGTCGGTCCAGTAGCACCGGCATAACCTCTCCAACGCAAGACTGATTGAAAGTCTGTTGATTATCACTCAATAGTTTCTGAAGCTCCGTGAGCCGCTCAGATTGTATATCGTGAGGAACTCGGTCTTCCAATAAGGCGCCAGGCGTACCCGGGCGCGGGCTGTACATAAAGGAGAACGCCTGGATGAAGCCGACGTCACGAACAAGAGCCATGGTCGCCTCGAAGTCCGCGTCAGACTCCCCCGGGAAACCGACAATAAAGTCGGACGACAGTTGGAGGCCTGGGCGGGCACTCACCAATTCCTCAATAATACGAAGATAGTGATCCCGAGTGTGCCGCCGATTCATGCGATGCAGCATGTTATTTGATCCCGACTGGACCGGCAAATGCAGGAACGGGGCCAACTCACTGACATCGCGATGGGCTTGAATCAGTTTTGCGTCCATATCGGCCGGATGGGATGTTGTATAACGAATCAGGTCCAGGCCGTCTATGTTGGCAAGCTCCCCAATCAGCTCCCCGAGCCCAGCTGAACCTCCGGACCTGGCGCCTCGTTGGCCGCGATAGGCGTTAACGTTCTGACCCAACAAGGTAATTTCCCGCACACCTTGTTCCGCCATGTGCCTTGCCTCTGTAACAACATCAACGACATTCCGGGAATATTCTGCACCCCGCGTGTAAGGCACAACGCAGAACGTGCAAAATTTGTCGCAGCCCTCCTGAACAGACAAAAACGCAGAGGGGCCCGTGACACGAACGTCCGGCAGAAAATCAAATTTGGGATCAGTCGGAAACTCGATATCAAGCACCCCCTGTCCATGGCTATTGACGCCATTCGATTTTACATCGCGGGCTCGCATCGCCTGGGCGACCATCTCCGGAAGCCGATGGTAAGTTTGAGGGCCCAACACGATATCCACATGAGGCGCGCGCCGCATAATTTCGGCCCCCTCCGCCTGGGCCACACAGCCGGCAACGGCTATGAGAATATCAGACCCCTGCGCGCGCCGCTGGTCTTGCGAGATCTTATACCTACCAAGCTCCGAATAAAGTTTTTCCGAGGCCTTTTCCCGAATGTGGCAGGTATTAAGAATAATCATATCGGCCGTTTCGGCGCTGTCCGTAACCCCGTAGCCCAGGGGTGCTAGCACATCTGCCATTCGCTGGGAGTCGTAGACATTCATCTGGCAGCCAAACGTCTTAATATGTAATTTTTTTGTCACGGACTAGGGTATAATTGTCAAAATCAGGATCATTAGTCGCTGGCATCCTCCAACGGCACACCATAGAGTTCCATTCGATGGTCAACCAATTTGAACCCATGTTTTTCGGCGATCTTACGCTGCAGCTCCTCGACTTCTTCGTCATGAAACTCGATCACCTTCCCGGAATGAATGTCAATTAAATGGTCGTGATGGTCATCTGAAGATTCCTCATACCGGGCACGCCCATCGCCAAAATCGTGGCGATCAAGTAAACCGGCCTCCTCGAATAGCCGCACCGTGCGGTAAACCGTTGCAATGCTTATATTATCATCAACAGCCGCAGAGCGCCGGAAAAGCTCCTCAACATCGGGATGATCCGTTGCCTCTGAAAGCACGCGCGCAATCACCCGACGCTGCTCAGTCATTTTCATACCGCGCTCTATACACATTGATTCAAGTCGCGATTGAAGGCCTTGTGCCGTCATGTATTTATGTGCCTCGATCTCTGCAGAGAATGCGCCCCCTTTTCAAAGGCGCGGATAGTAACATTTCTATAATCGCGTTCAAGCGCGTCCGTTGCGGGCTATTTTACCGAGCCCTATTTCTTTTGCGAGATTGCTTCGGTGTTTGGCGTAGCTTGGCGCCACCATCGGATAATCTCGGGGTAGCCCCCATTTTTCACGGTACTCATCAGGCGTCATGTCATAGGACGTTTTCAAATGCCGCTTCAGCATCTTCAGTTTCTTTCCATCCTCCAGACAGATAATGTGGTCAGGGGTCACGGATTTTTTTATCGATACCGCTGGCTGAAGCCGCTCGGATGAGGCTTGCCCCTTTCCCACCGTCGCCAAGGTGGTATAAACATCTTGGATGAGCTGGGGCAAATCATTGACCGCGAGGGTGTTATTGCTCACATGCGCGGCAACAATCTCACTAGTAAGCTCAAGAAGCTCACTGCGATTTTCCTGGTCTGACATTTCATCTCTCTTTCTTCATGTCTACAAAACCGCTGAACAAAACATTTCGATAATCGCGGGAATTTTCATAGACCTTTTAAAAACTATCACCCATTATTACAAAGAATTTCAATATTACTTTAAGCCGTGAGGTTTTTAAACAAAAAACTCAAGTTAAAGTCTAAGCGATTTGAGGAGGGCACAATTGTTTTAGCAGCACATAACTTAACCCACCACCAACAATGATCGGTGATAGAGCAAAGCATCCCGGCGACCAGCCTCATTCTGGTAGTAATTTTTGCGCCGCCCGGTATGCGCGTAACCTGCACCCTCATAGAGCTTTAGGGCGCTAGTATTGTTTTCTTCCACCTCCAGAAACACATTTACCACGCCGCACCCGACTAAGATACCTTCCAACGCGGACAAAAGGCGCCGGGCGATACCCTGCCGGCGATTTTCGGGGCGGACGCACAACGTTATGATTTCGCACTCATCCGCAGCGCATCGATAAAGAATAAACCCGACTGGGACAGTGGTTGACCCTGGATCATAAAATGTCTCTGTACCAGAGAGCGCCGCCAAAGCGGCTGCACCTGGAGTTTTCAAAAGTCCTGTGATGTCCGTGTCTGCCCATCCGGGCGAGAAACACACCTGATGCAGTGCCGAAAGCACCCGCGCATGATACAGATTAACGGGGAAAATACCGGATAATCCCAATGGGATCGACATCATCTCTTCACGTGGCGCTGATTGGAGTGTGAGCGCTGGACATCAGGTGGGCGAAGATAAAACGGATTGGGCGGTGCCGGCGATCGACCTGACCCCGCCTCTGCCACCACCAACTGTGCGAGATCCCGGGCATCGGGAATTGCACTCACTTGCCTATACAGGCGCGATCCGAATTTATTGTCCATCCCAGTTAATGCCCGTTTTACTCCATTACCAGCCAGAGTAAGCGCATCCTCTGAACCGGTAAGATCTGTCACATAAGAAGCCAATGCCCGACTTGGAATAGCTGCTGCCGGGCCAAGCGGCCGCTGGTTCGGTCCATAGATTTGCACATAAAAGTCGTCCCGTTTGGTCTCTAAGATAATCATCACTGGGCCATCCCCCCAGATCGCTGCTGGCAGCACGGCCATTTGCAGCTCGAACGTCGTCACGCCATGCAGTGGACGTCCAGTCGCGAGGGCTAAACCTTTTGCCATGGAGAGACCAATTCGAATACCCGTAAAAGACCCGGGTCCTAACGTGACAGCAATAATCTGCAGTTGGCTAAAAGCCAGAGCAGCTCGGTCCATAACAGACTGAAGCATCGGGGCGAGCCGCTCAGCCTGACCACGCTCCATATCCTCGGACACATGCGAAACAACTCCACCCCCAGACCAAACAGCGGCAGAACAGGCATTGCCTGCCACATCAAATGCCAAAAGCGCCATGTCCGGCTCCAATACCGGTCAGAGAATAAAAAAAAGTTCTTTTCATGGTCTGCCCCCCTCTCCTGGGGTTATACTGATCTAGACTGGAAAATACAGCCTATGCTTGCGGACGAACCTCGAATGAGCCTAATCGAAATCTCTCCTGATACACATAACGTACAATTGGACCTCGCCTATGCCACCTCGAACAATTTTACAGGGGCGCCCGTGTATGCCCGAGCAGGATGCTATCTACATCCCGAAGCAGAGGCCATGTTGCGAAAGGCTCAAGCCTATGCCAGTGTTCTGGGCTACCGGCTTAAAATATTTGACGCCTTCCGACCGACAGAAGCGCAATGGAAGCTATGGAAACACACGCCAGACCCAGACTTCCTGGCAGACCCACGCCGGGGCTCACCCCACTCGCGGGGCGTTGCCGTTGACCTGTCTCTCACAGATTTTAATGGTACGGAACTAGAAATGGGTACCGACTTTGATGCCTTCACACCGTTATCCCACCACGGCGCGATGGATATCTCCGCAACTGCCCAGCGGAACCGGCATTTGCTCATGGGACTTATGACCACTGCCGGCTGGGATTTTTACCGGAACGAGTGGTGGCACTATCAACTGTTTGACTCACGTGACTATCCTCTCATGAGCGACTCCGTTCTGAATGAGAGCATGATGACAGCCCCCCCCCCTATCGGAGATTAATCCGCCATGAAAAAATTAACCCTCCTGTTTTTTTGCATCGGCTTTCACCTGCCCCATGCTGTCGCCGCAGATTCTGCTGTAATCTTGATGTATCATCGTTTTGGCGAAACCCGGTTTCCTAGCACCAACATTCGGCTGGAGCAGTTGAATGCACATATTAATGAACTCAAAAGGGGGCCATACACGGTGTTACCTGTTGCCGAGATCGTCTCCAGAATTAAGAGCGGAAAACCGCTACCGGATCGCACCGTAGGGATCACCGTGGACGACGGGTTTAAATCCGTCTACGAAGAGGCTTGGCCCAGATTCGAGAGGGCAAATCTCCCGTTTACGGTTTTTATTTCCACGGACCCATTAGACGAAAAACGGGCCAGCTACATGACCTGGAGCAATGTCAGGAAAATGAAGGCAGCTGGTGTCGATTTTGGCGCGCATACTGCCAGCCATCTTCATATGACAGCCGCCTCGCCGGCACAAAATAAAGCTGAGATTAAAAAATCGAACACGCGGCTAGCCGCTGAGCTTGGCATAGCGCCGAGCCTTTTCGCCTATCCTTTTGGTGAGGCTGGAACTGAGGTCATCAATACAGTACGCACAGGTGGATACGCCTTCTCCTTCGGTCAACATTCGGGTGTTGTCCACCCGAAAAGCGATTTCAATTACCTTCCGCGCTTTGCCATGAACGAAAATTATGGGAACGACGACAGGTTTAAGTTGATCATCAACGCACTACCGCTCCCAGTGATGGACTTCACCCCCAAAGACACCAAAATTGGCCAAGTAAATCCCCCTAATGTGGGTTTTACAGCGGCGCCCAGCCTGAAAAACCTCTCCAGCTTGTCATGTTATGTCTCAGGCGAGGGCCGGGTGCCGGTAACGCTGTTGGGAACCAACCGGATAGAAATACGGGCCACCAAGCCATTTGCAAAAGGCCGGACGCGGCTCAATTGCACACTTCTAGGTACCTCAGGCCGCTGGCATTGGCTCGGCACCCAGTTTGTCAGTCTAAAGTCTTAAAAGAGCCAGCCTGTAACTTAGATAGCGGAATTTGCCGAGGGCATCTGACGGCCTTGGAGATCGGCCTTATTACTCAGCTTGGCCCGGTCAAGGTTTTCCAGACGATTGCCTTGGATCAGGCGTCTCAGTGACTTAACATATTCATCTCCACGCTCAGAGTACTTCGCCAGGCTTGAGGAGAGCGCCAACCCATCCAGAGACGTGCCCTCTTGCCGAAAACCAGCTCGAGCTGATCTAAACTTTCGATAGGCCCGGTGCGTGTTGAGGTTGCGGGCGTAGGCCCTGACTGCATCCAGTAACGTCTCGAAGGCCTTAATTTTATGAAAACGGTCAGCATCCCTGCGAGCCGGTACAATACCTTTATCCCCCTGAACCGTCCATTGACCAAAAAGTGCATTCCCCTCAATCACAAAACGTGAGGTGCCCCAGCCACTTTCCTCTGCCGCCTGCGCCAGTGCAAGGGATGGTGGTATAATATCCGCACGACGGCTCAATTCAGATAAGTCGTCCCGGTCTGCTTTATAGCGATCCGCTAGAGCCGCCAACCATAGCTGGTCCGCCGCAGAGATCTTTTGGTCATTAACTTTCATCTTCCGCACGGCAATTAGCCGAGCGCGATCCGCCCTAATTTGTTCATTAACGTGCAGCACTAAGGGCAGCACACTTTTAAAAAAAAGCTCTTTCTTTTGTTTAGCAACCCTGATCTGGCGCATATCCCTGGGAAGGCTGGTAACGAAAAGGCGGGGCACAGTGCGCTCGCCCGTGCGCACAGCATGAAAATCGTAGCCAATCTTTGAAAAAGCCTGCAAAAGGGCTCCGGTTGTATACCTGGGCTGCTTGTCTCTGAGACGTTCTTGACGGAGTTCCTCAGCACTGACAACTTTCGGCACCGCGTCCGGCGGCAAAAATTCAGCATCAGGCGCGCGAGTGACCCGGTCCAACGGCACGAGTACGACTGTCATGATCAAAGTCAGCGTGGCGGCCCCAATCAAGCTCAAGGCGACCCTATCAAACAAGTTCATAAACTAGCGTCCCAAGCATCCAACCCGGCGTCTATTCTGGAGAATTTCTGTGTAATCAATGCTCTCCCAATTGTCTTCTTGTCACGACCGAAAAGACTGGCAAACACATCTGGATTTTACCCGACTGCTCAGTACCCGTGCCAGTCGTTTCTTAGCCTGCATCAGCGCTGATATTTCAAGAGTAGCTACAATATGTTAGGTTGCAGGATTAGATGTTAGCTTGAACAGTGGGCAGAGAAACCGTGGCATAATCGCAACAGTATGCGGAAACACGCGACGCCTTTTTGGACAGTTTTACGAGTTTAAGATTGCGACTGAAGGAGACCGACGATATCGTAAACGTCGCCTAATATAGGGACCGCAATGGCGCGCGCGCGCTCGGAGCCCGTGGATAAAACACCATCCAAATAAACCGGGTCTCTCATCATTCGAGCCATCTCTTTACCAATCGGTCCCAGCACGGAAACCGCAAGTTCCGTCAGGTCCACCTTGAAGGCCGAAAACTGGGCACCATCAAATTGCGTGCAAACATCGGCTAAGCTCTGGTCCGACAGTGCGGCATAAATGCCGATTAAATTTGCGGCTTCTGGCCTGCCCGCCAAATCCTTGGGATCGCCCGGCAAGTCTTCCGGATCCGTTTTAGCCTTCCGGATCTTTTTAGCGATAGAGTCGGGCCCATCGGTCATGTTGATTCGAGACGCTTCCGAAGGGTCAGATTTACTCATTTTTTTTGTCCCGTCTCTCAACGACATTACCCTCGTTGCCTCGCCTAAAATTAAAGGTTCAGGTAGAGGAAAAAAATCTACACCGTAATCGTTGTTAAACTTCTGCGCGATATCCCGGCTGAGTTCAAGGTGCTGCTTCTGATCCTCGCCGACGGGCACCCCATTAGCCTTATAAAGCAAAATGTCTGATGCCATGAGATTGGGGTAGGCATAAAGGCCGACAGATGCATTCTCTCGATCCTTGCCCGCTTTGTCCTTAAATTGGGTCATTCGGTTCAGCCAGCCAAGTCGGGAGACACAGTTAAAAATCCACGCCAACTCCGCATGTTGCGGAACCTGACTTTGGTTAAAAATAATATTTTTATCTGGATCCAAACCAGACGCGATTAGTCCTGCGGTCACTTCGCGAGTGTTGGGCGCGAGCAATTTTGGGTCCTGCCACATGGTGATGGCATGCAGATCGACCACGCAGTAGATGCAATCGTGATCATGTTGCAGCATAACCCAGTTTTTCAAGGCGCCAAGGTAGTTGCCAAGTTGCAGGTCACCCGTCGGTTGGATACCAGAAAATATGCGGCTCATGAATAGTGACCGTCTTTTTGGAAAAGCCTAAAACTTAAGCTCATTTTTATGGTCCGCGTTGGCCTTGAGGTCAAGGCGTTAGGCGGACGCGGGTCGACGACTCAGAGCACGCCGGAGATCATCCACCGTAGCTATGCGCATCACCAGGGCCAGCACACCGTAGACGAGCAAGCCAATAACCACCAAACCTGTTAGGCCCAAAATGCGCTCTAGCAGCACACCGGCCAACAGCGACTCCATCTGCCCTAGGCTTACCAGGAGCACCACTCCCATTAACGCACTGGCGATCACCATGCGCGGCACTCGGGTTATGAGGCCGACGTCGACCGCAAAATGGCCGCGCCTGTGGAGAATCATGATCAATAAAGCCGCATTGAACCAAGCAGACACAGAAGTGGCGACGGCTATGCCGATGTGCAAGAGAGGTCCCATAAGAATCAAGTTTAATACCAGATTAACCGCAACTGCTAGCAGCCCAATTTTTACGGGCGTCACGGTATCCTCCCGCGCAAAGAAGCCAGGTGTCAGGCCTTTGACAAGAACATAAGCTGGAAGCCCTGTGGCGTAGGTCGCAAGTGCACCAGCGGTCGCAGCGGCATCTTTGGCAGTGAACGCGCCGCGCTCGAATAAGGCCGTCACCACGGGCCCCGCAATTACGACAAGCGCCACTGCTGCCGGGAGAGCGAGAAAGAGTGAAAATTCTAAGGCACGGTTTTGGCTATAACGGGCGCCGACCTCGTCCCCCGCGCGAACTTGACGAGAGAGCAAGGGAAGCAAAGCCGTTCCAACAGCAACGCCCACCACGCCCATTGGAAGCTGGTTCACCCTATCGGCAAAAAACAGATATGATATGGAACCCGCGGGCAGCAGAGACGCAATCATAGTATCAATCAACAACGAAATTTGATAAACGCCGGCGCCAATGGCAACAGGGGCTATTCGGGTAAGCATGATGTATACGGACCGGGTAAACCTCGGAAACGGCAGACGCAGATGAACGCCCGCCCTCAGAACATGAACCAAAAGCCAGCAAAACTGCACCATGCCAGCCGCCGCCACACCCCATGCGAGCGCATGGGCCGGGGTCGGCGTGAACCGAACCAGCCAGAGAATGGAACCAATCAAACATAGGTTGAGAATTATTGGCGTGGCAGCGGCGGCGGCGAATCGGCCCAGAGAATTTAGCACCCCTGCCAGCAAAGAAACTAGGGAGATGAATAGTAGATAGGGAAAGGTGATACGGGTTAATAAAACAGCCAGATCAAATTGTTCTGGAGATCGCACAAACCCGGGCGCAAAACCCAACATTACCCAAGGCATCGCAAGTTCTAAAACGATCACAAAACTTACAAGCAACCAAAGAAGAACGGTCAAAACCTGTTCTGCAAATACCCGTGCTACCTCCTTGCCGTGGCTCTCCAGGTAACCAGCAAACTGAGGCACGAAGGCCGCACTAAACGCCCCTTCAGCGAATAGGCGCCGAAACAAATTTGGCAACTTAAAGGCAACGAAAAATACATCGGCCAGCAGCCCGGCGCCAAGCACCGCAGCTACCAAAATGTCACGGACAAACCCCAGGATCCGGCTGATCATGGTTATGCCGCCTACAGTAGCTATGTTGCGGAGGAGAGACATAACCTCGGTGTAAACCGGTTTTGTTCCAGAAACCAGACGTCTTCCATACATTGATGGTAATTTTGTTACTTCAACCTTCCTCCCGGACATATTTTTCTCATCGCTAAGCAAAAATCTTAGGCGTCTTGTTGGTCTGACTTTACATTAATCGGGTTAATTGGCAGGGTGCAAAAATGTCTGGATCCCCACGAATGTTGCATTGTTTGTCACATGCGTAGTAGACCTTTTCTAACCGACTTTAGGATTTGCCTCGATAAAACTATTGGAAGGCGCAGGATGCGCGGTCGAGACGCCTGGCGCATTCTTGATATTTTGGTGGACAAAAATGGCTGAAAAGTCACAACGGGACTTGGAGGGCGCGGAGCTCTTAGAGCAGGTGTTCCGCGACGTAACGCCGCTGCCCGGCCGCGTGATCAAGCGCAATTTGCAAACTCCGCCGCCACCCAAGATTTCCATAGCATCTGGCACCGGGGCGACAAACGCCCACTCTATACCCAAAGAGGCAGACGCTCATTTACCTGAGATAAACCATGAAAATGCACCGGGGCTGGATAAGCGTTCCGCAAGAAAGCTCAAACGTGGCCTGAGAGAGATTGAGGCACGACTGGACCTTCATGGCCTCCGCCAGGAAGAAGCTAATAGGGTGCTGGCATCGTTCATTGCAAGATCCTACAAAGCAGGCAAAAGGTGTGTTCTGGTTATTACCGGCAAAGGGCAGGTATCCGAGGGCGGCGGAGTTCTGCGCAAAAATGTGCCTCGCTGGCTCAATCAGGCGCCTAACCGGATGCGGATTCTGTCTTTCACCCACGCCACTCCAGCGGACGGCGGTACGGGTGCGCTCTATGTTTTACTGAAAAGGCAGCGGCCATGACCCCATTTGGCGCCCGAGTGCGCGAGCTTCGCGCTGTCAAAGGCATCCAACTGAAGGACATGGCCCAGGACCTGCAAGTCTCCAGCGCCTACCTGTCAGCGCTAGAACATGGAAAACGTGGCCGACCTGGTCCGGGCTTTGTCATGCAGATTGCCAATTATTTTGGCCTCATCTGGGACGAGGTTGACGATCTAAAACGGCTTGCCCAACTCTCTCATCCGCGGATTGCGGTTGATACGGGCGGCCTCAATCCAAAGGCCACTCTACTTGCTAATCTGATCGCAGGCCATATCCACGAGCTTGACGATGGAACCATCGACCGCATATTGATTGAGATGGGCTTTGATGAAGAGGCCGGACAAAACGCCTGACAGGAGGGTAGGTGTCTGCGCAGAAGCGGGCAGGCCCGCAGGACCTAAAGGATAAACTTCGCCAAATCTCCGCCCTTTAGAAGCTCGCCGACCTGATCACGGACCATGGCGGCATCGATAGTCACCGACTCTCCAGACCGGTCGGTGGCAGTGAAGCTGATATCTTCCAGCAATTTCTCCATAACCGTATGAAGCCGACGGGCGCCTATGTTTTCAATCGTCCCATTAATTTCGGCCGCCAGCTTTGCAAGCTCGTCGACGGCGTCGGCTGTAAACTCCAGAGTGAGATCCTCCGTTCCCATAAGAGCAACATATTGTTTAATGAGGCTTGCTTCTGGTTCCGTAAGGATACGGACGAAATCCGCTTCCGAGAGGGCACTCAACTCCACGCGGATTGGCAAACGCCCCTGCAGTTCGGGCAAAAGGTCCGAGGGTTTTGCCAAATGGAACGCGCCTGACGCTATGAATAGGATATGATCCGTCTTCACTGGTCCATGCTTTGTAGCCACCGTAGTCCCCTCGATCAGGGGCAAGAGATCACGCTGAACACCCTCCCGACTCACATCTCCGCCACCACGCTCCGAGCGCGCGGTAATTTTATCGAATTCATCTACAAAAACGATGCCATTGTTTTCGACGTAATCAAGAGACTCGCGCACAACGGTGTCTTCATCCAAAAGTTTGTCGCTCTCTTCATCCATGAGAATTTCATAACTGTCTCTGACGGACATGCGCTTGAGCGTCTTTTGCTGGCCAAAGGCCTTGCCCAGCATGTCGTTCAAATTAATCATGCCCATCTGAGCACCGGGCATGCCGGGAATATCGAAAGTAGGCATGCCAGACGAGTTGCTCTCGGCCACCTCTATTTCGACTTCCTTTTCCGCCAGCTCCCCCTCGCGTAGCATCTTACGAAACTTCTGGCGGGTGTCCTGGCTCGCGTTATCTCCGACCAAAGCATCCAGCACTCGCTCTTCGGCATGGATCTCCGCCTTGGCAATCACAGTTTTACGCTGCCGCTCGCGAGTTTCGTGAATGGCTATTTCTACGAGGTCCCTTATAATGGATTCTACGTCCCGTCCGACATAACCCACTTCTGTAAATTTTGTCGCTTCTACTTTCAAAAACGGCGCCTGTGCGAGTTTAGCAAGGCGTCGGGCAATTTCGGTCTTTCCAACGCCTGTTGGCCCGATCATCAAGATGTTCTTGGGCAGCACCTCTTCCTTGAGATCGTCCTGCAGTTGCTGACGTCGCCATCGATTCCGGAGAGCCACCGCGACGGCCCGCTTGGCATCATTTTGCCCGATAATATAGCGATCGAGTTCGGAAACGATTTCCCGTGGTGAAAAATTGGAGCCTGAGATTGAAGTCATTTGGTGTGAAGTTTCTTTATTACAATGTTGGTGTTGGTGTAAACGCAGATCCCGGCGGCGATGTCCATCGCTTTTGCCGCGATTGCTTCCGCGTCTAGATCATCCCGATCGACCAGCGCGCGCGCAGCCGCCAGAGCGTAGTTACCGCCAGATCCTATACCGATAATACCGTCTTCCGGTTCCAGCACATCGCCGGTACCTGACACGATAAGCGAAACATTGTCATCTGCCACCGCCATTAGGGCTTCGAGGCGACGCAGGTAGCGGTCAGTCCGCCAATCCTTGGCAAGCTCAACGCAGGCACGTGTCAATTGGTTCGGAAACTGCTCCAGCTTAGCTTCCAACCGCTCGAATAGAGTGAAGGCGTCCGCAGTGGCTCCAGCAAAACCTGTGATGACGGACCCGCCTGCAAGTGAACGGATTTTGAGAGCATTAGCTTTTACGACCGTGTCTCCCATGCTGACCTGGCCGTCACCCGCAACCACAACATCTGTGCCCTTTCGCACGCAGAGAATAGTTGTCGCATGCCAGTTAGGAAAAGAAGTCGATCCGTGGTAGGTGTTCATGAACCTTGATTTCCTGTTTTGGACGCTAATTCGCCCGATACTATCTGGTCAGAGGATGTAGTTTTTAATTCGGGGCGGGTCAATGGCGCATAAACATGAGGACGCGCCGGGGCTTTTAGGGGGCTCGGACCCGGGAGACAGTTAGTGATTTTTTATTGGGCGCATCGGATGGAAACTAGGAGGTGGATGAACGCCAAAAAGGATCGACTCTGGCAAACCCTGACTAGGTGAAACCCATGAGATTGCGTTGGTTGTTCAGAAACGCTCCGACGCTGTTTCGTTCATTTATGTCCCTATCACACCAACGAACAAAATAACGGATACCTGCAAAGCGAAAAAAACATAGTGACATCGTGCAAAAATAGTTCTCCCAAATACAAAGACGCTCATGAGAAATTTTAACTGTCTTACATTAGACGATTGGAACCTGGTAGACCTTTCCGTCTGGCGCAGACTCACGAGACCTGTTACAAGAAACGCGCTAAATTTTATGGAGTAGAGACCATGCGCCAGGCGAACGTTGAGCGCAAAACGAAAGAAACCGAGATTAGTGTTACGGTAAACATAGACGGTACCGGAGCGTACACCGTGTCAACCGGAATCGGCTTTCTGGATCATATGCTAGAGCAGCTATCTCGCCACAGCATGATTGATTTGAACGTCAAGGCAGATGGCGACCTCCATATTGACTATCACCACACTACCGAGGACACTGGCATTGTCATTGGCGAAGCGGTAAAACAGGCCTTGGGCGACCGAGCCGGGATTACTCGGTATGGCTCCGCCCTGGTGCCGCTAGATGAGGCACTAACCCGTGCGGTGGTGGATTGTTCCAATCGGCCATACCTGTTTTGGAGCGTTAAATTCTCCAGGCCCAAGCTTGGTGAGATGGATACGGAACTGTTTCGTGAATGGTTTCAGGCCTTCGCGCAAGCGGCCGGTCTGACCCTGCATGTCGAAAATCTGTATGGTGAGAATAACCACCATATTGTTGAATCCGCTTATAAGGCCCTTGCGCGCGCGCTTCGTCAGGCGGTGACGATGGACCCCCGGGCGGAGGGCATGGTGCCCTCAACAAAAGGCATGCTCTCGGATCAGGACTAAGAGTCGAGCATCAGCTGTAAATCCATGAGATTCTATACCCTGCATGTGCCCGCCATTGAGACGGGGAGCGTTTTGCCGGATAAGGATCGGCTTCACCGACAGATGGCAGCCGTGGTGCCCATTAAAGATGGCTTCTGCTGGCCGGCGTTTTTCTTTTCCCTCTTCTGGACCTTATGGCACCGCCTATGGCTTGTAGCACTGGGTCTTGTTGCCGCCACCTTGGTAATCAGCGTTCTGATTTTCCAAATTGGCACGAACGAGGTGGTTGCCATTGTTGTCAGCTGTAGCATTGCCTTGATGCTTGGTTTCATGGGCAACGACTTTCGTCGCTCCAAGTTGGAAAAACAAGGTTTTATTCAACGGGGCCATGTGATCGATCGCACGGCCGAGGCCGCCGTGCGGCAGTATTTGGAAGTTCGGATGGGGAACAAATAATCCATGGCACCTATTGTCGCGATCATAGACTATGGTTCAGGAAACCTCAGGTCTGCTGCCAAGGCCTTGGAAAAGACCTCGGGTGAGTTAGGTGGTAAGGTCATCGTGACGTCTAAGCCATCGGCACTTTCTTCGGCAAGTCATATTGTGCTGCCGGGCGTCGGGGCGTTTCCAGATTGTCGGAGGGGGCTGGAAACCGTTGATGGCATGATCGAAGCACTCGCCGATCAGGTCTACGACCGCGGCAAGCCATTTCTGGGAATATGTGTGGGCATGCAGTTGATGGCTGAACGCGGGCTGGAGCATGGTGACACCCCTGGCTTGGGTTGGATTGCTGGCAACGTGGTGCCCATTACCCCGACGGACCCAACCCTAAAAATTCCCCATGTGGGCTGGAATAATTTGTTTCTCAGCACGCGCGCCCACCCCGTCCTAGCCCGGATAAAAAACGGTGCCCATGCCTATTTCGTCCATTCTTATCATTTGAAAGCCCGCGAATCGACCGAAGTTCTTGCGGAGACCGATCATGGTGGACCGGTGACAGCCATTGTTGGCCGAGATAATATGATCGGAACACAGTTTCACCCAGAGAAAAGCCAGAGAGTTGGGCTACAATTCATAGAGAGCTTTCTGGAGTGGCGGCCATGATCTTTTTCCCGGCAATTGATCTGAAAGACGGAAAATCTGTGCGCCTGTTCCAAGGCGACATGGATCAAACGACAGTCTTCGGCGACGACCCGGCGGCCCAAGCGAAAATCTTCGAAGATGCCGGCTGTTCTTGGATTCATGTGGTAGATCTGAATGGCGCTTTTGAGGGGAAACCGGTGAACGAAAAGGCCGTCAACAGTATTCTGAACGCCATATCAATTCCCATACAACTAGGTGGCGGCATCCGGGAGATGGCCACTGTGGATTTTTGGCTTGAGAGAGGAGTGCGGCGGGTAATCCTGGGGACAGCGGCTCTCAAGGACCCGGGCCTAGTTAGAGCGGCATGCAGAGAGCACCCGGGCCGCATTGCGGTCGGGGTCGATGCTCGGGGTGATAAGGTCGCCGTTGAGGGATGGGCTGAAGTCTCCGAACTCGCCACGATTGATCTCGTTAGGCAATTTGAAGATGCCGGTGTCGCCGCCATCATATATACGGACATTGATCGGGACGGGGTCATGAAGGGTCCAAATGTTGAAGCAACCTTGAAGCTGGCGTGTGCCGTTTCCATCCCAATAATCGCATCAGGCGGGGTGTCATCAATGGATGATCTGGAAGAACTCAAACTCTCTGGCAACGGCTTGCTAGAGGGAGCCATTTCAGGGCGCGCTATTTACGACGGTAAGATCGACCCGATGGAAGCCTCGGCGCTCCTAAAAGATCTCAGATAACATGTTGAAAACCCGAATTATACCTTGCTTAGACGTAAACAACGGTCGCGTCGTTAAAGGTGTGAACTTTGTGGATTTGGTAGACGCGGGTAATCCCGTGGAACAGGCCACACTCTATGACCGGATGGGAGCGGACGAGCTGTGTTTTTTAGATATCACAGCGAGCCATGAAGGCAGAGAGACTATATACGATGTCGTCGCCCGGACGTCGGAGAAATGTTTTATGCCGGTCACTGTGGGCGGCGGCGTGCGGACCCCAGAAGACATCCGGAGACTGCTGCTTTCTGGAGCTGATAAAGTCTCCATTAACACCGCCGCCATTCACAACCCCGACTTTGTGGAGGACGCGGCCACCAAATTTGGTCGCCAGTGCATTGTTGTTGCAATCGACGCGAAAAGAGTTGGCGACCATTTTGAAATCTTCACCCATGGCGGACGCCGGGAGACAGGCATCAATGCAGTCAGTTGGGCCAGTCGCATGGAGAGCCGCGGCGCTGGTGAAATTTTGCTAACCAGCATGAACCGGGATGGCACTCAAAGTGGCTTTGATCTGGAGCTCACACGAACGATTGCAGACTCCGTCTCGATTCCAGTGATCGCGTCGGGCGGCGTTGGCACCCTGGATCACCTCGTGGACGGTGTGATTAAGGGACACGCCAGTGCGGTGCTAGCGGCTTCCATCTTTCATTTTGGAACCTATAGTATTGCGCAGGCAAAGACGCATATGCAGAACGCTGGGGTCGCCGTCCGACCCTCACCGGAGCCTAATCATGACTGAAAATTCTAATATTCTAGACCGGCTGTATAGGATTATAGAGAGCCGCAAGGGCAACAATCCGGCATCATCTTACACAGCACACCTGTTGTCTCAGGGAATGCCCGAAATCGCACGAAAAGTGGGCGAGGAGGCGATCGAAACTATTACTGCTGCGCTAACGGAAGAAAACAAAAACATTGTCGCGGAGAGCGCGGACCTGTTGTTTCACCTGCTGGTTTTGTGGTCAGAGAGAGACATCACGCCCGAAGAGGTGTGGGCCGAGCTCGTTAGCCGGGAGGGTACCTCAGGTATCGATGAGAAGGCAGCACGCCCCGCGAACTATCGCGTTAAATGAAGGTTAGACCATGACAAATTATGATACCGAAAACATCTTCGCAAAAATTCTCCGGGATGAGATCCCATGCACAAAAGTTTATGAAGACGAGCATGCCCTGGCGTTTGAAGATATTAATCCGCAAGCGCCTCGCCACATTCTGGTAATCCCGAAAGGGCCTTATGTGTCACTGGATGATTTTACAGCCGCGGCCTCAACCGATGAGATTGCGGGCTTTATGCGTGCCGTCGGAGAAACCGCACGACGGTTAAATCTCGCTAATCCGGGATACCGGATCCTAGCCAATATCGGCCAGGACGGCATGCAAGAAGTACCTCACTTGCACGTCCATATTCTCGGCGGTAGGCCATTGGGCCCGATGCTAAAATCGGACCCATAACACTTGCAAGCGACTTAAACCGACTGTTAATGCCTTTGGCCTAATATCGAGAAAATATGCCGTCCGCGCCGATAGCGAATTCACTTCCCGGGTAAACCGGCTTATAATTTTAAAAAAGGTGAGAACAAAACAGTGACGGGTCATGGCTGACGAAGACCTCCCAACCAATAATGAGAACGGTTCGCTGGATGATGATATTGGGCCATCCATTGATGCCACCATCATCGCAGGCTCGGACGATGGCGCCCTCATGGATGTCAGCATCGAAATCGTAGCAGTGCTGGGAACCGCCGAACTCAAAATCAGCCAGATTCTGCAGCTAGGCCGGGGTGCGGTTGTAGAATTAGAGCGTCTTGTAGGGGAACCGGTGGAACTGCGGGCGGAGCGCCAACTGGTGGCGCGGGGCGAAGTTGTGGTTACTGATGATAAGCTTGCTGTCCAAATTACGGAAGTGGTCAGAAACCGGATTTAGCCGCGCACGCCAACCCACCTCTCAATTTGACACTCATTACGTTATCCGTGACATGATCTGTTGATCAGACGCCGCAATCGAGGAAAAGGCCAATAAGTGGGATCTTCCTCCAAGATTTGCCCGCCGACACGACGATAGGTGAACACCTCTGCAAAATACGTACTAAGGGTGCCAATTAATCTGACAAGATTTGGGGGAAGTAGAATCAAGTGTGGTTTCGTCTTATGAACGCGGAAGTTTCCGCATTAGAAACCATATTTTTCCATCTCTCGTATTATGGATGTAAGCAGGGTTGTCATGGGGTTAGCGGTGGTTTCCGGCATCTGGCTGTTTGACCGCAACCACCACAACGGTCTAAACACATACATGGCAGAGAAGCTCTCGTCAGGTCGCACCATTGCCGCTGTAACCACATTCCACGCAGCGGGTTACGCCCAATATGGAAAAAGGTTTTTAGAGACCTTTGACGCCCACTGGCCGGTAGACGTGACACTCCACATTTATTGCGAAGACATCACACCAGTTGAAACCAGCCCCCGTATTTTTAAATACAATCTTCTGGCCCAGATACCTCAACTGGCGGCTTTCAAAGCCAGACATAAAAATATCGAGGCCCATAACGGCATTTGCGAGGACGGAGAGTATGAATACCGCATGGACGCCGTGCGTTTCGCCCACAAAGTTTTTGCCCTGTCCCATTGTGCACTTGCAATCAAGAAGGACGCGGATGTTCTTTTTTGGATCGATGCAGATACGGTGACTTTCAAAAACATACCAGTAGGTCTCTTCGATCAAGTCATGCCAGATGGGTGTTACACATCATATTTAGGTCGGGGAAAAACCTATCCTGAGTGTGGGTTTGTAGGATATGACCTCAACCACCCAGCTCATGACGAATTCATGACCTTCTGGCGACAACTGTACCTGGATGATAGCTTGTTTGAACTACCCGAATGGCATGATGGTTTCGTGTATGACCTGATCCGCAGGACTTTTGAGGACCAGGGTAAATTCAAGAGCCATGACATCGCGGCAAATGTGCAGCTCTCCGGCCATCCTTTCGTTAACAGCGTTCTCGGTAACTTTATGGATCACCTCAAAGGCGATAAGCGTAAAGAGGCAGGCGAATCGTTTGCGGAAGATTTTATTAAAACCACAGCCGATTAGCGATTAATCCTCGCTATCTAGAGCTTTCATCTCGATCACATCCCAGATGTCGGCTTCTAACTTGGAGTTATCGAACCGGTTTATTTCCTGTAGACAGGTTGGAGACGTTACATTGATTTCGGTCATGTAGTCGCCAATAACATCGATCCCAACAAAGATGAGCCCGCGCTCGGTGAGGGCGGGGCCAATAGCCTCGCAGATTTCGCGCTCCCGTTTGGTGAGCGCCGCTTGTTGCGCCGTACCGCCAACATGCAAATTTGACCGCGACTCACCAATCGCGGGGACCCGATTCAACGCACCCGCTGGTTTACCATCAATCAGGATAATGCGCTTGTCGCCGTCTCGGACGGCAGGCTCGTAACGTTGCACGATGGTCGGTTCGCGATACAGCTCTGTGAACAGCTCCAGAAGAGCGTGTAGGTTTTCGTCGCCGGGCCTAATGTGAAATACACCTGCGCCGCCGTTGCCGAACAGTGGCTTTATAATAAGATCCTTGTGCTCGTCTCGGAATTCTAAAACCTGTTCCTTGCTAGACGTGATGAGGGTCGGTGGCATAAGCTCCGGAAAATGGGTGATGAACAGCTTTTCCGGGGCATTTCGGACACTCACCGGATCATTCACCACCAAGGTATCCGGGTGAACATGCTCTAAGAGATGGGTTGCGGTGATGTAGGCCATATCAAATGGTGGATCCTGGCGCATGAGCACAACATCCACGAGCGCAAGATCAATCCACTCCTGCGCGCCCAAGGTACAGTGATTCCCCATTTCCCGGCGCAACAACAATGGCCGCGCGCCAGCAATCACCCTACCGTTAATAAGGGCTAAATCCTGCGGCAAATAGTGATAGAGGCAATGGCCGCGGGCCTGGGCCTCCAAAGCCATTATAAAAGTGCTGTCAGCATCTATGTTGATGGCCTCAATAGGATCCATCTGAATGGCTACAATAAGACTCATGAACCGTCCCGTTATCTCTCCATAATATTTCCGTGAAAGTGTGCGACCTATTGCCCTCAAACTCAAAGTGTTTCGAAAGGTTTTTTCTTCAGTCGGACGTGGCTGATCACATTGATCACATGTTTAATAGCGCTCGCATGGGCGATTACCTTGTTTAACTCCATCTTGTTCTGGGCAACACCAATGAGGTAAACCGTGCCTTTGACCGTTTCCACCACATAGTTAATCGCCATTATTTCCCGATCAAAAGTGAGATTAGATTTTAACTGCGTGGTGATCCACGCGTCATGAGCAAAGTCGATCGCTGTTGAATTTTTATCCAACTGAATTTCGTTGATTACATCCCTAATGCCACTCACTTGCCAAGCAAGCCTCACGGCCTCGTCCGAGAGTTTTTTGTGCTTCGTCGCGCCGGTAAGCATGGCTCTGCCCTCATAAACTTCGACGCCAACAGCAGTTGTAAGCTCTAGGCCGGCATTTAGAAATTTTTTTAGGACAAGCGCCTCCAGTCGAATATCGTTAGCCTTACCCTTGATTCCCCGCTCTTGAACGGCGGCCAAACCGACCCCCGCCCCAGCCCCGACTAATGCGGTGCAACCGCTCAACCCCAGAATGGCGGACAAAAGAAAAATGGCAATACCAGCGCGGTGCTGGTCGCCTCGAGAAAAAGTTTTTAAAACAATACACATCTGGACGGTAGCCTTCTGAGAAATAAGACCCAGCTGGCATCATACCGGGTAGCGGTTAAAATATTATCAACTCAGTGATAAGAAGATAGTTCGGCCATTATGGCCGGGGGACGCTTAAAAAGCAGCATTGGGACGGCAGGAATGCAAACCTAGAATCTTGTAATCCTCGAGCGTGAGCGTCCAGCGGATATAGCACTCGACGCGCACTCGAAACCGAGACACAAGGATGAATTTTTCAGGTTTCATGCCGTCTCTTCATCTTGGTTACCTCCCATCCTTTTCATGCAGAAGGCGCACCGCTATATCGTAGAGAATCTTTCTTGGTATTTGGGTAATTTGTGCCACCTCGCTTGCCGCATCTTTGACACTCAGATGACTAAGCCGCCCGGCAAGCATCGCCTCCAGCTCCAATTCGTTGGGTAGCGATGGTGCTTCAGGGGGGGCGATGACGACCACAATTTCCCCTCTGGGCGCTAACTCCGCGCCATACAAGTTGGCGAGCTCAGCGAGGGATCCGCGGCGCACCTCCTCATGCAGTTTTGTCAGCTCTCGGGCAACCGCGGCGGGGCGATCGCCCAAAACCGAGGCCATATCGGCCAGGGATTTTGCGAGACGCTTTCCGCTCTCATAAACAACTAGCGTAGCCGGGATACGGGAGAGCTCCTCCAATTCCGATAGGCGCGCACCAGATTTGACTGGCAAATATCCCTGGAACAAAAACCGGTTCGTAGGCAGCCCCGATTGGACCAGCCCCGTAAGCGCTGCGTTTGGGCCTGGAATGACTGTCAATGGAATACTATCGTTGATACACGCTTGGATGAGTTTATAGCCAGGATCTGAGATTGCAGGCATGCCAGCGTCGCTGACCAAGGCAATGGCAGCACCGTGCATAAGATCGGCAATCAAGCCGGGTCGGATTTTACCCGCATTGTGATCATTATACACAGTCATAGGTGTGATTATAGAGAAACGGGAGAGGAGTTTTCCGGTCACCCGGGTATCTTCACAGGCAATTTTGTCAACCTTGGTTAGAATCTCTTGAGCACGAGCGGACATATCACCAAGGTTGCCGATGGGTGTTGCGACAACAAAAAGACCATTTTTAATTTTTGACATCTACTAGCTCCCAGGAACTTTACTTGCGGAGAGGCCCCCAATAGGGTGATATAAATACGCGCGGCGGCGCTATGAGTAAGGGCTAAACTAAACAAACCCGGAACTTGGATGACGTAATGCGGACCGGTTATATAACATCATTTTGTCGTTCTTTGGCAGGGTTGGCGGCCCTTTCCCTAACCGCTTGTGATCATTATTTGTCCCATTTACCGACAGGGACGCAAGCCCCATGGTCGGCTCCAACAAAATCAAGGACATCTGCCGCTACCCGATCAGACATATCTCCGCCTATCCCCCCTATGGGGTTACCAAACCAACCCCCGGGGGCCAAACTGAGACCCGAGCAGCCGACAAAGGGCCGCCCAACCCGGCAGAGGCCCGCATCCATGGATCGATTTAGACGTCCAAGCCCTATGTCAAAGGCTATCGCTCACTCCCCCCAATCAGGAACCGTGACAGCACCGGTTCCGTCACCACCGGCAAACCCTGGAATGCCAGGGCAGGTTGGGGTGATCCCGGGCCTAATCGAAGACCCCAGAACTATGACCGGTGCTGAGATAACCCCCCCCCTGGAGCGCTGGATGAAGCGCGCTTCAACGCCCCGCCGCCGCCGCCGTTGCGAGCCAAGGTGCCTCGGATTGCCCTTTTGCTACCTCTCTCCGGCCCTCATGCAAAATTGGGAAATTCGCTCCTCAACGCAGCTCAATTGGCGCTCTTCCATTTCGCCGGAAAGAATTTTGAGCTCCTGCCACAGGATACCCAAGGCACACCGGAAGGAGCAGCCGATGCAGCCGCCTTGGCAATCGGCGACGGGGCCTCTCTCATCCTCGGGCCACTATTTTCAAGTTCTGTCGAAACCGTAGCACCTCCAGCCCGCGCCGCCGGCGTCAAAGTGGTTACATTTTCCAATGATCGAAGAGTGGCAGGCGACGGGGTTTTTACCTTGGGTTTCTTGCCCGATGAACAGGTGGAACACGTGGTGCGCTTTGCCTTCAAGCGCGGCATGCGCCGGTTCGCCGTTCTGGCACCAAACAATTCCTATGGCGCCTCTATTAGCGCAGCCCTGGAGGCCGCAGCCCTCGACCTAGGCGCTGAAATCACTGGCGCGGAATTTTATGATCCCCTGGCTGATGACTTCAGTGGCGCGGTTAAAACGATAGCAAACTATAAGGAACGGCGGCAAAACCTACTGGATCAGCGAAAAGAGCTCGAAAATCGGCAAGACGAAATTGCCCTACAAGCTCTCAAGCGTCTGGAAAATCTTCAAACATTGGGCGACTTGCCGTTTGATGCCCTTCTCGTAGCAGAGGGCGGAAAACGGCTGCAAGCACTAGCCGCCCTGCTGCCTTATTATGACATTGACCCGAAGAAAACTCGCATTTTGGGCACGGGCCAATGGGACGCCGACGGGATTGGTTCAGAACCCGCACTGGTGGGTGGGTGGTTCGCAGCCCCCGCCAAAAAAGAACGGCAAAATTTTATACAACAATACACGGAAATGTATGCCACCGCACCCTCTAGGCTTGCGACCTTGGCATATGATGCAACGGCATTGGCAGCTGTCTTCGTCAAATCAGATGGCCGGTTTGATGTCTCGGAAATTACCGCTCCCCAGGGCTTTGCCGGCCGCGATGGCATTTTTCGTTTTCATCCGGAAGGCTATGCCGAGCGGGGCCTCTCCATCCACCAGGTTGGAGAGCGGAATACCCGCATAATCCTAAATGCACCGGCAAGTTTCCAGGCCGCAAATTAGGCCAGGCCGGACTTTCTTAAACCTGTCTTGTTAGACAATCAATGCTGCCAATACAGCATTGAGGCGCTGACGGCCCTTAGCCGTTGCAGCAAGGGTGTTTTCCCCTTGTTCCAAAAATCCGCGATCGGTTAGGTGCTCTAGTTTTTGTTTATCCAGTTGGGTCAACAAGGGTGCGCCAAATAGCCGTTCAAAGCGCCTAAACTCAATACCCTCAGTTAATCTGAGCCCCATGAGGATGAGCTCCTCAAGCCGTTCTTCCCGCCCCAGAGCAGTCCGCTTTTGCGTCCCGCCCTCACCGGATTGAACCGCCATCAGCCAAGCATTCGGCAGACGGATCTCCTGGATCGCCTCAACGGCAAGCCCTTCATTTAGTCTGTGGGTCGGTAATCGGCCATGCGCCCCCGGACCGATCCCAATATAATACTCGCCGCGCCAATATATCAGGTTATGACGACACTCCTCGCCAGGCAGGGCATGGTTGGAAATTTCATAATCCGCCAGGCCCGCGGCCTGCATAATATTCCGTGTGGTTCTAAACAGCACCTCAGCTACATCCTCGCCGGCCGCGGGCACACGATCTTTGTGGAATTGCGTCCCGGGTTCAATGGTCAACTGATATAGTGACAAGTGACCGCTTGCCAACGCCAATATTTGCTCTAATTCTGACCGCCATGCCGATGCCGTTTGACCAGGAAGGGCATAGATAAAATCAAGAGAGTACCGATCAAACACCTGAGCCGCCTCCAGCGCCGCCCTGCGGGCCTCCACCGAGGTGTGCCGACGCCCCAAAAAAACCAGGGACTCGTCACACAACGACTGCATACCGAGGGAAAGCCGATTGACCCCCGCTTTGCGAAAAGCCTCAAACTGCGCACGATTTGACGACGACGGGTTAGCTTCTGCCGTAACCTCAAAGTCATTAGAAACCGACCACAGACCCTGGATCCGCTGCAGCACCGCGGCTACTGTATCTGCCGCCATAAGACTCGGCGTACCCCCACCAAAATACACACTCGTCACGACATGGTTTTGAGTTTCGACGGCATATCGGTTGAGCTCTGCCAAATATGCGTCCCGCCAGGCAGCCTCGTCTAATATGCCAGAAACATGACTGTTAAAATCACAATAGGGACATTTAGACTCGCAGAACGGCCAATGGATATAAATCCCAAATTGTGCCATCTCCGCTTCTGCCCCTTAAATTCACGATTTCAAGCACAAATCGACCAACTTTCGGAATGCATCCGCTCGATGGCTAATTTGATGTTTTTCAACCGGATCCATCTCCCCAAAGGTGATGTCGTAGCCCACCGGCACGAAGACCGGGTCGTAACCGAACCCTCGGTCACCCCGGGGGGGCCAAGTAAGCTCACCCCGCACCGTGCCCTCGACGGACACAGTATGCCCATCCGGCCATGCGAGAGTAAGGGCGCTCACAAAGCGCGACGTTCGGTCCTTCTCGCCACGCAGTCCGTCTTCAACCTTTCTCATAGCCGACTGGAAATTTTTGCTGGGACCGGCCCATCGTGCTGAGTAGATGCCGGGATCCCCGCCCAACGTCGGCACCACGAGACCCGAGTCATCTGCGAGCGCCGGAAATCCGGATCCTTTTGTAGCCGCCAGTGCTTTTAACTCCGCATTTGCGATGAATGACGAACCTGTCTCCTCTGGCTCTGGCAGTCCCAACTTGCCGGCGGACACCAAATCTGCCCCAAAAGGCGCCAGGAGGTCAGCGATTTCCACCACCTTACCAGAGTTGTGGGTGGCGATTACCAATTTTCCACCATCAAATTTTCTCGCCATAGGTTTCTATCCGATATTGAGAGCGTTTTTCTGATGGTCAATAAGTTCTCCAATGCCTTTCTTCGCCAACGCCATCATGGCTGCCAGCTGGCCCTCTGAGAACGGGTCCTCCTCTGCCGTAGCCTGGATTTCAACAATCTGACCCGAGTCCGTCAGGACAAAGTTTGTATCTGCCTGGGCGTTACTGTCCTCGTCATAGTCCAAATCCAACGCGGCCTCCCCCCGGTAAAGCCCGCAAGAGACAGCAGCAACCATACCTTTAAACGGTAGTTCATTGATCAAACCCAATTGCTGGATTTTTCGGCACGCCAGTTGCAGTGCGACATAGGCCCCGGTTACAGAGGCCGTTCTCGTGCCGCCATCAGCCTGCAACACATCACAGTCAAGGCGTATTTGGAGCGCGCCAAGTTGAGCGAGATTGGTAACGGCTCTCATGGATCGCCCAATCAACCTCTGTATTTCGAGGGTCCGCCCACCTTGTTTTCCCCGCGTCGCCTCCCGGCCCATACGGTCTCCGGTAGAACGAGGCAGCATGCCGTATTCGGCGGTGACCCAACCATGACCAGCATCACGAAGCCAACCGGGCAACCGGTCCTCAACAGACGCGGTACATAGCACATGAGTATCACCAAACTTTGCAAGGCAAGAGCCCTCTGCATGCTTGCTCACATTAATCTCCAGGGAAATAACGCGAAGCTGATCCAGGGCGCGGCCGGAAGGTCTCATCAGTAATTACCTTATGTTTGAGGGTGCCTACTTATACTAGCTCGGCAGCGGCAGCCTAGCGGAGCACCTATCCCGCGTCCAGTACCTCGCAACAATTCGCGGCGATCCCAAAACATTCCAAGACCCGTTGACGGGACCAACGCTTAATCCTAAATTCCGACGCCTTCTTGAATTGGCAAAACAACCACCCATATCTGACAAGCCCGAGAGGGTTGTTGACAAAAGCATGGCCTAACCATGGAGAGAAGAAAGTCTGCCATATCCGAGATGAACACCCGCTCGCGAGAGGTGTTCAAAAAAATCGTGGATGCCTATGTCGCGACTGGCGAACCTATTGGCTCGCGCACGCTTTCTCAGCAATTAAGCACCTCCTTATCTTCCGCCACCATTCGTAATGTGATGGCAGATCTTGAAGAGGCTGGACTCTTATATTCACCTCACACTTCGTCGGGCCGGCTACCCACAGAGGCAGGTCTTAGAATTTTTGTCGACGGTCTGCTGGAAATCGGAAATCTGACAAGCAAAGAATCCACAGATTTGGAGGGCCGTTTTGCGGGCACAGGAAAGAGCTTCTCAGGTGTTTTGGAGGATGCAACAAATACTTTGTCTGGACTGTCCAACTGTGCGGGCATTGTCACGGCGCCTAAGACCGAGACCCCGCTTAAGCACATAGAGTTCGTTCATCTTAATCCGGGGCGAGCCCTGGTAGTTATTGTAACGGCCGAGGGGATTGTGGAAAATCGGATCATCGAGGTGCCCAAGGATATCCCCCCTTCGGTTTTTGCTGAAGCGACAAATTTTCTTAACCAGCGCCTAGTCGGTCAGACTATCGGCGAAACCCGCGATGCCATTCTAGCAGAGCTTGGACAGAAGAAAGCGGCCCTTGATCAGCTTACCCGGAGTATTGTTGAAGCTGGGCTTGCGACATGGTCGGGCGAGGGTTCAGAAGGCACGCTCATCGTTAGCGGCCGAGCCAATCTTCTGGAAGACGTTTCTGTAGTTACCGACCTAGAACACATCCGCAGTCTTTTTAATGCGCTTGAGACCAACGAGCTCATGCTGAAGGTCCTGGAGATGACCGATCAGGCTGAAGGTGTTCAAATTTTTATCGGTGCTGACAACGAACTCTTTAATCTGTCTGGATGCTCCTTTATTGTTGCACCGTATAACTCTGGCGACAGCCGACTGGTCGGCGCTATTGGCGTCATAGGCCCGACACGGATGAATTACGCGCGCATCATTCCCATGGTGGATTACACCGCCAAACTTATTAACCGAATGATGGGGTCGCAGGAAAAAGACTATGAAACAAATAGAGAATGATGAAAATGAACGACGCAAAAAATAAACCCGCAAACGAAAAACCAGAGGCAGAGACCCCAGATTCGAACGGAATAAAGAACCAATTTAACGCTGAGGCAGAGCCGCAACCAGAGGGGCCGACCGACAGTAACAATACTGATGATGGCGAGCCGACATCGGATGAGGCAGGGGAAAAAAACCGAGAAGACCCGGATGATAACAAGCCTCCAACCTATGAAGAATTGGAGTCTGACATTGCTGCGCTGAAGGACCAATTGCTTCGTGCTATGGCCGAAGCGGAAAATGTGCGGCGTCGGACGGAACGCGAAAAGGCAGATGCCTCAAAATATGCGGTGACTAATTTCGCCCGCGCCATCCTGAGCGTGGCAGACAATTTGAACCGAGCCCTCGAGAGCGTTTCCCAGGAAGCTCGTGACGCAAACGAAGATCTTAACAATTTGTTCGTGGGTGTCGAAATGACCGAAAATGAACTAGAAACTGTCTATCAACAGTTTGGCATCAAAACCATCGACGCGATTGGTAAAAAATTCGATCATAATTATCATCAAGCGATGTTCGAAGTGGAAGATCCTGACCAGCCGGCCGGCCTCGTGATCCAGCAGGTACAAAAAGGCTATATGCTGCAGGGCCGACTCCTACGCGCCGCCATGGTTGGCGTTTCCAAGGGAGGCCCAAAAATGGAGGACGATCTAGCTGCGGAGGACCACCCCTCGGAGCCCGCGGGTGACAATCCGGTGCAAACGTCAAACGCCTACGAAAAACAATCAGACGCCGCCGACCAAGAATCAGGCGGAACGGGGCCCCACGTGGACAAAGAACTCTGATTTCAGCGGAAAATAAACCCTATAAACTTTGCGAGTAAACAGTTGCGGGGATC
This sequence comes from Rhodospirillaceae bacterium, assembly GCA_002723345.1. Taxonomy (GTDB): domain Bacteria; phylum Pseudomonadota; class Alphaproteobacteria; order Rhodospirillales; family UBA2165; genus TMED167. The sequence goes on from PBNV01000031.1 coordinate 51,692, forward strand.
GGTTACCCGCCCTATATATCGGCGGAGCTAAACGTTTTTCGATATGCCCAAATGACATTGGGTCGAAGCTGGTCGGTGCCTCTAGAATCCATCCGAAGATTCCGTATAGGGTCGTCAGCTTTCGTCGCTGAATAGAGAGGACAAAATGAGTAAAGTGATTGGAATTGACCTTGGAACCACTAATTCGTGCGTGGCACTTATGGAGGGTTCTGAAGAGAAAGTTATTGAAAATGCAGAAGGGGTGAGGACGACGCCGTCTATGGTGGCCTTTGCTGATGGAGAGCGGCTTGTTGGACAGCCCGCCAAACGGCAGGCCGTTACTAACCCAGAAAACACGCTCTTCGCCATCAAACGCCTGATCGGTCGGCGGTTTGATGATCCTCTTACCGAAAAGGACAAGGGACTCGTTCCTTTCGAGATCGTTTCGGGTGATAACGGCGACGCCTGGGTTGAGGCAGAAGGCAACAAATACAGCCCGAGTCAAATGAGTGCTTTCATTTTGCAAAAGATGAAGGAGACAGCAGAAGCCTATCTCGGCGACAACGTGACGCAAGCCGTCATTACGGTTCCGGCGTATTTCAACGACTCACAACGCCAGGCAACTAAAGATGCCGGCAAAATAGCTGGCCTCGAAGTGCTGCGCATTATCAATGAACCCACTGCCGCTGCCCTTGCCTATGGTCTCGATAAAAAAGATGGCGGTACAATCGTTGTTTATGATCTTGGTGGAGGTACCTTTGACGTTTCTGTGCTCGAGATTGGAGACGGTGTCTTTGAAGTGAAATCCACGAATGGCGACACTTTCTTAGGCGGAGAAGATTTCGACCAATGTATAATCGATTATCTGGCAGACGAGTTTAAAAAAGAACAAAGCGTTGACCTCCGCCAGGATAAGCTGGCCCTGCAACGCCTGAAAGAAGCGTCAGAGAAGGCCAAGACCGAGCTGTCGAGCGCGATGCAGACGGAGGTGAATTTGCCGTTTATCACTGCGGATGCGAGCGGTCCAAAACACCTTAACATCAAGTTGACCCGCGCGAAGCTAGAGGCACTGGTCGAGTCTCTGATTGACCGAACAATTGAACCCTGCAAGTCGGCTCTTAAGGACGCCGGTATTTCTGCAGGTGAAATAGACGAAGTCATTTTGGTTGGCGGGATGACCAGAATGCCTAAAGTCCAGGAGCGTGTGCAGGAATTCTTTGGCCGCGAGCCACACAAAGGCGTGAACCCTGATGAGGTGGTGGCACTTGGAGCAGCCATTCAAGGAGGCGTTCTCCAAGGGGACGTGAAGGATGTCCTGTTGCTTGATGTGACACCCCTGTCCCTCGGCATTGAGACGTTAGGTGGCGTTTTCACGCGGCTAATTGACCGCAATACGACGATCCCTACACGGAAAAGCCAAGTTTTCTCGACTGCGGAAGACAATCAAAACGCCGTGACGATCCGGGTTTTCCAGGGTGAGCGTGAAATGGCTGCGGATAACAAGTTACTTGGGCAGTTTGACTTGATGGGTATCCCACCTGCAGCCCGAGGCATGCCACAAATCGAAGTAACGTTTGACATAGACGCAAATGGTATCGTGAACGTGTCTGCAAAGGACAAGGCCACAGGTAAGGAACAACAGATTCGTATCCAGGCATCCGGCGGCCTGTCTGATGACGATATCGAACAGATGGTGCAGGATGCAGAGTCCCACGCAGAAGAGGATAAAGTTCGACGCGAGCTAATCGAAGCTCGTAACAATGCAGACGGCCTTGTCCACTCGACGGAACAAAACCTAAAAGACTATGGTGACAAAGTTACTGAGGACGAACGCGGCGAAATCGAAACTGCCGTTCAGTCGTTGAAGGATGTTATCGATGGCGAGGACTTGGAAGCCATCAAAACTAAATCCGACGCGCTGATGCAAGCTGCCATGAAACTTGGTGAAGCCATGTATAAAGCGGGCCAAGAAGCGGGGGGGCCAGACATGGCCGGCATGGGCCCAGATATGGGTGGCCCCGACAACATGGGAGGAAAAGAGCCGGGCGCCGGCGCGGATGCGGCTGCTCAGGCGGATGACACTGTCGTCGATGCAGAATTCGAGGAAGTCGGGCCTGGAGACGCGGATGCGGAGAAGAAAGAAAGCTAATCATTTTCCAGTAAAAACGGTTTCCATTCCAGGTCTCCACAGAAACGCCGGGCATCTATAAACGGATGTCCGGTTTCCTTTGGCAAGCAGGTTCAGCCAGATGGCAAAAGAAGATTATTATGCGACGTTAGGTATTGATCGTGACGCGGACGCGTCGGAAATCAAAAAAGCCTATCGTAAACTGGCAATGAAATTCCACCCGGACAAAAACCCGGGAGACGTAGCCGCTGAGAAAAAATTCAAAGAGTTGAATGAGGCCAACGACGTGCTGTCTGACGATGAAAAGCGGGCTGCATACGACCGTTTTGGCCATGCCGCCTTTGAGCAGGGTGGCACTGGCAGCACTGGGGGCTTTGGTGGATTCTCGGATATTTTCGATGAGATGTTCGGCGATGCCTTTACCGGCGGGGGTCGACGAAACGCGCGCCAATCCGGTAGGGGCTCAGACCTTCGATACAATATGGAGGTAACTCTTGCCCAGGCGTATGCAGGCAATAAAACAAACATTCGTGTGCCAACATCTGTGCAGTGCAGTGAATGCAGTGGCACCGGCTCCAAGGGAGGGGTGGCGCCCGAAACCTGCCACACATGCCAAGGCCAAGGAAAAATCCGCGCACAGCAGGGTTTTTTTACTATTGAACGGACCTGCCCCACATGTCACGGGCAAGGGCAAGTAATCAGTGAGGCCTGCGGCAAGTGTTCCGGGTCAGGCCGAGTACATCAGGAGAAGACCCTGTCGGTTACTATTCCTGCTGGCGTCGAAGACGGGACACGAATTCGCCTATCAGGCGAGGGGGAGGCTGGCCTCAATGGTGCACCGTCCGGAGACCTGTATATTTTTATCTCAGTTACACCGCACCACATCTTCCAACGGGACAGTGCTAACATCTTTTGTAAAGTTCCGCTGCCCTTCACCACAGCGTCCCTGGGCGGACATATCGAAGTACCCACGGTTGACGGAAGTCGGGCACGTATCACGATTCCATCGGGCACTCAATCCGGCCACCAATTCCGGCTCAAAGCAAAAGGCATGTCCATCCTGCGCTCGAAAGAGCGCGGAGACATGTTTGTGCAAGCCTCAGTGGAGACGCCAGTCAATTTATCAAAAAAACAAAAAGAGCTCTTGAAAGAATTTGAACAGGAGGGCAAATCGGCTGATAACAGTCCGGAATCGGCAGGCTTCTTCTCAAAGGTTAAAGACCTGTGGGAAGACCTAAAGGATTAACGCCGGTCATTATTCCATTGTAAAAGATGGCGGAACCTCTTTAATACTCCCATGAAAATTGGCATTACAGGTTGTGCGGGCCGGATGGGCCAAATGCTGGTACGCGAAGTACTGCTTACAGACGACTGCACTCTCGCGGGGGGCACAGAGCGGCCCGGCCATACTGCGCTTGGCCAAGACGTCGCCCAAACAGCTGGCCTGGCGGCATGCGGCCTCGCTATCTCGGATAACAGTGAAGCGCTGTTTGCGGCATCAGATGCAGTCATCGATTTTACGATCGCAGAAGTGACGGAGAGCCACGCCCGCTTCACCAAAAAATACGGTACAAATTTGATCCTAGGGACAACAGGTCACGATGGCAGTCAGATGGCCTCCATCGAGGCCGCAGCTGCTTGCGCTCCCATCGTCAAGGCGATGAATTTTTCCGTGGGCGTTAATGTATTGTTTGCGCTGACCAAACAGCTGGCAGGCGCGCTTGACGAGAATTTCGATATCGAGATCGTCGAGATGCACCATAAACATAAAGTTGACGCCCCCTCTGGCACCGCCCTTGGGCTCGCTCAAGCAGCGGCTGATGGACGGGAGGTAGACCTCAACCACGTCATTGATCGGGGACGTGACGGGATCACAGGGGAACGAAGAAGGGGCCAGATTGGACTCGCAGCACTTCGGGGTGGAGATGTCGTAGGCGAACACGATGTCATATTTGCCGGACCATCCGAAAGGATTAAAATCAGCCATATAGCTGCTTCCCGGGAAATTTTTGCTAGAGGCGCCGTGCGGGCTGCACTTTGGTCGGCGCACGTCACGCCTGGTCTCTATAGCATGCTGGACGTGCTCGATTTTTCTGACGGGGACGCCTGAGCCACACTCATACACCAGGCACCCGACCTAAGGCGTGGTGCAGAAGATCCAAAACCTTGCCACATTCCACCGGGTCTAAAAAACCACCAACTCGGCGGGTGCGCCCCTTGGAAGAAACAATCAATCCACCACCGCTATCATGTGACACTATGCGTAAGTCTGTCCACTGAGGATCAAACCGCGCCAGACTCAGACAGCCATGGCGGTCTATTGTCCTTAAAATAAAATGGTCCTCGGATACCGTGACATGTTCGCTCTGTCGAGCACTGCCCTCGCAGAACTTGTATACGGCATACAATAAGACAACCTCGAGACCCATGAAGCCGAGCACAGGTTGAGCGCCCAAAAACATAAAGACGAGGCCTACGAGCAGACACACGACACCAAAAAGAAATAGGCCCCAGCGCACAAAAGGGAACCGGCCAGTAACAGCCGGGAACAATCTGATGTCCAATTGAATTATGCCTGAACCCGGCTCACCTGGGTAAGGGCTCTTATAGTCTACTAAAATCGCCATTTGCCCGAAACTCGCTAAGTCTTAACCCGGGGACCACATCGATAGCTGGTGTCAAACTGCCTCGAACCTGATAAGTCATACGCATCCGACGATAGCATAGTTCACGATGAAAAAAGACGTTATTAATTCTTTCTACGCTAAACTTCGAGACGCCAACCCTGAACCGAAGGGCGAGCTCAATTATGTCAATGCCTACACATTGCTGGTAGCCGTCGTGCTGTCTGCCCAGGCCACTGATGCAGGGGTCAATAGAGCCACGAGGGCACTGTTTAAAGTCGCCGATACGCCGGAGAAAATGGTTGAGCTCGGCGAAGCCAAGGTAAAAGACCATATCAAAACCATAGGCCTCTATAATGCAAAGGCCAGCAATATCATTAAATTAAGCCAGATGCTTATCGATGAGTATTCTAGCGCGTTGCCTCGGGACCGAGAGACTCTCGAGAGGCTACCCGGTGTCGGACGCAAAACAGCCAACGTTGTACTCAACATTGCATTCGGCGAACCCACCATCGCCGTCGACACGCACCTATTCCGCATCGGCAACCGTACAGGCTTGGCCAAAGGAAAAACGCCCCTTGCCGTTGAGAAAAAACTAGAAAAAGTGACCCCGCAAGAATTTATGCGACATGCCCATCATTGGCTCATTCTCCATGGACGCTATGTGTGCAAAGCGCGCAAACCGGACTGTCTAAACTGTATCGTCCGCGACGAGTGCGGCTTTAAAGGGAAGACAATATAAGCCGGCTTAACGTTTACCCCTGCGGGTCTCCGAATTAGGGGGCTGATTAAATGCTCATTTGGGGGCCCCTAGCTCATCCTATTAACGGATGCCCGACGAAGCCGGGCCGGTTTGCCGAATCTTGGTGCCCGATACACGGGCGCCCCGCTCATCTGGATCAACACTATTATAGGCATCGCCAGTATGTTGAGCCGGCATTTGGATAATACTGGCAAAGCACGCGCGATCGCTGAATTTGTTACGCCCTGGCCCGCGCATGCGAAGGTTTACATACTCCACAGCAAACCTTCCTCCATCATCGTATAAGAAGAGATCCACAACGCAGAACGGTGTCCGGTATTGCCAGATACGAGCCGGTGGTTCAAACCTTTCGAATTGCGGGGAACCCAAGAGTTCGACAACTTCTGCATCGCTAAGGGTGGAGAGCCTATCTTTGAAATTAGTCAAATCAGTTTCAAGCTTGGCTACCTCCTGGGCCCTCCCCTCTTCACCAACTTTTCTTGCCGGTTCCACCGGTTCTACTTTCTGATTCTCTACTCCCACGTCGCGAATTAAACCGGCTCGGATTTCTTTTGGGGCTTTTATGGCCACACGTTGTAGGGTCTCGGGACCCGGCGTGCAGGCTCCCAAGAATGCAGCAATGGCCACCAAATAAAGGTGGCCCAACGACCACACTGATTCGGATGAACTAGGCATTCGGGGATATGAACCCAACACGTCTACAGGGATATTGGACTCGTGCGCGTCTGGTTAAGCCGACAAGAAGCCATTTTTATTCGGCTCCACCAGACCCGGCGATGGCCTCGGCCTATTCCAGCGAGGCCATGTCACCTGAAATTTCGCCACCAGACTCAATAACGATCTTGCCGTAACGAACGGATCCGCTAATCCGGCCGCCTTTGCGAATTGTGAGGATGTCCGTCGCTACGAGTGAGCCCTCAAAACAACCACAGATATCTGCCTCCTGAACATTGGCACTGCCTTTGTAAAATCCTGTTGGCATTACTTCAATCATGGTTGCCTCAGCCAATACGGCCTCTACGCGGCCTTCCACCACAAGCTTCTCGCACGCCGTAATTTCCCCCTTCAGACAAATATTCCGGCCAACAGTCAGCCGATTAGCATCGTCTTCAAGCGACAGTCGGTGATCCCCCCGACGAGAAACACCCGGAATTTCCGCAACGCGGCGGGGTATTTCTGGCCGGAAAAGCTGACCTGATGGCTTACCTGTGGAGTGGGCACCCTTTTTGGAAAAAGGCTTCAGCGGGGGCGCCTCCATACCGGAAGCGGCGCCTGTATTAGCGTTTGGCGTTTCTTTATCGTCCTTATCCATTTTCTCTACCCGGCTCCTTGTTTAATGCCGTTATGTCAGACCCACGAAAGTCTAGATCGCCAGTTTTGCGTTAAATGCACCATTGCCGCGGTGGCAATCAAGGGTGCAATTAAGTTTACAATGGGTACTGTCATCATAAACGCAATAATCACGCCCGCAAGAAACAGTTGGCCCTTATAAGCCTGCCTCAATCTGCGCGCCTGATCCGGTGTTGCCCGGCGGTGCGCAACAAGCTCGAAAAACTCCCGGCCAAGCAAATAACCGTTCAAGGCATAGAAGATGAAGAGATTAAATGGACCAATAAAAAAAAACAGGGCATAGACTGGCAGAGCCATCATATTCAAAACAACGGCGAGGCCTGAAAATTGCATTGTCACCCTGACTATTTCCGTTATCCCCTGGCGGCGCGGGTGGGGCAAATTAGGATAATGTCTTGCCTCCACCGCGTCCGCAACGTCTTCAAAAAAAAAGCTCACAATCACCGATGCGATCGTTGGGAAAAGCAGCCAGGACAGGAAGACGACTGCGGCAACGCCAAAAACATTAATCAGCCATTCGAGGTGGGTGGTTAACATCCCAAACAAGCCATCAAGGTGAAAAAATTTTGTGTTGAATAAGAACCACCCAAACACAAGCCATAGGATAGTGAACATCCCTGCGGATCCGGCGAGGGCGATCCAAACTACGCGGCGAAGGGATATATCTCCCAGTTGAAATACGGCTTGCGAGAAGGCTTTGATCATGGAAATCAGATATTTAGCGATTGAGACTCATCCGAGCAACATGTTTCAATCACCTCAACCACCCCCACCCAGTAACCCCCTTGTCAGGGGCCAATCCCACCAGCCGCCTTGTCCCAAAGATGTAGCGGGGTATACTGTAAAATGGGTCTATTCATTCTCCTTTATACACCTTTGGCGAGCTTTTTATGACAAATTCTGATTTTGATGTTGTTGGTATCGGAAATGCTATTGTAGACGTTCTCGCACAGACAAAGGATGCGTTTTTAGAAGACAACTCCCTCTCTAAGGGTACCATGACAATCATTAACGCAGAAACCGCCGAGTCTTTGTACGCCAAGATGGGACCTGCGATAGAGGTTTCAGGTGGATCCGCCGCAAACACGATCGCAAGTTTGTCATCCCTTGGCGGCAAAGGAGCATTTATCGGCAAGGTTCGCGACGATCAGCTGGGCGATGTGTTCACCCGCGACATCCATGCAATTGGTGTCCACTTCAACACTCATTCAGAGGGGGTCGAAACACCAACCGCCCGCTCTTTCATATTTGTTACGCCGGACGCTGAACGCACCATGCAGACATTCTTAGGCGCCTGCGTAGAACTAGGTCCAGAGGATATTGATCCGGAGTTAATATCGAAATCGTCTGTAACCTATCTCGAGGGTTATCTCTGGGATCCTCCCAAAGCGAAGGAAGCCTTTCTCAAAGCAGCCCAGACGGCATACGGTGCAGGACGCAAAGTATCACTGAGCCTCTCTGACCCGTTCTGCGTTAGCCGACATCGGGACGAATTTTTAGACTTGATAACCAATCATGTTAACATTTTGTTCGCCAACGAAGAAGAAATAAAGTCTCTTTACCAAGTTGAAAGTTTCGATGAGGCTCTTAAACAAGTCCGCGGCCATTGCGACGTTGCTGCCCTCACCCGAGGTGTCAATGGTTCCGCGATCGTGGCAGGAAATGACGTCCATTTGGTTGACGCTGAAAAAGTCGATCGAGTCGTTGATACGACGGGCGCCGGAGACGCATATGCGGCAGGATTCTTGTACGGCTTTACAAAAGGCAACGATTTGCACGCCTGTGCTAGGCTCGGCAGCATCGCTGCTGCTGAGATCATCAGTCACTATGGGGCGCGTCCGGAAACGGACCTGGCTGAGCTTGCGGCAAATACATTGGGCCAATAAATGCCGGGTCGCGCACGCTGGCGCTATCGGTCTCGGCGTTGAGGCAGGATAACCGGAATGGCCCCCCCTAAAATTAATGATTCATCAACATGGGCGGCATCTAACCCGCCTTTCGAGACTTCATGGTTTTGGCGATTGTTACCGGCAGGCATGCGTCGACGCTGGTGGCTTTTTAGATTGTTCGATACCATCGTCCGTAATTGGCCCGTTTTCGGCACCCCCCGCGGAACCCTCATCATTCGCATGGATGGTATTGGCGACATGGTTCTTTTCCGGCGCACGCTGGATGACTATGCAACGGCGCTGAGCGCATCGGTATCTGACATTACGATTCTCGGCTGCAAAAGTTGGGGCCCCATCAGCGCCGAGATATTCGCTGGGTATAATTTGATCATAATTGACGAACACGCTTTTGCCCGCCAACCCTTTTACCGGTTTAAGATTGGTCTCATGGTGCGACGTCTGAACGCCCAGCGTGCGCTCAATGATTCTTATTTTCGCCGAGCCATGATGGCGGACAGCCTGGTCTGGCTCTCGGGCGCTAAGGAAACAACCGTTTCATTTCCGTTCATTAATGAGCCCACACGAACGGAATTTAGCTATTATTTAAGTCAGGTCAGCCAAATTATTGATACGGGCCCCTACCCAACCCATGAGTCCATTCGGCATTACCGGTTTCTCTCTGCTCTCGCGGGCCAAAACTACAGTCCCCAGCCGCCCAAAGTTCCATGGCGAATATCGGAGAGGCTTGAAGGACCGCCATACGTGGTTCTTAATCCAGGAAGCAACGAACACGGGCGGCGCTGGCCATTCGCCAATTATGTGGAGATCGCTAAGCGTCTCACAGAGGGGGGAAACCGCGTGGTAATAGTTGGCGGGCCCGGAGAGGAGACGGGGGATTACAAGGAGGCGCTCGGCCGCCATGAAAACGTCCTGGACTTAGTCGGGCAAACCGAACTGCCAGCACTTATTGACATCCTAAAGGGCGCCACTGCCACCCTTAGCAACGACACCGGCCCGGCCCATTTAAGCATCGCTGTCGGCACGCCGACCACTGTAATCGTTGGAGGCGGTCACTTCGGAAGTTTCGTCCCGTACCCAGAGGAAACCAAACCACCGAATGCTCGTTTCGTATACGAGGTAATGCCGTGCTATCATTGTTTCTGGCGATGCCATAAGCGGAACACAAAGTTTGACGTCTTTCCCTGCGTTAGCGCCGTTAGCGTGGAAACAGTCTGGGAACACCTTTCACAGCAAGTGGTTTAAAACGATGGCGAGCAAACTGAATCTTTACGGCGGATATGGAGACTTTAAGGAATATCAAACACCCGACCTTCGAGAAAAGCATATCGCCCAGTTCGACCGGGAATTCTGGAAAATTTCAGGATGCACATCTAAGATGTCGGTCTTGGAGATCGGCTGCGGGACAGGACAGTTTTTACGGTATCTAGCGCACAAGGAGGTCCAGTTTTTTAGGGGTTTGGACCACGACCCGGCTCTCAGTGCATACATCCATAATGATGTCGCTAGAAATTTCGTCGTGTCCGACGCGTTTAAATATTTTGCCAACCTCGGAACCGAAGCTGATTATGATCGGGTGGTCATGTTTGATGTGTTAGAACATTTTTCGGTCGAGGACGGAGCGAACCTTCTGAGCACAATCAAGTCGCACCTGACGTCAGACGGGCAAATTATAATCCGGGTGCCAAATATGTCATCTCCCTGGGGGGGACAATATCAATATGGCGATTTGACACACAAAGCTGCTTATACACCTGGCAGCATGAGGCAATTGGCGGGCAGCTTGGGTTTATTTTGTTCAGCCGTTTACCCTCAAAAGCGTGGCAGTCGTTCCCGCAATCTTCTCCAGAACATCTTGCAGGGGACATTGAACAAAATGCTCGTCGATCCTCCTGAAATTTGGAGCGCAAATTTTATAGCGGTACTGGAGATCAGCAAGGATTGAAGACCGGACTACCATTTCTTCTTGGATTTTCCCGGTGGTCTCGTCGCCGGGAACCATCCTCAGGCGTGCTTATTGTAGCTTCCGGCGGCCTCGGGGATGCCGTTCTATTCTCTCTGGTTTTACCGCGCCTCACCCGCCTTGCGAATGACGGCGAACAGGTTACCCTATTAGTTCCCGCGTCCACTGCGAAAATGTCCTTTCTCTTTGGCCCCGGAGTGGAAACCCTCCCGGTAGATTATAACCGGTTAGCAAACGAACGGCCTTACCGATTCGAATTTAAAGCAAAATTGAAGGAACGATGTTTCCGGCTGGTCATCAGCACGGATTACCTACGGCACCCCAAAAGAGACGAGTTATTAATCAAAGCCTGCAACGCACCAGAATGCGTTGCAATGTATGCCAGGCCGTGGACCAAATATGACAGGCTTCTGGATAAAAACCGTAGGCTGTACACCCGACTTTTTGAGAGTGGGCCGCCACTGCTAGATAAGGTCATCCGCTGGACACTTTTTGCCAATTGGCTAACGGGTGAGGATCTTCCGCCTCCCCCGATCAGACTGCCAGGCGCCCAATGGCCCGCGGAAAACACCGCTTTGAGGTCCACCGTTATCCTAGCGCCGTTTTCTGCGGTCCCAGAGAAACAATCTTCGGCAAAGTTGTGGGAAACTATCCTGGAGACCCTTCCTCCGGGCCATGACATCATCGTCACAGGCGCGCCTGGTGATCTGACAAAAAACCCGGCGTTTCAGGCATTGCTGGCGCGCTCGAATGTGACGTATGATGATTCGTCTTTTGAAAGCCTCGCACCCCACCTCCGGGTAGCCAAACTCGTAATCTCCGTCGACACTGCCACTATGCATTTATCGGTTGCTCTTGGCGCGCTCACGCTTTGTCTCGCCAGCGCAGCCTATGTGAACGAAATCGTGCCTTATGCGCCGGAGATATCGCCCCCGAATGCGCATATTATTTACACACCCATGGACTGCCAAAGTTGTCTTGGGCAATGTGTTCACGCGGCGGAGAATGGCATGTATCCGTGTGTCGCGCGGATTAATCCGGGACAGGTCATTAGAAAAATCCGAGCTTTGCTGGGAGAAAATGCAGGGTGAAATCATGGATCGCCGCCGCCGCCGTCTACAAAGACAGGCGCATGCTAACCATTTTGTTCCTAGGGTTTTCGAGTGGTCTCCCATCTCCCCTATTGTTTTTCAACCTAACGATTTGGCTAAAGGACGAGGGGTTTAGCTATGCCGGCATCGGTTTATTCAGTCTGGTCGGCACCGCCTATGCGGTAAATTTTCTATGGGCCCCACTGATCGATAGGCTGTCACTTGGCGCGTTCACCCGATGTTTGGGCCGTCGAAGATCATGGGCCTTGCTCTCTCAGATAGCACTAATGGCATCAATATTTTGCATGGGTTTTTTAGGGCCAAGTGCGGGCCTACCTCTCTTCGCAACCTCAGTCATCATGGTCGCTTTTTTTTCTGCCACACAGGATGTCATCATCGATGCTTACCGGATCGACGTGCTAGCACCTCACGAATATGCAGCGGGATCTGCTATGACCGTATTCGGCTGGCACATCGGCGGGACCATCGTGGGCGGCGCAGGGGGGCTTTATCTCGTCGCCCTTTTCGACTGGCGCACAGCCTATATGGTCCTCGCCGGCCTTGTCTTAGTGGGCATTATCACCATTTTAGCCTGCCGCGAACCAGACGCTTTTGGCACTGAAGAATACGACACTCAGGCAGACACCGGGGCGGACAGAGTGAACCGTCAAAACGGACTCCGTCAGGGAGCGGGTGTTTTTCTGGCCTCGATGTATCGCGCCTCGAAGGTCCCTTTAATCGACTTCTTCGAGCGTTTAGGAGGAATGACCCTGCTAATTTTAGGCTTCATCTTAATTTATAAAATAGGAGAGGCTATGCTTGGGAGGATGTCGGGGGTGTTCTATCGGGACTTGGGTTTCGGCCATGCGGACATTGCCAATGTTGCGAAATTATACGGCGTTACAGCACTCATCATCGGCGGAATTTCCGGTGGCGTTTTGGCCAGCAGGATGGGTCTGCTCAAAGCCCTGTTGATCAGTGGAATCTTGATGGCGGCGACAAATCTGAGCTACGCCTGGTTAGCGATCGCCGGCAATGATTTCCCAGTTTTTGTATTCGCTGTGGTCTCGGACCATTTAACAGCCGGCATGGCGACAACGACATTTGTGGCTTACCTTTCCAGCCTATGCAATAGCGCATATTCGGCGACACAATATGCGCTCCTAGCATCCGCCGGAAATTTTGCACGCATCATATATGCCTCCGCGAGCGGCTTTATTATCACCGCTCTCGGCGGCAGTTGGTCAATTTTTTTTATGGCTACAGCCGCAGCCAGTATTCCTGGCCTTCTTCTCCTTTTTTGGATGATCCGGCGCTTACCTCCTCCGGAAATTACTCAATCGTCTAATTGAGCACAGTCTCCACGGCCCTTTTCACCACATCTACGGGAATAAAAGCCATCTCCCGACCGCCATAATCTTGGGCCCTTAAAATGGTGAGACATGCCGACATCGGAGTAAACTTTTCCGGCGCTGTTCTCCCGAACAGCGAAATCAGCGGCTGACCCCCGATAGCGCACATGTGACCCGTCCCCGAGTCATTGCAGACTGAGACAGCAAGCCGACGCGAAAGGGCGATGGTAAGTTGAGGAAGATATCCATGTTGCTCCCCTAGGCTATGTGCTTGCAAAGGAAACATCGCGGCCGGAACTGCGGCTTTAATTTCCCTCTGCCAGTCCTTTTCTTGCGGGCCTAAAATAAACACTGGTACCCGGCCTGCCAGTTCCTGCGCCTTTGCCAAAAGAATAAATTTTTCCAACGGCCAACATTTAGGCAATCCACCCGCGCCAGGGGACAGGCCTACATAAACTGGCCCTGTTGGCAGGGCATCCGCCGCCGCGGCCACGAGCGCCTTGTCTACAGGAAGATCAATGGCCTCTGGGGTCGGCACTGTATCGCCTGTTGCGATTTCCAGCAGATCAAGCATCTGGCGCTGCATGGATTTCGGGAAAACATACCCCTTTGGTGGCTTGTGTGTCGAAAGAGCGAATTTAGCGAAAGGGGAAATAAACGCCTTGTGCCGGATGCGGTAGACAACCAGTGTGGCTAGGGCCACTCGCTGGGTGTCAATGATCAGGTCAAAAGGCCGACCATCCAAGGGCCGGTACAAAAGCTCTTTTACACTAAGTCCGATGCCCGCCTCGTCGATCACTTCGTCCAAAAGACCATACACGGTTGGTGCCATATACGAGGCATAAACGCTGGTGTCTTTTCCAGCGAGCCAAGTAATATGCGCCTCCGGAAAGGCGCGTCGTAGCCCCTGAACAAAGGGAAGCTTTAACAAGCTGTCACCCACGCGATCAAGACCTACATACACTAGGACTGTTTTTGGCTTTTCATTCATATCCTCGGCCTAGCACAGCCCAGGCGCCCCTCAAAGCACGAACCCTCGAACCAGGCACGCAGGGAAAACGCCAGCTGTTTAGTGCGGGCCCCATGCTTTTTTTACCGCTGGCCTAGCTTCGAGGGTGTCATGCCATCGTTTAAGATTTGGATAGTCTGCCAATCCAATTGCCTCGGGACCGTATATATGAACATCCGCATAAAAGGCGATGTCCGCAACCGAATGTTCCCCCGCGACATACTCAGTTTCCGCCAATTTCGTGTCCAGGGTAGCAAACATATCTCGCATGATGGTCAAATAGTGGGATTTGGCAACCGGCACCTCTTTCGGACACCGTAAATGAAAAAACCCAAACTGTTGCGCTAAAGTTGTAAAGGTTGCAGATCCATAAAATAACCATTGGTCCACCACGACGCGACGCGCCGGATCTCTCGGATAAAGGCCATTGTTCGCTTTTTCCCCCACATATTTCAGAATTGCGCCAGACTCAAACAGCGTCAGCGGACCACCGGGTCCTTCCGGATCCACCAGTGCCGGAATTTTGTGACCGGGACTGATTTTCAAAAACGCCGGATCAAACTGTTCTTTGTTCAGAAGGTTGACCAATTTGATGGTATAGTCCAGACCGCTTTCCTCGAGACCCTGGCGCGCTTTGTGACCGTTATCCGTTGTCCAAAAATAAAGATCTATCATGCTTAACTCCCTTGATGCATTGGCGGTTTTAACTATGGTAGGGTGTTGATCTTGGGAACACTAGAACACAATTACCGCTGTCAGTAACAACCCAACTTTAGCAAGTCTCCAGAGGATCTCCAGGCAGATTAATCTTTGACCAAACAAGCTTTCAGAAATCTCGGGACCGGAGATGATACTCTCCCTGGCGCTCCTGTCACCAAAGACCCAACGCCCATGATGGCTCAGTATCTTGCTATCAAGACAGAAAATCCGGATTGTCTTCTGTTCTTCCGCATGGGGGATTTCTACGAATTATTCTTCGACGACGCGGTGACGGCCGCCGCAGCTCTGGATATCACCCTCACAAAAAGGGGCAAACACGCCGGAGATGATATACCTATGTGCGGTGTGCCGGTTCACAGCCATGAAAGTTATCTGGCTCGACTGATAAAGAAAGGCTTCAGGGTCGCGGTATGTGAGCAAACAGAAAACCCGGCCGACGCCAAAAAACGGGGCGGTGCTAAAGCCCTGGTCCAGCGGGCTGTCGTGCGCACGATCACGCCCGGTACACTCACGGAAGACACATTGCTGGAGTCCCGGCGCAACAATTACCTTGCAGCGCTGGCCGAGGCGGAGGGGAGCTTGGGCCTCGCTTGGCTTGATATGTCCACCAGCGATTTTCAACTGCAACCGGTCTCACGAGCCACACTACCTGCCGCCCTTGCCCGGCTCGAACCCGGTGAGCTTTTGGTGTCTGATGGGCTCGCCAAACGGAAAAACCTACGCGACACGCTGCAATCCTGGGGGGCGCAGACCACGCTCCTACCGTCCAGCCGCTTTGACAGCGCCAATGGCGGCGCCAGATTGCGAACCGTTTTCGGCGTAAAAACATTGGATGGTTTTGGTGCGTTTTCGCGGGCTGAAATTTCTGCCGGCGGCGCATTAATAGAATATCTCGAACTAACCCAGAAAGGCAGACTACCACGCCTTTCCCCACCCCGACGCGTAGCAGATGGCGCTATTATGGAGATCGATCAAGCTACGCGCCGAAACCTCGAGCTAAATCAAACCCTGAACGGAGAGCGGGCGGGCAGCCTCCTCTCAACCATTGACCGCACGCGGACCGGTGCTGGCGCCCGGGCCCTGGCCGCGCGGCTAACGGCCCCCCTTACCGATACCGAAGAAATCAATTGCCGACTTGACGCCGTCCAGCACTTCACCCGCGACCGAACCACGCGAGAGACACTTCGGGATCGCCTGCGCGGATGCCCAGACCTTGAACGCGCGCTCTCACGTCTCACCGTAGGGCGGGGCGGCCCGCGCGATTTAGCCAGCGTGCGAGACGGCTTAAGTATCGCCACCGAAATAAAGGAACTGCTGGCCCACAGAACCCTGCCGACGACGCTTTCAATCAACCTCAAAGACCTTGGTAATCACGGGAAACTCATTGCCACATTGACCCGTGCCCTTGCTCCTGAGCTTCCTCTTTACGCTCGGGATGGCGGGTTCATCGCGCCTCACTTCGCGCCCGATTTTGACGACCTGCGGGAGTTACGAGACGAAAGCCGACGTCTCATCGCTGGGCTTCAAGACAAATACGCAGCGGACACAGACATTCAGAATCTTAAGATTAAACATAATAATGTGTTGGGCTATTTTATAGAAGTTACAGCTCGCCACGCCGACGTTCTCCTCACGAAAACATCAGGGCCTTATATCCACCGACAGACCATGAAAAACGCGGTCCGCTTCACGACTGTTGAGCTTGGTGAAATGGAGGGCCGCATGGCCAGCGCAGCAGATAAAGCCCTAGCCTTGGAACTGGAGCTTTTTGAGAAACTGGTCGCGGGGATTATCGGAGAAGGGGATGGCATTGCCCGCGCCGCGCGAGCGCTCGCAGCATTAGATGTGGCAGCAGCTCTAGCCGACTTGGCAATAGAACAAAATTATTGCCGGCCCGACGTGAATGATACGCACAGTTTCAAGATAGTGGGCGGACGTCACCCGATTGTCGAGCAAGCCCTTCAGCAACCGTCCAATAAAGGAGCGGGCGGCAGTTTTGTCGCCAATGACTGTCACCTCGAGGAAAATAGCCGGCTGTGGCTGCTAACGGGTCCCAATATGGCAGGCAAGAGCACGTTCCTTCGGCAAAATGCGCTAATTACAATCCTTGCACAGATGGGAAGTTTTGTTCCCGCCGACAGCGCCCTCATCGGCAAGGTCGACCGACTATTTTCCCGAGTCGGCGCTGCGGATGAGCTGGCGCGTGGGCGGTCCACCTTTATGGTGGAGATGGTGGAGACGGCCGCCATTCTCGCGCAAGCAACGGATCGCTCTTTTGTTATTCTCGATGAAATTGGGAGGGGCACGGCGACCTTTGACGGGCTATCTATCGCTTGGGCGGTGGTGGAACATCTTCATGAGATCAACCAGTGCCGGGGTCTTTTTGCCACCCATTACCATGAGCTAACCAATCTAACCCCGAAACTAGCTGCACTTACATGTCAAACCATGAAGGTAAAAGAATGGAAAGGTGACGTGGTATTTCTCCATGAAGTGGCGCACGGCGCAGCAGACAGGTCCTATGGCATACACGTGGGCCGGCTCGCGGGCCTTCCAGACTCCGTAGTGAGACGCGCGGCAGAGGTTCTGACCGCACTAGAGCGCGAAAATCAGGACAGCGCCGTCAACCGACTGGCCGATGATCTGCCTCTCTTCCAGGCGCGCCCGCAGATATCAGGATCCATCCGACCGTCGGCTTTAGAAGCAGCATTAAATGCGATAACGCCAGACAATCTAAGCCCAAGGGAGGCTTTGGAGTGTCTCTACAGGCTCAAGAGAATATCGGGTGATACTTAAGATAGCACATTCATTCTCAGAGAACGCATTTCAAGATTTTTGTTTTTTGCGAAGGCGGATATATTATTCAACGACATGACACAGACGATCAAAAACCTTATTGGGTGCGCCGATATATGAATGAAGTCGCTTATCAGCGCCGGATTTTGAACCGCCGGAAACTCAAGGCTTCGGTCGACGACATCCTTGGAGAAAAAGGTTACGATACCAACAAACGTCCTCAGATCGTGCAGTGCCTTAAGGGGGCGCTACATGAAGGCCAGGAGGAAGTGCTAACGCGTTTTGAGACCAGTGGCAGGGGACCAGACGTTTTTGCCGGAAATGCCTTTTTAACCGATCAACTGGTGCGCGTCATCTTTGAGATCGCGACCGAACGCGTCTACCCAACCGCCAATAAAACCACGTCCGAACAGCTAAGCGTGGTCGCCGTCGGCGGATACGGTCGGGGACAACTCGCCCCTCACTCTGACGTCGATTTGATGTTCCTCCAGCCCTACAAACAAACACCTTATATTGAACAAGTGGTAGAATTCATACTCTATATGTTGTGGGACTTGGGTCTAAAAGTAGGGCACTCCACCCGGTCGATCGATGATTGTCTACGGCTTTCCAAACGCGACATCACCATCCAGACCAGTCTATTGGACGCCAGGTGGCTGTGGGGTGATCAAAAGTTATTTGGCGATTTTTACCGGCGCTTCCAATCCGAGCTCGTAGACGGCCACGGCCCAAAGTTCGTCGAAGATAAGCTGGCAGAACGGGATGGCCGTCACGAACGCATGGGAGATACCCGCTACGTTGTGGAACCCAACATCAAGGAAGGCAAGGGGGGACTCCGAGATCTTCAAACGCTGTATTGGCTTACTAAATTTCTATATGGCGTATCTGATGTCGCCGACTTGGTACCACTGGGTGTTTTCACGACGCAAGATGTGAACCGTTTCACCAAGGCCCAGGATTTTCTTTGGACTGTGCGCTGCCACCTCCATTATCTGGCGGGACGGCCTGAGGAGCGGCTCACCTTTGACGTTCAGAAAACCATTAGCGAACGCATGACCTATGCCGAGCGAGAGGGCATCAGTGGTGTGGAGCGCTTCATGAAGCATTATTTTCTCATTGCCAAGGATGTCGGCGACCTGACACGGGTGCTCTGCGCGGTGCTTGAAGATCAGCAGAAAAAACGCTCCCTTTTTCGGCTCCCGGGCCTAGCGCTATTGGGAACCAAGGTAGAAGGGTTCCAGGTTGACCAGGGACGGATCACGGTGGACAGCGAAAACGCCTTTCGGGCGGAGCCACTTAAACTTTTACGTATTTTTGCCGAAGCCCAAGAACATGATCTCGATATTCATCCCCAGGCCCTTCGCTTCATCAGCAAATCCCTCAATCTGATCGGCCATGAATTCCGCCAAGACCCTCAGGCGAACGAAATCTTTATGCGCGTCATGACATCTCGCAAAGAGCCCGAGAAAGCGCTGCGGCGGCTCAACGAAGCGGGCGTTTTTGGTAAATTTGTGCCCGATTTTGGGCGTGTTGTCGCACAAATGCAATTCGATATGTACCACACCTATACAGTGGATGAACACACCATCCGGGCGCTAGGTATCCTGTCCCGAATTGAAGCGGGTGCATATGCTCATGATATGCCCAATGTCACACAGGCCATGAGAGAAGTGCACTCGCGGCGCGCGCTCTATGTTGCCGTTTTCCTCCACGACATTGCAAAGGGCCGGGGAGGTGATCATTCGGAACTTGGCGCCGAGCTTGCGCTTGAACTTTGTCCACGCTTCGGTTTATCCGGAGAAGAAACCGAGACAGTGTCCTGGCTTGTACGCGAACACTTGACCATGAGCGACACGGCCTTCAAGCGCGATGTAGACGATCCGCAGACCATCAAGGGGTTTGTAAAAATAGTTAAATCGATGGAGCGCCTCCGACTATTGACTGTCTTGACCTGCGCCGATATTCGAGCTGTTGGACCATCTACCTGGACTAATTGGAAGTCCGGCCTGCTTAGGGGTCTCTATCTCCGGGCCCTCGAGGCGTTATCCGCAGATATGGTGACGGAAAACCGGACGCAACGGATTGCGTTGGTTAAGGACCGTCTTCGGGGCGCTCTCGTAGCGTGGCCAGCAGCTGACATCGATGAACACATTTCGATGGGCTATCCAGGTTACTGGCTGAGCTATGACCTTGAAGCGCTTGTGCGGCACGCAAATATTGTGCGTAAAGCTAAATCGAAAAAACGCAATTTACTGATTGAGTCACGCGTGGACGATGAATTTGAATATTCCGAGATAACCATTTATGCGCCCGATCATCCGGGCATTTTCTCTGAGATGGCGGGCGCGATGGCATTATCCGGCGTCACAATCGTTGATGCTAAAATCGCCACGATGTCCGATGGGATGGTGCTGGACAGCTTCTCAGTGCTAGATGCACACGAACGCGCCGTGACCCGGCCGGATAAATTGAAGCGGATTTATCAAAGAATCGAAAATGTGTTGGCCGGAAAACTCCAGATCAAGCAGGAACTAGAGACTGCACGCCGAGGAGCCCTGTCCCGTCGAGAGGAGCCTTTCTCGGTCGCGTCTCGGGTGATCATCGACAATAAATTGAGTACGACAAATACCATAATCGAAGTCAACGGCCGCGATCGGGTGGGGTTTTTATACGATGTAACCTCCGCCCTAACTGAGCTGGGCCTTAAGATTTCAAGTGCCCACATCACGACCTTTGGTGAGGAAGTGGTGGACACGTTTTACGTGAAGGACATATTTGGGTTGAAAGTAACCCACGACAGCAAAATCGAAAAAATTAGAGAGGCCCTGATGGACGCTGTAGCGCCGACAAAGGAACCGCGTTCTAAGGAATTTGTAACAGAACGAACCCAGGAAAAGGCGGCCCCTAAGCCCGTGCGCGAACACGCTTCGTAGCTATCGACCCGGCGAAATACCGTTGCGGGGCAGAAAAATAAAAATGCGCCCAGGCTGTTTCATTTTACCGGCTCCTTTCCGCGCTCGGTCTCCGGCACCCCAAAACAAATCACCTCGCACGATACCCTTAATAGCGCCGCCTGTATCCTGAGCGATTACGAGGCGCCGCAACGGTGACCCTGGCACCAAGGGATCAGTGGTATCAAGCCATAAGGGCGCGCCAAGGGGAATATAGCGCCGGTCCACAGCCATGCTGTGACCAGCCGTCAGAGGTACGCCTTGAGCACCGATAGGGCCTGCGCCTTCGATGACGCGAAAAAAGACATAAGACGGGTTTTTGTTCATAACGGCCTGGGCTTCAGTGGGGTTGGCCACCAGCCAGGCACGAATGGACTGCAAAGACACGTTTTCCATCTTCAATGCGCCGCGAGCCACTAACTCCCTGCCGATTGCAAAATACGGCTGTCCATTTTTGCCCGCATATCCCATGCGTAAAATCTTTCCGCTGGGCAGTTTAACCAGCCCCGAACCTTGGATCTGAAGAAAGAAGGCATCCACCGGATCATCTACCCAAACAAGTTCTAGACCTTTTCCGCTAAGTGCGCCGCTTTCAATCTCCGCCCTTTTTGCATAAGGCACAAGCTTATTAGCCCAAAGGCGGCCGGTAATCTGTTCGCCCTTAAGCGCTTTGTCAAAATCCCCCAGCTGGACTGTCACCAGATCGTTAGGTTTTTTATAAAGCGGCACAGAATAGCGCGGTGTTTTTTTTAGAGACCCGTGCAAAAGGGGTTCGAAATACCCAGTAAAGAGACCGTCCGGATTTCCCCGGTCAGTCACCTGATAGGCTGAAAACCAATTTTCGAAAAATCGCCGCGCCAAAGCCGGAGAAACGTTGCGCCCGAGCTGCACCGCCAACCGGCACACGGCCTGCCAATGATGAACCTGACCCGCGATGGGGGCGCCAGAAAGCATCACCCGGAATGGGGGTGCCTTATTGATCCGACTGCAGGACAACAGGAAGGCCCTCAGCGCTGCAGTCTCACGGCCATCGCCCCAACCGGGCAAAGAACGAATGGAAACAGGGTAAAAGGAGGCTGCCAGACCTTGAGATGGCGCAAGACTATTTTCAGGGCTAGTTGCAGGACTAAAGACTGGGGAAATCTGCGCGCAATTCACCAGTGTAAACAAGACGAAAATGAGCAAATACGGCCGGGATAGGCAGCGGCTATTCGAGGCTACGGGTCGCCACCAATTCCCAATTAGGATCCGACGTCTGCGTATCCCGGGCAAATGTCCAGATATCGGTAATTTCCGAAACATGATCTGGATCCCCATCCACCACCTCGCCTTTCGCGTCACGGGTTACATTTATTTGCTCTGAAACAATCTTTATCGTCACGTGCGCCGATGCTCCGTCCATATAAGCCTCAATAGGTTCAGCAGAAGCGATCCGTATCAGCGTGTTTTCCAACTTTTCACTGGCATCCTCCCGGCTAGTAATCGCCGACAGAAAATTGGCATAGACTCCCTCACTGAGGAGAGATCTCAGAAGTTCTCGGTCCCCTTCCGCAAAGGCCTGTATGATCATTTCAAAAGCCGTGCGAGCGCCTGCAAGAAACTCTGTTCGGTCAAAATCTGGGGCCGCAATCTGAATTTGGGTAAACCCGGCATCAATGGGAGTTTCTTTTGGAGACGGTTCCGACTCATCCAGTTTGTCATCCACCGCAGGAGTGGTCTCCGCCTGTTCAGGCAACGAGATAACATGGTCATCACGTTGGGGAGACCTGCTACCGCGGACTCCGTCCTCTGGACGGCCATGATCTCTGTGGCGCCCCAAGACACCGCGCAATCGCAGGATTAGGAACGCCGCAATCATCGCGAAAAGTACGATGTCAATAAACTGGAAGCCTTCTCCCATGTGTTTTCCGATTTCCAAACCTTCGATTACTTACAGACACCCAACGAGCGTGACACTCGCACATTAGACCTAAGCCCGCTTTCGGTCCAGACACAGCGTGAGTAAAAACGAGATTACACCGGACGAACTAACTGGCGAACTTCAATATAACAAACTAAAGTCTAAATAGATTGTTTACCTCTATCTAACAAGCGGTGTAGCCGAGATATTTTCTTCCTGGGGCTGAAACGTATTTCAAAACACCAAAGGCCGAGTCGAAATGACCTATATTCTTTTTGCGCTTTTCATCGGTGTCCCGATTTTGGAGATCAGTGTGTTCATCTCTGTCGGGGAAGAAATCGGTCTTAATTGGACATTGGTGATTGTTATCCTAACAGCTGTAGTTGGTACCTGGATGATAAAACGCCAGGGCCTGAAAACCCTGTACCGGCTCCAGGACCAACTTGATCGGGGCCAGCTGCCCGTGCGAGAGGTCTTTGATGCGTTTTTCTTGCTTCTCGCGGGCGCCCTACTGTTGATACCAGGCTTCGTCACGGATGGAGTAGGGTTCTTGCTCTTAATGTCGCCCTTCCGAAGCCTGCTGCAGGCCAACATCGGCCGACTGGTTAGCGCCCGCCGACACTCTTATGAACCGAGAGCACGGGATATGGGTGATTTTCATGAACCTTTTAGCAAGGATGTCGAGCGTAATGTACACGGGCCTGTCATTGATGGCGAATTCAAAGACCTCACGGGGCATGATAATACAGAGAAACCAAAAGTAGCGCCGGACTCCGTTGTGCGACGCATTGATAAGTGATACGCAACTCAACTGACAAGATGTTAGGTTTACGGCATTGAGGAATAAAATATGGCAGAGGACGAGTTAGACGATATCATCCCGGCAGAGCGATTCACATCGGAGCCCGACAACGGGAATGAGAGTGCAAAAGCTCCGCCTCTGATGATCAATGGTCAATATGTAAAAGACCTATCTTTCGAAGCGCCCAACGCGCCGGAAATCTTCAACCTGATGCAGGGCGAGGTACCAGCTATCCAAGTCGATATCGACGTAGAAGCCGAACCCAAGGGCGATAATCTCTTCGAGGTGGCCCTAACCGTGCGGGCGGAAGCCAAACTAAAAGACGAGCTAGCTTACCTGTGCGAAGTCGAATATGCAGGTTTGTTTACCCTCAACGTGCCAGAGGATCAACTCGGCCCGGTGCTGTTAATCGAGTGCCCGTTGATCGTCTTCCCGTTCCTCCGGCGTATTATTTCGGATGTTACTGGGGACGGCGGCTTTGCGCCACTTATGCTGGCGCCCATCGACTTTGCTGCTCTTTATCAACAACGGATGATGGCCGCCCAGGATGCCAAACAGCCCAAAGATGACCGTGATAAATCAGACACATAATTTGTATTGGTTTCGGAAAACTAATAGCGGAAGTTGAATATGGCAGATGACACGCTGATCTGGCCCTCAAAATTGCACCATTTGTGTATAACAACCGGCCAACGGTCTAAAATGATTGAGTGGTACCGGGACACAATGGGCCTAACGCCAGAAGACACCGACAACGGTATGACATGGATGAAGGGTAGCCAGCGGAACTTATTGCTTCAGGATGGCGAGGCGGGCGAAGCAGCGTTTATTGGAATAGCGGTTGCGAACACGGCTCACCTCGAGCGCTTACGGATCCATGTTGAGGCGGAGAATATTCCGACTCACCCGCTTACCTCGCCAATGTTTCGAGACAGCAGCTTCGCCATTACTGATCCCGACGGACACCGGGTTCTTTTTGGTCTCCCTAAAAATTCTCTGGGCTCTCTAGATCCCAAACCAGGGTGTCTGCAGCATGTTGTATTTGCTACCACAAATTTGGAGCGGATTGTGTCTTTCTACACGGACAAACTTGGTTGTAAGATTTCCGATATTGTGCGCGAAGAGGACACTGGGGACCAGACAGCCTGTTTTCTACGAACTGATGAGATGCACCACACCCTCGCTTTTTTCCGTGCCCCGGCAATAAAACTCGATCACTTCGCCCACGAAGCGACTTGCTGGAACGACATCCGAGACTGGGGCGATCACTTTGCGTCTCACCACGTAGAAATCGTATGGGGCGCCGGGCGCCACGGCGCGGGCAACAACTTATTTATTTTTGTCAGAGATCCCGATGAGAATAATGTGGAAATATCTGCCGAGTTGGAAACCCTCACTTTTGATCAAAAACCGCGGTATTGGCCCCATAACAACCGGGCCCTAAACCTCTGGGGACACGCCTGGCTGCGCTCTTAAGACGCATTTAATGCCGCTAAAACATCCGGCATAATTTTATGGATCTGATAGCTAATAGCCGGCACGGACCCTGACTCCATAAAAGTACCGCGCGTGAGCGGCCCAATAATCCGAAGGGCCGCCTGAGGCTCTCCGGATGCCGAGATAGCGCGGCATTCACGATCAACCAGGAATCCATGTCCGGTGGGATGCGGGATGGCAGCCCCCGTGAATGCCAATTGCTCCATAATGGGATTTCCACTGTCATCCGGACTAGTGTTTAGACCGGTGCAATTGATCACGGCTCCATAGTTTTTCTCCCATGTGACGTCCTGAGCTCGTGAGCGAAAAGTCACGGCGACACCGCCACCCTCGGACCTGCGAGCAGACGTGATCCTTGCAGCCGAAATAGTTAAGCGCCCGGCCTTTTGGTAATCATCCAAGACCGCCTGGACTTGCGGGGCAATCCGGAAACGCCGGGTTTCATACCAAGATTTTAAATGTCGACGAAAACGCTGCTGTTCGGCGAGTGGCAAGTCAGTCCACAACGTCCGGACAGCATCCCGAAGATCGTCAAAAGCGCCATGCCACGTTTTGCCCTCTGCCGCCCGATCTACGATATCACGCCGCAAACATCGTAGAATGTCCGCCACATTGGTTAGCGCACCATGCTTCTTTATGAACCGTGGTGGCTTCTGCAGAAAGCGCTCCCACATAGTTTCTTTATCTGGCATCGGGTTTTGATCCATCGGCAGGAGGCCGGTACGCGAAACCGCATCAATGGGACCGGTATGTCCATGAAACGCCAGGGCGGTGATCACGTCGGCAGCGGTCAAGCCAGTCCCAAGAACAAGGATTGGCGCATCCGGTACCAGTGCCGCCAGCCGGTCCAAATCCCAAGGATTGGGAAAAAATCCGGACTGAAGACGCACGTCTCCTTGAAACGTTTTCGGAACCGCCGGCATTTCATTACTCGTTGCGAGCACAGCGAGGCGGGCAGTCAACTGCTGGCCCTTATCCAGAGTAACCATTGAGAAGTCGTGCCCAGTAACAAGTGACATAGCGCGGGCATGAATATGGATGAGGTCGGTACCGGTGCCGTTCACAGCCTGATGACCCTGAAACAACTCAGCCATGTAGCGGCCAAAATCAGCACGACGGGCAAAAAATACCCCAGAGCCAGCCCATCCCTTAAAATCCGCTTCCAATATCCCCTCGCGTTGAAGCCAATCGTGAAAATCATTGGGCCGGTCGGGCATAACAATATGAACAGCGTCGGGGCCATTCAGCCGATAGTCCGGATGCACAGCGCTGTAAGCGACGCCTTTGCCCACTTCGTCGCGGGGCTCAATCACACCGACAGAAAGAGCGCGTCGAGCCTCTCGACTCAAACGAACAGCCAACGCGGCGCCGCTATAGCCGCCTCCAATGATCAGCACATCAAATGCGTGGGAAAAGGGCATTTTAATAAAACGTTCAGCCGCCACCTTCTACATAATCTAATCGCAAACGTTCCGTCATGCCGGCCACCCGAACACCCTCTTTCCAATTTTCGAAATAAGGGGCGCGTGGCCGGCAATCAGGCACAGAGAGCCAGAGCCGCCATAGATGCCGACGACGGTTGATGTCGGGCCAATCTTCATAGGCTGTCCGAGTGTGCATGGTTACAGCGCTGTTAAGCAACTGGATATCACCCTCTTCAAAAACAATTTCTGCATGCATGTCCTCGCAAATATCCTCCCAGACCTCGATAGCCTCGACCTGTTCTGGAGTGATGTCGGGTGTGTCCGGAAGAAGGTGTCCTTTTTCAATGTGTTTTGGACCACAGGACGCACAAAGATAACCGTCCATAAAATTTAGGATGGGAGATGTATACCAAGACTGTTGACCGGGGCCGATCTCGCCATGGCGTGTCCAATAAAAGGGTTGTGACAATACTGTGACCAGGTCAGGACGCCGGACTAGCATCGCATTATAGACGGCGATTGAACTGGCGAGTTTGGATTTTCCGCCAAAGCGCGCAGTTTGCAGACATAAAAGACAAACAACGTCGCATTGGTCCACATGGTAATCCATAGTCACATTTGTTTGATACCCCCGGTGATTAGGTTTATCCCATTCCTTACCAGCATCTAACACGTGACCGATCATATCTCCCTCACCGTTATTGGAGAGAGCGCAACCCAAATGCCGGCCCATAGCCCAGTAAGCTATCATAAGATCTAGCCGGTCCCACTCGGTTACTGGCAAGCCCCTGAGTACAGTCACCCCAACTCCATCCACTAGCATTTGACGCACGCGGTCCATAACGCCGGTAAATCGTCCGATCGGCATGTCATCTCTCGTGAAATTGAGAAGTGCGCTCGGGTTTCCTTCAATTTTCGGACGAAGCTGGTCTGCAAGATACTTTAAATCGTCCAGCGGGCCGTGATCTAACTCAATTATCCAAGAGGTATCCGCTTCCAACGCTTTTCCGGTCCAGGCGGCTGGGTCGATAACCGGTTTCCCTACAGTAGCATACGAGCGGAAGCGTGATTTTTGGTCCATGAGCTAATTCTTCCAACGAGACCAAATTAAATAGGTAATTCCTGAATAATCTGGAATGAAAACATCTGTGTACGGCACTGTCGCATAAAGGGCCACTTATCAACGGCACCTAAGCACGCCCCTTCTTGTGCCGCGAATTTTTATTAATCTCTACTTTACAGGGATCAGTTCGTATGTACGCTTACGACTTAAGTCAAGCGAAAACACCGAACCGTAACCTTATTGGGATCTAGATATGTCAAATGAAACAGAATTTGATACGGATAAACTCGGAGGCTTGTATGATCGGCCAGGATTTATGCTGCGAAGATGTCTTCAAGCTAATGGTTCACTTTTTGAAAAAAACTGCCGGGTTCTGGGCCTAACCCAAGGCCAATATGATGTGCTGCATATCCTTAAGCATTTAGGCACGATCGACCAAGATAAACTGGCTCAGGCCCTTGGCCTGGACCGAGCTACTACTGGCGCGATTGCTGCAGGACTAGAGCGGAAAAATCTTATAAAACGCAGCATCAAGGCAACGGACAGACGCAAAAGGGTTATTACGTTAACGGACGGCGGTACCAACCTGTTTTTTTCAGCAGAAACGGCAGCTATTGAAGCGCGTCAAGCCTTCTTTTCCAAATTAACATTAGAAGAACAAAGGACCTTTATGAACCTCTTGCGTAAAATCGCTTTTACCACTAGCTCCCATATCAAAGCGCAGCTGAAAACGGATTGGAAATAACGTAACACCTAAGTTTAAACACTTACTCATCCGACGTTTACAATGGGCTGACCGACATAAAATAGAAAACGAGAGAAACACTTACGGGCGCCCATCACCATGCGTCAAGACAGCCAAATCGGATTTTTCAATTTCTCAACAAAAGCCTTATGAGCCGCCAACTCTTCGTCGCTGACCGCATAGGGACGTGGCTCTCGACGCTCCGCATCTCGGGCGGCGACGGGCGCAGACACTTTATCGGCTGCGAGCCCAAAATCCGGCTGGCGGCCACCAATGAGCTCAAGATAAACCTCGGCTAGCAACTGAGCGTCCAAAAGTGCGCCATGCAGAGAGCGTGACGAATTATCGATACCGAAACGTTTACAGAGAGCGTCCAAACTCGCTGGCGCCCCCGGGAACTGCTCACGCGCTAGACGCACCGTGTCAACAGCTCGAGCCATTTGAAGTTGCGTCTGACCCAGAAGATTAAGTTCCGCGTTGATAAAGCGCATATCAAAATCGGCATTGTGAATTATCAGAGGCGCGTCACTTATAAATTCAATAAAATCCGCCATTACATCTGACATAACTGGCTGATCAGCGAGAAATTCATCCGATAGGCCGTGGACACGAAAGGCCTCATCGGGCATCGGACGCTGAGGATTTACATATTGGTGAAAGGATTTTCCAGTCGCCACGTGATTGACCAACTCCACACAACCGATTTCCACGATGCGGTCGCCGATTGACGGATTGAGCCCGGTAGTTTCAGTATCCAGTACAACTTCACGCATCATGCTTCTCAGCAATAAGGAGCAAGAACAAATATTGTAATCGAGATCTTAACATCTAGTCGTTACCTTGATGATTTCCCTAATGGAAATTAAGGCCATGCGCCTGCCAAGGCCAGTTGGGATGACAAAATCCGCACGACGCCGCTTTTCCAAATCCGGCATTTGCCGAGCGAGAATACTGGAGAATTTCTCCTCAGACATACCCGACCGGCTAAGCACGCGCAAGCTTTGCAAGTAAAACGGCGCGGAAACAACAGCCACAGCATCACAAGTCGAGTCGGCGCCTGTTTCAAATAACAAAGGTATATCCAGAACGACCAACCGCCGACGCTGCCCAGCAGACACACGAAGAAACGCCGTCTGTCTTTTCCGGACCAAAGGGTGAAGAATACTCTCCAACCAGCCCAACGCTTGCGGATCATTAAACACTATTTTTCCGAGTGTCTCTCGATCAATGCCATCATCACGCACCGTCGCCGGAAATAAATTGCCTACGGCAGGGACAGCCGCACCACCACGGCCAAGAAGCTGATGCACGCTAGCATCGGCATCATAAACAGGCACTTTATGACAGCGAAACATGGCCGCGGCAGTGGTTTTACCCATTCCGATTGAACCAGTCAGGCCAAGCACGAACACGGTCTACTGTCCCATAGCATCAAGCACTACTTGCCGTAAATTCTCTGTGACATCAGGCGCACGCCCAAACCACGCTTCGAAACCAGGTTTGGCTTGGTGCAATAACATGCCCAACCCGTCGATTGTCGGGTTTCCGCGTGCTCTAGCATCGGCCAATAATGGTGTTTCAAGTGGAGTATATACGACATCACACACACTAGCGTCTGGCGGCAAAGAAGTTAAGTCCAGTTCCAAAGGGGCCATACCCGTCATCCCCAAACTTGTAGTATTGACCAGAAATGCCCCCTCTCGAAGCGCATCATGCCGGTCTCGCCAGTCAAACACCTTAAGAGGCGAGCCCAGCCCTGTTGCGAGATCCTCTGCTTTTGTAACTGTCCGGTTTAAAATGCGGATTTCAGGCGCACCTGCGTCTTGAAGAGCCACACAGACGGCCCGTGCAGCACCGCCAGCGCCAAGAACGACAGCGGGACCGGCATCCGCCACCCAATCTGGATGCACATCAGCGATATTGGCCATAAACCCGAAAACGTCCGTGTTGAAACCATGGAGAGTTCCATCTTCTTTGACAATGACAGTGTTTACGGCACCGGTCCGTCGGGCGACATCATCTAGGGTGTCGACGCCCTCAAGCGCTGCAATCTTATGGGGCAGGGTCACGTTCACTCCTGAGAAACCACGCGCCGGAAGAGACCTAAGCATTGCCGGAAAATCAGTCGGTGTTACCGCAATGGGGTCGTACGTGCCGTTGATAGCGTATGTCTTCAACCAATGGCGATGTAAAGAGGGCGACAACGAATGAGATACTGGCCAAGCCATAACTCCCGCGCGAATAACCGTGGCAGAGCTGATCATGACGCCAAAATACCGCGCTGACGTAAAAACCCCAACAAAGGCAAAAGTGGCAGGCCGAGAATGGTAAAATAGTCGCCTTCAACAAGTTCAAACAACTGGATGCCAATGTCCTCCAAGCGGTAGGCCCCAACGGACAACTGAACTTCTGGACCAGCCTGCCGAATGTAATGCTCCAAGTAGATATCGTCAAAATCACGCATGGTCAGATTAGCTACAGCGGTATGAGACCAAACAATCGCACCCCCCTCAGCAATACAGACCGCAGAGACTAATTGGTGGACCCGCCCGCGCAACGACCTAAGGTGAGATCGCACCCCCTTCTCGCCGACCGGTTTGTCATATATTCGGCCTTCACAAACCAGAATTTGATCGGCACCAATAACCAGCGCCTCCGTGGATTCTGTCGAGACCGCACGTGCTTTCGCGTGTGCCAATACTTCGGCAAGGTCATTGGCGGTCATCCCAGTTTTAGACTTTTTCAAGGCGCCTTCGTCCACGCCCGATGGTCTAGCGTCGAAAGTTAGACCAGCGCAGGTCAATATTTTGGCACGAGATGTACTTTCAGAAGCCAGCACCAACCTTGTCACCGATATGCCCCATCTTTTTGCTCCTGCTGTTGAACCCTGAGCTGAATGATAGCAGCGGCTGTTTCTTCTATAGATCTACGCGAGATATCAATTATCGGCCAATTTTGTGCAGTGAACAAACGTTTGGCTTGTGTTACTTCTTCCGCGATAGCAACTGGATCCACGTACGTTGTTTCATCTTGCTCATTCATCATCCGAAGTCGGTTTCGGCGGACATGTAGGAGATTTCCTGCATCGTTGGTAAGTCCGATTACCAGCGGTGACGTTAAGTCAAAAACTTCAGGAGGCAATTCCACTCCCGGCACAATAGGAATATTGGCAGCCTTTATTCCTCTGTTAGCTAAATAAATGCACGTTGGTGTTTTGGATGTCCTCGAGACCCCTAGCAACACCACATCCGCTTCTTCTAAATTCCAAACGCTTTGACCGTCATCATGAGTCATAGCGTAATCCATTGCCGAAATCCGTTCAAAATATTCACCATCAAGTAAATGCTGCCGGCCGGGTCGAGCTTGTCCCTCTACTTGGAGAAAGCCGCCTAACGCAGACATAATTGGTTGCAATACTGAAATGCACGGTATCTGTAGACGTCGGCACGCCGCCTGGAGTCGGGTCCTGATATTCACGTTTACCATGGTAAAAAGGACAAAGCCGGGATTTGTTTCAATAGCCTGAATTACTTCCTCTATCTGCCGTTCATTTCGGACAAGGGTCCAAATATGTTCGATAGGTGCTGCTTCCTCGAATTGGACCAAACATGCGCGCGCGACCGATTGGACCGTTTCACCAGTCGCGTCAGATACTAAGTGAAGATGAAAGTCCTGTGACGTCATAATAGTCCCGGCAAAGTTCGAGAGTGTCTCGGTCAGTGGATAACAACTGGACAAATTTTACATTTGCGAAAGTTTAACATTTTTCTTCCTCAATACCTTACTTTTTCCAGTTTTTTTACTGTTCTCATAAAATCATCCCGAACGTGATAAAAGCGTATTTCCAAGAGCGTTATAACTACTTATTCACGTATCTAAATCTGACATTACACACAAGCTAAGTATATGAAAAATCTTGGATTTTTATATTTATTTCACTGTTAATACATATTTTCAACGTAATTATATCCAAAATAATTTTTCTACACCGTTTCGTTGATAACTATTGCACAATTCTTAATCCTCCTTTTTCTAAAGGCAACAACAACAACCTTTATTTAACTTAATCATATTCTTTCATGTGAAGGAGCTTGAATAACTGGTATTTTCCCCCACATTCACAACCATCACCATGGCTTGTATTTGATGAAATCACTCCTTCAAACCCTCAATGGAAAAATTATATCCCCTCCCCCCGTCTGGCTTATGCGTCAAGCCGGCAGACATCTGCCGGAGTACCTGAACCTACGATCCCAAACCGACTCGTTTTTAGATTTTTGTTATTCACCAGACATGGCTGTGGAAGCCACGCTACAACCTATTCTCCGGTATGGAATGGATGCAGCCATTCTTTTTAGCGATATTCTTGTGATACCAGATGCGCTCGGCCAACGCGTTTCTTTCATTCCCGGTCATGGCCCGAGGCTAGAACCACTTGACGGACGAGCAGACATTAACCGCCTAGATCCAAGTAACTTGCACGCACATCTAGCACCCGTTTATGCGGCTATCCGCCGCATAAGAACGCGGCTTCCGAAAACAACAACTTTAATCGGTTTTGCTGGTGCTCCATGGACAGTTGCAACTTATATGATTGAGGGTGGAGGAAGTAGAGATTGCCAAAAAACACGAACTTATGCCTACGAAACCAAAGACGACTTCCAAGCGCTAATCGATCTACTGGTAGATACCACGTCATCTTACTTAATACGTCAAGCTGACGAGGGTGCAGAAGTTGTTCAGATATTTGACAGTTGGGCGGGGGTTTTGCCACCGATGCAATTTGATGACTGGGTCATTAAACCTTTCCAAAAAATTGTTGCGGCAGTTAAGACGGTGCACCCAAACTTGCCGATCATTGGTTTCCCGAAAGGCGCTGGGTTGGGATATGCAACGTTTGCAACACAAACAGGCGTCGATGCGGTTTCGTTGGACTCAATGGTGCCATTGGTGTGGGCGGCTGAAAATGTGCAGCCCCATACGGTGATCCAGGGCAATCTTGATAATTTGGTATTGCGTTCGGGCGGACAACTGTTGGAAGCAGCTGTTCAAGAAATACTCACCGTGTTTTCGGCGCGGCCATTTATTTTCAATCTGGGCCATGGGATTTTACCTGAGACCCCCGTATCACATGTAGAGCAACTTTTAGACATTATTCGGAGAAATTAAATTTCGAATGGCGAAACGATCAATAGTTCTATTAAATTTAGGAGGACCGGATAGGCCGGAATCGGTTCAACCGTTTCTGAATAACCTTTTTAATGACCCTGCCATTATTGGTCTACCAGCGATACTCAGGCTGCCATTGGCAAAATTTATTTCCACCAAGCGCGCACCGATCGCCCGGGAAATATATGGACATCTCGGAGGCAAATCGCCGCTACTACCACTTACAGAGGAACAGGCCGTTGCGCTGTGCAAAGCACTGACGACCGAAGACCCAGCACACATCTATAAAGTATTTATTGCCATGCGATATTGGCACCCTTTCAGTCAAGAAACGGCATCGGCAGTTAAAGCTTTCGACCCAGATGAAATTTTATTGCTGCCACTCTATCCGCAATATTCAACGGCGACTTCGGCCTCCTCCTTCATCGATTGGAAAAAATCAGCAGCAAAAGTGGGCCTCGTAAAACCAACCTATACTTTGTGCTGTTATCCAGTTAACGAAAACTGGGCCAGGGCTCAGAGCGACCTTCTTCTGGCCCAAATTGACACGCTGGAGAACAAACAAAAATATCGTGTCTTGTTTTCAGCACACGGCTTACCAAAAAAGATTGTGAAGCGGGGAGATCCCTATCAATGGCAAGTGGAACGATCCGCCGAGGCCATCGCCAAAGCAGCAGACCTGACGGAAGAGGCTTGGGCAGTATGTTACCAAAGCAGGGTCGGCCCATTGGAGTGGATTGGACCGTCCCTCGATGATGAACTTAAACGAGCAGCGGAGGACGACGTTGCGGTCATTGTCCTTCCGATTGCTTTTGTTTCCGAGCACTCAGAGACGTTAGTAGAATTAGATATCGAATATAGGAAAATCTCTGAGGAACTCGGGATTGTGGCGTATAAGCGCGTACCAGCATTGGGTACTCACCCTGATTTTATATGCGGTTTAAGGGATTTATCGCTGATAGCGTTCCAAAAAAAGATTAACTTCGGTCCGCCAGAAAACACGCGGTTCTGTCCTCAAGAAGCTGCAAAATGTAAATGTGTGGCACCCATAAATTTAACCAGGAAAACTCAGTATGATTGATCTTCCTGCTACAGCCTATCTGTGGATCAAGGCATTACATATTATTGGAGTCATCGCATGGATGGCTGGCATGCTCTATTTGCCCCGGCTGTTTGTATATCACTGCGGCGCGGAACCTGGTTCTAAACAATCAGAAGACTTTAAAATAATGGAGCGCAAACTTTTGCGGGGGATTATAACCCCATCGATGATTATTACCCTCATCTTAGGTGGTATTTTACTTGGTCACTTGGATCGCAATTCTTGGCATGAGGGCTGGCTTCACGCAAAATTGGCATTGGTTATAATTCTGCTAGCGTATCATGGGCTAGTGTCCCGTTGGCGAAGGGATTTTGAGGCCGATAAAAATGAACGACCAGCCAAATTCTATCGCTGGATGAACGAGGTCCCGGCCGCTGTGATGATTGGGATAGTTATTTTTGTCGTCGTTAGACCTTTTTAGACCGGCGGCCGCGTGCTCGCTGTAGGTTTGGCACAGATGGATAATTTCTCATCGTTCAGTGTTTATAATTGACAGATAGGGGCTAGTTTTGTAATATTACGGGTATAAGTGATGCCGACCTGGACTCGCTTTTACACAATTCAACCACATATTCCTCAGAGAGACATCAAGAAAACCCATCGTTTTTCTCCGTGGGTGCCCCCTAGAAGGTCTGTTCTTTACCCGATACGCCACCCTCCCTGCACCGTCTGCGACCTGTGACACGCCATGAACCTTCAAGAACTTAAACAGAAAACGCCAACTGATCTTTTGCAATTCGCGGAAGATTTGGAAATCGAAAACGCAAGCACGCTCCGTAAGCAAGACATGTTGTTCGCTATTTTGAAACAACTTTCTGCAAACGAAGTGACGATTACGGGTACTGGGGTATTAGAAGTTTTACAAGATGGTTTCGGATTTCTCCGATCGCCGGAGGCGAATTATCTACCGGGACCGGATGATATCTACGTATCGCCAAGCCAAGTGCGGCGGTTTGGTCTTAGGACGGGCGACACGGTAGAAGGCCAAATACGCGCCCCCAAAGACGGCGAACGCTATTTCGCTTTACTTAAGGTGACGAACATTAATTTTGGGGATCCTCAAGATGTTAGGCATCGGATTAATTTCGACAACCTGACACCGCTTTATCCCGAAGAGCGGATAGTTATGGAAATTGAAGGCCAAAAAGATGATCCGACTTCGCGTGTGCTTGATCTCATTACGCCGATTGGGAAAGGCCAACGTGCATTGATCGTTGCGCCACCTCGGACGGGTAAAACCGTGATGCTGCAAAATATTGCCCACTCCATCGCCGCCAATCATCCTGAGTGTTATCTGATCGTTCTTCTCATTGATGAGCGTCCCGAGGAAGTGACGGACATGGACCGGTCGGTTAAAGGAGAAGTGGTGAGCTCGACGTTTGATGAGCCTGCCGCCCGGCATGTTCAAGTGGCAGAGATGGTTATTGAAAAAGCCAAACGATTAGTCGAGCATAAACGTGATGTGATCATCTTACTCGACTCCATCACACGATTGGCGCGCGCTTACAATACTGTGGTGCCATCATCTGGAAAGGTATTGACCGGTGGTGTTGATGCCAATGCACTACAACGGCCCAAACGGTTTTTCGGTGCTGCCCGGAACATCGAGGAGGGTGGCTCCCTTACGATCATCTCGACAGCTCTCATCGATACAGGCTCCCGCATGGATGAAGTGATATTTGAAGAATTTAAAGGCACTGGTAATTCTGAAATTATTCTTGATCGTAAGCTGACAGATAAAAGAACCTGGCCCTCTATGGACATCACCCGGTCTGGTACACGAAAAGAAGAGCTACTCGTTGACAAAGGTACCCTGTCAAAGATGTGGGTGTTGCGCCGTATTCTCAATCCGATGGGAGTGGTCGACTCCATGGAATTCCTTATAGATAAGCTAAAGGACTCCAAGAGTAACGACGATTTCTTCGACTCTATGAATACCTAAACCGATAGTCTCAGGAAAAAGGTTCGGGCCTCAGCAATGATGTCGGCACGTTTAGCTGCGATCACGCGTTTTAAGCCCCGGAACCATATGATATTTCCGTCGGTTTAGGGGGCCATGATTAAACGCATGGTTCCGGGTATTAAACAGCGTGCGTTAAATGCTGAGGACCGTTGATCCGGTAGTTTGACGACTTTCGAGGGCCCGATGAGCGTCGGCCGTTTCTGAGAGCGGGAAGGTCTGGCCAATTTCAATCTTCACATGGCCGTTGCCAACGACATAGAATAAGGCATCGGCTGCGGCATCTCGTTGGCTAAGATCGGTCGTGTAGTTCATAAGCGTCGGTCGGCTAAGGGTGACGGAGCCTTTCTGCATCAGCAAGAGCGGCTCAACGGGCGGGACGGGGCCGGAAGCGTTGCCAAAAGTCACCATGTTACCAAAGTTCTGGAGACTGTCTAGGGATCCCTCAAAAGTGGTTTTACCAATCGAGTCGTATACCACGGGAACTCCTTTACCGTTTGTGATATCCAATACTTTCTCGGTAAAATTTTCCGTCGTGTAGTTGATGGTGTGATGGCAACCATTGGCTCGCGCCTTCTGGGCTTTTTCATCCGTGCCTACGGTGCCGATCACGGTAGCACCCAAATAGTTGGCCCACTGGCACATGATGGTGCCGACACCCCCAGCTGCGGCATGAACGAGGATGGTTTCGCCCGCATTTACTGCGTGGCATTTGAACATCAGCATATGGACGGTCATGCCTTTGAGCATCATGGCAGCAGCGGTATGATCATCGACATTGTCGGGGAGGGCGATGACTGCGGATGCCGGCATGATACGAGCTTCCGCGTAAGATCCTCGTTCGCCACCTGCGTAGGTCACTCGTTGGCCAACGGTAAATTTGTCTACGCCCGTGCCAATGGCTTCGACGACCCCAGCACCTTCGGATCCAAGTGTGGTGGGCAGCTCCATGGGATATAAACCGGATCGCTGGTAACAATCGATAAAGTTAAGACCTGATGCCACCTGTTTTATTCGGACTTGCCCCTCGCCGGGGTCACCGACCTCGATGTCCTCAAAAGTCAATACTTCGGGTCCCCCGGTCTCATGAATGCGGATGGCTTTTGGCATGGTCTTTGGTCCTTTTACTAAACGGGTTATCGCGGTGAGAGATCTCTAAGCGCTATACTTTCGAGACGCAAGAGGTGTTGTTTCGTGTCGATGCCCCCTGGGCCCGAATAGCCGCCAAGGGTAATGGTCCCCCGGACCCGATGGCAGGGAATAATGATTGGGATTGGATTACGGCTACATGCGTTTCCGACGGGCCGGGGGCTGGTGTCCAATTGTGTTGCGATGTCTTTGTAAGTTCGAGTTTCACCGTAGGGGATTTCCTGGATTCTCTGACAAATGTCTTGTTGGAAAGATGAGCCGGGTGGCGCGAGAGGAAGGTCGAAGGAAGTGAGAGCACCGGTAAAATAGGCATGGAACTGACGGATGGCTTCCTTCAGGAGGGGCGTTGGCGCATCTTGCTGACTTCCTGCCCACCCTCCCTCGAGAGCGACGATGGCGTCAGCATCTTGAAAGAGTGTGATGTCGCCAATGGGGCTGTGGGTTGAAATAAAATTCACATGCCAATACTAGGGCGTTGACATTCCCATCGGCAAGTTAATGCTGTTCCCATGGGTGGATGATTTCTGGGATAGACTTTCCGAAGAATCAAAACCCGCATCTGCCAACTAACTATTTTCACTTCCCTAATTATGCCCTATACGGCCACGCCAAGGGTAATTTTTCTGGGCGTGGAGGCGCGTGTAAAAGATGGCAGGCGATGCTGGGACTATTTTTGCAGTTTCAAGTGGTGCCGGTCGTGCCGGGATCGCGGTCGTTCGGTTATCGGGACCAGACACTCTCGAGGCGGTGACGCGTTTCACCGGGCTTACCGATATACTGCCTCGAAAGGCGACGCGTGTCACTGTGAAGGATCCGGAATCTGGGGAACTGCTCGATGACGGATTAGTCTTGGTCTTCCCTAAACCAAGGAGTTTTACTGGCGAAGATGTGGCAGAGTTGCACGTGCATGGCAGCCGCGCTGTGCTGGATGATATTATAATCGCTCTCTCACGCCAACCGGCGTTGCGCCCGGCGGAAGCGGGAGAGTTTTCCCGGCGTGCCTTCGACAATGGGAAATTTGATTTGACGGCGGCAGAGGGCCTGGCTGATCTGATCAACGCTGAGACCACCGCGCAAAGGCGTCAAGCCCAACGGCAACTGCGGGGGGATCTTGCAGCGCTGTATGACGACTGGCGAGATCGCTTGATGAAGGCTATTGCGCTTTTTGAGGCCGAGATTGATTTTTCAGATGAAGAATTGCCGCCGGGCCTTCGTGATGAAGTGGATTCAGCGGTCCAGCTACTTGAGGCTGAGATTAAAGATCATGTTGCTGATCCTGATCGGGGGCGACGTGTGCGTGACGGATTTTATATTACGGTATTGGGTGCGCCCAATGTCGGGAAATCAAGTCTGGTAAACCGTCTTTCCAAGCGGGATGTGGCCATTGTGTCGGAAGTCGCCGGCACGACACGGGATGTGGTCGAGGTTCACTTGGATTTAGGAGGTTTTCCTGTGATTGTTGCGGATACGGCGGGTTTGCGGCACGGCTCAGACGTGATTGAGAACGAGGGCATTCGGCGTGCGCGTGCGCGCGCGGAGACTTCGGACCATCGTTTGGTCCTGTTTGATGGCACCCAGTTACATGACCTGGATCCAGAAACGGTCAAATTGGTCTACGCCCCAGATACGGTGACCGTTATTACAAAATCAGATCTTATGGAGAGCGGTTGGGTACCTCCGGCAGAGCTTCCCGACCCTATCTTAGTGTCATCGGAAACCGGGGAAGGGATAGAAGAGCTGGTTGAGCGGTTGCGGCTGGACGTTGAAATCCGGCACGGGGGATCTACAGCGCCTTTGCTTACTCGGGTTCGACATCTTGTGGCGTTGCAAGACTGTTTGTCGGGCTTATCCGGGTATCAACAGGCAGGAGGAGTGGAACTGGCGGCAGAAGATCTGCGCCTGGCGGTTCGAGCATTGGGAAAAATCACAGGTCGGGTTGATGTTGAAGACGTTCTCGATATCATTTTTAAAGAATTCTGTATTGGAAAGTAGGAGTATCGAGCTCCCCTGTGTTTCACGTGAAACGCTAAATATAGATTTGTATAATCGATTTAAACTATATATGGACAAAACATGGAGCCGCTAAAACTTGGTGATTAACCGATTGGAGCACGGGTTTTTGTGTTAGTGCCGTTAATTGACTTCGGCAATTACTCTGCTTACATTTCGCTCCCATGAGTCAGATCTATTCGAATACGTCTTATGATGTTATTGTCATCGGCGGTGGCCACGCGGGCTGTGAAGCAGCGGCTGCTGCTGCTCGAGTGGGTGCGGCGACGGTGCTCGTTACGCATAAGCTCGAGACAATCGGCGAAATGTCGTGTAATCCGGCTATTGGTGGGTTAGCGAAAGGGCAGTTGGTTCGAGAAATTGATGCCTTAGACGGTCTCATGGGCCGGGCTATTGATGCGTCTGGTATCCAGTTCCGCATGCTCAATCAGTCCAAAGGGCCGGCCGTGCGGGGGCCACGGGCACAAGCAGATCGGGCCTTGTACCGGGGAGCTGTGCAAAACCTTCTGGAGGAGGAAGACAATCTTACTACTGTTGAAGGATCGGTCGAAGATCTTCATTTCTCGCCAGAAGGGCAACTGACAGGCATTATTTTGGGGACCGGAGATCTACTCCTGGCCCCAAAGGTGGTGGTGACCACGGGTACGTTTTTGCGTGGTCTCATCCACATCGGAGAGACCCAAATCCCTGCCGGACGGGTGCACGAGTCGCCTGCCGTAGGTTTGTCCTATACCTTTAAGCGCTTGGGCTTCGCTCTCGACCGGTTAAAGACGGGCACGCCGCCTCGTCTCGATGGGGCAAAGATCAGATGGGACGGACTGGACCGCCAGCCAGGCGACGTGCCACCTCGGCCTTTTTCGTTCTTGACGGGTGAAATTCAAACGCCGCAGATTGATTGCCACATCACTCAAACCAACCCTGCTACCCACGATATCATTAGGGCCAACCTCCATCGTGCCCCCATGTATTCTGGCCAGATCGATAGCACCGGGCCCAGGTATTGTCCGTCCATTGAGGACAAAGTGGTGCGCTTTTCCCATCGGGACAGCCATCAAATCTTTTTGGAGCCAGAGGGCCTCGAAGATACCACGGTATATCCCAATGGTATTTCAACATCACTGCCTGAAGATGTTCAGTTGGCCTTGCTTAAAACCATTCCTGGTTTGGAAGAGGCTGTGATGGTTAGGCCGGGTTATGCCATCGAATATGATTTTGTTGATCCGAGAGAACTGCATCCCACGTTGGAGACGAGACGAGTCCCAGGTCTGTTTCTCGCGGGCCAGATCAATGGCACCACTGGGTATGAAGAAGCTGGCGCGCAGGGTCTTGTGGCGGGCGCCAATGCTGCCCTTTCTAGTGCAGGAAACGACGCGCTTGTGCTTGATCGGGCCGATGCGTATATTGGGGTACTGATCGATGATCTGGTCACCCTGGGCACGCGCGAGCCATATCGCATGTTCACCTCTCGGGCGGAGTACCGTTTGCATTTGCGAGCGGACAATGCGGATCAACGCCTGACTCCTCTGGGCGAGCGGTACGGGCTAATTTCGTCAACACGTCGAATGGGCTTTCGAACCAAACAACGGGCCTTGGATGCGGCGGTTGCGTTGGCAACGTCTCTCTCCGCCACCCCCGCGGCACTCGCACGCGGCGGTTTTCGGATCAACCAGGATGGTGTCCGGCGTTCCGTGCTTGATTTGCTCGCATACCCGGATGTGACCCTCGCTAGGCTGGCCGGGGTATGGCCAGAACTCAAAGCGCTGGAGGATGACGTTGCAGAGCAGCTTGAGATTAAAGGTCTCTATGCTGGCTATATGAAACGGCAGGAAGTTGACATGCGGTCATTCAGGAAGGATGAAGCCTTGAAATTGCCGGCGGATCTAGACTATGACGCAATCGGCGGCCTCTCTGCGGAGATCGTTCAGAAGCTGCAATCGGCCAAACCATCGAGCCTTGGCGCGGCGGCGCGGATTTCCGGGGTCACGCCGGCGGCGCTGACGTCTCTCCTGGCTTATGTCAAGCGATCGGGCCAACGGGCGGCCTAAGCACGGCTCGACTGTTTCACGTGAAACATGATCCGATCCTCCTTTACCTTTGAAGACTTTCAATCGCGCGCCAATGTTTCACGTGAAACATTGGACAAACTGCAAGTCTACGCAGATCTGCTCCTCAAATGGCAGGAATCCGTTAACCTGGTCGGCCCTGGCACGGTGCCAGAAATATGGCATCGCCATTTTTATGACTCAGCGCAGCTTTTTCCTTACTTGATATCTGATGGTCCCGTGATTGACATGGGGAGCGGTGCTGGGTTTCCCGGTCTTGTCCTGGCGGCGATGGGGCGGCGAAACGTGATCCTCATCGAGTCAAATGGCAAAAAATGCTCGTTCCTTCGTGACGTAAACCGCCAATTGTCTCTCGATGTGATGATCTGTCAGGCGCGAATTGAGGCCTGTGGCTCCCTCCCGGGGGCGCAATATGTCGTGTCCCGAGCTTTGGCCCCTTTGGACATGTTGCTGTTTTACGCCCACCCTCTGCTTGCTGATGACGGCACATGCCTATTTTTTAAGGGCCGGTCCGTCGAAACGGAATTGACGTCAGTCAAAAAAAATTGGACTATGCAGTGTAATTCTTACCCCTCGGAAACCGATCCAAAGGGTGTTATCCTGACCATAGGAGGCTTAGCTCCGCGATATGACGGACTTAAAACACAGTAAGTTCCATTCTTTGCCTCGCATTTTGGCCATTGCCAATCAGAAGGGCGGGGTCGGCAAAACAACAACAACGATTAATTTGGCGACAGCCCTGGCTGCTGTCCGAAAGCGCGTTCTAGTGGTTGACTTAGACCCCCAGGGCAACGCGAGCACAGGGCTTGGCCTGCATAAAGCCGATCGAAAGGTAAACACTTATCACGTGTTAATCGGGGAAGCAGATATTCCGAGCACATGCACAGAAACTGATATCCCGGGCTTGGCCGCCATTCCGTCTGGTCCCGACTTGGCAGGTGCGGAAATTGAGTTGGTAGACGTCGAGGATAGGCTTCATCGTTTGAAGGCTGCAATGGCAGGCCAGGTAGAACTGTATGACTATGTGCTGATCGATTGCCCGCCAGCTCTGGGTCTCCTGACGGTGAATGCTCTGATCGCGGCCGATTCTGTGCTGGTCCCACTGCAATGTGAATTTTTTGCCCTTGAGGGCATCAGCCAGTTGGTGCGTACTATTAACCGAGTGCGCAACGCCTATAATCCAACACTAGATATTCAGGGTATTGTTCTGACAATGTTTGACAAACGCAACAATTTGTCAGACTCCGTGGAGTCGGAAGTTCGAGACCATTTCGGTGAAATTGTATACGAGACGGTTATCCCACGGAATGTGCGCGTCTCGGAGGCGCCCTCTTTTGGTAAGCCGGTCCTTCTTTATGATACGGCATGCGCGGGGTCCCAGGCTTATATTCATCTGGCCAGTGAAGTGCTCCGACGTGAACAGACGCAGGCAGCCTGATGGCGGAGGACGGGAAACGCAAGCGTCTGGGACGCGGCCTTGATGCGCTTTTTAGTGAAAGTTCACATGTAATACCTGATGACAATGCAGCCATTCCGGTCTCGAATCCCCATTTACCGACCGGTAGGGCGGTCCAATCTGCTGCCATCGAGCGTCTCCAGCCGGGACGGTACCAGCCACGCCGGTACTTTGATCCTGATGAGTTAGAAGAGTTGGCAGAGTCCCTGAAAAACCATGGTGTTATACAACCCATACTTGTTCGTGAGGCAGTAAATGGCGAAGCTGATTACGAAATTATCGCCGGTGAACGGAGATGGCGCGCCGCTCAACTTGCTCAGCTGCATAGCATCCCTATTTTGGTGCATGAGCTTACGGACTCCGAGGCCCTCGAAATTGCCCTAGTAGAAAATTTGCAACGGGAAAACCTCTCTCCTCTGGAAGAGGCGGACGGTTATAAGCGCCTGATGGATGAGTTCTTGCACACTCAAGAAGCCCTCGGCGACCTGCTGGGTAAGAGCCGGAGTCACGTGGCGAACATGATGCGTCTTTTGGGTCTGCCAAATGAGGTAAAAACCCTGTTGGAGACGGGCCAACTCAGCGCGGGGCATGGGAGGGCTCTTCTGGGCGCTGATGATCCTGCAGCGCTTGCCAGAGATGTTATCAAGAAGGGCCTAAATGTTCGACAAACTGAAAAACTTGTAAAAAGCGGAAATATTGCAAACAAACCTGAAACGAGGAAGCGGATAAAAGATAGTAATACGATTGCTCTCGAACAAGATCTTGCCGCTTTGCTCGGTCTGCAGGTCACTATCGATTTCAAGGACCCAGGCGGCAAGCTTGTAATTGCCTACGAAAGCCTGGAGCAATTGGACGAAATTTTAAAGCGCCTTAAAGGTCGTGAGGCCCCCCAAACCGATTAGAAAGAAGCGCTAATTCTGAAGCGCAGTCTGACCCAG
Organism: Rhodospirillaceae bacterium; assembly: GCA_002723345.1. Lineage (GTDB taxonomy): Bacteria > Pseudomonadota > Alphaproteobacteria > Rhodospirillales > UBA2165 > TMED167. Next base: position 95,603 of record PBNV01000031.1, read on the forward strand.
CGGTATTTCCGAATAGTTTAGCGGGTGTAGGACGCGAAATTGGTCCCGACGATAATACCATTCAGTAATTAGAAATCGTAGCCTCCCGGACTGTGAGGTTATCCGATGGTGAGAATGCAAAAATAACCCGGTGAGCCCGCCGTTGGTCCAGTTGACACAATGTGATGTAAGCATTTTCGGCCAAGACATTCCCCTATCGGGCGCGTCCTATTTGTGCCAGGCGCATTAGCGCCCTCTCTCCAATAGCCTGAATGGGGGCTCCGGTTGATTTACACTGACCTTCCGCCTCAGTCAAAAGCTGTAATGCTGTTGCTAATTGGGGCTCTGTCCAAATATTCAGCTGCCGCTGAAATCGTTCTACAAACATGAAGAGCACGGGCGGCCTTAAGCTTTTTATGGCCTCGTGTGGCTTCTTGCCTTGGCCGCAGGCAGCGGCAGCAAGGTGCAGTCGCTGAAAATGTCGTTGGGCAGCCCGCACCAACATAATGGGTGATATGCCCTCAGCAGTCGCTCGGTGCAATCCGGTTTCTAGAGCCTGTCCGTCTCCCGTGCCGACGGCGTAGATGATTTCTTCAATAGAGAGAGCTCCATTGTCGTCTATTACTGCGATCGCATCCTCGAGAGAGACTTCAGATTTCGCGCCGGCATAGATAATTAACTTCTCAATTTCGCGGCGTGATACCAGCCGATCGGATCCCAAATGTTCAATTATGTAATTCGATGCATCCCGACTAAATGTGATCCCTGCTACGCGGCTCATTTCTGCAACTAGAGATGCGAGGGTGGCCCTGTCATCTTCATAACAAGCCAGGGAGGCGCCATGCTCATGGTTTTCTATAAGTTTCCGAACCGGTGAGGTGGGGGCCAGATCCGCGGCTTCTAAAACTACCAGCGTTTCTACATTCGCCATCTCGAGGACCTGTTTCAAGGCGGCTGAAATATCTTCAGCGCCGAGACGCACAAGCACTACCCGCCGTCCACCCGTTAGTGATTGTGCGGCTGCTTCATCTGCAAGGCAGGCCGGGTCACTTCTGATGGCCGATCCCGTTAATTCTGAGACCTGAAACGGATCCTGTAGGTTTGACACAATGCTCAGTGCAAGATTCCTTACCCTTTCGTGTATCAAGCCCGCGTCTCTGCCGTGGACTAATACGACGCGCATCTCAGCGATCGGATTTTTTGAGAACGCATCAGCGTTGCGCGCAGTAATTTTCATCGTCGCGATATGGGTTTGTTCGGTGTTTGTAAGTACGAGGCGATGCGGTTTGTTATATCGTTGCTCAATTCTCGCACGGCCCGCCGACGGGCATTTTGTTCCGTGGCGAGGGTGCCAAAATTCGAGCTTAAAATATTGTAGCTTGTGACTATCTCTGTCTGACCTGTAAGCATGCGTCCCGCAAATTGCTCAAGCCCCTTAAGTTGAAACTTGGCTGTGAATGTCAGATTAGCCCGAGTGGAAACGTCCGTTTTTTTTTATGGCTAACTCCTGTTTCGACTCTGAAATTTGGACTGTCAGATTGTATTTGGGTTTTCTGGGTGATCCTGTGGGATTGATCCGATCCAAGAGCAGGTTGCGCAATTGCTGTCCAATACGATCCTTGATTGGTGCCACCCGTATGGTCGACAATTCGGCGCTGATATTAGATGGTCCAGCACTGCCATAAATCGGCTCAAATCCGCACCCTGTTAGAAGCCCCAACGCGGCCAGACTGTAGATTAATTTAAACAACGATGTTCACTATCTTGTTGGGTACATAAATGATTTTACGAGGATCTCTCCCATCGAGCATTTTGACAACAGAGTCAATCTTTAGAGCTGATAATTCGACACTATTCTGATCCATTTCTTTCGCTACTTTCAGGGTTCCGCGCAATTTTCCGTTAACTTGGACGGCTAAGGTAACCATTTCTTCTTCCAGGAAACCCGGCTCAAACACGGGCCAGGTAGCGTCAGCTACTAACGCCTGATGACCCAGAGCGTGCCACATTTCCTCCGCCAAATGAGGCATGATAGGGGAAATAAGCCGGATCACGACTTCAAGACCATCCCGATATACCCACCCAGCGCCTGCTTCGTCTGGGAAAAGGCTCTCCAGCACGTTGGTAAGTTCTCGAATGCGGGCAACTGCTTTATTAAAATGGAATCGATCTAAATCATTACTGACGGCGGCGATGGTCTTGTGTATTGCGCGATGGGCGGCCGCTACATTTTCCCCCATCTCCGTTGGAGTCGGTAAGCCCGCTGCGATAAGAGGGATATTGGGTTCACTCACCATACGCCACAAACGGTTTATGTAACGCCAGGCCCCTTCAATCCCAGCTTCTGTCCAATCCAGGTCACGGTCGGGTGGGCTGTCGGACAACATAAATAGCCGGGCCGTATCCGCACCGTACGTGGATATTATTTCCTCGGGATCAATGACGTTTTTGCGGGACTTACTCATTTTTACTGACCGGCCAATGGTTACAGGTGATCCGTTTGCTACGGTCACATTTTCACCGGCGTCGCTTTGATGAACGTCGTCGGGAAAAAGCCATTCTCCCCTTTCGTCTTGATATGTCTCGTGGCAAACCATGCCTTGGGTCATTAATCCTGAAAACGGTTCCGCCACATCTAGGTGCCCACATTTTTGGAGGGCGCGGGTGAAAAAGCGCGAATATAGCAGGTGTAACACTGCATGTTCTATGCCACCAATATATTGATCAACTGGCATCCAATAGGCCATCGCAGCGGCGTCGAGGCCATTTTCCGCTTTGGGGGAGCAAAACCGGGCAAAATACCAGGATGATTCAAAAAATGTATCAAAAGTATCTGTTTCCCGTTCCGCGGGAGCACCGCAAGCCGGACAATCCACGTTTTTCCATGTTGGGTGATGTTCCAATGGATTGCCGGGTTGCTCGAAACTGACCTCCTGAGGCAATTCAACCGGCAAGTTTTCCTCCGGAACAGGGACAATGCCGCAAGTGTCGCAGTTTATGACCGGTATGGGGCAGCCCCAATATCGCTGCCGGGATACACCCCAGTCTCGCAGCCGATAATTGATTTCACGGTCACCGATCCCGGCTTCCTCTAATCGGGTAGCTACGACTTCTTTGGCATCGCTTATTGACAGCCCATCAAGAAAGTCGGAATTGATATGGACACCGTCCTCCAGATACGCGATCTCCCCAATTGTAAACGTTTTTGGATCGGCCTCTTTAGGCGCGACAACCGGAATTACATCGAGATCGTATTTTCGGGCAAAATCCAAATCGCGCTGATCATGGCCAGGGCACCCAAAGATGGCTCCTGTGCCATAATCCATAAGGACAAAATTGGCCACAAACAATGGCAGTGTTTTGGTTGGAATAAAGGGATGTCTGACCCGTAATCCAGTATCTATCCCTCTTTTTTCAGCCGTTTCTATCGCCGCTTCGCTGGTGCCTAGACGATTACAGTCCTCGACAAAGGCAGCTAAGTCTGGATTTTTGGCACATAATTCACTGGCAATGGAGTGGTTGGGTGAAATCGCACAAAACGTTGCGCCAAAGAGCGTATCTGCCCGGGTCGAAAAAACCTCTAATCGTTCGTTCCGTCCTTCAATTTTAAATCGGAGGCGCATGCCCTCGGACCGCCCTATCCAGTTTTCTTGCATCAGCCGCACTCGATCTGGCCAACGCTCCAATTCTTTGAGCGCTGACAAAAGGTCTTCCGAGTAGTCGGTGATTTTTAAAAACCACTGTGACAAACGTTTCTGTTCGACTAGGGCGCCAGAACGCCAGCCTTTACCGTCAATCACCTGTTCATTCGCTAGAACCGTTTTCTCAAGTGGATCCCAATTAACCCAGGCCTCTTTTCGGTAGGCCAAACCTGCATCAAGAAAATCCAGAAACATTTTTTGTTCGTGTTTATAGTAATTGGGGTGACAAGTTGCGATCTCCCGATCCCAATCATATGACAATCCCATGCTCTTGAGTTGTTTTCGCATGACTGAGATGTTTTGTTCGGTCCACTCTGCTGGTGGAACGTTGTTGGCGATTGCAGCATTTTCAGCCGGCAGTCCAAATGCATCCCAACCCATAGGATGGAGGACTTTGTATCCTCTGGCCCTTTTGTATCTCGCGACCAAATCTCCCAGCGTATAATTCCTGACATGGCCCATGTGAATACGGCCCGATGGATAGGGAAACATTTCCAAGACGTAATATTTGGGGCCGTCCTCAATATCTGAGACGCTAAAACAATGGTTGTCCAACCACGCTTCTTGCCAATGGGCTTCGGACTCTTTGAAATTATATCGGGTCATTTGAGGATGGATATCACCTTTTAAACCGGTTAGCTGACCTAATGGCTAATAGACTGTGACTGGGTAGCTTGGCAAGCAATGTCATACGGACAAACTGGCGCATACCCCGTGGCACAACAAAATTCCGTATCTCTCCTATTGTTCGCTGGACTCTGTTCGGAATTGACGGGCGCGTGTTAGGATCGCGTTTTCTAATTGAACCTGCGTTTCTTGCTGAACTGTTGCCTCACGCCAACGACCTGACGCAGTTCTCACTTTGCGGAAAACCGACACCCTAACCCCATCCGCTCTGAGGCTTCGATCAAGGATAAAGATGTTCAGTTTGAATTTTTCATCAGGTGTTTCAGGGGGTGTGTACCAATCTGAAATTATTACTCCACCAAACGGGTCTGCCGATGTTATCGGCCAAACAGAGAGGGTATCGAGACTAGCCCGCCATAAAAACGCATTGACGCCAATGCCTGATCCTTGATCGCGAAGTTTTGGTTTAGCGGGGCCACCAAACGTGAGACCGCCCTCTCCGAGGATGCTCTCTCTCTCATCAACTGGGACGGTCTCGTTGCCCAAGGTTATCAATTCTTTGACTTCACCGCCACAGGAACTAAGAGACAAGAGGACTCCAAAGCACCATAATGAAGCGAAAAGATGTTTCTTGGGCATGTTGAGTTGCTCACTCTTTAATTACATTGAATAGGGTTCTCGGCAGGCTACACACCCTTTTCAGGCGTTACCATGAACCCATTATTGAACTATCATATGGTCACTTGAATTGCTATTAAATTCCGTAATTTAGACCCGTGGTTTTATCCCCGATTACGGTCGGAGGGTTTTTACACGACTAAAATTTTCTCACAAAACCCCCTCCGGATGTGCTAAAAATGACACATGTGTGATATTTTAACATAAAAATGTCTGTTTTTCATTGACCCTGAAGGCCGTCCGTGGCGTATTACATGTGATACAAAACTCCGCCTTACTTTTGCGATGTTGCAATAAGGTGTGAGAGTTTTTAGGAGGATTAAAATGAAAAAAGCTTTATATTCGACGTCTGCTCTTGTAGCAGCCGGTGCGTTGGCTTTAGTTGCCAGTGACGCATCAGCTCAAGCAAAGAAAATCTCGATGAGCGTTGGTGGTTACTTCAATACGTTCGCAGGTTTTTCACAGCAAGAGTCAAGCTTCGAGAACGACACAGCGACTGCCGGCCTGGAAGTTGGATACGACGCCTTCAACGTTGTTAACGACTCTGAAGTTTACTTCAAGGGCTCAACCAAGCTTGACAATGGCGTGGGTGTCTCGGTGACCGTGCAGTTAGAAACAGATCAATCTAACGGCTCAGATATTGATGAATCCTATGCTACATTAACCGGCGGTTTCGGTTCAATTCTTCTTGGTTCGACAAAAGGGTCAACCATTAAAAAGCATGTCGGTGCACCAGCCGTTGGCGGCCTTGCATTGACAACCCTTGACCACCATAACTGGATCATTCGGCCTTCAGCAGTTGGCGGTGCTACTTTCTCAACAGGAACCACTGCAGGTGCCAGTGATGCTATGAAAGTTGTTTACCTGTCGCCGAAGATCGCTGGTGGAATCGAGCTGGGTGCCTCTTACACTCCATCCTCCACGAACTCCGACGCTATGCCGGCCACGGGTGGTGACTCCGGAACCGAGAGCCAAATGTGGGACGCGGTTGTGAAGTACAGCGGAAAAATGGGTGGATCTAGCGTTAATGCAAACGTTGGATATGGTGAAACCCAAGGTACCGCCGCTAACAGCACCCAATTTATCCGCACAGGCGTCAACATGACAGCGGGTGGTGCGACGATAGGCTTTTCATACAAGGATATAAGCAACCAAGCTACTGGCATAGAGGGTACAGCCAACAGTGATGAGCAAACATCCTACAATATCGGCATTAAGTACGCTGCCGGTGGTTACACGGTTGGTCTCGCTTATGGTCATTCTGAATTGCCTCTGGCTAGCTCCACTCAAGGCGACGATGAGTTGGACAAGTACATCTTGGGTATAGAGCGCGGCCTAGGTGCAGGCGTTACGCTCACTGGCCAGCTCGCATACGTCGATTATAGTGATGAAACGACCAACGACTCCAACAACAACAACGGTTGGGCCCTTGTTGGTGGCGTAAAGGTTGCCTTCTAAACAAGAGGGTAACTAAACACGGATTTGGGGAGCGGTTCTGCCGCTCCCCTTTTTCTTTATCCGAGAGGTTTTCAGCCCACGATTGGTCTTAAAATTAATCAGATCAATCCGGCAGGTGTTTTTGGGACATAAAAAGACGGCCACGGATCTCCCGGTTACTATCGTGCCGAGGAACAATGGTGCTTTTGTGTAATACCGTTTGCTGGGACCCAATCAATAGATTAGTGACATACTCCTTATTATGGGCGTAGCGTCCAGTAGGCTTGAGGGCAAAATCACCTTCAATGAGATCCTCAACGGTGAAGCAAAAAATGCCTCCATCAACCAATTGATGGCTTACACCGTTGAAGACGTCCTCTAGGGCACCGAGATATACTAAGGCGTCCCCGCAGACGATTAAGTCAAATTTATCGTCATTATTCGAGGGTTGCAAAAAATCAATCATGTCGGAGACAATTGATTCTTCGATACGATTTTCTGACATTGCGATTTCCAACATCTTTGACGAGAGATCCACACCCGTAATATGGGCTGTCAACGGCCGAATGGCCTCTGCTACGAGACCTGTCCCGCAACCAAGGTCGAGTACTCTCGCAAAGGGGGGCGCCGTTGAGCGCGGACATGTTGCCAGATACGCCGATACGGCATTCTCGATCAGTTGGGGCACAACATAGTTCAGATCACTTACTAGGTCCTTATCAAATGTTTCAGCATAGTCATCGAATAAATCCCGGACGTAGTTTTTAGGGGCCCGAATAGTTGTTGCGCCTGTCATGGCAGCTAGGAGGTGCGACGCCATACCGTGATCGGGATGTTGGGCGAGACAGGATCTGTAAGCAATCTCGGCGCCTTCCTTATCACCGGACATTTCTCGTGAGTATGCCAGCTCCCAATATGCCTCGGTTCTCTCCGGTTCCGCGTCGAAACCCCGCTCATACAACGACACCGCCTCTTCATAATATTCTGTTACTCGCAACACAGCCGCCAAACCAAATAAGGCATCTGGATCTGACGGCGCGGCTTTAAGCGCGGCTCGATAGGCATGCTCTGACATGTCATATTCGCCGAGCCCAAAACACGAATCTCCCTGGCCTATCAGTGCTTCTGTCATATCTTTGTCTCGCGCGAGAACGGCTTCATAGTCAGACCGAGCCGCCTCGAAATCCTCGACGTCCAGACGGGCCCGCGCCCGCTCGATAAGTTGTGGGATGTCTGCGACGGTCATTTAATACGCTCCCATGTTTTCGAGGCGGTTCGTTCGTAATCACGATACGGGCTGCTACTGCTATCCATGGAGGTGTTTTCCCGCTCTGATCCATAACAATTTTTGCTTCGTTGTGTTGATGCTATTAACCCGCATTGAAATATGGGCTTCGGGGAAGGGCTATACCAAATATGACCTCCTAATTTATTCACTAAGGCCCCCAATGGCGGCAATGCCGGCGCAAGATGTTCCAATTAACTTGGGCGCGGTGACAACAGTGATCCCGCCAAGAGCTATTATCGGAACCAATGCTGCTCTGCTTTGTCGAGCAAAGCTAAGGACCCCAGTTGCCGGTTGAGTGGGGTGGCTCGCTGTTGGAAAAACGGGCGATACAAAAACCGCATCAACGCCCATCCTATATGCCCTGTTTAGCCCTGGCATGGAATGAACGGCGGCAGTAGAAATTCGATTTTTCAATCGAAGCCATCGGCGATGACTCAACTGCGGGCGCGTAATAGTCCATTCTGGCATATGTAACCCATCGGCTGAAACGATATCGGCCAGACGGGCATCTCCAGCAATAATTAAGATTAAGGCTCGTTCCTGGCACACACGCTTGAGCTGTCTAGCAAGGTTATATCTGTCTGGCGTGTCATAGTGGCGCAATATTACAGCTGTACCGCGCGGCAGGCGTTCGGCGATTTGTACTGGATCTGGCGTGCGTACAGAGTCTGTCATAAAATAGAGGTGAGGCACGTGGGCTGCTCCAGCTGTTAAATTGAGCCGGCGCCCGATTTCTGATAAGCGTAAGATCGCCTCTTCACTCATACAACGATCATAGAAATTTATTCATGAAAGCCAATTGCCTCATTACGGAAAATTTGTCTGGGGTGCTGGACAAGATAAACGTTGCGACTAAAGCTGCTGGTCGTCCACCTGGATCGGTTGACCTTATTGCTGTGTCTAAAACGCATTCGGCGTCGGCCATCGATGCTGCCATCGCGGCGGGACAAAAGATATTTGGAGAAAATAAAGTTCAGGAAGTTTCGGCAAAATGGCCAGCACTCAAGGATAAGCATCTAGAAAGTCGGCTGCATTTTATTGGCGCCTTACAGTCGAATAAGGTTCGGGAGGCCGTGCGCTTTTGCGATGTTATCGAAACTGTCGACCGTCCCAAACTTGCTCGCTCACTTGCCCGCTCGATGGATGAGGGGGGTCAGCGGCCGTCTTGTCTCATACAAGTGAACACGGGAGAGGAGCCCCAAAAATCGGGCGTTTTGCCCGCGGATGCGGATGCCTTTATCGCCGCTTGCCGGGACGAATTTGAGTTGCCCGTCGCGGGTCTAATGTGTATCCCGCCGGCCGATGAAGAGCCCGCTCTTCATTTCTCCTTTCTCCACGCCATTGCTGAGCGAAATGGTCTAGCAACCCTATCAATGGGAATGAGTGCAGATTATGAGATTGCCATCAAGTTCGGTGCGACGCATGTCCGTGTTGGCACCGCGATTTTCGGCACCCGATCATCGCCGGAATTTGGCGCAGTAAAGCCATTAAGTAGTGATTAATTGGCCGACCGAATGTGGATACTTTCTTTTGGGCCGCATCCGGCTAGAATGGTTTTAAGTGCTTGAAGATCCAATGCAACACAGCCTTTAGTCGGGCGATGGTCTGCAGCGGCAACATGAATAAAAATTGCGCTGCCGCGATAAGGGACAATTGGTGCGTCGTTCTGACCCAAGGCGACGACAATGTCGTAGCAAGGATCTTCTCGCCACAGTTTTTCGTGAGAGGCCTCAATGGGAAGCTGCACGAATGTGTTATAAAATGAATGCTCAGGATCGTCGCACCAGCCGTCTGATGTCCTAATCGGATGTATCGGTAACGTTGATTTTAGGCCGGTTACTCTATCTTTTCGATAAAACACTTTGCGGAGCCTATAAGTTCCCGCTGGCGTGCACCCATCGCCCTCCCATTTATCTGAGGTCACACCATTCCATCCGAGCACGCAATTGAATATGTTATCGTTCCAGGTCAAAGTCGTTGGTGGGGTAACCGTGATCATCAGCGCACCGTGAACGCCGGTTTTTGATTTGAGCCTGCCGCCAAATTGTTCGCAGCCTCATATTTAGAAAGTCCCCGCTTCATGGCATCGGCGATCCAACTATTTTTATTATCAGTTATTGTTTGGTTTATGGCTTGGCTATGGCCATACCACTGTGGATTTGATTTAACAGAGCCTCCAGTGGAAGTTTGAGTAAAATGCCGGGTTGGTCCACCTTTGGAAAAGGCGGTTGGGATTACACCTCCTGGAAATTTAGGTTTCAACCGATAAGGCTCACTGTGCGTTAGCCGATCCTGCCCAGGTTTTTTAGCATCATTATTCGAAGCCCGCACGGATAATGCGGGAAGAGGCGAAGCCTTTGGCGCTTCGATAGAGTTTTCTGGGGCCGATGGTTTGACGATATCACCATGCAGCGCGGGCCTTGGAAAAGGTCTTGGCGCATTAGTTGCGTCTTGGCCATACCCGTTGGATCGACGTTTGGCGATGGGAATTTCAGACATGCCGGCCGCCCGAAACTTCTCTTCGATTATCTGCGTCCCCGGCGGCCCTGGATAAATAGGCTCATCCGAGAGTGGCTTATTTTCCGTCTTAGTAGGTTGCAAAACAGAAGCCGTTGCTTGGCCCCGATTTGACCGATCGGCCAATTGGGTAGGTTCCAACGCGGCCATTTTTAAGCTGGTTTCGGAGAGCGTCGGCGTATTTTGACCGTCTGTTTTGATGGTAAAAAATGCCGATGTATGATCGGCAATATCGCGGCCTGTGCTATGTTTTACGGCCACATCTAGACTAGAAAACGCAGCTCCCAGGGGGCCACCAAATAACGTTCCTCCAGCGATCTTTGCTCCCGGGTCAATGGTGTCACCGGAAATCGATCGATAAAGCGTGGAAATTATAGGTATATGTTGTAGTGGGTTGATCACGTCTAATAAGTCTAGAAAAGTAAAACCATCCTTTCCGAAAAATAAGAGCTCGTTGCGCGCGTTAGCAGGACTTTGCTTTGCGAGACGCTTTGTGTTGGTCTCCGACGGATCATACGCTGCCGAGTTCTCTACGGAGGCAAATTGGTCATTCATCGTTTATTACCGTCCAACTTCGTTTGGGTAGTACTTGCAAACCGGGTGCCAAAGATCATGCTCGATTACAGGGGCGTTTAGGGTTATTTCTCTCGATGGGCATGCATTTCAGGTCATTTTTGTTGCCCAAGAGGGAAATATTTGCCGCGCCATCATAATTTTTAGAGAGCGTTATGTGCCAAAGTCAGCCGTGACACGCTATAAGGGTTGTGGCCCCAAGCACTAGTTATTATCGTGTCTTGACAGGAGCACACGCTTTATGAGTCCAAGAAGGCGCATTCTGGTTGTTAGCGACGATGAGGATCTCCGGCAGGTTTTGGTGGAGCAGCTTCAAGTCTATGAAGAATTCATCGCGGAAGAAGCACCCACAGGGACCGCCACCATCGATCGCATTAAGGAGCAATATTTTGACGCTATCGTGCTAGATACTAGTTTGCCCGACATTTGCAGACGGGAAGTTTGTCGGGTCATTCGCCGAGCGGGCGTAAAATCGCCATTCATAATGCTTACCAGTACCGATACAGATCATGACCCTACCCCCGAACTTTATGCAGGCGCAAATCAATATGTCACAAAGCCCTTTAAAATTGGCGTGTTATTGCACGGGCTGAGGGCGTCTATCCGAGAACACGAGCAAAGTCAGCATGCTGTCTTTCAAATTGGCCCTTATACCTTCCGTCCTGCTGCTAAAATCATGGTGGATATGGAGACCGAGAAAAAAGTACGTTTGACCGATAAGGAAACCGCCATCGTGAAATTTTTGTACCTCGCGGGCGAGCGCGGTGTTAGTCGAGATGATTTACTGGGCGAGGTGTGGGGATATAACGCTGACGTAACGACGCACACGTTGGAAACTCATGTCTACCGGCTTCGCCAGAAAATTGAACGTGAACCATCCAATGCTAATTTGCTGGTGACCGAGCCCAACGGCTATCGGCTCATCCCCTAGAGTGCGACTATTTCTAAATTTTTAGCGTTACGGTGACCGGCGCATGGTCGGACGGTTTGCACCACCCGCGGGCCTCTCTCAAAACTTTGGCTTCAATGATAGCATCGGCTAAGGGCTCCGTTACCCAGATGTGGTCAAGACGACGACCTTTGTCGTTGGTAGACCAATCCTTTGAACGGTAGCTCCACCAGCTGTAAAGCGGTTCATGGGGTAGAATTACCTGGCGAACAGCATCCTTCCAGGGTCCGGATTTTCTAAGTTTCTCCAATAATTCGATCTCAACTGGCGAATGCGAGACAACTTTTAAAAGTTGTTTGTGCGACCAAACGTCTGTTTCTAAGGGTGCAATATTCAGATCGCCCACCAGAATTCGTTGGGCATCAGCCTCTTGGCGGGCCTGGGCCCAGCGCGTCATTGCCCGCAAAAATTTCAACTTATGATCAAATTTATCATTTACTTTTGGATCTGGAATGTCACCACCCGCCGGCACATACACGTTATGGAGTTCAATGTTTCCGGGCAGTAGTGCGAACACATGCCGCGCATCACGTTTACCGCACCAATCCCTCAGCCCTGTTTTCTGGAAGGGCGTGTTAGACAGGATGGCAACGCCATTGTAGGCCTTCATGCCAGACACAACTTGATAAGGATAGCCCATCGCGGCGATTTCATCTGCCGGAAACAATTCTGTCGTCACCTTTATCTCTTGGAGGCAAATGATGTCGGGAGAGATAGCCTCGGCGACTTTCGCCAGTGTTTTCAAACGAGACCGAACCCCGTTGATGTTCCACGTGGTGATTTTCAATTGTTTTTCCTCCACGACCTGCGTCTATGTTAGTGTTGACCCGCTGCGGATTCGCTATTATGCCTCGTCGTTTCTGATCACCATGAGGTATATCATGGCCCATCCCAATGAGACCATGTTCCGTGGGGGCTTATTATGCATAACTTGCGATAAGCCAATTTGACTCAAGTGGTGGAATACATTTGTCAAAGGAGAGTTTGGGCATTCTGTGGGGCGCGGAAGAAGCATCTGCACAAGGTTAATTTAGATCAAAATTTACCCACAAGCACGAGTAAATTATAGTTACCCGTGGTGAATTTATAGGCCTTGTAAAAATATAGCTATACAAACTGTTGTTGTAAGGGCAAGAAAAGGGGCGCAGCGTTTCTTCTGAGGCTCGTTTCAATGCCAGCGGCTTATTGGTTATGCTGGAACAGCCTCGGGTCCAACTTCATCCCGGTTTCTACGCCAGCCAGCATCACATTGGTTCGAATGTTTTGAGCATCAATGACGGTCCACTTGCGAAGTGCGAGAGGTTTATCGGCGAATATAAGCGTCATGGATCCTTTTCCGGGCTCGTCCGTGTCCCGAATCGTCAGGCGGAGCAGACCCCGCGATCGCGTGATCTTGGTAACGGTGATATCACCATCCATCCGTATGTCTTCGCGCACTAGAAAATTAACCGGTGTGGATTTGAGGAAGATATGTGTGACCTGGTCCAGGTCTTTGTCGATGTAAATAAGGAAAATGCCATCAGAGATCATTAAAATAGAGGCAGGGGGATCATATTCGAAACGCAGTTTGCCCGGCCGGGAGATAAAAAGTTTGCCGGACGCGACGTTCCCGTTAGAAGAAGTTTGCAGAAAACTGCTTTTTAGGGTGGACAGTCTCTCAAGGTAATCCTCAACCCGTTTGAGGTCTATCTTGTCCTGCGCTGTCAGGCGGGCGGCAACGGCTACCTCTGCTTCGGCCGCGGTAGGCATCAGTATCAAACACCAGAGCAACGCTATTTTGATTATTATGCATGCATTAGCGCGTAGGTTCATGGCGTCCTCCGTGTCATGGATCGGTCTCTAATTGTTGGCGATAAAAAAATTGCCTGCAAGATGAAAACAACCCCATCGCGCAGCATTTTGGTGATGTAGAATTCGGAAACTAGGGATCAGTGGCTGTCAACCAAGACTTTCCGGCGCCCTACCCGGTCGGCTTTACTTACCACACCTTGTTCCTCCATTTGCTCCATAATCCGGGCTGCACGATTATATCCGATCTGCAAGTGCCGCTGGATAAAGCTCGTAGAGGCCTTTCCTTCCCTAGCGACAAGGGCCACCGCTTCGTCATAGTAGCTGTTATCGGAACTACCGCTCGCACCCTGTAAAGGGGGTATCGAACCATCGTCGACATCTTCCGTGACCTCGGTGATATAATGGGGTTCGGCCTGGCTCTTCAAAAAGCTAACCACATGTTCCACTTCCTCGTCGCTGACAAATGGGCCGTGAACTCGGGTGATCTGGCCGCCGCCTGCCATGTAAAGCATGTCGCCTTGGCCCAGAAGCTGCTCTGCGCCCTGTTCGCCTAGAATGGTCCGGCTGTCAATTTTAGAGGTGACTTGAAAGCTGATTCGCGTCGGGAAGTTGGCTTTGATTGTTCCTGTGATGACGTCCACCGAGGGTCGCTGGGTTGCCATAATAAGGTGTATGCCAGCTGCCCTAGCCATTTGTGCGAGACGCTGGATAGCTGCTTCAATATCCTTTCCGGCAACCATCATCAAATCCGCCATCTCATCAACAACAATGACGATTAAAGGCAGGGGGTCCATGCTTAAAGGTTGGTCCTCGTAAATCGGCTTGCCTGTATCATCGAAACCGGTTTGCACCGTTCGGGTGAGTTTTTCTCCCTTTTTTCGGGCCTCCGTGAGACGGCTATTATATCCGGTTATGTTTCGAACCCCCAGTTGAGACATGAGCCGATAACGATCCTCCATCTCTCGCACGGCCCATTTCAATGCCACAACGGCCTTGGAGGGATCCGTTACGACCGGCGAGAGTAAGTTGGGGATGCCGTCGTACACCGAAAGTTCCAGCATCTTTGGGTCAATCATAATGAATTTGCATTGATCCGGTGTGAGCCGGTACAGCAGAGAACATATCATCGTATTGACGGCGACCGACTTTCCTGACCCAGTGGTACCTGCGATCAGCAAATGGGGCATGCGAGCGAGGTCTACCATTACCGGCAGGCCGCCGATATCCTTACCTAACACCAAGGTGAGTGCACCGTTGGATTTTTCAAAAACCCTCGATTCGAGGAGTTCCCGAAAATACACCAAGTCACGGCGCGCGTTTGGTAATTCGATGCCAATCACGCTTCGCCCCGGCACAACTGCAATTCGGACAGACAATGCGCTCATTGAACGTGCAATGTCATCGGAGAGCCCCACGACACGTGAGGTTTTAGTCCCAGGCGCCGGTTCTAATTCATACAGCGTCACGACTGGCCCGGGGCGCACCTTGACGATTTCTCCTTTGACGCCAAAGTCCTGGAGAACAGACTCTAAAAGTTCTGCATTTTGCGACAAGGCCGACTTATCGGCTTTGTCCTCCGGCTTGATTTCAGGTGGTGATTCCAGGAAGTCCAGGGGTGGTAGCTGAATAGAATATGAATTTCCAAGTGCGAGCTTGCCTTGTTGTGCTTTTTTTGCGCTCTCTCCCGCCGCTGCCTGTTTGGCTTTATCTGCCACGATGGCGGTGCTGGCGCGGCGCGGGGATGAGGCGCTGAGGCTTGTTTTTGACTTAAATTCTAGTACTTCCTGACTGATGGCTCCATCTTCCGTATCTTCAGGGCTTTCGTCACTGTGCTCAAAAACTGGCTCGGTCCGTGTTTGCCGGCGACGGGTTCGGTCCGAAACGAGTAGGGCGCCTTTCCAGGCCTCATGCAGGCTTTTGTGGATTGGTTGCCAAAGGGCGCGCCATTCCGAATTGTTCAGGCCAATCGCCACAAACATGGTTGCGGCGGCTGGCGGCAGAATGAGGCCGCCAATTACGAGTTGTTCATAGCCTGGCGTAACTTCTTTTAAGAAATCGACTAAAAGGTCCTCTAAAACCATCCCAATCGCTCCGCCCAATCCGGCGCTTAATGGCCAGCTCTCTGACTGCTGGAAGAGAGACAAAAAAATTGTCGTGAAGAGAATTCCTGAAATGGCCATCAGCAGCCTAATCCACAGATGGGTCACGCGCTCTTTTTTGAACATCCGCCACCCCCAGGCCAATAGAGCAACAAGCATAAGGACTGACGCAAGGCCGACGGCCTGCAAGATGACATCCGATAAAACAGCCCCGAAGGCCCCAAGTAAGTTGTGGACCGTGCCGTCAGATGCGGTGTTCCAGGACCAATCTGAGGGTTGATAGCTCAGCAAAGCAAGGGTTATCAGGATGCTCCCTGAAAACAAGAGTAACCCAGCGACTTCAAAACAGCGCCGCTTCAAAAGGTCCCTTGCGGCTGGTGGTAATAATGCTGGGCGCGCAGAGTTAGCTATCGTTCGAGACATCTTTAATCATTAAGGCCCGATTATTGATAGATAGTTAAAGGGAGCGTTCTGTGGCGGCGTGTAAACTCAGAGCTATGAGGTTATTTATTCCCAAGCCGCCCTTTTAACTTCGGATGATCAATCAGTTCCGGCGGAGGCACTTCCCTCAGTGTTTGTTACGCCAGAATCTCAACCATGCGCGTTAGAGCATCATCAATTACTTCCGGGTCCTGCACTAGTGCAATGCGTACGTAGCGGTTGCCCGGATTGGTACCGTCTTGGTCCGGGCGTGCCAGATAAGCGCCGGGGATAACCTTAATGGCGCCCTCGGTCCAAAGTCTACGTGCTGCGTCTTCGCCGTCTTCCACATCGAGCCATAAATAGAACCCACCCTTCGGTCGGTAGTAGCCTAACTTTCCGCCCAACAATTGATCGGCCCGGTCAAATTTAGCACGATACATCATACGATTTTGATCAGCATGCTTGTCGTCCCGCCACAAGGCTGCCGACGCCGCGAGCAAGGGTAAGGGAACGGCAGCTCCGCCATAGTTGCGCAATGTGCGAAAGGCCTTGATCAACTGCGGGTCTCCAGCGACAAAACCAGATCGGAGTCCTGGTGCATTGGAGCGTTTAGAAAGGGAGTGAAACACCAAAAGATTAGCCAGCCCCTGGCCAAGCTCTTGCGCCGCCTCAATTCCGCCGGGTGGCGGAACCTTATCATATATTTCCGCATAACACTCATCCAAGGCTAGGATAAAATTATACTCTCGGGCTAAATCGATGGCTTTTTTGAGATAAGTCAGACTAGCAATGGCGCCTTGCGGATTGGCGGGGCTGCATAAGAAAACCAGGGCCGTCCGTTTCAAAAGATCAACGTCTAGATTCTCGAAGTCGGGTAAAAAACCGGTTTCTTTGGTAGCGGAGAGATACACAGGCTCTGCACCCCGCAACACGGTTGCGCCGACATAGACCTGATAAAAAGGATTGGGGATCAATACGGCCGGTCGGCGGCCATTTTTGGTCCGGGGTACGCAAATATCTCCTGCCATGAAGAGCGCTTCTTTTGTACCGTTTACCGCGACGATGTTGCTCACCGGGTCAAGCGCCAGCGAGGTCAGCCCATATCGCCGGGTAAGCCAGTCGCTGATGGTCGCGAGTAATTCCTTGGATCCAGCGACGGGAGGATATTTGGCCCATCCATCCGCATGCGCGGCAATGGTCTCGTGAATCAGTTTCGGGGGCGCATGCTGGGGTTCTCCCAAGGACATGATCACAGGTTCCGCTGAGGCCGGCGGTTCAATCCCATCTAAAAGGGCGCGCAAGCGGTCGAAAGGATAATCTGTTAGACGGTCAAGGTCTCTGTTATACATTTATCAAGCCAAGCTTATACGGCACCCATCTAGTCCTAACCAAAAAGTAATCCCGCGCCAAGTGCGCCTTTATGGCCTTAACAATAGTGAGTGACACGGGCATGGTTTGACCGGTTGGATGGTTTAGAGTGCTTCTACGCCAGTTTCGCCAGTACGGATTCGGATCGCTTGAGCAACATCTAGAATAAAAATTTTGCCGTCGCCGATATGTTCTGTGTTGGCTGCGTTTCTGATGGCATTGATGGCTTTTTCAAGCTGGCCATCGTCGATCACTAGCTCGATCTTCATTTTAGGAACGAAGTGGATGGCATATTCGGCGCCACGGTAAATTTCCGTGTGCCCCTTTTGCCGCCCGAAACCAGAAACCTCGCTTGCCGTCAAGCCTTGGACACCAATTTCTGTCAGTGCTTCCCGTATAGCATCAAGTTTGGTCGGTTTAATAATCGCCATTATGAGCTTCATGGCTCAATCCTTCCTTTCATTATTACCAGACAGGGATGGCCTGTCTCGGTTTAGAGATCATAACCGCGTTCGCCATGATATGTCAGGTCAAGACCCTCTGTCTCTTCTTCATCGTTTACCCGAAGGCCGACAATGGACTGAACAACTTTAACAATGATGTAACTCGCGATGCCAGCCCACATAATGGTGATCACAGTGGCTAAAAACTGGGCCAAGAGTGCGGTGCTCATTGACACACCCTCCGCCAGTCCTGCGCCGCCGAGGCTCGTGTCGGCAAAGAAGGCCGTGAGAAGAATGCCGAGAATTCCGCCAACGCCGTGAACTGCGAAGACGTCGAGAGAATCGTCGATTCCCCACCGAGACTTTACCACGTTTATCATAGAGTAGCACACTATTCCGGCTAGGGCTCCGTATACCAAAGCGCCAGCCGGCCCGACAAAGCCGGAACCGGGTGTGATGGTTGCAAGGCCGGCGATGGCACCGGTGGCGATCCCGACCAGGCTCGGTTTACCAAACTTGATCCACTCTATGGTGATCCAAACGAGGCATGCGGTGGCTGCAGAAATGTGCGTAACGGCAATGGCCATGCCGGCACCGCCATTGGCACCAAGAGCGCTGCCGCCGTTAAAGCCAAACCAGCCAACCCACAGCATGGCGGCACCGATCATCACCATTCCGGGGTTATGGGGTGGCCTCAGGTCGTTTGGAAATCCCCGCCGAGTGCCAAGGAGTTTGGCGACGACCAAAGCGGCGATTCCAGCGTTCGCATGCACTACTAGACCGCCGGCAAAGTCCATGGTACCCACCCCTTTAAGGGATTCTGACGCCCAGCCTAGGTCTGCGAGGAAGCCGCCGCCCCAAATCCAATGGGTGGATGGTGCGTAAACAAATATTAACCAGAGCCCGCTGAACCATAGAACCGCACTAAATTTGATACGCTCCACGTACGCGCCGACGATCAGCGCCGGGGTGATAATGGCAAAGGTCATCTGGAACATGAAAAAGACGTTTTCTGGGATGGTGCCGTTAAGCGTATCCACGGGGATTTCTGCAAAAAATAGCTTTCCAAGGCCGCCCCACCAGGTGTTGCCGTCGCCAAAGGCAATCGAATACCCGATCACCATCCAGATGACGGACATCAGTGTTGCGATACCAAAACACTGCATCAAAACCGACAACACATTTTTTGATCGAACCAGACCGGCGTAGAATAAAGCAAGCCCTGGCAAAGTCATGAATAACACCAATGCCGTTGCTGTGATTATCCAAGCTGTATCGCCGCCTGCCATTTTGTCTTGCGCCAGTGCCTCGTGAGGCATCACAGCAGTTGCAGTGCCCAATAAACCGACCAGTGAAAATAACTTAAGTTGCGTTCCCACGATACGTCCTCCTCTATGAACTAATGAGCATGGCCGCTTCAACCAGAGATACCTTGCTGCCGCCCGAATGAGTCAGGTCGGATAGGAAACGAGTGCCACGCTATTGTCCGGATTACAATTCTCGTGCCAATCCGGTCTTTTCAAAAAAAATTGTAAAATTCTCTATGCTTAGGTAGCTATAAGAGCTAAGAGTATGCCGGCTCTCCACACTCGCGGTTGCCCGAGTTTTACGCAACTCCTTGGTATTGCGCAGAAATTAGACACAGAAGGGAAAACGACCGGGCCGTCTCATAGCGTGGCAAGAACGAGACGACCCGGTGTGTGGGAGAACCGACGAGGACGAGTAGGTCCCTCCAACAGGGTCATTTTCAGGCAGAAAATGACCCCTTTTTTTATCTTCCAAGTTTAGTGCATCATTTCGCCATGCTGGCTGAGATCCAAACCTTCGGCCTCTTCGTCTTTATCTACGCGTAATCCAATCACTTTATCGATGACGAGGAGGATCACGGCAGATGCGACCCCGCTCCAGATGATTGTAGCGACAATGCCCTCGATCTGAACCAGGATTTGTCCGCTATTGCCCTCGAGCGCGCCTGGGGTGCCCCCGATGGCCTCAACGGCGAACACGCCGGTTAATATTGCGCCGACGATGCCCCCGAGACCATGGACAGCAAAAACATCCAGAGAGTCATCGTATCCTAACTTCGGTTTCAGGATGGCCGCTCCCCAATAGCAGACGATGCCTGCTGCAATGCCAATGCAAAGGGCGCCCATGGGGCCGACAAAACCCGACGCGGGCGTGATCGCAACAAGGCCGCCAACGGCCCCGGACACGATGCCCAGTAAGGTTGGCCTCTTATGGTGAAGCCACTCGACGACCATCCAGGTGAGGCCGGCGGCGGCGGCGGCTATTTGCGTCACGGCCATGGCCATACCGGCGCTTCCGTTGGCGCCGACAGCGGAACCTGCGTTAAACCCGAACCAGCCGACCCAAAGAAAAGCACCCCCAATCATGGTTAGTCCTACGTTATGCGGTGCGAGGTTCTCCACACCGAAACCCTTCCGCTTGCCAAGCATGATTGCGGCGACCAGTGCGGCAACACCGGAATTAATGTGAACAACGGTGCCGCCAGCGAAATCGAGCACTCCAGCATTACCCAGGAAACCGCCTCCCCACACCCAGTATGTTATCGGCGAATATACGACGATGGACCAAAGGCCGATGAACCATAAGAGAGCCGAGAATTTCATGCGTTCGGCCACAGCCCCCGTGATGAGGGCCGCTGTAATAATGGCGAAGGTTGCTTGGAATATGACGAAAACCGTGTCTGGGATGGTGCCATTAATGGCGTCGACCGTCAGGTGAGAGAGAAAGGCCAGGTCCATATTGCCGACCCAGGCACTCCCGCCGTTGGAGAAAGCGAGACTGTAGCCGATCACCATCCAAATGATGGTCACTAGACAAGTGATGGCAAAGCTCTGCATCAGCGTTGCGAGGACATTACGTTTGCGCACCATGCCAGCATAGAACAGTGCCACGCCCGGAATAGTCATCATGAGGACAATCACTGTTGAGGTGAGCATCCAAGCTGTGTCACCCGTGTCTAAAGTGGGCTTTGTATCCTCCGCCAAAGAGGGATCTATCCACAATACACTTGTCAATGCCGCCCCCGCGAGTAGTGAAAATATTCTTAAACCAGTCATTAAGTATCCTCCTAAAGTGCTTCGTCGCCGGCTTCGCCGGTCCGAATTCGAAGAGCCTGGGCTACATCCACGACAAAAATTTTTCCGTCACCAATACTGCCCGTTGCCGCCGCTGTCTGGATGGCAGTCACAGCTGCCTCAGTCTGATCATCGGCAACGACAACCTCGATTTTTGTTTTGGGGACAAAACTCACAGCATATTCTGCGCCCCGGTAGATTTCGGTGTGGCCTTTTTGTCTGCCAAAGCCGGACACCTCGCTGGATGTTAGACCTTGAATGCCGATTTCAATCAGAGCTTCTCGGACAGCGTCCAGCCTGGTTGGTTTTACAATTGCCATTATCAACTTCATTAAACGACCCCTTGTTATGCCTCTAGTTACGCTTTTCGTCGGAAAAACGAAGATCACTCTCCTCTCTTATCCCTTCCGTTTCAAATTCCATGCCACCATTAAATAATTTCGTAAAATCAACCGTCTCTTACTTTTTTGTCTTTAAATCAGGGGTTATTTTGTGATCGTAAAGAACAATAAGTGTGCAATGTGCATAATTGCCTATTATTTAATCTATCACAAGTGGCAGGTAGTGTCTGGTATTCTGGTGTGGGAGGCGCTATGTCAGAGGGTATAGACATCATCAGAGTTTATGGAATCATATGAATACTCATTGCACAGATACCCTGATCGTTGGGGGCGGTCCCGTAGGTGGTAGCCTGGCCTGCGCACTGGCTTCCGCTGGTATCTCATCTGTTGTCGTTGATCGCGTCCCCGCGGCAGAACTTCTGGCACCGAATTTTGATGGTCGCGCCACAGCGGTTGCCCAGGGACCAAAAAAAATGCTTGAACAAATTGGCGTCTGGCAGGCCCTTGGCACTGAGGTAGCGCCCATCCGAGATATTCGAGTAGCAGATGGTCGGTCAAACTTGTTCCTGCATTACGATCATGCGGACGTAAGAGAGGATGCTCTAGGCTACATGGTCGAAAACCAGCACCTCCGACATGCAGTTTTGACGGCCGTTACGGATGCCCCCGCCATTATGTACCTTGCGCCTAACGAAATCGATGCATTAGAACACTCAGAAACGGCTGTTATCGCGAGGTTAAAAGGCGGAGATCACATCACCGCTCCTCTTATCATTGGTGCTGATGGCCGCAATTCCTTTGTGCGTGATCATGCCGGGCTGGAGTTGACCCAATGGCCCTATCATCAGTCAGGTATTGTATGCACCATTGCGCATGAAGAACCTCATCA
The DNA here is from genome assembly GCA_002723345.1 of Rhodospirillaceae bacterium. Taxonomy (GTDB): domain Bacteria; phylum Pseudomonadota; class Alphaproteobacteria; order Rhodospirillales; family UBA2165; genus TMED167. Next base: position 117,807 of record PBNV01000031.1, read on the forward strand.
CAACATTGCCCATGAACATTTCTACCCGGCAGGGCCCTTTGCTATTCTCCCGCTGACAGGCAATCGATCTTCCATTGTCTGGACAGAGTCGGAAGTGGATGCTGCCGATATTATGGCCTTGCCAGATGATGATTTCATTTGGGAACTGACGCAGCGCGCAGGTGACTTTATGGGCGCGTTGGAAGTTGTTGGGCCGCGCTGGAGCTACCCCCTCTCTCTCCAATACACTAAGACCAGCACGGCCCCAAGGCTGGCTTTGGCTGGAGATGCTGCCCATGGAGTCCATCCGATTGCGGGTCAGGGGCTAAATATGGGGTTGCGGGATGTTGCCGCGCTGGCCGAAGTATTGGCCGATGCCCGCCGACTCGGGCTCGATATCGGATCAACACAAGTGCTTCGGAAATATGATCGATGGCGCCGTTTTGACAATACTATGATGCTGGCGGCGACGGATGTGCTTAACAGATTGTTTTCTAATGACATCGCGCCTATCCGGATGGCGCGCGACCTCGGGTTGGCCGCCGTTAACCGGATCGGTCCGCTCAAACAATTCCTCATGCGGCAGGCTATGGGGCTAACGGGAACATTACCGAGGCTGTTAAAGGGTGAGTCTTTGTAGACCCCCGACTCGCGCTGCTCATAACCCTTGAACATGTTAACTCATCCACCCTTCGACATTAACATAACTTGTTACCCCGTCCCGTTTCGCTTTAGTTTAATGTAAGATTACGTTACTAGCGTTGCAGTTGTACCCTCGTCTGGGAGTTCCCATGGTTATTAAAATGACGCCCGCGAATTATATCATCGTATTTTCGGCGGCCTTTGTGATCCTGCTCTCCATGGGCACGCGGCACAGTTTTGGACTTTTCCAGACACCGGTTTCTGAAGCGTTCGGAATCGGCTTGACGGCATTTTCGTTTTCGTTGGCACTGCAAAACTTGCTTTGGGGGTTGTCGCAGCCGTTTATTGGCGCGCTCGCGGATAAATATGGCTCTGGGCGCGTTATTGCAATTGCTGGAGTGGCCCAGGTTCTGGGTCTAGTTATTCTCGCGAACGCGGACTCTGTCTTCGAGCTTCATTTGAGCACCGGTATAATCATTGGCATCGCCGGATCCGGCACCACTTGGGCGGTGCTCATGTCCGTTGTGGCGCGAAATGTCCCCGAAAACCGACGTACGTTTTTCTTTGGTTTGGTGGGTGCGATGGGCACCGGCGGCCAAATTTTGATTGCACCTTTAACCCAGACTAACATTAATGCGTTTGGCTGGGTTGATGCGCTGCTCATCCTTGCCATCCTACTGGCCGTTGTTGTTCCGTTGAGTTACGTGCTGAAAGGCAAGACGGCAGATCACGGTGCCCAGACGGAAAAGGCAGAGAGCCTCCTTCAAACACTTGACCGAGCGCGGCAGCATTCGGGCTATCTGTATCTGACGGCTGGGTTTTGTGTCTGCGGTTTCCACGTCATGTTTATCGCCGCTCACCTGCCCAACTATCTCCTCACATTGGATATGCCTGAGTGGTTGCCGGGTACTGCCATTAGCCTGATCGGTGTTACCAACCTGGCCGGGACGCTTATTTTTGGTTGGCTGGGGGATCGCTACTCAAAAAAATATCTTCTGAGCATGCTCTATTTTCTCCGCTCTTTGGTGATTGCGGCCTTCATATTTTTCCCCATTTCGCCCACATCTGTGTTGATATTTTCCGCATCGATAGGTTTTCTATGGCTCGCCACTGTTCCATTAACTAACGCCTTAGTTGGCCAGTTGTTTGGCATTAAATATTTGGCGACGCTCGCCGGCATTGTGTTTGCAAGCCATCAACTTGGCTCCTTCACCTCGGTGTGGCTTGGAGGCTGGTTGTTCGACGAAACTGGTTCTTATGAGTTGGTTTGGCAGATCGCTATTGGATTGGGCTTGCTTGCAGCATTGTTACACCTGCCCATCAGCGAAAAAAAAACGGAGACCCCTAAGGCGCAACCGGCCGAATAAAGGGTCAGGGGCAAGGTCCGTCTGACGGACCTACAGTGAAATTAGGCAAAGAGGATTGTTGTGCGAACGCCGGATTATATACAACACGAAAATCAGCTTAGGCCAGAGGCTTGGCTGCTTTTCCAATATGCTTCCTTTACGCCCGCTGGCACAAGAATTCCGCGGCTACCGTTGCAATTGGCACCAAGGGTGGGGTAAGTAAAAGCAGCTTATGTGCTTGATGGAGAGAAGACATTCTCGTGCGGGGATTTTTTGGTATTGGTGTGGAGTGCGTGAGCAAATCCATGAACGTGGGAAGTTTGTTCCGCTCAGCGCACGCTTTTGGCGCGGGCTTCGTCTTCACTGTTGACGCCCAATATGATAGAGGCGAGGGCCGCAAGGCGGACACGTCAGGCACACCGGACCACGTGCCATTTTACAGCTTTCCTGATGTGGAAAGTCTTGTTTTGCCGGCCCGCTGCGAGTTAGTTGGCATTGAACTAGTTCCTGACAGCTGGGAGCTTCCCAGCTTCCGTCATCCGAACCAGGCAGCTTATGTCTTGGGACCAGAGCGGGGCAGCCTGTCTCCCGCGATTCAGGCACGTTGCGCATACATTGTTCAAATTCCGACGAAGTTCTGCGTCAATGTAGGCATTGCAGGCGCCATAGTCATGTATGACCGAGTCATTAGTTTGGGTAAGTACCCGCGCCGGCCGGTTACGCCTGGGGGCCCTCTGGAATCCCTGCCCAAGCATGTATTTGGGGGTCCTTCACTACGGCGTAAAATGGATGCGTATCGGGCCGATAGTCCTTTGGCTGAGTTGGACGAATACCTGGAGACCGTGAGCGAATTATGATCAAAAGCATTTTAATACCGATAGCAGTTTCACTTGTTTTTATCGCTGATACTGCGGCGGCTCAGACTGTTATTAAAACTACCGGAGACTGGAGTGTGCTCAAGTACGGTAGCGGTGAATCCCGCAGTTGTTATATCGCGAGTGCCCCGCAAGAGGAGACCGGTAACTACAAGCGCCGGGGTGATACCTTCGTGATGGTAACCCACAGGCCGGGGGAGGGCACCCGGGATGTTTTCGAACTCCGGGCTGGTTATTCCTACAAAAAGGGCTCTTCTGTTACGGTGGTTATCGACGGCCAAAAATTCGATCTTTTCACCCAGGGCAGTACGGCCTGGGCTAAGGATGAAAAAACTGATAGAGCCCTTGCCCGCGCCATGATTAGGGGCCGTAAAATGACGGTAACGGGCACGTCGAGTCGGGGCACGAAGACAGTTGATGTCTACTCTCTCAGCGGCTTCACCGCCGCCTACAAGACTATCGGCCGCGACTGCGGCGTGAAGTAGGGGCGGTGTGATCGAAAGCCAAAAACCCAATCTGATCGGATTGAGCAGAAATGAATTGGTGGCCGAAATGGTGCGCCTGGATGAGAAACCTTTCCGCGCTAAGCAATTGTGGCATTGGATATATTTCCGGGGCGCTACCAGCTTTGCTGAAATGACCACCCTTTCCGGCACTCTTCAGGAAAAACTGGGGACGAACTTCGTCATCGAGCGACCGATTACAGTTACCGAACAACTCTCAGCGGACGGCACCCGAAAATGGCTTTTGCGCACAAGGGATGGTAATGAAGTGGAGTCGGTCTATATCCCGGAGGAAGATCGCGGGGCGCTGTGCATTTCGAGTCAGGTTGGCTGCACACTCACTTGCTCTTTTTGCCACACCGGCACTCAACGTATGGTTCGGAATTTGACCGCCGCAGAGATTGTTGGACAAATGATGGTAGCCCGCGACACTTACGCTGAGTGGCCATCCCCGGCGGACAGGCGGTTGCTCTCCAATGTTGTGATGATGGGCATGGGCGAGCCTTTGTATAATTTTGACGCTGTGGCCAAGGCGATCAGGATCATCATGGATCCCGAAGGATTAGCGCTCTCAAAGCGTCGCATCACCCTGTCCACATCGGGTCTCGTGCCTATGATCAAGCGCGTGGGGGATGAGTTAGGCGTAGGCCTTGCCATCTCCCTCCATGCGGTTCGGGATGACCTCCGCAACGAGTTGGTTCCAATAAATAAAAAGTACCCTATCGAGGAATTGCTGGCAGCCTGCCGTGCATATCCTGGTGCCAACAATGCCCGCCGAATTACTTTTGAATACGTCATGCTGGACGGCGTGAATGATTCGGAGGCCGACGCTTACGAACTAGCCAGACTTTTGCGAAACATTTACGCAAAGGTAAACCTCATTCCATTTAATAAATGGCCTGGGGCGAAATACGACTGCTCGCCTCCTCATAAAATCAAGAGATTTTCTGAAATTCTGAACAGGCATGAGCTTTCTGCGCCCATCCGCGTACCCCGCGGCCGGGATATCATGGCCGCATGTGGGCAGCTTAAAAGTGCGAGCGAACGCACGCGGGGGAAAGATCGCACGCTATTGGCGGTTGCACAGTGACCCCTCTCCCCGTACTTGGTACCGTCCTGGGCGCCTATGCTTTTGTCTGGCAGGAGCGCCGGCAATTCTGGCGGCTGACCCTGCCACCGTTAGTTATCCTCGCCATACTTACTGCTTTGGTGCAATGGGGAACGGTCTCTTTCGACGTGACGTGGGACGGCGTTAGGTCTTTTTCCGTGCAACGGTCAGGCTGGGTCAGCGTATTGTCCTCTGTGCTGCTTATGCTCAATATATGGGTGTGGCTCGCCTACAGCGTTGCCTGGCACCGAAGTTATCTTATGCCTGCGGAAGGTTGCTCGACGGTCGATGCTTACCGACCTCATGGTCGTCAAATTCGTTTCCTTTGGACCGCGTGTAAAATTTTTCTGCTAATGATCCCAGGCCTTTTCGTCGTACCCATTCTTGTCGCGTTCGCGGCAACCGGTGTTGTGCTTATGCTTCTTGGCATTCTGGCTTGTGGCTATGTTTACGGCCGCTTATTGATCTGGTTGCCGGCGGTTGCTGTGGATGATCGGTTGACATTTTGGGAGGCCTGGGCGGTTTCCGGAGGTAATGGTTTTCGCCTGTTAGGGGTCGTTTTGGGAGTTACCTTGCCGCTCATCGCCCTGAGCCTTCCGACCCTGGTCCTTGTCGGACCGCTGGGTGGCGTTGATGGCGCGACCAAGTCTCTCACTTTAGGGCTGGTTGGCAGCCTAATTATGGAATTTTTATCGTTCATTGGCTTGGCTGCGAGTATTTCGGCCCTCTCAATTGCCTACGGTGCTATGCGCCCAGACCACGTGTCCAGCTGACAAAAAACCGGTGTAATATGTCCAACTGGGGATTTTTACAAGCTGCCCGGTTGACATGGAGAGCAGCATTCCCCGACCTCGCCAAGTAGATCTGGATCCCGTATAGACGAACTACAGCCATGCAAACATTGACGAAAGTATGGCTTTACGCGTGAGATCCAATGTGTTTCTGGTGTTACGGATTTGGCATCGCTAAGAAAAAAACCGGGGGATCAATGCACCGCCCGCTCTGTCGCCACATTGGTGGCAGGTGGGCTCCACACATACTGGCCTGAGCCTCAGAATGCTATCCGAAAAAATTCCTCGACAAGTCACTGGTGCGTGACTGGAGAGCGTACTGGGTATCCCGGTACTGTGACCTGCGTTATCATTATCAGTATTTTGTCATGTGCCTTATCATTAATCGACATGCTACCCGTCTCCAGCAAACGCCCATCCACCGGCACCGAAAGAAAAATCAAATACAACTGCTAGCTTTTACGTCGTTCCCTCAGCGCCGCGCTCAGCGTGCCGTCGTCAAGATAGTCCAGCTCACCGCCGACCGGAATGCCATGGGCGAGCGCGGTTACGGTGACATTACATTCCGACAGCCGGTCGGTGATATAATGGGCAGTCGCTTTACCGTCTACTGTGGCGCTGGTGGCGAGGATAACCTCGGAAATGGCGTCCCGACCGGCCCGGTTGAGCAGTCCGCCAATACTGAGATCTTCCGGGCCAATGCCGTCCAGCGGCGAGAGAACACCTCCTAAAATATGATACCGCCCCTTGAACACGGCTGTTCGTTCAAGTGCCCATAAATCGGCCACTTCCTCGACAACACATATAATGGATGAGTCCCGTCGGGCATCGGTGCAAATAACGCACGGGTCAACTGTATCCAAATTGCCACAAGCACTGCACTGTTTAACGCTCTGGGACGCGGACGCCATTGCTGTCGCGAGGGGCTTTAGAAGCTGTTCTCTGTTTTTGATTAGATGCAAAGCGGCCCGGCGCGCAGACCGAGGCCCGAGCCCCGGCAGCTTAGACATCAGTTGGATCAGTAGATCAATGTCACCCGTGGCCATCTCAGCCGTCTCTAACTTAAAAGGGTAGCTTGAAACCCGGAGGCAGTTGCAGGCCGCCGGTGAGCTCGGACATTTTTTCCTGAACTTTGTTCTCTACCTTGGAGCGGGCGTCATTGGCGGCAGCAACTATCAGGTCCTCCAGCATCTCGGCACTATCCGGCATCAAAAGACTTGGGTCGATTTTTAAGCGTCGGGCCTCATTCTTGCCGGTGAGGGTGTATTCCACCATCCCACCACCTGAAGAGCCGGTCACCTCTATATCGGAGAGCTTATCCTGCATTTCAGCCATTTTGCTTTGCATTTCTTGGGCCTGTTTCATCATCTGCCCCAGATTTTTCATGTGTTTTCCTCTGCTCCTGTGCCTGGCATCACCTCCGAGATTTCTCCCATTGGCCCGTCACCATCGAGATTACGGATGGTTTCGATTTCTGCGTCCGGGAATGTTGCCATGACTGATTTCACGAAGGGATGGGCTGCTACCTTTGCGCGGAGAGCCTCCTTGCGGTTGCCTTCTTGTTGGGCCAAGGTTTCGTCTCCACCGTCCTTGGCGAGTACCACGGACCAGCGTGTGTCGGTGTGTTCGTTCAAGAATTTATAGAGCCGCTGGGGAATGTCCGACGCCGCACCTGTTACGAGTCGAAGCTCAATCTTCCCCGCCTCAAAATTCACCAGGTGCACATTGTTCACCAGATCGGCCCGAAGAATACGCTCATTTTCCCGGTCCAGGAGAGTAATAATTTGTTCAAAATTTTTAATTTCGGGTTGTATCTGCTGCAGTTGTGACACGGCTTCAGCGCCGGATTGGGGTGCTGGTTGCGAAATAGCCGCCGCCATGGCCGCTTGACTTTTGGGTCTGACCTCAGTACCTGGCGTCGCAGTCGGTCCACCAGAAGGTCCCTGTCCCGCGCCGCCGCTTTGCAGAGATTTCACGGCTTCCGCCGGCGATGGCAAGTCGCTCAAGTAGGCGAGCCGGACCAGTATCATTTCGGCAGCCTGAATCGGAGAAGGCGCAATTTGCACCTCTTGCAGGCCTTTCAGGAGCATTTGCCATGCGCGACTGAGGCTGGCCATGGATAGCCTGCTGGCCAAGTCGTTGCCGCGCACGCGCTCGCTCTCGGGGTTGGCCAAATCATTAGCCACCGCGGGTGTCACCTTGACCCGGGTGAGCCAATGCACCACTTCGAGCAGATCCCGCAGCACAATGACGGGATCAGCGCCGTTGGCATAATCCTCCCCAATCATGTCAAGCGCGCCTGAGGCATCCCCCTTCATAGTAAGGTCTAAGAGGTCGAAACTTCGCTCCCTGTCCGCAAGACCTAAGATCCCTCGGACATCCGTATCGGATATTTCAGCCCCCGCACCGGTAGCAATGGCTTGATCCAGGAGACTTTGGCCATCTCGGACGGAGCCGTCTGCGGCTCGGGCGATGAGGGCAATCGCTTCGCGCGTAAGTTTGGCGCCCTCCTTGTCCGCGATCATTCTGAAATGCGCGGAGAGGGTGGCCACCTCGACCCGCCGAAGATCAAACCGCTGGCAGCGCGACAGCACCGTTACCGGGATCTTACGGATTTCCGTCGTTGCAAAGATAAACTTCACATGTTCGGGCGGTTCCTCGAGGGTCCTCAACAGGGCGTTGAAAGCGTTCCGGGACAGCATGTGCACTTCGTCAATAATGTAGACTTTGTAGCGTGCGGATACCGGTTTATAGCGTACTCCTTCTATCAGCTCGCGCACATCATCAACGCCTGTTCGGCTCGCAGCGTCCATCTCCAATACATCGACCAGACGGTCTTCTGCAATGGATGTGCAAAATTGACACTTGCCGCAGGGGTCGATTGTGGCGTCTCCATCGCCGCCGGGCCCGACACAGTTGAGGGCTTTAGCAATAATTCGGGCTGTTGTTGTTTTTCCAACACCCCGGACGCCAGTGAGAATAAACGCATGGGCAATGCGCCCCGTGTCAAATGCGTTGGTGAGGGTCCTAACCATGGCGTCCTGACCGATCAAATTGGAAAAATCTGTCGGCCGGTATTTTCGCGCGAGAACCTGATAGCCGGCGGCGGCAGCGGGGCTCTTCTCCGTCAAAGCTGAGTTCTGATCTAACGTATCTTCTGACATGCTGTCTCGGGCAGTTGATCTCGTGGCGAGTGGAAGATCGGACACGCGACCCGGACAAAACTCGTTACGGCTGCTTCCTTCCGGACCTGACCGGGTTGGCGAGCGGTCCGTCCGCGGCCGATCTCCCGTTTGAAATATAGCAGTTCAAGGGGGAGGCGAGGCAAGCACGAATCCCGAATGTTTGGTTTTGTATCGGGCGGTGCCAGAAATTAGGGTTCAAAAACGAGAGTGTATAACAAACCTAGAAGAGTACAGCGCCTGACCGCAGTAGTACCAAAGGCTGTTAAACCAAGTTTGAGCCCGTAGTCGCGCCCGAGGGTATGCTATCCGTTCTATACGTAGATGACGGAACCTTTCTTGTTTTTCTTAGTTAAAGGTTAGGGCCAATGAGTTCTGTAACAGAAAATTCGCCAGCTAAGGCGAATTCAGGTGATGGTTTTCCAGACGGCGGTAGATTTGACAACTTAGTTGCGAGGCAAAAAGGGTCCTCGCCATCCCGGTCTCCGATCATCACAGGAGCCACCCGTCCGACTGCGTCGATGATCGCAACTTGGTTTCACAGATAATTCAACACCTTCAACTATTCGTAAAAATCTGATTTTCCATAAAAGATTGCTAGAAAAAGTATAACGGCAGGGACCATGGCCGAGGGCTAACTAGGTGCTAAAAATCAGAAAAGGTCCATCAGAATGATTTTTCAAACCTATCCGCTAATCAAAATTGCTATTACCTTATCCTGCGATATTCACCGCATATGTTTCGGTTTAATTGGATTTTCCTCGCTGCGACTCTTCAGGATTGCACCTGGGTTAGAGACGTGTATGTTTTCCGCCATGTTTCAAAGATTTTACTTCGATCATGTGATTATGGAACGCGCGGCTTATCTGCGCCGGCAGGGGGTAGAAACCTTGTCTTCTGAAGTGCAAAACTTTGTCTATATCCCGACCTGGCAGGATAAAAACCTGATCCGCGAGGGGGGTGAGCCCGCTGCAGTCTTTGTGCGCGGCGACGATGCGAGGTGGCTCAAGGAAAACTCGACGCTCATGACCTTCCTCGGCATTGAAGGGAGTACAGCGTATTATGGTGCGGATATATCGCACTTGGAAGATCCGGGCCTCGCCGACCTGCCGGATGGGACTTTGTTTGAGGACCTACGTAGGTTGGCTACTGCCATTGATAACAAAACTGCCGGTTATTTGGCCTATGCCCGAGCCCTCGCCCATTGGAACAGGAACCAACTCTATTGTGGCAGCTGCGGCGCTGTGACTGAGAGCCGGAAAAGCGGACATGAACGGCTTTGTACTAACGATATCTGCGGCCGATCGCATTTTCCACGCACAGACCCCGCTGTCATCATGCTTGTCACTCATCCCAACGAAGAAAAATGCTTGCTCGGTCATAACAAACGTTTTGAAGGCCTACGGTTCTCAACGGTCGCTGGTTTCGTAGAGCCTGGCGAGTCACTAGAGCATGCCGTGGCTCGAGAGGTAAAAGAAGAGACCGGCGTTGATATAACTGATATTACCTATCAGGCATCTCAGCCCTGGCCTTTTCCCGCGTCCATCATGCTGGGTTTCCGAGCGAAAGGAACCACGACGGTGATAAATTGTATTGACGAAGAGCTCGTAGAAGCGCGATGGTTTACCCGTGATGAAGTCCGCGAAATGGGGGGGGCGAGAGATATGTTGCCTCCTGCCCAGTTTTCTATCTCCCGATGGCTCATCGACGCTTGGCTGGATGAGGTATGATTTTTGCTGGGCTCGCACGAGGCCTAACACCCAAGGATCCAACTCACAGAAAAAACTAGCTCGTCGGTCGGGCTTACCGTCGGAGAAGGGGCCGTTCATCAATAGGTAAGTGGAGCAGGGCGGCAACAATTCCTAGTCCGATAGAAACCAGCCAAATTGAATCATAAGAACCCGTTTGGTCAAATAAGATACCTCCGATCCAGCTGGAGGTAAACGCGCCCAGCTGGTGGCTTGCGAAGACGATGCCGAATAGTGTTGCTAAGTAACGAATTCCGAAGAACTGCCCAACGAGTCCGCTCGTTAGAGGCACTGTCGCGAGCCATAGAAACCCGAGGATCCCGGAAAAAATCAACACTGATGTGACAGATATAGGCACAAGGATGAAGGCTGCGAACAAGATGGCGCGGCCGAAATAAATGCTGCTCAAAAGGTATTTTTTACTCCATTTGTCACCTGCCCAGCCGAAAGAGAATGTGCCGATTAGGTTGGTAACCCCCACCACCGAGATTGCCGCGCCCGGCAACAAATCCGGCATTTCAAGCGATGTCAGGTAGTTGGGAAAATGACTCATAATAAAGGCCACGTGAAAGCCGCAAACATAAAATCCAAGGGTAAGGCAGATATAGCCTGAATGCGTCCGCGCCTGATGGAGGGCATCCATCAATTTTTCCGCTCCTGCATTGGATGCATTTAGGTCGCTTGCCTTGCCTCTCAGTGCGAGGGCCAACGGCACGATCAGGCCCATTGTTATGCCAAGTAGGATGACCGTCGTGGCCCAACCAAAGTCTGTGATTAGATTTTGAGATATCGGCGCAATTGTAATCTGGCCCATTGTTGCGACTGCGCTACCTATGCCAAGGAACAGGCTACGCCGTTCTGTTGGCACGTTCCGCGCGATGACCCCTAAAATAACAGCTAAGGTCGCGCCAGACCCAGCGATCCCAACGATTACGCCTGCGCTAATGTGAATTTCCCAAACGGAGGTGGCATTTGCTAGCCACCACATTCCGAGAACGTTTGCGATGCCGGCTAATACGATGGTACGCCCCGAACCGTATTTATCTGCGAGTGCACCGATGTAAGGCTGGGACAATCCCCAAAGCAGGTTCTGTATTGCAAGGGTTAACGAAAAAACGCTGAAATCGAGCTGAAAATCCTGGGTTAACGGATTGAGGAACAGCCCGAAGCTCTGTCGAACGCCCATGGTGATTAGGAGAACAGCGCATCCTGAAACCACAACGAGATAGGCCTTTTTAGACATATAATTCTCCACGGAGACGGCGAGCGTGTATAGACCTCCCCGCAAAGGAGCGCAAACGCCCATTTAAGTTTTATATCTTGGGTCGATGCAAGGGCATCATGGAAAGCGGTAGCGCGCTCAATCGAAACTTTATGCGACTGTCTTAATCTTTAGTTTAATCCTACCCTTCAAAATTATGAAAAGTTCAGGAGAGCTCTTAGAAAACGATCTTTTCATTATTGGCAGAAGATATCGAGAATAAAAAGTGGTCGAAATAACCTGCGAGTAAGAGCAGAAAAATTACAAGTCTCAGCCACCTCTGGCCGAAAGCCAACGTAATTTTTTTGGGAGAGTAATCCAAAGCATTAAATCTTTACACAATTACTAATTGCATTTTACATTTGTGTATTTCGTAATTTGAACTCAACCTGTTAGGATCAGCATTGGAAAATAGCCAAGTAAAAGCCGAGCAAGGACTTTTGTTCGACTCTGTTGTCGCGCCTATGACTGTCACGGATTTTTTCAAAGAATATTTCCGGAATAAACCAGTCGTAATAAAGGGCGCAGATAATAAATTTTCTGATGTTATGAATTGGAAATTATTATCAGACATACTGAATCAGTCCGCTATTTGGTCGCCGCACTCTTTAAACCTGTATTCCAATACGAGAGCAATCTCTGCAGATCAATTCAGTTATCCATCACTTACGCGTGAGGGAAACGAGGGGCGGTTGATTAACTTCGATCAGGTCGCGGAACACGTAAAAAATGGCGCCTCTCTCGTTCTTAACGACATAGAAACACTTAACCCAGGGCTTAAATCAGTAGCTCACGCTATTGAGAGTACTTTCGTAGGTAAAGTGCAGGCAAACCTTTACTGTTCTCGGAGTGAAAACCAGGCGTTACCCGTCCATTTTGACACACACGACGTGTTCGCATTTCAAGTAGAGGGATCAAAACAGTGGCGCGTTTATGGCACATCAGTTCAAAAGCCAATCAATCATCATTTTTTTAAGTCAATAGATCAAAGTTTTCATGAGGCCAACAAAGGTGAGTTGTCCATAGACGAGGAATTAACTTCAGGCGATTTTATATACATTCCAAGAGGATTTTATCACGAAGCAATGTGCCATTCTGAGAGTACTGTGCATGTTAGTTATAGTTGTGTGCCTATAATAGGGATTGATCTTTTAACGGCTTTTTTCGATGTGGCGGTAAAGGATGAGCTGTTCAGAGATGCTATTCCTAATCCAGATGAGAAATCTGGTAAAAAGTTGGAGGAACACATTACTCGGTTAGTCGGACGAATGAGAAATAACGTGCTAAGTCCTGAATTTCAGGAACCGTTTAAGGAGGCCTTAAACAATTATAAGTTTGATAGGTTTAGCGTTAAGTTGCCCGATGATTTTGTTTAGTCGCCAATTTTATTAGGTGGTTTTTCTTATTTCATTCTCGCGGGCGAGTAAGGAGTAACGACGCATAGTTATACTGCAACCACTCTATTTAGACCAGAAATTGTAGCTACACGCTCTCTCCTTCAGACAAATTTTGGTTCCCTGTGATTCAGAAATATTATCCTGATGGCTTTATCGCAAAACTTGTCTCATATAACCTACATCAAAGATCCAGGATTCTAACTGACTGCACGATTTAAAATAGTTTGTGAGGATGTTTAATGAATAAAATTTATGCCGATGCGCAAGCGGCACTCGAAGGACTGATGTACGATGGCATGACGGTTATGGCAGGTGGGTTTGGCCTTTGCGGAATTCCAGAACACCTGATCCTTGCTATGCGAGATTCTGGCATCGGTAACCTTACCGTTGTTTCGAACAACGCTGGTGTTGATGATGCCGGACTTGGTCTACTTCTAAAGACTAGGCAAATTAAAAAAATGATCTCCTCTTATGTGGGCGAAAATAAAACCTTTGAACAGCAATACCTTGACGGCGAATTGGAGCTGGAGTTCAATCCGCAAGGTACCCTTGCAGAACGTATTCGTGCTGGCGGGGCCGGCATACCAGCGTTTTTCACAAAAACAGGTTTTGGCACACAAATCGCTGATGGCAAGGAAACCCGGGCATTTGATGGAGAAAACTACGTGATGGAGACGGGTCTCGTTGCTGACGTTGCTATTGTGAAAGCAGATGTGGGTGACTCGGAGGGAAATTTGATTTTCCGAAAAACGGCGCGCAATTTTAACTCTATCATGGCCACCGCAGGGAAGGTGACAATCGCTGAAGTGGAGAACCTGGTAGAACCGGGTGAGTTGGATAAGGACAAAATTCATACGCCAGGCATATTTGTGCAGCGCATTATCAAAGGCACGAGCTTTGAAAATCGCATCGAACAATTGACGACCCGTGAACGGGATGTGGCATAAGGGAGAAGAGACATGGCTTGGTCACGCAATGACATGGCAGCCCGTGCTGCCAAGGAACTCCAGGATGGGTTTTATGTAAACCTCGGCATCGGTATTCCGACCTTGGTGTCGAACTATATTCCAGATGGCGTTTCCGTCTCCCTACAAAGTGAGAACGGGATGTTGGGCATCGGTCCCTTTCCCTATGCGGGGGATGAAGACCCGGACCTTATTAATGCCGGGAAGCAAACAGTAACAGAGCTGGATCAGACATCCTACTTCGACAGCGCCACGAGTTTCGGCATGATAAGAGGGGGACACGTCGATCTGGCAATATTGGGCGCCATGCAGGTAGCGGAAAATGGTGATCTCGCGAATTGGATGATACCGGGTAAGCTCGTAAAGGGTATGGGCGGTGCCATGGACTTGGTCGCTGGCGTTAAACGTGTAGTTGTTATAATGGACCAGAACGCTAAAGATGGCAGCCCAAAATTTCTCAAAGAATGCAACTTGCCCCTTACCGGCACTCAGGTGGTAGATATGCTAATCACCGACCTCGGGGTCTATGAGATTGACCGAAAGTCGGGTCGGGCAACCCTGATCGAATTGGCGAAGGACGTGACCCTCGATGAAGTGCGGGAAAAGACGGAGGCTTCTTTTAATGTCACTCCCGGGCTGGCATAGGGGCCGATTGATTTCCGCTTCTGACTATACCGGCACGCACTCTAGCGCATTCGGGTTTTGGTGGCAGGCGTGCAGTGCTTCCACCCTGTGAGGGGCTCCTTCATAAAATCACATGACTTTCTTGCCTTCCTGGTGGCGCCAAGCGCCGGGTGCTTTCAGGGGTGCTACCTGGATCATTCTGGCAAGCGCATGTTTCGCTCTCATGAGCGTTACCATCCGTCTCGCTGCGCGCGACGTGGACCCTTTGGAGGTGGTGTTCTTCCGCAATGTCTTCAACCTCCTATTTATGACGCCGTGGTTTATGAAAATAGGGTTTGCGGGGCTTAGAACGGACCGGTTTGGTCTCCATTGTTTTCGGACGGCTTCTAGCCTGACTTCCATGTTCTTATGGTTTACCGCGCTGACTTTGTTGCCGCTGGCTGAAGCAACATCCCTCAGTTTCACGGCACCTCTTTTCGCCACTGTTGGCGCGGCTATATTTTTGGCTGAGGATGTGAGATTGCGGCGTTGGCTTGCTGTAGTGCTTGGCTTTGTCGGTACCCTGATTATTCTCCGGCCGGGCCTCGAAGTAGTGACGCCTGGTGCACTTTTAATGCTTGCCGGGTCAGTGTTTGTGGCGACGTCCATTCTTCTCGTGAAGGTTTTGAGCCGGACGGAATCTCCTAACACTATGGTTCTCATGGTGGCGTTGATCGCTACACCCATCTCTGCCATCCCTCTGTTCTGGGTATGGGAAATGCCGCAAGGGATTACTTGGGTCTGGCTCGCCTGTGTCGGTGCAGCTGCAACAGGTGGACACTTATGTTTTAATCGGGCCATGGTGAGTGCAGATGCTTCCGCAGTTCTTCCTTATGAGTACACGCGTCTGATCTTCGTTGCGCTCATGGGCTTCTTTCTTTTCAGCGAAGTGCCGGATGCTTGGACCTGGGTGGGCAGTCTCGTGATTTTCGGCGCAGGTATATACATCGCCAACCGGGAAATTGCCGCGCGCAAAGCGGGGAGAAAAACGCGCAGCACTGCTGCGAAGATAAGGCGAGACGGCTGAGGTGAGTAGACTTTGTGACGCCGCCCCGTTTCCCAGTCCGTGATGATCCGACCATAGGTCCGTCAGATTTCACCCTTGAAGCCTGGGTTTTTTCTGGGAGGTCGCCTAAGTAATAGGCTTGCGCGTAAAGTTTGACCAAAAACGTGTGCTTCAGTTTCGGCAGTTCTTCTAAAACACGGTCGTGTCCGGCGGGGACGCGTTTCGGCCGGGGCGGTTTGTTGCCGCCCCTTGCTAGACGCCCGGGACAGCAAAACCCCATCGGCATGATGGCGATCCGGTATGCATCGTAAAATATATTTCCATTCATCAGAGTCCAATCCAGTAGCCGCTCGCCCGAGGGGTCATTCCAGGCAATACCGGTCTCGTGAACTTTGATGCCGGGCACGTAGCTGTTGATGATGTGGGCGCCTGGATGCATCGATATTGCAAGGCGCGGGCCCAGGGGAAGGTCCTTTTCATGAAGAGTGCAGGCACGCACCTCTTTTAACAAAGCGGCAAACCCCATGCGCTAAATGCCGATCTCCAGAATTTCATCCACAAAACTGGGGATAAGCTCTGTCGCTGGTCCATAACGGCTTTCGTCAAAAAACGTCGCTCCCGCGGACGGCTCCAGGTTCAGCTCAATGGTGCGCGCACCGACCGCGCGGGCATCTTGTACAAAGCCCGCTGCAGGATAAACATTCCCGGATGTTCCAATGGATATAAACAGTGCACAGTGCTGCAGACGCTGCTGAATTTCTTCCATAAAAAGGGGCATTTCACCAAACCAGACGACATGTGGTCGGAGGCTACCGGCACTGGAACATCGCGGACAAGCCTCCCCCTGGCCGAGATCATGTGACCAGGGTGATGTCCCCTGGCAGGACAGGCAGCGGGCTTTCAACAATTCGCCATGCATGTGCAAAATCGTCTTTGAGCCCCCCGCTTCATGCAGGCTGTCGATGTTTTGAGTCACGATCGTTACAGTGCCTCCTCCCCGCGCGGGCCATTCCTCCTCCAATCTGGCGAGCGCTCTGTGCGCCGCGTTAGGCTCAACATTGCTTGTTACCAGTTGCCGCCGCCGGGCATTGTAGAAATCGTGCACCCGGGACCGGTTCTGCGCGAAGGCCTCCGGAGTGGCTACATCCTCGAGGCGTACCTGAGACCAGATCCCGTTAGCATCCCGAAATGTGTCAAGGCCGGACTCCTTGGAGATGCCGGCGCCTGTCAAAATGACGATCTCTTGGTTGCTAGAAATTGCCATGATAAAGAAGGCTAGACAGGAGATTGATTTGGTCAAGGTTCTTTTCGTTTGTACCGGTAACATCTGCCGTTCTCCCACGGCTGAGGGAGTGTTCGATAAGCTCGTGAAGGAGGCCGGCCTGGCTGACGATGTTCACATCGAGTCCGCTGGAACCACTGCCTACCACGTGGGGGAGCCGCCCGACAGACGATCACAGGCGGCCGCGCGACAGCGCGGCATTGACCTCAGCCAGCAGCGTGCCCGACAGGTCAATGAGGCTGATTTACGGACTTTCGATTATATTCTCGCCATGGATGAGGACCATTTAAACGATCTCGCCCGCATAGCCCGGACGACCCCTGGCACCCGCCTCTCGCGTTTTCTGGATTTTGCCCCCAACCGGCCAGAGCAGGACGTTCCAGACCCGTATTACGGCGGTCCGAATGGCTTTGAAAATGTGCTCGATATGATCGAGGACGCGGCACGGGGTCTGTTAGCAGACATACGCGCCAACCATCTTTAGGGCCGTTGTTGGCCCGTTTTTGATAGGTTATTTGTGCTGATCTTTATCAGGCCGTTTCCAGGCGGGTGATAGGCGGCAACAGAGTTAGAGGTGGAGCCAACCTGCCTGCTCAGACGGTGCAAACAATGTTGCAAGAGTGTTCGGAGTGGGAGCTATAACTCGACAATCAGCCTCATCCTTATCAGTGCATCCAAGAAAGCTTAAACAAATAACGTGAGCACACCTGTATAGCTGTAGATGCGGTTATTGGAAATCTCCCCGTTGGCGTAGAGACCAACAAGGGGAATGCCGCCAAAGATGTCTCGGATAAGCTCAAGCTCGGCGTTTTGACGTCCGAACATATTCGGTCCGCGGGCGATACAGGAAATGTAAAGCCCGCCTTTGATCTGGTCACCTACCCGGCTCTTGAGTTTTTCAAACGATTGTCGGAGATCATTCTCGGCGGCTTGGGCGTCCCGTCGGACAAACATGATGGGATCGCCGTCCTGGACCGGCGCGCCGATTGCGACTACGCCATGATCTTCGTCTACACCTATTAGATTTCGCACCACATAATCGGCTGTATCCGATCCCGCGACGGGAAGAGCGGCATGAACATCTCCTCCGAGACCTCGCAACGCCAAAACCGAGTCAACTCCAAAGGCACCAAGTAACACGTCCAAGGCAGGTCGGTCATCCAACTCAAATATAAGATTATCGGTGGAGCGGGAGACGGTGTGTGTACGGCTCATGGGCTGACAGCCCTGACTGAGAGCCGTGACCACGGGCACTTCGGGCGAGAATATCACGCCGGATACACTTCCGCCGGTCACGGACCCGGAGACGTGATGTTTTGGCGTTGCGCTGGAGGTTAATCCACCGACGATAAAGCCCCCGGTACTCTCTGCTAGGTCTTCGATGAGGAGCAGAGCATTTGGATTAGAGGTGTCCGCATGTGCGACCACGAATGGCAGGCCCGCCGGCCAGTCTTTCTTGGATGTTTCCGAGGCAACATCCTGTCGATCTAAATCGACGCCCGGGTCTCCGCTCGAGTCTGAAGCCGGGAACAGCATAAAACTTCCTGGGGGCACATTGGCGGCCAAGACTACGATGGTGGGGTCGTCAAAAAATTCACCGCAATTCGACTGATTATTAATGAACACACCGAGCCCGGTGCTACCAACCCAATGGGAGATGCCCGAGCGTTTATGAAGGTCGTGAAGAATGAGATCGAGACTGTCCGATAAGGCCTCGGTGATATAAAGAAAACCGAGATTAGCGCCGACGCTTGAAGGCCCTTGCCCGAGTTGCGCCAAGCATGAGTCGACGCCGGTTTTCCAATCTGCGGTGACAGCGTGCGCTGATTTAAACATTAGTGTAATTTCGCTGTAAATTACAGGTTAGCACTAGATTATGGACGGACCCGTTTGAGGGTTGCCATAACCTTGGGCAGGATGCGCTGAACAATTTCATCGACGCCGGCCCGGTTTGGGTGAATACCATCCCGTTGATTGAGGAGAGGTTCACCGGCGACTCCGTCCAGGAAAAAACTATAGAACACGGCATTGTGTTTTCGCGCCAATGCCGGAAATAGGCTGTTGAACTCCACACCATACTCCGTGCCCAAGTTTGGGGGCGCCAGCATGCCCGTCAACAGCACGCTGATATCGCGTTTTCCGAGTTCTGACAAAATTGCATCAAGATTAGCACGGGTTTCGGATGGCTCCAGTCCGCGAAGCCCGTCATTGGCGCCCAACTCTAGAATAACGACGGCCGGTTTGTCAGCGAGCGCCCAGGCCAGGCGCGACCGTCCGCCAGCCGTCGTATCACCTGATACGCCGGCATTGATGAAGTTAACATTGTAACCGGCTTTTTTTAGGGCGGCTTCGAGCACCACCGGAAAAGCGTCTGTCTCCGCCAAGCCGTAACCGGCGCTCAAACTGTCGCCGAGAACAAGAACTTTCACAGGAGTTGCAGATTGTGCGATCCCAGCCGTATGACATATCAACGCCGTGAGAAGAACTAAAAGCCGGGCCGCCTGTTTCGTCCGGGTCGGTAGGTTAAAAATGAGGATGACGTTCGACATTTCCCATTTGCAGTATAAATATAAGAGATAACTTTGACCGTTTTCTATTATTTAGGTTAATCTTTATGGATTCAATGCCTGACACCGAGACGCCGGCAGACCTTCTCGCTGTTCGGCTGGAAAACGTTCAGCTGACCCTGCCGAGCGAAGCGGGTGACGTTCATATTCTTCGGGGCATTGATCTGAGAGTTCCTCGGGGAGAAGCTGTGGGAATTGTCGGGCCGTCCGGTGGCGGCAAGTCCACTATGATGATGGTAATAGCAGGGTTGGAACGGGCCAGCCGGGGGACCGTCGAAACCGCTGGTGTTGATCTAATGCCGTTGAGCGAGGATTCCCTGGCACTCTTTCGACGGGAGACTGTCGGTATAGTGTTCCAGGACTTCCATCTTATCCCGACCATGACGGCCCTTGAGAATGTGGCTGTTCCTCTGGAGTTTAAGGGCGGGGAGAAACGCGATCAGATTTTTGAGAGAGCGCAACAGCAACTCGAAGCTGTCGGGCTCGGTCACCGTTTGTTCCATTATCCTGGGCAGTTGTCGGGTGGAGAGCAACAACGGGTCGCACTTGCCAGGGCCTATGCGGGCGAGCCAAAAATCCTGCTGGCGGACGAGCCCACGGGTAACCTTGATCGCGAGACCGGCGAAGTTGTAATGGATCTCCTGTTCGATCTCCATGGCCGAGCTGGGACGACCATGCTGTTGATCAGTCATGATCCTGTCCTGGCCGAGCGCTGTGACCGAGTGGTGACCCTGGCCGATGGCCGCATCGCATGCGACAGGCAAGCCGTGGAGTAGGCGGCCATGATTCCGGGCTTTTCCCTCGCGGTTACCATTGCGCTTAGAGAGATGCGCGGGGGCCTGAGTGGCTTTCGTATTCTTGTTGCCTGCCTTGCCCTCGGCGTGGCGGCTATTGCCGGTGTTGGAAGTCTCAGCGAGGGTATTACCGGGGGTATAGAGAAGGATGCCCGCAGGTTGCTGGGCGGGGATGTCGCATTTCGGTTGCTACATCGTCCGGCAACTGACCCGCAGCGGGCCTATTTGACCAACTCGGCTGTCGTCTCTGAAGTTATCGAAATGCGCGCCATGGCCCAGGTAGACTCGAAGGTTAATCCCGGGGCTGAGAGCAAGAGGCGACGAACCCTCGTGGAGTTGAAGGCCGTTGATGATCTTTATCCACTGGTGGGCCGCTTGGAACTGGTCTCTGGCGCGGTATTGAGAGGAAGTCTCGCGCGCGACGGTGAGAGTTGGGGCGCTGTGGCGGAGCGGAATCTGCTGACCAAACTTGGACTGAATATAGGCGACCGTTTGCGTGTTGGTGAGGCGTCATTTGTAATCACCGGTATCATTGCCAAGGAGCCTGACCGGGTGGCGACTGTTCTGAGCTTTGGGCCCCGGCTTATGGTGTCGTCGCAGTCTCTTGCAGCTACCAAGCTTGTTCGGCCGGGCAGTCAGATCAGATACTGGTATCGCGCCGTTCTGCCCGATGGTGTCGTGCCAAGCGACTGGATTGATCAGGTCAAAGCTGAATTTCCGACGGCTGGTTGGCGGATCCGAGCTTTGGATCAGGCCGCCCCGGGTCTGCAGCGCTTTATAAACCGGATTACCCTGTTCCTGAGTTTCGTTGGGCTTACTACGCTGCTAGTGGGCGGAGTTGGGGTCAGTAATGCGGTGGAGAGTTATTTGGATGGCAAGGTTCGTACCATCGCGACGCTAAAATGTCTTGGTGCACCGAGCTCTCTTATTTTCCGTGCATACTTTTTCCAAATTCTGGTTTTGGCTGGAGGCGGTATTCTGATTGGCCTTATAGCAGGCGGGGCGCTTCCTGCGGCGGCGGCCTGGGCGCTAAAGGGTCAATTACCCGTCGATATCCAAGGGGGCATCTTTCCTATGTCCTTGATAATCGCCGCAGTATTCGGTTTTTTGGTTGCGTTTACGTTTGCTCTTTGGCCTTTGGCCAGGGCTCGATCAATCCCGGCTGCGAGTCTGTTTCGTGATAAGATCACGCCCGGCAACCACCGTCCCGGTTGGAGCTACGTCCTTCTCATGGTCACCGGGGGTTTGGCCCTCTCGGTGCTTACCATTGGAACGGCGGCCGACAGCTGGTTTGCTCTTTGGTTTGTGGTTGGGGCGTCGGCGTCTCTCGCGCTTCTGAGAATTTCGGCGGCGGCGTTGAAACGGCTTGCACGGCGCATTCGTGCCGCTAGGTGGACGGAATTGCGGCTGGCGGTGGCCAATCTCCATCGGCCCGGCGCATCCACTAATTCGGTTGTTTTATCTCTTGGACTCGGCCTCGCGGTCCTTGTGGCGATCAGCCTGATTGAGAGTAATCTCAGCCGACAAGTGGATGAGCGGTTGCCTGAGATGGCACCAGCCTTTTTCTTTATTGATATCCAGTCCCATCAAGTCGCGGCATTCGATAAAATTCTGGCCGGATTCGACGGAACCGGAGCTTACCGCAGGGTCGCGAGTTTGCGCGGCCGAATTGTGAAAATCGCCGGACAGCCGGTCGATCAGGTGACCATTGCATCAGGTTCGCAATGGGCAGTGCGCGGGGATCGGGCGCTGACCTTTGCTGTGGCCCCTTCCGAGGGCACGCGTATCGTGTCTGGTGACTGGTGGCCTGCAGATTACAGCGGACCGCCTCGGATCTCCCTGGATGCCCAGATCGCAAGGGATTTTGGCGTGGGGGTTGGGGATACACTAACCTTAAATATTCTTGGCCGCGAGATAGAAGCGGAAATAGGTAGCCTGCGCGCCATTGACTGGCGCTCCATTCGCATGGATTTTGCCATCATTTTCGCTCCTGGCACGCTCGAGCACGCGCCACATAGTTATATTGCCGCTTTGCAAGCGCCGGAGCCGATGGAAGATAGAATCGAAGATGCCGTGGCTTCCCAATTCAATAACATTTCTATCATTCGGGTGCGCGAGGCCCTGCAGTCTGCATCAAACATTCTTGCGGGGATCGGTGTGGCCGTCCGGGCGACGGCAGCGGTTACGATTACAGGGGGGATTCTCGTGCTCGCGGGCGCCGTTGCGGCAGGCCGTCGCCGTCGTGTGTATGACGCTGTGGTATTCAAGGTATTGGGCGCCACCCGGGCCACGGTTTTGCGGGCGTTTCTGTTGGAGTATGGCCTTTTAGGTGTGGCCACTGGTGTCATTGCGGCGTTGATTGGGTCACTGACTGCCTGGGCGGTGGTTGTGCTTCTGATGGACATGGTTTGGTATTTTGATGTCGTGGCCGTCGGTGGTACTATTTTAGTTTGCCTGGTGGCGACCCTCGTCATTGGTTTTGCTGGTACATGGCACGCCTTGGGCCAAAAAGCGGCGCCGCTTCTCAGAAATGAATAGTCAGCCGGGGTGGAGGGTTTGTTATCGGACGCGCAGATGAACTAATCTTGAGACTGGCCCGAAACCTGCCTGAAACCCTTGATCTAAAACTCAAACCTGCCATATTACAACAGGCTTACCCAAATACGTTATGTCGGGTAACAAACCTAATCGCTTCGCAGCCGGAAAAGGTGTTTGCTAGAGTGTTACACGGAGAAACAAAACATGTCTGACGATCTGAGATATATGACACGGACCCAGGCGAACGCCGCCGACATTGATGTCGGACTTCGCCAGTATATGCTTCGGGTCTACAATTATATGGCATCCGGTGTTGCCCTTACGGGCATCGTTTCGGCCCTGGTATCGAGTAGCCCGCAGCTGATGCAGGCAATTTTTGGTGGGCCCCTCAAATGGGTCTTCTTTATCGGCATTCTAGGACTTGGCTTCATGGCACCGCGGATCATTATGTCAAAGAGTATAGTCGCAGCTCAGGGTGCATTTTGGGTCTATGCTGGCATGTTCGGTGCGCTTATGGCGCCGTACTTTCTTGTTTACACCAGCACCAGCATTGTACGGGTCTTCTTCATCACGGCTGCGGCATTTGCCGGCCTTAGCTTGTTCGGGTACGTGACGAAGAAGAATTTGAGCGGCATGGGTGCATTTATGGTGATGGGTACGTGGGGCCTATTGATCGCCATTGTCGTGAATATTTTCTTGCAGTCGCCCGTTTTGCAGATGACCTATTCGGCGATCGGAGTCCTGATATTCTCTGGTTTGACTGCTTACGAAACCCAGCAGATCAAAAACTTGTATTACGAAGGGGACAGTAGCGATACTGCTACGAGGAAGGCTATAATGGGTGCCCTGCAGCTTTATGGTTCTTTCGTCATGATATTTATTTTCCTGCTCAATTTGCTGGGTAATAGGGATTAGACACAAACATTAATGAAAAAAGGCCCGGAGACTTGCCTCCGGGCTTTTTTTATGCTCGAGGACCAACAATTGACAAAAGGGGCCGTCATGCGTAGCTCTGCCTCGGTTAAAGGGCTCCCATTTTACGGCTATTTCAGCGCCAGTTTTGGGCGCGGCTCATTTATCAGCTGCTCAGTAGGTCCATGGCCGCGTTGAGTTGGCTCATACGCTGATGGTTGCCATAGTTTCCGTCGGGATGATGAATAGCTGCCAGCTTGCGGAACCGGGCACGAACGGTAGCCGTATCGGGCCTGTCCGAGGGTGCAAAACCCATGACGTGTCGGGCATCTTCCCGAGTGGTGACGCCCTCTTCAAGAGGCTCGAACATTAGGGCGGAAACGATGGACTGAAGCCGGTTCACTTCCTCTTGTAATGCTGGGGATTGCTGCGGTGGTTCTGTTGGTTTTTGTGTCTCTCGGGCCCCCGTGTCGGGCCTCGCTTTTTCGAGTTTGGGCGTCAGGTCTCCCTGATTTAATTTTAGTGCTAAATATAGAGCTCTTCGGACTATTGTGGTATTATAACCAGCGCTCAGGCGGACCTGAAGGCGAGGTTTTCGGCGCCAGAGTTTGCCGGCCGATGGACCAGATTTTAGAGTGGTCTCTTCCCGATCCTCTGGTGGAGGGTCTCCTGGATCTGGAATTTCGCGGACTGCGGTTTCTGGGATGACCAGCAAAATAGATCGGGCCAAGTCCGCGACGTTGACCTGTCGGCTCGCCGCAAGCGCGTTGATTGCATCACGGAACGCACTCGAACATGGAATCGTATAAGATGTTTTCGGTGTTTTGATTGTCATCCGCGTAGTCCCACCGCCACAGACAGACGGACCCAATCACCGGCTGAAGCAAGGCAGTGTATAAAAGTGTATCGTGAACTGAAAAACCTTACCAACCCCAGTGCCATCGTCAATTACTATCGTTGATGATGCAAAAAGCAATTTTATCCCTATCGTTTTGAAATTAGTTGAGGTTAATTATCCATTTTATTCCGGTTTCCGCACGGTTAAACCGAATGATTTGACGGATTGTGGTTGGTTCGGTTTCTCAACCTGTCCCCGCCAGACTGTCAGGCAAACTCTCTCCACCTACGTTGTCGTTTGATTTAAAATGATTTGTTAAGATGTTTGTATATAAGCAGTACTTTTTGAGGGTAAACAGTTAAAACTACTCCCAATTTATTAGTCTGTTGAACGGTAAAACTGTCGCACTATGCAGCTGTTCGGTTAATCGTGCAACGTCCTCTAGATCCGATGTGAATCGGTCTTGAAGTGCAGCGTCTTGACGAAAAGGTCCTGGATATAACTTAGCGGGTGATTTGTGTACCGCCAATTTAAGGTTATGCAGGCGCCTTTTCGCCATAAACAATCGTCCACGGAAAACGCCAGAATGGGTTGTTTAGTGGATCGACGTCGTCGGCTTCTTGAAATGGAATAATCTCTATATTGATGAGCCCTTTTTCTGCCATTAGTGCGACGGGGTCGATGTCTGCCCAGGATGACATGAACGGTTCATTATTGCGCCGGGCGTGGCCGTCATGAATAAACCGGGCAAAAGCGTTGGGGACATGGTGAAAGTCTAAATGAGCCATGCGTCCGCCAGGTGCCAGGACACGGGTTGCCTCCTGGAATAGTTGATTGATTTCCGCTGGAGGCAGTTCATGGATGAGCATGGTGGAGGTGACTAAATCAAACGTGTTGTCGTCATAATCCGTCGTCAGAGCATCCATCTGGCGATAGCGCACCGTACTTTTGGTGCAATACCCGGCTTCGTGCGCCCCGACCTTTAGACAGGGAGCCGACAGATCAATGGCATCGACAATGGCCTCCTTGAAAGTCTCGTAGAATGGTCGCGTGCTTTTACCAAAACCGCAACCCATGTCTAGAATATGCGATGGGGTTGTGCCTTGGTTGGCGACAAAACTGGTAAACCGCTGATGCAGGTCCTTATGAGCCTTTCCCATTAGGGGGGTGGTAGATCGGGCACCCCTCTCGTAAACAAAGCCGGCGATTTCGTCTCTCCAGATGCCGCCTGGATGCTGATGGATATCAACTTTCCGGTAGTATTCCGGAATTGGAAGATCGGGGTTGAGTGTCAGGCGATCAGCAGCGATTTCGATCCCGGCGACGGAAGCCATCAGCTCTCTGCGCTTTCCATCATGATAGGGGTAAAGTCCATATCGTCCGGAATATTTTAAGCGCTGCAGGTGGCGTTCAAGCCAGGCATAAAAACGGTACAGTGTGGTACTGCCAATCAACGCTTCGACCTCCTCTGAGGTGTCGGGTACCGATTCAAACGATGCGGTGCGGTTCTCATAGTCGGCTTTCAACGCCGGATAGATCTCCGTTGTCCAAAAGCGTTTGACATCGAGTATAAAATCTTGCGCGGCGATAAAACTGCGATCATCCATTGTTTTGTTCTCCTAGGCCGCGCCTTGGGATTGTTGCTTTCCCAAAAGGCTGATCATGAGCGCGCGTGTGAATTCAGCCCGGTCATCTGCATTGGCGCGGCGTTCCTGATCGGAGGGTTCACCATCAAGGGCGGCGCGGTCAAGCACTCCGGCCTCTTCCAAGAGGCGTTCGAGTGCTTGCTGACGGTTGCGCAGCACATAGACTTCAGTCGCGAGCGCCATGACGACGCCGAAAGCGCGGTCCAGCGCCGGGTCCTCAAAAAAAGTTTGTTCAGCCAAATCAACCAACTCCGGCGCAAGCGACATTTCATTCTCCTTCACGGCAAGGGGCCCCAATTCTTATCAGGATGATATTCCGAGAACCGTGAATTTAACATAAGAATATGGGGCCAGGATTTTTGACCGGATTTTACCTAAAGGGAGAAAATGGAGACGCCCATCATCTCAGAGTATTCTCTCCAAGAACCAGACAAATCCGGTAGTTCCAATTAGAATTGTTAGGGGGCGAACGATGCGGGCCCTATACCAGTCTTTTTGGCTGACCCAAAATCCGAGGGCACCATACGCGATGGCAATGGTGGCCAACTGGCCGAGTTCGACACCTAGATTAAAAAAGACCAAGCTCGTCGCAAAGTCGGCCGGCCCCAAGTTCATTTCTCTTAGCACTCCTGCGAATCCGAACCCGTGAATAAGACCAAATCCAAAAATCACAAATGGTCTCCACGGCTGAAGTCTCTCAGTGAACCAATTCTCCACCGCGACAAATACGATTGAGAGGGCAATCAGAGGTTCTATTATAGCCGATGGTATCGACACCAAACCGAGCATGCTAAGGGCGAGTGTAAGCGTATGCGCCACCGTAAAGCTTGAAACCTGGATGATGAGCGGCCGAAGTCGGCTGGACAGAAAATATAGGCCGAGTACGAATAGGATGTGGTCCAAACCCAGCGGAATAATGTGGGTAAAACCGATCCCCACATACTGATATGCCAACCCGACGAAGCTCTGTGCGGACCTGCCACGTATCTTAATGGGCGGGCTCCGCTCTCCGTTTTTCAGCCAAAATGCAACCCTCTCGCCACCGATGGCGCCCCGAACGCGGAAGACACTATCGCCGAACGCAGGCGCATATCGCCAGGCGAGGACAGGCGCGCCCTCGGGCGCTGTCCCGGTCAGCGTAATTTTGGTGTGACGGGGTAGTGCAAGGTCCCCTACTTGGGGCACCCTTATCTGGGTGAGTTTGAGGTCTGCCCGGCGCTTATCGAAGGTTACATCGATGCCGGAAAGATACGCTGGCATGAAAGAGCGTATACGATTACTCAAAACGGCAGGGGGTAATTGTCGAAGGGCGTCATATATTTGTGATTTTGGAGAATCCTCTGTGTTCTTATGTGAGGCCCCGATACCTGCTATTAATGCCTCCAGATTTGCATTTATTTGGATTGTATAAAGGCCCGTTTCGCTAAATTCAGCGGTGACGATTGTCGGTCTGATTTCATGCGCGTTCACCTGCCGTAATGTTCCAACGAGAAGGACGAGAGTAACCATGCATAAAAATGTTCGGAGATGAAGCATATTTAAAGGATGAACACCGGTTTGAGCGTAAATTCGAGAGGTAACACAGATGAATATACAGGCAGCAAAAATAACGGGCATACCCTTTATTTTAATTTTATTACTGATCGCGACGCCGTTGCAATCTCATGAATTCTGGCTGGAAACGTCGAATTATCAACCTAAGATCGCTGAAAAGCTGCCCATCACCCTCCACTTAGGTGAATTTTTTAACGGCGTCAGTATTCCTTATTTGCGAAACGAATTCGTTCTTTTTCAGACCTATACAGGCAACACCATCAAGTTTGTAAATGGCGTTGATGGAGATTTGCCGGCCGCGACGCTTACCGTCTCCCAGCCAGAACTTACTTTGGTTACCTATCGCAGCACGCCGTCGAGTATAAAGTTTGAAGAATGGGATAAATTTGAGAGTTACCTCCAAAATCAGGGGCTCGAACACGTTATCCAAAGTCACACGATATCGGGGAAACCGACAAAAAATATTACGGAGCTTTATGAGCGCAACGCGAAACTGTTAATAGGTGCCGGTGTCGTCGGTCGGGATCGAAAGACCGGTTTGCCTTTAGAGATCGTTGCGGAGAGCAACCCCTCCACACTAAACCGCAGTTCTACTCTCTCCGTGCGGCTTTTTTTTAGGGGTAAGCCGCTCGTCGGTTCTCAAATTACAGCATTCGCAAAGGCCGAACCAACTCGTCCTCTAAAAATCCGGACCGACTCAACTGGACGGGCTAAAATCCACCTGCCGCATGCCGGTGCGTGGCTCGTTAGTACTGTCCATATGGTGGCTCCTCCAGCGGCAGAGAATGCGGACTGGTACAGCTATTGGGCCTCTTTGGTATTTTTCCGACAGTAGTTAGGTTATCAGTCCTGCCCCCATTCAGTTGCAACATTGGGATCAGGGATACTTAGTATATGGCGGAGACACTTGGTCCAAAAACACTGCGACCGAAACCCCGGGCCTCGAGCCCTTAACTGAACAAGATGGTAACGCCCGTCACGGCCACCAGCCACGCTACCACTGAGGTAAACCAGGTTAGCGGGAGTATTTGAAATAACTTTGCACCTGCCCAAACCCCAAACAAAAAGGGCGGTGTGAAGATTGCCGCGAGGAGAAGGGTTTCTGCCAGAATTTTGCCCGCATAAATCAATCCGAGTAGAAAAAAAATAATCGTCAGTCCGGCAGAGACAACGATATGCGCTCGCTGCGTTATTGGGTTCCCGTTTGAAGAAACGAAATAGAGCGCAAAAAACTGGCCGGCTGGCACCCCTAATCCCCCAAGAGCGCCGCCGCTTAGCATCCCCGCGCAGACACCAGCATAGGATGATCTAGGGCCACTGTATTTCCAACCTCCGATTAGCAGGACAGCGGCAAACATCAAAAACCCGCCCATCAACTTCTTGATGGTTGCTGGGTCATTAGAGACGAGAAACCCTACCGTCAAAAAACAGGTAATGGCTGCCGCCACCAATGGGGGCATTAGCACGCCCCAATCTGCTGCCTTAAGGGCATTTGGTAGAAGCTGAATTCCGCCAATGCTCGAGACAATGGCCGCAATGGCGATACCCTCAATGGGGCCAAAAATTATGGCAAAGATTGGCACGAGAAATAACCCGCTCGCGAAGCCCGTATAGCCCCTAATAAGCCCGCTGAGGAGGCTGGTCGCAAAAGCTACGGAGATCTCGAGCATAAGGAATGCCAGGGTTAGCTCTAAGGTTTTGGAAAATGACGAAAATTAGCAAGTTTGGATAATTTGATTATAATCATAGCTCTTTCCATGGACACACCATTTGCGTAATTAACCAATCTTTTTTATATGTTAGTTAATTTCTAAGGAATGGTCAGGGTAATCTATTATGACAAATTTTGCTAATGAGCCAGTTATTGAGGACGCTTGGTATATAGCTGGATGGTCTCACGAGTTGAGTGATGGCCCGGTAGCACGTCGTATAATGGACGAAGATGTCGTCTTATTTCGCACTGTGAATGGTAAGGCCGGAGCATTGGAGGACCGTTGTTGTCATCGAGGCGTGCGTTTATCCCTGGGTGAGTGCACCGATGCGGGAATCCGGTGCGGTTACCATGGTATGGCTTTCGGGCCCAGTGGTGAATGCATTGATAACCCTGGTGAGAAATTGAATCGGTCATTTTGTGTTCGTTCTTTTCCATTGGTGGAACGCCAAAATTTCTTGTGGATTTGGATGGGAGAACCAGCAAATGCAGATGAAGATCTGATTATAGATTTTCCATATCACGATCAATGGAGTTTCCATTTTGGGCATTATCCAATAGAGGCCAACTTTATGTTTCTTATCGATAATCTGATGGACTTGACCCATTTGGGATACGTACACGGCAGTACGATCGGTGGTGATATTGAAAATCAAAATGTGGCCGAGGTGGAAACTTGGAAGACAGAAAAGGGTGCAAGGTTTGTTCGATGGATGGAGGACGTACCTCCGCCACCTACCTTTGTCGCATCAGGAGGCTTTCAGGGTAATATCGATCGCCGAGCCGAGTTTGAATACATTGCCCCCGCGTCTGTTATGCAATCTACTGGCGTATTTGACGCAGGAAAAGGTAGCAAAGAGAGTATTGATCTGGACGGAGGTTTAAAGTTTCGATTATTTCATCATGCGACCCCGGCGTCTGAGAGTGAGTTTCATTATTTTTTTTCGGCAGGGGTTGAAGGAGCCACACTCGAGTCGCCCGAGAGCCAGAAATTTTTTCAAGATGTTTTAGATGCGTTCCTTGAGGATAAGCTCTTTATTGAGGCACAACAAGATGCCGTAGCCCGAAACCCCTCAGAGCGATTATTGCTTAGGGAACACGACAGGGCTGTTGCCTACGCGCGACAAGCCGTTGCCCAACTGCGCCGCCAAAATTTTGCCACGGCTGCAGAATAGTTATCCTAAGTTCACATTCGCGAGGAAATTAGGCGCTTTGATACTGGACCGGATGCAAAACATCGGTTGATAGTCACAAATCGTAGTGAGTGCTTTAGAAGGTATTAATCAGGTTAACGCTGCGCTGAGTAGGTGCGGACCTGGCCCTTTTTCTTTTTTTCCGACAGGTTTTCTGGTAGACCCTCTGTCGAGAGTTATCGCACTACTTAGGCTCTATGCAGATGATCAAAAAGGCGATCCCACTGTTAACCTTACTGCTGGTGATGTTTTGGCCGAGCGCTTCACAGGCTTATTTAGATCCTGCGACAGGCAGTATGCTCATACAGTTGTTAGTCGGTGGAGCAGTAGCTATTGGTGTTACGTTGAAAATGTATTGGGAGAAAGTCAGGTTTTTCTGGCAAAAAAAAGTTTTGAAAAAAGATCGACCTGAATAGCAAGTTCGGTCGAATAAAAGTGCCAATGCGCACGTCTGGTGTTTTTAGCGCAAGGCCTTTACTCCCGAGAAAACACTTAAATTTTCAAATGATATTTCTTTTCAGTAATTTTCCAGAATTATTTTACTCGGAATGGCAGATACATTTTAAAACATGCATAATTTAAGCGTCAAAAAAGGCTTTGCTCTAATATTACCTTGCTTGGTTTTCATTACGATGCAGGTTGTTTTTCAGTCTAGTCAGCTGCATTCAATACTAAATCTGGAGAGTTTAGCCCTCTTTTCTGTATTAGTCTTTGTTGGTGTTTGGGCAGGAGTCTTACTTGAATTTGAAAATCGCATGGTATCTTCAATTGTTATTGGGGCGCTATTTTCCATATTCCTAAATTTTATCGTATCCATAGAATACTCTGAGATTCGCATGCGCCACAGTGTCCCCTTTTACTTTCTTATAGGTTTTTCCATTCATTGGTTTATGGGTGGGAAATTTCTAGTCATAATTTCTTCTGGTTTAATTGCAGTCTTATTATCAACTTTATTGCTTCCATCAGAAAAGCCTTGGAAGGAGAACACGTTTAAGTTGGCGAAAACCGTACACCCCTCAAATTACCGCTCACCAATTCTTCACATAATTTTAGATGGGCATCTTGGGTTGGCAGCATTTCCTCGTCAAATTGAGGGAGTTGAGCGATTAAACAAAAGAATTGGCGGTATCTATAAACAATATGGCTTTAAGGTTTATTCCCATGCTTTTAGCCGCCACAATTATACTCAAAACTCTATTCCAGAAATCCTAAATTTGAAGGAAATCAAAATTGATAAGAGTTATATTAAAACGGACCCAAAACGCGGATTCGTACTAAAAAAGTCGGCCGTATTCGAGCAATACCGTAAGCACGGCTATGAATTGAACGTATTTCAGACCGATGTCATGGACTTTTGTTCGTTGGGATATTTTTCTTATTGCCTGACCGCGCCTTATAGAAACCTTGCATGGCTATCAAAGTCGGGCTTCGATTTTTCCACGAAATTTTTCGTACTGGCATCAGCATTTCTAAACCAATCAAATTTGTTCCGTTGGTTTGAGAGGTATGTGCTGGCTAGGTGGAATATCGCTGCCCATCCGAAGAGTTTTCCGCCCGTCAACATGGTAGAGATGTTTAAACGAATTTCGAGGAGCACAGATTTGATTAAACCTGGGACCGTATCACTCGCCCATGTTCTGCTACCTCACGAGCCCTATGCTTTGGATGAATTATGCAACCTTCGTCCAATAAGTGAATGGTACCCTCAGAATTTAATTAAGGACCAGGAGTCTTACTTCGCTCAGATGAATTGCACATACACGCTACTAGAGGAGTTGTTTGAATCGATCCGTAACAATCAAAGCGCAAAAGACGCTATCATAATTGTCCACGGCGATCATGGTTCCCGTATCGCACACAATGAAAAGTATGCAAAACTGTACACTTACTCCACGTTGTTTGCCGTTCGACACCCAAATTTACCCGCAAATGTTTTTAGCGATGAAGAGAGTATCACGACATTATTTTCCAAACATGTGTTGGAGTACCTTGGCCTAAACGACGGTAAAAAATTTAGAAACAACTCAATAATGAAAATTAAAGAGGC
Organism: Rhodospirillaceae bacterium; assembly: GCA_002723345.1. Classification (GTDB taxonomy): domain Bacteria; phylum Pseudomonadota; class Alphaproteobacteria; order Rhodospirillales; family UBA2165; genus TMED167. The sequence goes on from PBNV01000031.1 coordinate 150,355, forward strand.
TGGCGGGGAGCTGGTCGAGGATGCAGCCCTAAAGTTTTAAAGGAAGGACCCGTTTTTGATGCTGGCTCAAACCCGATTTAAAGTACACGCCTTCGGATTTGCGAAGAAACCATGTCAATTATGAAGATGGTAACAAAAATCATAATAATTATTGCAGATACTCGAGGGTAGTTAAACATTCTAAACGATGATTGAAGTTCGTATCCTATGCCACCAGCTCCGACTATACCAAGCATGGTGGCCATTCTCACGTTTCGGTCAAGGATATACAAATTGTTGCCAACAAAAGATGGAAGCACTTGAGGGATTATAGAAAAAGCGAGAACCTGGAGGCGCGAGGCATTCATCGAGGTAAGTGCTTCTGACGGGCCTGGATCTATATGTTCGATGGCCTCGGCATAAAATTTAGCAAGAAATCCCATCGTGTGAAGACCGAGAGCTAGAACTCCAGGGATTGCGCCAAAACCCACAGCAATGACCAAGATCATTGCCATTACAAATTCGGGAACGGCTCTAAAAAACACGGTTATAACCCGACACATCACATAAATACTATAATTTGGAGAAATATTGGAAGCTGATAAGAACCCGAGAGGAATTGATAGGGTAATGGCCATTAATGTCCCTAAAAAAGCCATCTCAACTGTTTCTAGCATCAACCCAAGTAATTGATTCATATTGGAAAAATCTGGTGGCATCATTCTTTGAATGACATCGGAAAAATAGGTAAAAGTATTATGAAACAGCTCTAATGGGTCGATCTCTAAATCTATAATTGCTAAAATTGTAAATAGAATTAGACCTGAAATGCTCAAATATGTGGGCCAATTCCATTGCGGTAGGATGTAAGACTCCAAAAGCTTGCGGTTGCCTTCCTCTATGTCGATATATTTGTCTAATTTTCCACCATAACCACTTATTTCTGCACTTTCATGAGCGACTAGGACTAATTCTTTGATCGTATTTTTAGTTTTCTCCGGCAATACTGATGAGAAGACCAATGGAGCGCCTGGAATAGGCTTAGACTCATGAAGGATACGTATCCTTTGGGCGTACTCTGGGTTACGAGCAATATTCTCTTGCAGATTCACTGAGCTTACGGCTGCAACATCAGCACGACCCTCCAATAATATTCGGATAGCCTCATCATGATTATTTGCTTCTATAATTTCAGAAAAATGCAACCTGTTATCTAGATTTACCCCGACATCTTTTAGTTCTCTTTTAGGGACGAGGTATCCACTCATAGATTGCGGATTACCTATAACTATTCTCGTCCCCTTAATGTTTTTTAGATCCTCAACATTTGACTCTTTGAGAGAAATAAAAAGGCTATTGTATGTTGGGGTTGATTGTCCCTTCAGCAACCCGACTGCAAAAGGCTGTATAATCCCTTTTTCGTTAGCCTCAAGATACGCGTAAGGGCCTAGCCATCCCATTTGCGCTTCCCCGTTTGTCAGTTTAGAGAGCGCCTCTTCATAACTTTCGCAGCGCTGGATATGGAAGGAAAAAGATGTTTTCTCTGTCAGAAATTCAAAGAGATTATCAAAATCGAGGCCGGAGGCTTTTCGGCTCGCGGGTGCGATGGCCACTTGAATTGTTGTTTCAGGTTCCACCATTTCCATCAATTTTCATCCGGGTAACAAAATTAGGATACAAAAGGAACGTCAATACTTGAGATATATTCGTTATTATGGGCCCCAAAAAACACGTCCTGTCTCTCACTGCCATAGATATTATGGAGGTATTTTAGGTCTAAAGACGCGCTAGGTGCATCAAAAACTATCTTTCCGTTAGTCAAACCTATAATTCGATCAGCAAATTTCAGCGCCAAGTCTACTTGATGAAGATTACACAAAACGGTAATCCCCTGTGCCGAGCTAATTCGTTTGAGCATTGATAGCACCTGAAATGCAATTAAGGGATCAAGACTGGCTACCGGTTCATCTGCCAAAACAATTAGAGGCGAGCGAGCTATAGCCCTGGCAATGCCAACTCTTTGCTGTTGGCCACCAGAGAGTTGATCCGCTCGAACGTGAGCTTTTGAGAGCAGGCCCACTTGATCAATACATTCGAGTGCTCGCAATTTCTGAGATTTATCGAATAAATAAAAAAGCGAACCAACTGGGTGGCACTTATCCAACATCCCTGACAGCACATTATTTATCGTCGACAGATTCTTGACCAAGTTAAAATCTTGAAAAATCATACTAATGTGTTGCCGAGCTACAAACGGATCATCAAAATTTATGTGGTTTTTATTTAAAATAATTGAGCCGCTGGTCGGTTTATTTAATCCATTTATACTTCTTAATAATGTTGTTTTTCCGGACCCACTAGGTCACAAAATAACAACAAATTCTCCCTTTTTTACCTCAAAATTCACCTCTTTTAATGCTTTGGTCCCGTCATTAAATGTATGCTGAAGGTTTTGTACGTTTAGCATATTTTCATGTTTATTAATCAGCGGGTAAAAATAAAAATAAAAAACTTGGCATCATGATTTATTTTCTAGCGTCGAGCAAACCCTCCACCTCTCGCAGTAGGTCATAGTCGGAGTCGGTAACAGGGATATAACGTGCCATTTCTCCGCCGTAGCCCCCAATTTTACCGTGTTTATGAGCCTCCAAAACGGCCGCCCTTATTTTTTTTCTGACTGGCTCCGGGAGCTTAGTCGAGTAGGCTAGTGGGGGAGGTGGAACGGGGGATGACACATGAATTATGCGGAAATCATCTTTTTTAAACGTTTGATCCTTGAGGCGCGCATCAAAATTTCTAGAACTGACCCCACACACATCAGCGTGTTTATTTCGGATCGACATCATGCACGCGTCGTGGCTTCCAGCGTAAAAAACGCGTTTAAAGTCCTGGGCTGTTGAAAGACCAAATTTTTGCAGTTCTACCCGGGGGATTAAATCCCCGCTGGTTGAACCTATACTATTCAGCGCCAGTAATTTGCCTTTTAAGTCGGGCAGTGTTTTGTAGGCGCTGTCCGTACGAACAACAAAATAAGTGTTATAAGTCGCATCGGTATCACCTTTACGAACGCCTGCCGCAAAAGCCTCTGCATTTGCTATTTTTGCTGCCATTATGTAGGTCTTACCACCAAACCAGGCTATTTGCGCCCTGTCTGCCCGCATCGACTCAACGGCCGCATTATAGTCCGTAACTCGAATTGGCGTTATTTCATATCCCGTTAGCTTGTTTACAATCTCTATTAAATTTACGTAGTCTTTTTCATCGCCCTTCTCGCTGGCTGGAACGAACACCATGTTGATTTTTACTGGTTTTGCTATCAGGGGAACAGTCCATGCGATCAGCAAAATAACAAAAAGAGGGAGCAATTTATTCATTAATTCACCTACTGGTTACCTTTTTATCAGCTAGCAAACTCGACGAGTGCTTTTTTATAGTCTTCAACCGTATCTATCTCTCTCCAGCCACGTTCAATGATAACGCTGTGAACGGATACTCCGAGATCCACCATTTCTTGGATTAAGTCAGTGAGGTAGGCTTTTTGGAATGTTTTGGCCCGTTGGAAGGGCTTGTCCCAATAAAGTGCTTTTGACCTCTGAAAATGACGCTTAAAAATTTCCGCCCCTCGTGGCGTCAATTTAATCATACCAATAAATTCACCATGAACATCATCCTTGTTGGTCATAATTTTACCGATTTTTATGACCTCATTATTGGCGTCCAATACCACATTTTCCGCCTCATCAATTGGATGTTCTTTCCTGCCGACATACATTCCGCGCCAATCGATATCTACTACAATCGAAATGTCGTGCTTGGACTCAAGTAATCTACGAACAATAAAGCTCTCGAATAGTATGTCAGAGTAAGATATAACAACATTATTGTTTATTTCCTTTTCTGCATAAAATAGTGAATTTAAGATATTGTTATTCTCATATTCATCATTATCAAAATATTTGATATCTGGATAATCTATACACTCTTTTTTGTACCCTCTAATCAGCGAAATATCAGATATGCCTGTTTCTTGGTATGCCTCAAGCTGGCGTTGCAGCAGGGTCTTGTCTCCAAATTCTAAAAGACATTTTGGACGCACATCGGTATATGACCCCATCCTGCTACCGAGACCGGCTGCAATAATGATCGCTTTTGTATTCTTGGCCATAAGCAACTCCCGCATTTCTCTGATCTGTAACTCGCTGGCGCGTTGGTCTTGGATCTCCCTCAATAGGTGCACTGTTTCGGGACTTTTCTGGATCATCTCTGATACATCTGCCGCGATATCATTTCTAGACTGCCCTGCTAAATCGAAAGCTAATTTTTTATCCGCATTCAACAGATTGGCGATCTCCATCACGGTTGCCGCTTTTGGGGCGTCACGTTTCTGTTTCTCGATGTCGTTAAGGTACGAAGGGGAAATGCCTAATTGACGCGCAAATTCCCTGAGCCCTAGACCCGCATCTAATCTAAGATCTCGAATGTACTGTCCAAAAGTATCGCTTGGGTCACCCATGAGAGCCACATTTGTTCAACTGTTCGCAAACAGGTAAACAATCTAGGTCCGATGGTCAATATTATTTTTTTACTATGTCATAAATCAACTCGGAGCCCCTTTTGGCACTTTGGCCGATATTAAATACAGTTTTGTCCCGCAAAGCTCGAATTTGTGTGACAAATTTCTCTGAGTCTTCCATAATTTCTGTCACGACATCTGTCACGTTGTCTAACTTCTCTTTCCCAAGAATTATGCCAATCTTATCACGCGCACTAATTTCAATGGGAATATTTTCTAACTCCGTGTAACGTGGATTATTTATTTTTTTGGGAACGTCAATGAATATGACGGGCCGCTCTAAGCCGAAGGCAAACTCTAAACTGACGCCCGACCAGTCACTTATTAATACATCGGCTTTGATCAAACTCTCAAAAATAGCGTTATCCATATCCATTTCAAAATTTGGATGACTATTAAAGTTCGCAGCTAAGAGTTTCACATTTTTGGCAGATTTGATCCTGCTTTGCGGGTGAAGCCGCAACGTCACATAATGTCCCGCATCCAGTAGCGACCCAACTAATTCTTTTGCACCATTTTCAATCAAGCCCTCTGACCCCCATGATGGGGCAACTAATACGTTATAATTCGAGGTTGCTGGTTTTGAAATAAGGGGCTGCGAAGATACCATATCCAGAATGGTGTCTAATGGTGCGTATCCATGTTCATACAAATTTTTTTCTGGGAGATTATTCAATTTCTCCCATTCGCGAATTTCCGATACATGGTGGGATCCGGAGCACAAAATTGTGTCAAAGTGATCAAAAGCCCCTGGCTTGTAAACCATGTGAGAACTCACAAGAGAGTGTTGCAAATAGATATAGTGGACCGGGTAACGCGATCGTTTAATATGAAAGGAGTGAAGGTCAGGCATTGTCATCACTAAGACCTTGGCCTTTAAGGTTTGAAAGGCAAATATCATTGCGCTTCCCCAACCTACATATACTGATTTTACATTCTCTGGTGGTTCCGAGAGCAACGGGTCATCTTGATCAGAGGTTAAATAACAAATTCTTAAATTATGATCCTCTGTTAAATGGGACATTACTGGCAAAAGAAAACCGTGGTATGCCCCCCCCTCCGAGTAAAATACCAAGTTTTTATCTTCCAAAGGTAGCGACCGCAGTTCAATGCACCCACGCCAAGATGCAATAAACGATTGGAAATATTTAAGCACTTTCAAACCAGGCAAAACAATACAGTTTTGTTTAGAGACTTCGGCCCATAAGAATGGTGCCGCCTGGGTGACTTGAACACCCGACCCTCGCATTACGAATGCGATGCTCTACCAACTGAGCTAAGGCGGCAAGGTACTCAGCATGCTTTTTTATACCGGTGCGACCAGAATTACCAGGGTTTCATTGGTCCGTCATCCCGCGGACTCTCTGACTTAAGCTAGCGCGGGCTGCGGATATCACGCCTGCCCAATCTCCCGGCGATGTTTGCCTGAATAGCCGAGCTGACGGGTACCACGGCGTAGTTTTGCCGTGGTACCACCGCCAATCAGGGTCATGATGCAGCAGCACCCAGACGGGTTTTCCAAGCGCGCCTGCCAGATGCGCGACGGCTGTGTCAGAGGTGATGACCAGATCCAGGGCGTTGATCATTCCGGCCGTATCTTCTAACGATGCCGGGCCGGTGTCGATAATGGGGAAGTCTACTGGCAACGGTGGGGCCGGTGTTTGGCCTTTCTGCAAGCTAAACCAAATGACCTTGTTATTTTCGGCTAGCGTCATCAATTGGTCCACTGGGAGCCGCCGCCGTTTCTCTACTGGATTATTCGAATTGCCACTCCAGTTCAGGCCAATCTTCAAGCCGTCATACTGGCTTAGTTTTTTTTGCCAGGTTACATAATGATTCACAGGAACACGTATGTATGGCGTTGCGCGGAACAAGTCAGGACCGCGCAATTGACACAGCCGTGGTACATCCATCAAGGGGGCATGGACGTCAAAATTTGAGCTCGTCTCTGCTGGCCGCTGGATTTCATCGGCGAGATGGCTCTCCTCGGCAATGGGGATCAGTGTCTCGGGTAGTTCCAAAATAACACGGCCGCCGGTGGCTTTGAGAGCAGACACAAACCGCAGCATAAACAGCATGTCGCCGAGCCCTTGCTCGGGATATACCAATATGGTCCGCCCGTTAAGATTATTTCCGGTCCATTCCGGTTGGTCAAAGGATGACCGCCGACCGGGAAATTTGGGCCAGCGCCAGCGCCAGTTCATCTCGCGAAAGCCGTCTTCATAGCGTCCCGCGCTCAATAGAGCGAGCGAGAGGTTCCAATGAGCAAGCGCAAAATCCGGGTCAAGGTCGATGGCTTTTTGGTAACTGGCAAGGCTGTCGTCAACCAGGCCAACGTCTTTTTCGGCATTGCCAAGATTATTAAGCGTTTCTGGATCCGACCCAGCAATAGCAGCGGCCCGCCGGGCGTAATCAAGGCCCGAAACGATGTCTCCGGCATTACGACATGCGCTGGCTAAATTACTGAGCGCCCTCGAGTGCTCCGGATTAAGCCTTATCGCAGAGCGAAAGCTCCGTTCTGCAGCTTCCTCCTGACCTTGCTCACGCAATGCTATGCCCAGATTGTTATGATAATCGGCGACATCATTTTTGATGGATAAAGCCATACTAATTAGCCGAACGGCAAGACGGTTATCGCCTTTCTGCATCGCTGCGACACCCAGAAGGTGCCATAAGTCCGGATGATCTGGGTGCTCGTCTAGCAGGTTGTGGTACAGGCCGATTGCCTGATCAAGGTCGCCAGATACTTGCAGTTGAATCGCGTTCTGCAAAGTTGCAGTGAAGGCTTGGCTAGGGTCTGCCATGGCCTACGATGTTACTTTTCTTTTTGATCCCGGGCGACGCGCTGATCCGAGGGATTAGGCGGCTCTATAATATCGAGGTGGTCAGGCCCGTCCTCGTTATCCAAAGTTTGCATGATTTCGGACCCCGCGTGGTTCAGCGTGTTTGTCGCGATTTCACTATCAATCCGCGTTACGCGCGGCGGTATCTTCCACTCCAACGTGTCAAATTTTTCGCACCGGGTGCAAATCGGTTCCCATTCTGCAGCAGCGTTTCCACAATCATTACAAAGCCAGACTGGGTCTGGATCGGCAACAGACGCCCGTTTTAACCATTCCCGTGACGCGTCCACATCATTGTGCTCGGCCTCTTCAAGTTCTGCCATATAGCGGCATACGCGTGCCGAGGGGTGAATTTGCACCGTTGCCAGAAGATGCTCCCGGGCCTCCTGCCACATGCCGGCGGCGAGTGCGGCCCTGGCAATGGCGAGGTGGCTCTCCTCGTGATCATTATTGTAAGCTGCCAGCCGTTCAATCGTGCGCATTTTCTCTTGCGGACCCGCGCCCGAGGCCAGTTCTCCCATCACATCTGCCAAGTGAGGGTGCGGATTGGAAACCCAAATCTCTTCGATGATTGCAGCTGCCTTCCGGCGTTTACCGGCGCTTTGCAGCAGACGGGCCGTCCGGATTGCGGCTGGTACGAAATCTGGTGCTAAATTATTGGCCCTCTGAGCATGGCGTAGGGCGTCGCCCAGCTTTCCATCGTTTTCCTCTTCTAGGCTGCGCTGAAACAGCATCAGCGCTCGCCTTCGCCGTCCTGTCGTGCCGTCAACAGTCTTATTCTTGATGGACTTTTTGACCGTCTCTTCTGCTCTCTCCCAGTCCTGTTTTTTGATTTGTAGATCCAAAAGTGTGGCGGTTGCGGTTTCTGTCTTTGGTTTGAGATTGCTGGCTTGTTCCGCCAACTCCAGCGCGCCGTCCTGATCGCCATCTTCCATGGCCTGTTTGAGTTTACCGCTCAAGCCCAAATATTTTGTCTCGGGTTGCTCCGCCATGGCATCAAAGAATTTCCCGGCCGCTTTTTCGTCCCCCGATAATTGAGCGGCTTGGGCAGAGAGCAGCATGGTGAGGGGAGGCTCGGCAAGCAGCGCCTCTGCTTTTCGGGACAGGCGGCGGGCTTCGACTGCATCGCCTGCAGCGACGGCCACCATGCCCTGGGTAAGGGCTTTGTATCCTCGTTGCCGGCGCCAGTCCTGGCGAGCCCGGTCGATGCGCCGGGGCGCGCGCCGCAAAAATGACCAGATCCGAAGCGCGGACGCCAAAAGAAAAGAGAGGACGAAGAGCGCCGCGAAAAGGATGCCGACGGAGGCCTCAATTTTATATCCCAGCCACTGCATGGACATTTGACCGGGATTGTCCGCCAGTAGGGCGGCGCCAAGACTGAATGCTGCCAGCAGGAGAAGAAACCAAAATGCTCGAAACATAAGATGGTTACTCGTTTGCGGCCAGTAAGGCGACAGCTCTGATTTGTAATCGGTCCAGGAAGTTGTTTACGGAAATCAAAGCTTCAGCATTTTTAAGCCATGGCGCCGCCTTTGTGGCAGGAGCGGCTGTGAGTGTTTTGAGTTCTGCCACAGCATCGGCTAAGTCAGACCGTCCTAGGGAGCGCTCTGCCCGAGCAACGATGGCTTCCACGTCAGTACCGTTGAAGTCGTCGGTTCGGCGCCATTTCAGAGTCTGGGCGAGCCGGGCAAGCGTGCGGTCCATTAAGCCCTTCCCCTTGGGTAAATTTTCCGCCTGAACAATGGCGCCGGCCAACACTGTGAATTCTTGACGCAATTGACTTAGGCTAGGCACCCCTTTTTTAGCGGCTTCTGAAAGGCCGGTAATGGCCTCTGAGAGGTCGGTGTCATCAAGTTTGAGATTCTTTAAAATTTCAAGCTCTCCCGAGAATGATCGGCCGGCGTGGGCAGCGGTTCGGAGTTGAACCACGGCAAGAAGAAAAGCTCGTACTTTTGCACTGTTATCTGCCGTCCCTGCCGATGGGACTTTCGTCTCCATAGTGGCCATTTTTTGCGTCAGCAGGCCCAGTCGTTTTCGAGTTTCCGAAGCCATCGACTCTTTGGTCGCCTCCAAAAGAGTGAGACGTTCAGAGAGTTTCTTTAACGTCGCTTCTGCTGAGTCGGAGCCCTTGCTGGTATCCACTGCATTAATCATCGATTTTACCGAGTTGAGGGATCCTTCGAGAGATCTGATACGAGTAAGGGTAGCGTCTAGTTGGGATTGGAGCAGGTTCCGTTCTTTTTGCAATTCGTTGAGTTTGGGGAGGCTCTCCTTTGATTTGGACTCAAGTTTCAGAAGCCGGCTCGTTAGAGCATTTAACTGATCGGTCGTTGAGTCACCAAAGATTGGCAATGGGACAAAATCTCGGAGCTTGGGCACCCACAGGTCTGACGTGGCCGCACCAGCACCGATGGTAAAGGCGGAAAAGAGAAGCGTTATAAAGACGGTTCGAAATGTGTGACTTTTTTGACTTTGCTGGGATTTTACCTCAGGCGCTGGCGGGCGTTCTCCTGAGCCGTGTACTGGCGATGTTTTCTTTGGCGATACGTTATTTTGCACGTATTGTTCCCTCTCCAATGCCAGCTCAGACGCCGTTTTACCCTTGGTATCTTCGAGCGCCTGTAGCAAAGCATCTTGTGTGGGTGCTTTCGCTACTAGGCATTCTCGCCAGCTCAGATCAGAGGCTTTTTCTGCCACGGCAGGGCTCAAGCAAATTAAAGTAAGATGTTTTGCTACCCGGACCAATCTGGATTTCCTGAGTAGTTTAACAAATGTTTCGGCCGTTCGCGGAGAATAAAGCAGAACCGTCTTGATCTTCCCACTCTTGATGCCCGCAATGGTCTCGGGACTGAGTGATTTGGTAGGTTCAGATTTATAAAGAACGTGTAGCCGGCATTCGAAACCTGCTGTTTCCAAGGTCTCTTTCAGGAGCCCTGCTCGCACCGAACCAGCAGCGTGATAAAGTGCACCATTTTTCGGGTCGAGCATTTCTGTGGCCATCGCGGCAAGCGCGCCCACGTCACCCTCAGCACTATGAACCTGGGCGAACCCCAAATCACGCGCGGTGTTAGCGGTTGCATCTCCAACTGCATAAAGTGGGATAGACATGTTTGGTTTGCGGTTAAACAGGGCCCGCACGCCATTGGAGCTTGTTGCTAAATAAGCCTGAACACCACTCGTATCGATATCGGGCCCGTCTCGAAGATTGACCACCAAAAGCGGCTCATGGAGCCCGTCATAGCCCAGTTCCGTCAAGCGGGCCATTAGGGCCTCTCCATCTGTGCCGGGTCTAGTGACAAGGACACGCATTAAACTAGTCCTCCTGTGCAATTTCAGGGTGCGGCCTTATGATCTTTGGCCGCTCATTATCGATTGCCTCGAGAATACTCGTTCCAGCCTGAGCCAACAAATTTTCCGCTACGGAACGGCCAAGCTCCCTCGCGCTTGTAATAGGCGCGCTCATTGAAAAACGCGTCGATTCGGTTCCATCAGGCCTGGCGATTAGACCTTGCATATCGATATTGCCTTTACCATCAGGTAAGGCCAGCCCTGCGATGGGTGTATGGCAGGATCCGTCGAGTAGGACAAGCATGGCACGCTCTGCGATGATCGCAGCGGTGGCCGGCGGCTCTCCTAGATTTGCTAGCATCGCGTTGGTCCCATGGTCATCCATCCGGCAGGTTGCCGCGAGTGACCCCTGACCTACAGCAGGCAACATCACGTCGGTTTCCAATATTTCCGTGATCACATTTTCTTTGCCCAGTCGTTTTAAGCCAGCATAGGCAAGGAGAGTCGCGTCAGCCTCGCCGTCCGTGATTTTTTTGAGCCGCGTGTCCACATTTCCTCGCAAGGGAACAACCCTCAAATCTGGTCTGGCAATAAGAACCTGGCATTTGCGGCGGAGAGAGGCCGTGCCTAGAGTTGCGCCTTTTGGCAATTCTATAAAAGATGCGTATTTTTCGGAAATGAAAGCGTCTCTGACGTCTTCGCGCGGCATGATAGCGTGCAAGGCGATGTTCTCGGGCAAAAATGTGGGCATGTCTTTCATGGAATGAATGCCGAGATCGATTTGATCGTTTAGAAGGGCTTCGTCCAGCTCCTTGGTGAACATTCCTTTGCCGCCGATTTCCGAGAGCAAACGGTTTTGGATGCGGTCTCCGGTTGTCGTTATTACAACCATCTCAATGGCATTTTTTTTTCTCAACGATGGATGTGCTTTCTGCAGAGAATCTATAACCTTACTGGTTTGGATGAGGGCCAGCGGACTGCCGCGGGTGCCAATTCTGAGGGGACCAATATCATTCATGAGAAAAACGGAGATTTATCGGTCTCGTTGATGCAAACGGGCGATGGTTTTCGAGCGGCAACACCAGTATTGTAGGTGATTATGCCAATTGAAAGTTTCCTATAGCCTGTTTTGGTTAATGGATAAAGAATTGATGATAAAATTTAGAGGAGGGCTCGGGCGTGATTATGCTCGGAATTGAGACCAGTTGTGACGAGACGGCTGCTGCAGTTGTTCAAGACTCGATCGACCCGTCGACCCGTATTTTATCAAATGTGGTGCAGTCGCAACACCGGCAGCATCGGCCGTTTGGCGGAATTGTCCCCGAGATCGCGGCGCGAAGCCACTTACAGCATGTAGACGAGGTCATAAATGCCGCGATGTCGGACGCGGCAGTCGGGTTCGGTGATTTGGACGGTGTTGCAGCGACTGGGGGGCCAGGCCTGATAGGCGGTGTTATTGTTGGCGTTACGTCTGCAAAGGGCATCGCATTGGCCAGGGATATTCCATTTCTTGCAATTAATCATCTTGCGGGGCATGCCCTGACGGCGCGGCTCACCCATGATGTTGACTTTCCTTATTTGCTGCTCCTCGTCTCGGGAGGTCACACACAGCTTCTCATTGTAAATGGTGTTGCAGATTATGAGCGCCTAGGCACCACAGTCGACGACGCCGTAGGCGAGGCTTTTGACAAATCAGCCAAACTTCTGGGTCTCGGGTATCCTGGTGGCCCCGAAATTGAAAAAGAGGCAATCAAGGGGGATCCCCGTAAGATTAGTTTGCCCCGACCCATGAAAGGCAGGGACTCGTGCAATTTTTCATTTTCTGGGCTAAAGACGGCTGTGAGAAACAAGGTGCGAGAGTTAAGAGATCGAGGGCTCGATGAACGGGATATTGAAAATCTTTGTTCCTCTTTTCAGGCGGCTGTTGCCGATGTCATGGCCGATCGGAGCCGACGAGCAGCGGAGGTGTTCAAACGAAAAAACCCTGAAGGGCAACACCTGGTTGTTGCCGGCGGAGTGGCCGCAAATCTAGCCTTGCGGGGGTCGCTAGAGAAGGTTGCTTTGCAAGCGGGCCTGAAATTGATCGCACCCCCACCCGCGCTCTGTACTGATAATGGTGCCATGATCGCCTGGGCTGGTTTAGAACGGATGGCACAGGGGCTAACTTCGGATCTGGCATTCGCGCCCCGGCCCAGATGGCCCTTGGACCCAAGAGCGCCAGCGGTTGGCGGTGCAGGGGTGAAAGCGTGACTTGCAGCCCAGGGGTGGGGCGGGCATAGTTTTTTAACGGCCATGTTCGGGGATTATCATGAGTAAGATTGGTATAATTGGCGCAGGCGCCTGGGGTACGTCCCTCGCAACTGTAATGCGGCGTGCGGGAAATGAGGTTGTGTTGCAAGCTCACGAGCCGGAGACAGCGGCCGCGATTAACAAAAGCCATACCAATCCAGACTTTTTGCCTGAAATTGAACTGGATCCAGAGATCAGAGCCGTTACAGCCTTAAGTGAAGTGGTTGATGCGGATGCAGTGCTTCGGGTGGCGCCGGCGCAGCACCTCCGCGCGATTTGTGATGCTGCCGAGCCGTATTGGCCCGACTCTGTTCCCGCGATTATTTGCGCCAAAGGGATTGAACAGCGAACCTGCGCTTTAATGAGTGAGGTTGTTTCAGTGGCCCTGCCGCGAAAACAGATCGCTGTTTTGTCGGGGCCGACATTTGCGATTGAGGTGGCTCGGGACCTTCCGACGGCCGTAACGTTGGCATGTCACGATGAGAACCTAGTGAAAATTCTTATGGAGCAAATAAACACTCGGCATTTCCGGATTTACAGATCCTCTGATGTTGTTGGTGCGCAGATCGGCGGGGCCATCAAGAACGTTCTTGCCATTGCATGTGGTATCGTCGAAGGCCGGGGCTTGGGAGAAAATACTCGAGCGGCACTCGTAACGCGTGGGCTCGCGGAGATGATGCGCATCGGAGTGGCGAAGGGAGCAAAACCTGAGACCCTTTCTGGTCTCTCGGGCTTGGGGGACCTGACCCTGACTTGCAATGCCATGCAATCCCGAAATTTTTCCCTCGGCGTCAGATTTGGCCAAGGGCAAAGCCTCAATCAAATATTGTCTAATCGAAAATCCGTCGCGGAGGGGGTGTTCACAGCAGCATCGGTCTCGGACCTTGCGCGGAAAATTGGCGCGGAGGTTCCCATTTGCAGCGCAGTCGACAAAGTAATTAACCACGGCGAAGAAATCGAGCTTGTCATCTCCGGTCTGCTATCCAGACCGCTGAAGGAAGAAACGGCTTAAGGAAACATCGGGCCATGGCCAAGAAATAGAGAGCATGGATTATTTTCGATGATTTTTGACTGGCTCAAACAGACCTCCGATAACCAGGCAGGTAATTCAAGCCTGAGAGAAGTTACAGGTTTTATTGACGGCCTGCGGTCTATGACAGATGAAGATATGGGGGTTGTAATCGCTGTCGCGACCGTCATTCGGGTGAGCATGGAAAAAGAGGGCTTTTTGCCTAAGGGACTGTTTAATGAATCAACATTGCCGTCTTCGGTGGCCTTAAGCAACTATCAGGTCGACCTCCATAAATTAGTTCGCCGGTTTAATAAACAAGGTCAACCAACGGATGCCGTGGCGGCATTGGTGATCTCTCATTCCCTTCGATGTTTGAATGTGCCTGATCTCCGGGAATACGGAAGGGACATGTGGCAAACCCTCTCGAGAGGGTTTCCGCATGCAGAAAAAGCCTTGAGAGACGGCGAAGAGGCAAAAGGGAAGCCATTTCCAAAAAGGGTCTGGAAAGAATGGCGGACCATCCCCCTAGGATTGAAACCCCGCGAGACTTCGGAGGATTCATGAGCCGCACTGTTTTGTGCCAATTAGAAGATATTGAGGACGGCGGCAGTGCCGGATTCACGTCACAGGTGGATGGCAAGCCGCGCATGCTGCTTGCGGTTCGCAGAGGAAAGGACGTTTTCGTCTACATCAACTCCTGCCCCCATCTTGGCGTCCCATTGGATTTTCATGCCGGTCAATTCCTGAGCCACGACCAGAAGTATATCATATGCTCAACTCATGGGGCGTTGTTTGAGATTGAAAATGGTCTGTGTGTCTCAGGTCCATGTCGCAATGCATATTTAAAACCTGTCATGGTATCGGTCGAGGAAAGGTCAGTCTTGATTGACGGAAACCAGCTCTAATAGAAGAGCGCTTGTCGTCGGGTATTGGGTATACGTTCTTGTCTTCAGACGTTCGATCAGGAAAGATACACGTCCGAAACGCGTTTAGCGGATAGACGTTGCCCGTTGGGTATTTAGAGTATTTCAGTGAGGAGAGCGAAGCAACATGCAAAACGATCAGATATTTCCCGTATCCACTGAAGTCGCAAAAAGTGCTTGGATTGACAACGATACCTATTTGAAAATGTACCAGGCCTCTGTAAATGATGCTGAGGCGTTTTGGGGTGAGCATGGGAAACGCATCGATTGGATCAAGCCATACACCAAGGTAAAAGATGTTGACTATCGCGGGGACGTTCGGATCCAGTGGTATTATGACGGGACACTGAATGTCAGTTATAATTGTGTGGATCGACATCTAAAGTCCAAAGGCGACCAGACGGCCATTATCTGGGAAGGAGACGACCCTTCGGACTCTCTGACTATCACTTATCGCGAACTTCACGAACAGGTTTGCAGGTTGGCTAACGCGATGAAGGCCGAGGGAATAAAGAAGGGTGACGTAGTTACCATTTATATGCCGATGGTGCCCGAAGCCGCGGTGGCCATGTTAGCCTGTGCCCGAATTGGCGCTATCCACTCGGTTGTATTCGGTGGTTTTTCGCCAGATAGTTTGGCGGGCCGGATTCGGGATTGCGACTCATGCTGTGTGATCACGGCGGACGAGGGGGTCCGAGGAGGTAAGCCTATCCCGCTGAAAGCCAACACAGATGCTGCACTGGAGAGCTGCCCCACGGTTAAAAAAGTTTTTGTGGTGGAGCGCACGAGGGGTGCCATTGATTGGAAAGATGGCCGGGACATTTGGTATCACGACGCATGCGCTGTGGCGGATGCGGATTGTCCGCCGGAAGAAATGAGCGCGGAAGATCCGCTTTTCATTCTCTATACCTCTGGTTCTACTGGAAAGCCGAAGGGCGTCTTACACACTACCGGTGGATATATTGTCTACGCCTCCATGACCCATCAATATGTATTCGACTACCATGACGGTGACGTTTATTGGTGTGCGGCTGATGTTGGTTGGGTTACAGGCCACACATATATTCTATACGGGCCCCTCTCGAATGGAGCGATCACGACGATGTTCGAGGGCCTACCCACCTATCCCGATGCGTCGCGTATTTGGCAGGTGGTGGACAAACATCAGGTCAATATCCTCTATACAGCTCCGACGGCGATCCGCGCGCTGATGCAGCAAGGTGATGAGCCGGTCCGATCAACCGGCCGACAATCTTTGCGCCTTTTGGGGTCGGTCGGGGAGCCAATTAACCCTGAAGCCTGGCTTTGGTACTATAATGTTGTCGGAGAGGGGCGCTGCCCGATCGTCGATACTTGGTGGCAAACCGAAACTGGCGGCATTCTCATTACACCCCTTGCTGGTGCCACGGACCTCAAGCCGGGGTCTGCCACACGCCCATTCTTTGGCATCCAACCGGCCATTGTCGACAATGAAGGCAACATTCTGGATGGTGCCTGTGAGGGAATTTTGGTCTTGCTTGACTCCTGGCCCGGACAGATGCGGACGGTATATGGAGATCATAAACGGTTTGTCGAGACATACTTCTCGAGCTATCCCGGGAAATATTTTGCTGGAGATGGCTGCCGTCGTGATGAAGACGGCTATTACTGGATCACGGGACGGGTTGATGATGTTATCAACGTATCGGGTCATCGAATGGGTACTGCAGAAGTCGAGAGCGCCCTAGTCTCTCATGATGCTGTGTCGGAGGCAGCGGTTGTCGGTTTTCCTCACGACATCAAGGGGCAAGGAATATACGCTTATGTCACTTTAATGGCCGAGAGGGTGCCCTCGGAAGATCTGAAAATTGAATTAGTAAAATGGGTCAGAAGGGAAATCGGACCCATTGCCACGCCCGACCATATTCAGTGGGCGCCAGGATTACCAAAGACCCGCTCCGGCAAGATCATGAGACGCATTTTGCGCAAAATTGCTGAGAATGATCCGGGTAATTTGGGTGATACATCCACTCTTGCCGATCCTGCGGTCGTTGATGATCTTTTGAGCAATAAAATGTCAGGATAAGCTTTTCAGGGTATCTTAGTGGAGGACGCCTTTCGAATTGCAGGTCCTACAACGGGGGCGTGTTCGACGATTAGGTCCGAGGCGTTGTTGGCTGGGGTCCAGAGAATTATCAACGCCCGAACGATTGGTGCCACCTCTGCCTATTGTTGGCTATCCCAAAGCCCTGGTAAACCAGTGACGTAGCAAAGTGGATTCAGCGGAACTCGTAAGTGCCTCAACACGCGGACGGCATATTGAGGCAAATTGGATATTGCAGTGTCGCCCAGCTTGACGCGGGCAATAGCTAAACGTGGTACTTTTGATATTCAAGCTAAGGCAGAAATACCCGCTGAAAATGAGTGTCTCGTCGTCATTAACTCTCGCGACTTTAGCAAGGATGGGCTATGGTGGAACCTAGATCGCCATAGATTTTGTAATATCATGATCAGTAGAGTAATGAGCCAAAACGTCTGCCAAACGGATTAACCGGGCCACCACCTTACTTGCTATTAAAAATCTCAGACTTATTACTCTGTATCCAAATGTATGCATTGAAAAGTTTCTAGAAGTCGATGCAACGGTCGCCTTTTTCCCAATCCCCATATCGGGTCGAGTCGGGTTTGGGTGCCTCGCTCTCCGTCTTTTTTTCCGCCTTCGGTTGCGATGTGGTGTCGGAACCGAAGGGAGTTTTGGGCTCCGCAAAAGGTGAATTTTCTGTATTTGTCATTCCTGTATTTCATCCATACATATTTCAGCGATTTAATACTTGGGATAAAATCCTGCGACGCTAATCGGTGATAATATTCCTTATTAGGATATGCCATGCTCGACATCATATGGTTCGATATGCCTTGGGAGGCCATTTGGTCCCAAGATCTGGTGATCGCGTCGATCTTTGCCATGGTCGGTGCCGCAATCCGCGGGCTCACAGGATTTGGTGCAAATCTTATTTGGGCCCCGGCACTTGTCGTTTTGTATGGTCCAGTTGAAACCGTTGCCATCATGGGAATTACGGGCATATTGTCGGCGGTTCCGGTGTTTGTGCCTGCAATGGGCAACGTCGATTGGCGAGAGATCCGGATCATCATCGTCAGCGCATTTGTTCTGGCACCCGCAGGGGTCATGAGCTTGTTATATCTCGAGCCAGACATGTTCCGTAGGGTCGTGGGCGGATTAATTTTTTTAATGGCAGGTCTCCTCATGACTGGATGGCATTATGAGGGCACGCGCAGCGCGGCATCGAAAATTATTGCTGGGGGGGTCTCTGGATATCTTGCCGGGTTTGCCGGGATCGGCGGCCCAATCTGTGCACTTTATTTTCTGTCTGCGCCGGGGACGGCTCAGGCCCAGCGCGCAAATAATACTGTGTCAGTCTCACTTTTAATCCCTGTTCCTATTTTGTCTCTTGGATTGAGCGGCTTGATAGGCCTCGACACGGTGATAAAAGCCTTCATTCTGGTGGCGCCTTATGTGGTCGGCCAATGTCTCGGTAGCCTGCTTTTTGGTATGGTGCCGCAAAAGGCGTTCCGGCAAATCGTTCTGTTACTTCTAGCCGCTATTGGCGTCGGGAGCATGGCGTTTTGAGAATAAAAAATTATTACTCGACGCCAGTTGCACCTTGGTTGGTCACAGCATATGTCTGACGGGCCATGAACGCCTTTAAAACATCAATCTTGCTGGCCGGCTTAACAGCCTTGGTGCTCGCCGCCGGCCTGTTGCTGGGGGGCGAAGGTGGTTTGGTGCTTGCCATCGGGTTTGCACTGTTTGGCAACATCTTTGCCTATTGGAGTTCGGACAAAATGGTATTGTCTATGTATGGCGCACGTCAAGTAGATGAAACCGCACATCCGGCCCTTGTCGGCACGGTTAAACAGCTGGCGGCTCGTGCTCAATTGCCCATGCCCAAGGTTTATGTCATCGATACTCCTCAGCCAAACGCCTTCGCCACGGGCCGTAATCCAGATAATGCGGCAGTCGCAGCCACCACCGGGCTCCTCGACAATTTGAGCCACCAGGAAATTGCCGGTGTGATGGCTCATGAACTCGCGCATGTGAAAAACCGGGATACATTGATCATGACGATTACCGCAACCTTAGCAGGCGCTCTGTCAATGTTGGCGGCCTCTGCCATGTTTTTTGGCGGCAGAAGCCAAAATAACCCCCTCGGATCGCTCGGCACTATTCTAGTCACGATCCTTGCACCTGTGGCTGCCATGTTGGTGCAAATGGCAATTTCGCGGACCCGCGAGTACCAGGCAGACCGCCTTGGGGCGGAAATTTGCGGCCGACCACTATGGCTTGCATCCGCGTTGGAGAAACTTGAGACGTTGTCACACCGGATCGATAATGATCAGGCCGAGCACAATCCAGCGACGGCCCATCTGTTTATCATCAATCCTCTCCATGCCCGAAAAGTGGATAATTTATTTTCCACCCACCCCAGCACGTCTAACCGCGTACACTACTTGCGTGATATGGCGGCCTCTTCCCTGGAGCTGCCCCCCCCCTCCCGCCCATGAGGATGATGTCCAAGGCCAAACACCGATGTTGTCACCCCTTAGGTTGGCTGATATGGGACGACGATGCCTCGTGTTCTAGCCGCAGATGTTCTTGAAGATATTCTTTTTCGCCGAAAAAGTTTTGACGACGCTTTTGCAGCCGGTGTCGTGCATCGCGCCCGGGCCTCCGTTTTGGCTTCCAGGGACCGTTCTTTTTCATATAATCTCGTGGCAACGACCCTTCGGCGGCTCGGGCAAATTGATGACTTGATTGACAGTTGTCTCGAGACGCCGCTTCCTAGCAAGGCGCGAGGCGCCCTCACAATATTGCGGTTGGGGGTTGCTCAGCTTTTATTTATGAACGTTTCAGCCTATGCCGCCGTGGATACTAGCGTCGAATTGGCCCAATTCCGCCGCCAGGGAGCCTATAAAAAACTAATCAATGCTGTTCTGCGCCGCCTTGGTCGGGAAGGGCCTAAAATGATATTAGCCCAGGATGTGTGCCGACTTAACACGGCTGTTTGGCTGTGGGACAATTGGTGCACGGCATATGGCGAGGACTTGACCCGGCGAATTGCTGACGTCCATCTAATTCGGCCGCCCCTCGACATCTCTGTGAAGCCCAATTTCGAAGAAGTAGCTGCAGATCTTGGAGGAACGCTCCTGCCCACGGGGTCGGTGCGCCTGCACGATCACCCCGGCGTTGAGACCTTGCCCGGTTTTGACCAGGGCTACTGGTGGGTTCAGGACGCAGCGGCGGCGTTGCCGGCGAAATTATTCCCTCACTTGAAGGGCAAACGTATTGCAGATCTGTGTGCGGCGCCGGGAGGAAAGACAGCTCAAATGGCCGCTGCCGGTGCGGATGTCACGGCCATTGATCGCTCCGAAAAACGATTGCACCTCTTGCAGGAAAACATGGATCGGCTCTCTCTCGATGTTTCGTGTATTCTAGACGATGCCGTCAAATGGCGACCCCGCGAAGCTTGCGATGGCGTGCTAATAGATGCGCCATGTTCGGCTACTGGAACCTTGCGACGGCATCCTGACATCCAATGGATAAAATCACCGAATGATGTGGTCGGCGTTGCTAACATCCAGCGCGCTTTGCTGGAAGCATCAGTGGAGATGGTGAGGCCTGGTGGCACGATTATCTTTGCAACCTGTTCATTGCAGCCCGAAGAAGGGCCTTTTTTAATCGACGATTTTCTGGATTCTTTCACCAACGTCAGGCGTGATCCGCTTGATGATTATGCTAAGTTTTTAACCTCCGACATGATTACAGAAGATGGGGACCTTCGGACCTTTCCTTATTTTCTCTCTGATCATGGTGGGATGGACGGTTTTTTCGCGGCCCGTCTCATCCGAACATCTTAACGAATTATTTGCGTTTTTCCTCATAGAATAAAACCAATAACAAAAGCACCAGGATTTACGAGGAGCGAAGAAATTGCTCTCGCAAGCTCTAATGATGGGAAGCCCGAAAGGCTTTTTGAGTGGGTTGCAGCGGTTTACCTTTGCGAGCCCCATCTACAATTATACCTTGCTGGGACGGGTGCCCGACCGTCTGCTAGGTACGCCGCCAGAACTTCTGCCAGGCAATGCCTCGGCAGGGCAAGCGATCCTGTCTGGGGCCCTTACTTTCAAGGGCCGTCGTTATCCATTGCCAAACTTTGAGGTGCTCCCTAAGGAATTGTCTGAAGAGTTGTGTGAGTATACTCACGGATTCTCTTGGCTTGCGGACTTGAGGATCGTGGGTGGGCCAAGAGCCCGTCATCGAGCCCAGGCTTTGATTGCCGATTGGCTGTCTCGGTATGATGATTGGGATTTATTTGTTTGGCGCCCAGATATTACCGGGGCCAGGCTGGCAAACTGGATCACGCATTTTGCTTTTTATGTTTCAGACGTGGATGTCAGGTTTCGAGAGGAATTGTTTGTATCTCTCGCGCGCCAGTCGCGACATTTAAGCCGGGCAGCGCATATGGCGAACCCAGGGTTAGAGGCCGTGCTAGCCCTACAAGGACTTATTTATGCGGGGATCGCTGTTCCCGAGTCTGATAACTATCTGGCTCAAGGCCTTGAGCTTTTGGAGGCCGAGGCGAGAAATCAGATCTTACCCGATGGTGGCCATGTGTCCAGGAATCCGAGTAATCAATTGCGAATGTTGAGAGCTTTTTTGGAAATTCGGGATGCCCTTATGGCGGCACATATTGATCTCCCAAATTGGCTTAAAAATGTGATCGAACGGATGGTTCCCATGACCCGCGCCTTGCGGATGGGAGATGGTGCGCTTGTGTGTTTTCACGGCGGAGGCGCCGGAGAGAGCGCCGAAATTGATTTGATTCTGGCTAAGTCGAACATCAGGGGCAAGCCGGCGCTAATCGCCCCGCACACGCAATTCCATCGATTATCAGCCGGCAAAACCACCCTCGTGCTAGATGCCGGCGCACCTCCGACCGTGCAAACTAATCGGTGGGCGCACGCTGGCACGCTTGCCTTTGAGATGAGCGCGGGAAAGGAGCGTCTGATCGTTAACTGCGGTTCAACCCGCCAAATGGGTCTTAAATGGCAACAAGCCTTGCGCACGACAGCGGCCCATTCGACGGTGGTTGTGGATGATACCAATTCCTCCGAGCTGGGAAAAAACGGCGGTCTCGGTAAGAGAGGCCATACCGTTCAATGCAGCCGGCGCGAGATTGATGGTCGGTCTGTGCTAGAGGTTTCCAGCGACGGGTATAAGGGGCTTTTCGACCTGCAACATCGCCGGTTTCTGATGATGTCTTCGGATGGTACAGAGCTGTTGGGCGAGGATCTTCTGATTGGAACCGGGGGCAAGCGCTTTACTATTCGGTTTCATCTTCATCCCAATGTGCAGGCGACACTTATACAAAACGGGAACGCGGTTCTCTTGAAACCGCGCCGTGGACGCGGGTGGAAATTGGTGTCGCCCGACACGGAGGTTCTTCTGGAGGAGAGCATATATATTGAAAACGCCGACCACCCTCGCCGAACGCAACAAATTGTAATTCCCGGCGAGATATTGGGTCGGGGCGCTGCAGTAAAATGGCGTTTGGAACAGATTTAGCGGACTTTATGGCTTGCAAGAAAGAGAACACAAATTAGGGTGCGGGCAACTTTGGAGTCGGTAGACATTGTCTGCTGTCAGAAGGAAACGAACAAATCCATGTCTCACCAAGACCTTCTCAAGCGTATTACAGATAATACAGCTATCATCGGTGTGATCGGCATGGGGTATGTTGGTTTGCCTCTTGCTATTACTTTTGCAGACAAAGGGTTTTCCGTCGTCGGCCTTGATGTTGATCCAGATAAGGTCAAGAGTTTGAATGCTGGAATTTCTTACATCAGACATGTCCCTGGCGAGAGCATTTCTCGTCATGTGGAAGGCGACCGTATTAATGCGACCATCGATTTTACTGCGCTGGCCGATGTTGATGCTATTCTTATCTGTGTACCGACCCCTCTTAACGGGAACAGGGAGCCAGATTTAAGTTATGTTGAGTCGACGGCTCAGATGATTGTTCCTCATTTGAGAGAGGGCCACTTAATCGTGCTCGAGTCGACTACATATCCAGGCTGCACGGATAGTTTATTAAAGCCTATTCTTGAACAAGGTGGGATGAAGTCAGGCGAGGACTTTTACCTTGCTTATTCGCCAGAGAGGGAAGATCCAGGAAATCCTGAATTTGCAACGTCGCGCATTCCAAAAGTGGTCGGAGGCGATGGTGCTCAGGCTCTTGAAACAGCAACTGCACTTTACGATCAAATTGTTGTTGGGACTGTTCCCGTGTCATCCATGGACGTTGCCGAGGCTGTAAAACTCACAGAAAATATTTTCCGTTCAGTGAACATTGCGCTCGTAAACGAACTCAAGGCGATCTATGAAAAAATAGGCATTAATATCTGGGAAGTTATTGAGGCGGCAAAAACAAAGCCATTTGGGTACATGCCATTTTATCCCGGACCAGGACTGGGCGGGCACTGTATCCCCATTGACCCCTTCTATCTCTCGTGGCGTGCTAAGCAGGCCGGTGAGTCAACACGGTTCATCGAGCTCGCTGGTGAAATAAATACTGCAATGCCAGAAAAGGTAATAAATACACTTGAGCAGGCCCTTCAGGACCAATTCAATCAACCATTAAAAGGTGCAAGTATTTTACTAATAGGACTGGCGTATAAGAAAAATGTCGATGACACACGCGAAAGTCCTGCGTTTTCATTAATCGAGATTATGGAAACTCGCGGTGCGAATGTCCAATATTATGATCCCCATATCCCTGAGATTCCTATTACACGTGAATACGCGCATTTGGCGGGGCGTCGCTCACTTGATTTGGACGGTAAAAATAATGCTGACTTCGATGCATTGCTCATTTGTACAGATCACGATGCCATAGATTTTGTAAAAATTACGGAGGGTCAAAAGTTGATCATAGATACCCGCGATGCAATTTCCCGATCGGAGGTTACATTGAATGAGAACCAAGTAGTTAGAGCGTAGCCCTCATTCAGGGTGTATTAGCCGAGAATTTCATTATTACATCCGGATGCAGTATCTCATTCCCTTGACTTTCATATTTTTGTTTAGGCACATGCTTTATTGATGATAGTTGGATAACAAATACTGTTGTAATTGTTCGTCTATCAATAGGTTTACGAAAAGAATAAGTATGCAGTTCTGTCCCAACCAAAAAAACAGGGATGCGGAGTTCAAAAAAAATTGAAGCAATTTATTTTTGCCAAATTTCGGTGTACTGGGCCAAAATATTGAAACAACCCGGAAAACTGCATACAAAGGATGACTTGGTTGAAGACGATTGTAGTTTGTTACTCTAAAAACGTCTGTTCTCAAATGTTTGCAGTATTGCAAGCTAACCTAATACAGTATTTTTCTTTTGCCTTGAGTTCTCCGCAGCGTTGAATAATTTATGTTCAATCAACTAACGTCATCCTCGCTCACACAATGTTGCGCATTTTTTTCATTATCCCTTAAATGCTTGGCTCTCGTTGAGTGAGGTACTCAAAGTCACGTCAAAATCACCTACTAGGGCTAGCGTTGTCGTTAGTCCTTCCGTTAGGTGTATTTGCACCCAAGGGGCTTGCTCCACTTTTTATTATAACGTTTTTTATAATAGCAACCTATCTCCCTCGCTTCGGAGTTATTACTGCTTGGGTGCGATTAGGTAGGACGAGCGAGTTATCTTTTGCGATCGCGACTATATTTTTGATCGGTGTTGCCTCTTCAGCCTGGTCTGTCACCCCACAGAAATCTTTTTGGGCCGCTATTACAGTCGGTGCAATGCTTTTTATGGGCGTTGCCGTTTCTAGAATTGGATCCTCTATATCGGCTGAAGATCGTAAAATTATTGAAAAATATATTTTTTTTGGAGCACTTTGCGGCTTTGTCCTGCTGGGTACTGAATATTTAACTAATTCATTTCTAACCAGACACATACTACTATTTTCAGGCAAAGATGTGCTGCCCCAAACAGATCTCAGCCACCGACTAAATGCCGCGAGTTCAGTTGGAGCAATACTTATTTGGCCATGGTTTCTATTTTTATTTCGGAATTTCAGTTTTGCTCTTGCAGTAGTTATTGCTGGGGCATCTGTCTCCATTTTTGCATTTAGTCACGCGAGTGCCCCGGCGGTTTCTGTTCTTATAGGGTGCGTGGTCTTCTTGGTGAGTTACTTATTTTATCGCCAAATATC
The DNA here is from genome assembly GCA_002723345.1 of Rhodospirillaceae bacterium. GTDB lineage: Bacteria > Pseudomonadota > Alphaproteobacteria > Rhodospirillales > UBA2165 > TMED167. The sequence goes on from PBNV01000031.1 coordinate 175,531, forward strand.
TGTGGTCTTTGGATTGCTCGTTGTTACCGCGATTTTTTTTATGCCCTTGGGCCCAAAATTAATAGCCTCGCCTACCGAGTTGGGCAGTAGTTCACATTTTTTACCTCATTCTAGTGTGCACCGTTTGTTTATTTGGCAGACTACAATCAAACATATCGAAGATAGACCAATTTTGGGCCATGGATTTGATACAGCAAGGTCGTTTTACGATAAAAAAAATCTTGAGGTAATTGAATTTTTTCCAGGTCAGCCCCGTAAGTCATTCAAAAACTTTTTTGAGCCAATTCCCCTTCATCCGCACAATGGTGTACTTCAAATTTGGCTCGAAATGGGTGTGCTTGGCGCGCTGGCACTCGTGGTTATTTTGTTGGCGATAATAAGAGTAATACATATAAATTGCCAGAATGCCGCCGAGGTTGCTATGGCCTATTCAACACTATCATCTGCCTTGGTTCTTGTTTCCGTGAGTTTTGGAATTTGGCAAAATTGGTGGCTGGCTGCTCTAATGTTGATCGGACTTCTATCAGTTTTCTCAAATCTGACAAGCCGGAAAAACTCTTTGAAGAGTTAAAAATATCGCTTTTCTATCGGCTCAGGTCCCAAAAATTCTGAGCCAGAGCGATCCGTCAATAAGAAGTTTTTGTGCAGGCGCTGATGTACAAAAGAACTTGACGTTCATGTCGTGAACCAGTTACTGTTCGGACGATGAACGCTATGTTTACACACCCTCAATATGATTTCTGTCGAATTAATGATTAATCGCGCAAGAAGTACTGTGCCGGACAATTCAGATTCAGCTATTATCCTGAAGTTGTTAAGCGCAATAGAAAATAATAGTGCGTTAACGCAAAGAAGCCTCGCCAAAGAATTAGGCATTGCTCTGGGATTAGCGAATGCTTACATGAAGCGGTGCGCAAAAAAGGGACTCATCAAGATCCAGCAGGTGCCGGCTAATCGATACGCTTATTATCTAACACCAAACGGGTTCTCTGAAAAAAGTCGTCTGACCACAGAATATCTCTCTCAGTCGTTCCTAGTGTTCAGGCGCGCTAAGGAGGAATATTCGAGGATTCTCTCTCTGTGTGTCGCGCATGGAAAGAATAAAATTGCTGTGTTTGGGGGTTCCGACTTAAGTGAGATTATATTAATTTGCGCTCGAGACTTTCCAGTTGAGCTTGTCGGCATTGTTAAGCAAGGTGAAACGAGCAGCAAATACTCGGGCATACCCGTTAAAAACAGCGTTGCTGATCTAAGCGAATTTGATGTTATTTTGTTTGCCGAGCTTGTGGATCCCCAAAGCTCCTATGAGAGCCTAGCCAGTGTGGTCGGCAGTGGTAGGGTTTTGGCGCCTGAGTTTCTGAACATATCGACTGATCGTATCCTCAAAAATTCATTGGAGAGCGACGAGTGAGTAGTTGGTGCGTTGTCTATACCCAAGCGCAAAGCGAAGCTACGGCAGCCAGGCATCTGCGGCGCCAAGGCTTTGATGTTTATCTTCCCGAATATTACAAAATGCGTCGGCACGCCCGAAAAAGAGAGAGAGTAAAATCACCGCTATTTTCTCGATATCTTTTTGTTGCTCTGGACATGACCAGGGACAGATGGCGAGCGATCAATTCTACGATCGGTGTAAGTCATCTCATTTGTTGTGGAGATCGTCCGCAGGCCATATCAGAGGGGGTAATTGCTAGTATCCGGAATAGAGAAGATAGAAGTGGAATGGTTGCTTTAAACACGGTTGATGATCTTAAATCGGGTGATGCGGTGCAGATCCAGCATGGCGCTTTTTGTGACCAGATTGGAATTCTTGATTGTGTCACTAATGAAGAGCGGGTTCGTGTACTTCTCAATTTACTGGGTAGGTCAGTTAAATTGAACCTGCCTGTCGAGTCCATAGTGGCCTATAGCTGATTTAGCTATTGGCGCTATTTTGGTTTTTAGTGTCCTGGGGGCGGAGCCACCTGGACTGCGGTAGCGTGGAAAATAACATGACGGAAAATACTACATGACTGACCAGGTAACCTATTTCCAGGCCAATGTTGCGGTGGACGACAGAGGCATGCTTCAATTTTGTAACGATTTTGACATGTCCGCTGTTAAACGCTTTTATGTGGTATCCAACCATCAGTCTCAGTTTGTCAGAGCTTGGCATGCGCACAAAATTGAGAGAAAATTCGCTTATGTTGTCTCTGGTTCCGCATTGTTCTGTATTGTTCAGATCGATGATTGGGAAAAGCCCGACCCAAATTTACAGGTACAAAGGCAAACTTTAAGCTATGCACAACCCGGGGTGTTGGAGATTCCGGGAGGCTTCGCTCATGGGTTTAAAACGTTGGTTCCCGATACAAAAGTGATCTTCTTTTCAAGCTCGACACTACAGGAGAGCGCGGAGGACGACTTTCGCTATCCTTACGACTATTGGAACCCCTGGTCTATAGTGCCTCGTTAATAAGCTCTCAATCCGCTAAACCTAGATCGAAAAAAAACAGGACAGACTGCCTTGCTACAGGACTTTGAGATATTGCCGGCCCGGTCCCTCTCACCCCAGAAAACAATAGCGGATGCTCTTGAGCAGATCGGTGACCGTTATGGCGCAATCGTCACAGTCGCGGATAATGACAATCGACTGCTTGGCGTCGTTTCAGCAGGTGATCTGCGCAAAAATATATTAAACGGTAACGGGGTTGATACTCCTCTTAACCAGGTAATGAACAGCGAGCCTATCACCATTACCGACATAGATGTTAACAATCTAGAGAGCTTCAACCGCGTATCAGAGCGCATTAAAAACTTATATAATTTAGGCAACATGATGTATGCCTTGGTTCCGGTGGTGGGGAAGGATAAAAAAATTGTCGGCCTCGCCAGCCTGCAGTCGCTAGAGCGGCATCTTTCCGATCTAGACATTACGGTATCTCGCAAAAGTGCCCTGGTGGTTGGCGGAGCCGGCTTTATTGGATCCGCTTTGACACTTATGATGATCGAGGAAGGCTGGTCCGTTAAGGTCCTGGATAATTTCTTCTATGGCCAGAACTCTCTGGACCGTATCAACAGTGACAGGCTCTCGGTTATCCGCGGAGATGCAAAAAGCATCGACACCATCGTCGAGGCGGTTGATGGTGTGGATGCGGTGATTTATCTCGCGAAATTGGTAGGCGATCCAGCCGTTTCTGTCGCGCCACAGACAGCGCTGAAAACCAATTATCTAGCTGTCACGACACTGGCAAATCTTTGCGCCTACCTGAATATAAATCGGTTTGTTTACACGTCGTCATGCAGCGTTTACGGAGCCAGTGAAAATCCTGACGCTCTCCTGGATGAGGGTTCGGTTATTGCTCCAGTCAGTCTATATGGCAAGATCAAGCTGATGGTCGAGGAGGCCGTTCTCTCCGCCGCGCGACTGCCCAATCCGTCCTTTGCGCCGACAATATTAAGGCTAGCGACAGCGTTTGGATATTCGGAAAGGTGCCGATTCGACCTTGTTGTGAATACCTTCGTGAAAGAAGCCTTTACTAAAGGACGGATCGAACTTTTTGGCGGCAACCAGTGGCGACCCCAGGTTCACATCAAAGACATATCGCAGGCAATCTTGAAGGTCCTTGACGCTCCTCTTGAGGACGTTCGCTCCCAGATCTTCAATGTTGGAAGCACGCAGAATAACCATACAATCAATGAACTGGGTGATTTCATTGAGGAATTATTTCCCGATGTGAAGCTGGTTCGAAATGAGGCTAAAGCGGATATTCGGAATTATCGGGTAAATTGCGATAAAATAGGACGTATTTTGGGTTTCAATGCAAAATATTCCGTTATAGATGGTATGGCAGAACTAAAAGCCGCACTTGAGAATGGCGAGATGGGTAATGTCGAGGACGCGAAATACAGCAATTTTGCCTCGGCGCGAGACTTGGAACTTAATTGAGCCGGTTCGGAATTAAACAATAGGCCCGAAATTGTGACAGATACATTTATACCTTATGCTAGGCAAAGCCTGACTGAAGATGACATCGCCGCGGTTGTCGATGTGCTTCGAGGCAATTGGTTGACCCAAGGGCCCAACATTGTCGCGTTCGAAGAGGCTGTGGCTACACGTGTCGGTGCCGATTTTGCCGTCGCGGTTGCCACCGGCACTGCTGCTTTGCATTGCGCCTGCTACGCTGCGGGCGTCGGGCCCGGCGACAATATAATAACGTCTCCGATCACTTTTGCGGCTAGTGGTAATTGTGCACTGTACTTAGGGGCAGACGTAAAGTTTGTGGATATTCGGCCTGACACCTACTGCTTCGATCCGGAAAAGCTGGAAGCGGCGATCACACCTGAAACGAGGGCGATCGTGCCCATCGACTATACTGGACAACCCTGCGACATCGATCCAATCAATGAAATCGCCAAGCGTCACGGTATTGCGGTTATCCAGGATTCGGCCCATGCATTAGGCGCAGAATACAAAAGCTCACCTGTTGGTGCGTTGTCGGATATGTCAATTTTTTCATTTCATCCCGTCAAACACATCGCTATGGGTGAGGGTGGTTTGGTTGCGACGAATGACGAAGAACTGGCTGCCAGGATTCGCCTTTTCCGCACCCATGGCATATCCAATGAGCCGTCAATGATGCAACTTCAAGACCAGGCTGCAGACCGGGCCTCGGATAAGACGAGAGACATGAATGGCCCTGAAAAAGCGCCTTGGTATTATGAAATGCAGGCCCTTGGTTTCAATTATCGGATCACAGATATTCAATGTGCTCTGGGCACCAGCCAGTTGAAGAAATTGGACAAATTTTTGCAGCGACGTCGAGAAATAGCTTCGGCCTATAACGACGCCTTTTCGCAGTCTCCTCTTCTTACCATCCCTTTTCAGGAAGCCGACCGACAGAGCGCGTGGCATCTCTACATGCTCAGGCTGAACCTTGATAAAATGACAAAAACCCGGCGCCAAGTTTTCGACGACCTTCGCTCATCTGGAATAGGCGTGCATGTTCACTACATTCCCGTGCATCTGCTGCCCTATTATAGAGATCGTTACGGCCATGACCGCGGCGACTTTCCCGAGGCTGAATCGTATTATGACTCCGCGCTTACGATTCCCATGTTTCCGGCCATGACAGACGATGAAGTAGATAGGGTGATAAGCACCGTAATTGAGGTGGTTGGATAAGAGGCCGGTTCTTGGGCGGTCATAGATCACATCATTTTTTGAATGATCTACTTAGAATGAGATTGGAGTTCTGAGAGCCTGGATGGATACTGTCGCAATATTACAGGCCAGGATGTCCTCAAGCCGCTTACCTGGAAAGGTTATGGCCGACGTAGTCGGTAAGCCAATGTTGGCATTACAAATTGAGCGGCTTCGGAAATCGGCGATGATATCACGCCTCGTCGTTGCTACGAGCGATCAACCTGACGATGACTGTTTAGTGGCATTGTGTTCTGAGCTCAATGTTGAATGCTGGCGAGGGTCCTTAGACGATGTCTTGGATCGGTTCTATCGAGTGGCCGTAAAGGCGTCGGCTTCGTCGATAGTTCGCCTGACCGGTGATTGTCCATTATGTGACCCTAAAGTCATCGACTCTGCGATCTATCTTCACCAGAATGGCCAATATGATTATACGTCCAACACCATAGAACGCACGTGGCCTCAGGGCCTGGATGTAGAGGTTATAGAATTCCCGAAGCTTGAAGAGATTTGGCGCGACGCCTCGCTACCAAGCGAGAGAGAACACGTTACTCTACGTGTTTATAACCATTTGGATCGTTACAAGGTTGGCAAGCTCCGCAATCCTAAGGGTGATTTTTCTCATCTACGATGGACTGTCGATGAAGATAAGGACTTAAGTCTTATAAGAGAAATATACAGCTCTTTATACGCCGTCAGCCCTAATTTTGGCACGGAAGAAATTTTAAATCTCATGGTAACTAGGCCAGAGTTGCGCAATCTGAATAAAGACATTGATCGCGAAGCCGGATTGAAAAAGTCAATTGCCCGAGACCGAGAGTTTCTTGCTAGAGAGAAAACCTAGACAGCTGGAGATAATATGTCGCAAAAACCTGCGCCCAATCGAGAGGCTATGTGGGATGCCTACAATAGGTTCCATTACCTCTGTGACACCCCACGTTTTCAAAAACTAGTGTCGCGTGTGGAGCTTATCCAAATGATTTCAGATGTTCCAGGTGACGTCGTGGACGCAGGAGCATTCAAAGGAATAAGTACAATACAGTTCGCCCACATGCTCCAAATTTATCAGCCTAATAGCCGATCTAAAGTTCTGAGTTTTGACACTTTTGATTCGATCTTTCCACGTTTGAGACCGGATGAGGCGGTTGCCGCCCAAGAGCTCATGGGTGATTTTGAAGACAGCGCGTTGGAGCAGCTTAAGGACGCTGTGTCGGGGCTCGATCTAAGCGGGCGAGTGAGAATTGTACGTGGTGATATTGTTGAGACTTTTCCGAGATATTTAGCTGAAAACCCTGGATTTCGAATTTGTTTGTTACATTGCGATTTAGATGTTTACGAAGCGACATTACGTACCTTGGAGGCCGCCTGGCCACGTATCGTTCCCGGTGGCATAATCGTTTTTGACGAATATGCGATTGAAAATTGGGGAGAGAGCGATGCGGTAGACGAGTTTTTTAAATCGCTCAAACGCCCTCCAAAATTAAAACAACTGCCGAGTGCAATCACGCCGACAGCCTATTGTATTAAGGGCGAATAACAAAAGAACCAAGAAATTCTTAGGTTTACAGCCTATGCTATTTAATTCTTTTCCGTTCCTTTTTGTTTTTTTGCCGATCACCTATCTTGGTGTATTTTTATTATTGCGAGCTGACCGTCGCACCCAAGCCATCAGCTTTGTTGTAATATGTTCGCTATTTTTTTACGGATATTGGCGACCGTCCCATCTTTGGGTCATCGTCGCATCATTAGGATTTAATTACTTATTTGGAAATTTTTTATATGTAATTAAAAACAGGTTTCAACAAAAAATTATCTTGTGCGTTGGCATCTTATTTAACTTAAGCCTATTAGGATTTTTCAAATATTTAGGATTTTTTTCAGATCTGTTACAAGCTACTCATAGCAGTGACTTTTTTGGAATTGTCGTCAACACAACTCTGCCAATTGGCATATCATTTTATACGTTCCAGCAAATAGCCTATTTAGTGGACCGTTATTCGAGTCAGGGCGGACCGCGCTATTCGTTGCGGGACTATGCATTCTTTGTCACATTCTTTCCACAACTCATTGCGGGGCCAATCGTAAGCCACAATCAGATTATGCCACAACTGGATCACCTGGTTGGGAGAGTCCAGAGCCCTATTTATGTCTCGCATTTTTTCATCCCCGGAATTTCCCTACTCATAATGGGTTTGATAAAGAAGATATTGGTGGCAGACACTTTTGGAAATTATTCGGATCAGGCCTTCGCCTTATCAAGCATGGATAATCTGACATTCTTAGATGCTTGGGGTGGTGCAACAGCCTATACCATGCAGATATATTTCGATTTTTCTGGATATTCTGATATGGCGATTGGGATGGGATTAATGTTTGGAATTCAGTTGCCACTAAATTTTCTATCACCTTATAAGGCACGGTCGATAATTGATTTCTGGCGACGGTGGCATATTACACTCTCGAGCTTTCTGAAAAATTATGTCTACATTGCTCTCGGTGGTAATCGCCGAGGCTCGGCACGACGATATTTGAATTTACTAATCACAATGGCGCTTGGCGGATTATGGCATGGTGCCAATTTAACCTTTGTGTTTTGGGGGCTGACACATGGCTTATTACTAGTAATTAATCATGGAATCAGGCGTTTGTGCCCCTGGCGAACGCCGGCCTGGATCGGGGTGCCAATAACTTTTTTTTGTATCGTTCTGACGTGGGTTGCGTTCAGGGCAGAGAATTTTTCTAGCATGCTTAATTTTTATGCTGTTATGTTTGGTGCCAAAGGAATAGTTGTCCCGTGGAGTTATTACTCAGTATTGGCATTATTTGGTACCCTTACCGACCTGATGTCTGTGCGGGCAGGAAATGTTGTTCACTTCGGTGGTATTCAGCAAATTATAGCAACGATCCTAGCAATGATTGTGGTGTTTTTTACACCCTCTTCAATGTCTCTCTTAAATGAGCCAGAAAAGCTGAAGTTTGCGCAATCGAAATACATCCCGTTGGGCTTAGGTGTTTTGGGTACTGTTGCGATGTTGGTGATGTGGACGCAGGCTAATGTTACATTTCTTTATTTCCAATTTTAACGATGTTTAAAAAAAAACATAGTTTTAACCCATTTATTCTTCGATTGCTCGCGTCTGCGGTGATCACGGTGGTGGCTGGAGGAAGCCTCTTTCTTCTTTTTATAACCGCGATTAACGAGAAGTACGTTTTTTCCGATAAAGTAATTAAAACGAACGAGCCATTGCTTTGGGGCCCTGCCTTCGGGCAGCAGCATGCAACGTATAAGTTGGCGCGATCTATTTACGTGAAACCGGAAATTATTGTTCTAGGATCGTCTCGGGTCACTCAATTCAGGGACTATTTGGCACCTGGAACACTAAAAATTTACAATGCTTCCTTGGCAGCGTCCAGTTTTGGTGATGCTTATCGTTACGTTACCAGTTTAGTTCCTATTCACCGACCAAGATTAATCCTGTTGGGTATCGATCCTTGGTGGTTTGATCCCGCGTTTGATGAGAAGCGACCCTCTCCCCTGTCGCAGAAATTTAATACGCGATCTCTCATTTCAAATACTATCAATGCGATGCTAGACATCAAAGTGCTTCGTACGCTGATTGTAGAAAAGAACAATCGTGATGCCGATAGTCTCGGTGGTAGGAAACCTGTCGGATATAATGCGTTTTCGAAGTCACGTGGATTTCGTCCCGACGGGAGTTATCAGTACGGGAGTATATTATTAGCGAACCCCTCGAAAACGAATATCATGGGCATGGGATACAACGCCAATTTTAGGTATTATGTAAATGAAACAAAAATGTTTCGCGGACGAATGAAGCATGTTGGTATGGTTTCCAGGCAACAAGTGGCCCTCTTAAAAAAAATTATAAATTTTACACGGTCAAACAACATAAAAATAATATTGTTCTTTCCACCAATGGCGTCCGCCCTTTTTCAAACCATTCAAGATTTGCCAAAACAACGGAATTATTTTGATAACCTCAGGAAGACCGTGGAGCGTGCAGCTGAGGAAACCGGAACGGAATTTTACGATTATCACAATCTTGGTGCCTTAGGTATTTATGACCGCCACACTCTAGATGCGCTGCATGTAGATGAAATAGCTACCCTAGCACTTCTAAATGCCATGGTAAAAAAGAGCACTGTCCTTAGTCAATTCTATGGTGATGATGATAAAAAGCGATTGGCTACCTTGCTCTCTGATAATGGCAAATGGGTGGGACCACATAGGGTCACCCGATAGTCTGCTAAGTCAGGTGTAATCACTCCTCATTTCTCAATGAATATTTATTTTGTCGAACGTATTAGGCTACACGACCTTGGTCGAGTGCCATCGCCGCCGATCCATGGTGATTGGATTGTTTATTTCCGTGAGGCACAGGATTTTGATGGTTCCGCGGGACGTAATTTCACAGAAAAAGGTGTTAATGTTTGCTGGGGGCGCGACTTACTGACATGTGAAATCATTCGAGATCTGGATCGATTCATAGATAATTACCTTAAAAACTGGTTCCTAGATGACGGTTTTGACTTTAGCAGAGTAAGTGAGTTCTCAATGGGCGAATACATCTCGGGTCGTTTAACGTTGTATCAGAAACCGGCGCTTATACTGACTCTCGGGGAAATTTGCCGGAGGGCTTTGGATGTCATTGAGAATTTGGAGCCTGGCGCAAAAGTTTGGAGTGATATCCGTGACGGCGAGTCATATTTTGCTAATCAAATTAACCGGACAGAGATTACGCCGAGACGTAGATTAGTTAAATATATTTCCGAAAGCCACGGATTAACATACAGCGATCTTGACGTTAAGGCTCCTTTACCCCGGTTTCATCGATCAGATCAACGCACGGGGTCCAGCAATATCTATGTGTCGATGTTGCGAGCATTTCTTGGCGGATTAAGACCTTCATTCCTTATAGGTCGCATAAAATGCCATTTGAGCCGAGACCGCAGTCGAAAGGTATATATTTACCTTAACCACGGTATCAAATTGGTTGCCGAGTTTCTAGCACTGCACGACGACATCCAAGTTTACGGGGACAGGCGCGATATTCCGGGTGTCATACCGCTTCGCTATGATCACTTGTTTGCATGGCCTAGTCGGGCGCTTCGATCGGCCTATCATCACCTAAAACGTCGCTTTAAAGGTCAGAATAGTCATGTTGCAAACAAAGAGGTGTTTGCCTTTAACGGCTTTAATTACGGACCGTTCTTGTTGGAGGGTATTGGAGTTTTTCTCAGTCGCCAGCTTCCCAGTGAATTAATAAAGATGGCGCAAGGGATTAAACTTTTAAAAAAGTTCAAAGGGGGCGTTGTAGAAATAAATGGTGATACGCCCGCGATGTATACAACCATGGGCTTCGGGCGTGAGATAGGCGTGAAAGTCATCTATCTTGATCACGGTATGAATATTTTCGCTCAAGGATTTCGTAGAAGCTTCATCAATCAAAAAAGCGTGACTTATATTTGCCACGGGTATGACCATCGGCATATTTACGGGTCAGACCTTCCCAATCATAGCAAACCACCTCGGCCAGTTATTGGGAACCCAGCGACTGTTGTAATGAACGGTGTTAGAGGGAAAAGAGTGACTCCCCCGCGCAACAGAGTGCTTTTTTCAAATTATACCCCTGGATACGCGAACAATTGTGGCAGATTTCACTATTGTGACCGTTACATGCGCGATCTCATGTTGGTGGCGGGTCGCCTTATCGCGATCGGTAAGAAAATTAGCTATCGCCCTCACCATGCTGAAGATCCTGAATATGTTGACTTCGTCATTCAAGAATCAGGTTTGGCGGGGCAGATCGTAATAGACATGACGCAAGAGTTTCATGAGTCTTTGGTTCAACATGATGTTTTTGTCGCGAACACAACCACGTGTGTCTACCAGGCTCTTTATGCAGGATGGCCCACCATATTTTATGAGCCGATGGGGGATCATGATTATTTCGTTGGGTTGCCAAATGCAGGAGATATTTACAGGCCGATTGCCCAAAATCCTGAGGCCCTATTTGATCTCATTATTGATGCATTTGATGGGTCAAGTGAGATAGCCTGTTTTCCAGAAAAGTTTTCTACCGAATTTGCACCAAGATTCATAGGTATCCAACCTGAGAATTCTGTACAATTAATAAGCGAATTTATGGCTAATGAGTCTTCTAGGCCGCCTTCGGTCAATGCTGGATCGGCGGTCGCAGAATAGTTTTAGGGTGCATTGTTGAGAAAAGAATAAAGAGCAGGTGTCAAAGAAAAAATTAGCCATTTTGCGGACGGATGCTTCAGTGGAATTGGGGAATGGGCACATCATTCGCTGTTTGGCTCTTGCGGATGCGCTCGCATCTGGGGACTGGTTATGTCTATTTGCCGTCGGTCCGAAGACACTAACCGTGTTTCCGGCCATACAAGACACAGATCATTCTGTCCTTTTAGTTGAGTGTGATGAAGAAGAGGAGCCAGGCTTCATCCAGAAATCTATCGAGCAACCCTGCGCCCTATTAGTTGTGGATCACTACCAGCGTGATGCTAGGTTCGAGGCAGCCTGCCGGACGTGGGCGGGAGGTATTGCAGTAATAGACGACCTCTCGGATAGACGTCATGAGTGCGATGTTTTGCTTGATCAAAACCAACTGCGAGCAGAGGAGGTGTATCGTTCGCTGATACCGTCAGAAGCGATTGTTTTAGCTGGCCCTGATTACGCAATGCTGCGACAGCAATTCTTTTCATTAAAATATGAGGCTTTAAAAAAATTTAACCAAGCTGATCAGGTAAAAAATATCTTCGTTAGCTTCGGATCAACAGATCTGCAAAATTTTTCATCAGTGGCCTTGCAGGTAATATCTGAAATAAGTTCTTCCATCACAATAGATGTTTCCATTGGATCACGTGCGCCAAATTTAAAAAGCCTCCAGTCATTAGGATGCGAGCTATCTAATGATGTAAAAATTCATGTTGATCATGCCGATATGGTGGGCCTTATGATGAAGGCGGACATAGCGGTCGGCGCAGCCGGACTTACGGCTTGGGAACGGTGCTGTATAGGTCTGCCAAGCATTGCTGTTATAACTGCCGAGAATCAACAACACTTGGCTATCGAACTACGTAATCACGGAGCGGCAACGGTGATCGAGGGGCAATCCAGCGATACGAGAGGGGCGCTTTTGTCAGCAGCAAAATCGCTAATCAAGGAGCCTAAAAAACGGATCAATATGTCCGTGAGAGCAGGTTTACTTTGTGATGGGCTTGGGGCAGGACGCGTTGCCCAGGCAATCACGTCAATCGTTACCCCAAATGTTAACAATGTTTGCCTGCGACCCGCTGGTATCAAGGATGCCGACATAATGTATGAGTGGCAAAGCAGTCCTGGTATGCGACAGTATTTTAGGAACCCCGAAATACCGACTTGGCAGAAACATGTCTCTTGGCTTTCGGAAAAGCTAAATGACCCTGGATGTATATTTAGCATTATTTTATACAATCAGAAACCAGCAGGATTGGTTAGGCTAGATCTTGCAGACTCATCCGAAAAAATTCACTTTGAAGTGTCATTACTTGTCTCACACGATAAGAAGCGCCTCGGCATTGGAAAAGCCGCTTTGCTCTGTGCGCGCCAAATGGCACCAAATAGTATTTTCCATGCTGAAATCTCTCCCGATAACAAAGCCTCGGATGCTCTATTTAAAAGCCTTGGGTATTTACCTGAAAATGATCAATACAGAACCTCATTCCCAAAACAATAGAGCCGTTCTAAACATATGAAAATTTTATTTACGGGTGGGGGTGGTGCCGGCAATGCGGGCATCTTCCATTTATGGAACGACAAATATGAACTCCACTTCGCGGATGCTGACCCCGAGGCCATATCCCCCCTTTTCCCTCAAAGGTGTCGTCATAAAATCCCTTTTGCTGAAGATATATCATTCTTGCCCGAAATCGCTTCCCTCTGTAGTGATTTAAATATTGATATTCTAGTACCCGGTGTTGATGAGGAGTTGTCCCAAATGGGGCTATTGGAAAATCGCGTTGCCGGTCTCAAGATACTGGTACCCGAACCAGATTTTGTCGATGTTATGTTGGATAAACTAAAAACCGCCCAGAAATTGGAGGAAAAAGGCGTTGGGGCCCCCAAGACCCTATCCGCGGCCGAATCCGGTAAAATTTCTTTCCCCTGCTTTGTAAAACCCCGTCGGGGCCGCGGGTCGCGTGGTGCCATGGTTCTGAATAGCGAGCAGGACCTTATTGCTTACATTCGTCTTTCAGACATAAGCGCCCGGGATATCGTAGTTCAAGATTTGCTGGTAGGCCAAGAATATACCGTCATGATGGCTGCTGATGCGAGTGCTAATTTGCATGCAGTGGTCCCTGTGCAGGTGGATGTAAAACGGGGTGTAACTATCAGGGCAAAAACCAATTTTGAGCCCTCAGTAATTGACATGTGCCGCAAGATCCATCGGGCCATCCCAGCGCGCGGATGTTACAATATCCAATTGATGTTTACGCCGGCCGGTGAGGTAATGCCCTTTGAGATTAACCCAAGAATATCGACGACATTTTGCCTTGGCGTTGCATCAGGGATAAATCCTGTCGCTATTTTTCTTCATGATCTTGAACCGCCCTCAGACATTCTCCCTTTTGCCAATGGAGTTACATTAAAACGGACGTGGCAAAACCATTTTTCAACGGAAAACGGATGACATCAGGCACTCAATCTCAGCAGATAATATTGAATTTGGAGAACTTTCCTTTTTTTGTTGGTGTTGTAGATCCAAACACTGCGACCGAATTGCCATCGAAACTACCTTTCGCATTATTAATCGATCCTAAGCTAGCAGTTCCAAGGCTTAACTTAACACCCCAAATTATGGATGCCCTAGATAAGGCTTATGGTGCTAGTAGCATGTTATCGACTCCTCTCGGGGAGAGTGATTTGGCGAACTACCGAATGATCGAAATGCTAGAAAAATTAAAATCTATTTATGGTGATGATTTTAAAGCAAAATCATTTTTGGAAATTGGATGCGGTAACGGCCTTTTACTTAATGCTGTCAAGCAACTAGGCGCTTTAGTGTCTGGTTGCGAGGTTGGGCCGCAGGGCAAGACAGCATCTGAAAAGTATGATTTTCAGGTCGTTGAACCGCCCCTTAAAGCTTCTCAATTTGACGCTAAGTTTGACTGTATCTTTTCTTATGGGTGTTTAGAACATGTTGTCGACTTGGAGGAACTATTTAAATCCTGTCGAGATATATTGAACGAAGGTGGTTTGTTTTTCCACTGTGTGCCCAACATGGACTCAAGTTACACGAGTAAGCGCCTGGATGAACTGTGTCATGAACACATAAACTATTTTACGCCGAGGAATAGTACTCGCTTGCTATCATGCCAGGGTTTTTCGTCGGTTGACTCCCATTTGACAACAGCTGGCAATGAATTCTTTTTCTGGGGATATCGTGACGCATCAAAACCTTTGTCTTGGCCTGGTGAAACAGAAACGGTGTTAGAGACAGAGACACGCAAGCTAACGGAGTTCTCATATGCGATTAAAAGTGAGGTCAATCATCTGAGCTCATCTTTGGAACGAATATATCAACGAGACGAGTCTATAGGGTTTTATGGTGGCGGGGTTTCTCTAGCATTATTAATGCCATCCATAGAGAATGTGAGGTTCTACGATGGCGATACATCCAAGCATGGCAAATGCTGGCTCAACACTTTACCGCCGATTCAAAGCCCTAGAGATTTGAAAAGTGATCCAGTAGATAACCTTATCATTTGTCCAGAACACCATTATTCCAAAATTATCAATTATTTGACCAACGATATTGATATTCCAGAATCGATAAAAATCATAAAACTATCTGAAATATGACTTTGTCAGAAGATGTTAACATCGTAATTCGCGACCGTCCTGTGATAGGGCAAGGATTGCCCGCCTATACGATAGCGGAGATCGGCACAAATCATAATCGAAATATAAAAATTGCGCGTACATTGGTACGGCAAATTGCCGCAAGCGGCGGTCAGTGTGCCAAGTTCCAGATATATGAACCGGACGAAATTGTAAGTGCGAAAATTAGCGCAAGAGATTATGGGCTCGAAAGTCTGTATGGTGAACTCTCGGCACAGGATGTGTTTGCCCGCCATCTAATGACCCCCAAGGAGTGGTTCCCAGAACTTCTGAATTTATGTCACGACGTAAACCTTGATTGCGCGGCTACCATACATGGACAGAATGGTCTTGAATGGGCGCAGTCTCAAGAATTGGATTTTATTAAAATAGCGTCAATGGATCATACCAATTTGCCTTTTTTGAGAAGTTTGGTGAATAACGTTTCAACGCCAATACTTATCTCCTTTGGTATGGCTGAGCTGGCTGATATTGACGCGGCAGTTGATATATTGTCCGATCATCGGCCGGGTCTAGCGATATTTCACTGCGTCGCAATCTATCCTCCTAACTCCGATGAATTACGTTTGTCCAATATCGAATATTTATGTCGTAGATACGATGTTCCCGTAGGATTTTCCGACCATACAGATGATATAAGCTCGGTCGTAGAGGCAAGGAAACTGGGCGCACTTTTTTTTGAAAAACATGTAACGTTAGATCGTAAACAGCCGGGCCCCGATCATCCATTTGCGCTCGAAATGGATGATTTTGGTCGGTATATCGACTTATTGGACCAAGTCCCGGTTGGCGATACAAGCGGGGTCGCCAATTTTAGTCAGCAAACAGAATTTCTTCCTTTGTCGCAGCGTGAGCTACAAAATCGAGAGGCCTATTTAAAAAGCCTGATAATCCGCAGAGACTTGGAGCGTGGACACAAGTTGGAAGTGAGTGATATTTACTTGGCTAGGCCAGGTGGCGGGCTTCCGCCAAATATGCTTGATCAAATTGTTGGTCGTCGATTGTCGAGATCAGTTTTAGCGGATGACCCGCTTTGTCTGAAAGATATTGAGCTTGAAAAATAAAAAAATATTAGTCCTTGGGGGCACTCGTTTTTTCGGGCGTGAAGTTGTCATTCAACTGCTATCAACTGGGCATCAGGTAACAGTCTCATCCAGAAATCCACAAAATTGTCCAAAAGGGGCGCTTATGGTGGCGGGTGAGCGGGCAGAATGTTTGAAGATGCTTCGGGGTCATCGTTTCGACCTGACTGTAGATCTGACATCCGATGCCCAAACTGGTCCTGAGAGAGTATTTGGGCTCCTGGACCCAGGTGATTATGTCCTGATTTCTTCCACATGGGTAAATCGTCTTGCGCTGGGTGTAGAAGCAGATCAATCAGTCCGAGAATTAGGTAGTGCGAAACCAGATAACATGCTGGACGCAACTTACAGGTATCTTCAGCATAAATTGCGCGCCGAGGAGGCGGTGGAAAGACTGCGCTTATCAGGTAAGCCCGCAACAACGCTGCGGTCACCCATTATTTGGGGTCAGGGGGATCACACCCGTCGATTGCAATTCTATCGCCATCGTATGGCTGATCAATCGAGCTTAATACTTGTAGATGGTGGTTCGAACCGTGCTCAAATTGTTTGGAGTAAGGACGCTGCCCGAGTTATCAGCATGTGGATTACTACCTCAGAGGTCAGTTCTCGCCTTATCTGGGAATTATTGCCCGATTCCGGAGTAACAGTTAAAAGCATAATTGATGAAATTGCCGACGTTGCCAAGTTGGAGCCTCACTATGTGAGCTTGTCGAAGAGGCAGTTGTCGAATGGATTGCCCGAATATTTGGTCAGCGAGCCATTATGGCGGGAAACTTCGCTACGCCCAACTGGGAGTAACTTGTTTCAGAACATGGGCATTAATCCCTCGAAAATCTCTGATTGGTCAAGACATGTGTGTGGCGAGGCGCCAACGCCGTATGAGGTTCTACTTAGACAACGAGAACTCCAGTACCTTGGAGGGTTAAAAGCTGCTTGAGCAAATGTCGGAGATCGTTGACCTGGTCGGAGAAAGTATTCTTTCCTGGCGCAACACCAGTGCTTCCGATGGTACTTGGGAGGGAAACCAGCTCAAGACCACGGCCGATGCGCAAGCCCATCAGCTTTTGGTTAAATATTTAAGAAACCTTGCACCTGATATTCCAATAATTAGTGAGGAAGATAGCTATTCCCAGACGAAAAAAAGACCAGATCGATATTTTCTAATAGATCCGATTGACGGGACCGCAAGTTTCAGCGGAGGCTTTCCGGGTTATGTCACTCAAATAGCTTTCATTGAGTTGGGACAGCCAAAGTTGGCAGCCGTTCGAGCACCAGAGTTCAGTCAAACTTTTCTGGCCGAGAGTGGCAACGGCGCGTTTTTAAACGGAGTTCGTCTATCGTTGTCGGGGGAGTTGGCCCCACCGATACTGATTGATAATTATCCTAGTCCGCGCGGTATTTCCGAGAAATTATTTAAAGAATTAAAATGTGAGAAATATGTTGAATGCGGTGGTATTTCCCTGAAAATCTGTCGCATTGCGGACGGAACAGCTGATCTTTTTGTTAAAAACGTTATTGTTAGAGACTGGGATGTTGCGCCGGCGCAATTAATTTTAGAGGAAGCTGGCGGTTTCGTGTATGATTTTGATATCCGCCCAATCTCCTATTCTGGACATTTTGATATAAACGGCACGATCGCGACGCGAAGTTACGTATTCGTTGAAAAGATGAAAAATTATGGACTTAGATAGGACCGACAATCCACAATCGCAGACTGTTCTTGTGGTTGCAGCGCATCCGGACGACGAGGCGTTGGGTTGTGGTGGTACGATAGCCCGTCATGTAGAGTGCGGAGACATCGTCCATATTGTCTTTGTTGCAGAGGGCGGAAACGCCGCCCGCATGAATGCATTAAACGAATTCGACAAGGAAATTGATCAACCGAATATTCAACATGCTGCAACCGAGGCGGCAGGGACATTAGGAGCCGAACCCCCAAAATTTCTTGGTTTTCCCGATAATCGATTGGACGGCGTGGATCTTCTAGATATCGTCCAATCTGTAGAGGCAATATTCAAGGATATAAAACCCTCAATTGTTTATACCCATCACAGAGGAGATTTAAACATTGACCATCGTCGAACCCACGAGGCTGTATTAACTGCATGTCGCCCATTGCCAGATGTCAGGATCGCGGCGATTTACGGTTTTGAGGTTTTGTCGAGCACTGAATGGTCATTGAGAGGGGATAGTGGTCAGTTCGCTCCAAATAAATTCGTCGATATTACCTCGCAATTGGACAAAAAAATAAGTTGCCTAGAGTGTTATAACTCTGAAATGAGACCCTTTCCGCACCCAAGGTCGAGGGAAGCCGTGCAAGCTCTCGCGACTGTTCGTGGGACAACCGCAGGTCTGGTTGCGGCGGAGGCATTTTCGGTGATTCGAGAAATAAACTATCCGGGAATATGGTTGAAACGCTGTTAACTAGCATCACTATGAAATTTTCTGGAGAGACCATACAGATTATTGGCATTAAAAGCCTAAAGCTTGGTTTGGCTAGGTATTAATTATGAAAATAGTTTTATAATGGCTAAAAGCCGCAACGCAGAAATCAAAGCCATATTTTTATAATTTGTCATCAAAGTCATTGTAAAAGGCGCGACTGTTTTTTTGAGCTAATCTTGTCAGTTTTTGAGTAATTTAAAAAAATATCACCACAAACCTGTCTCCCTAATCCCCGCATAGTCTCTTCGATAAACCAACTGCTATTCTCTGCGTTTTCAAAAAAAACATGGAACCTGAATCGTAACAAAAAATAGAAATATGGGCGCCGGCCAGCAAAAAAAACTAAAATTTTTTATTCTATCGGAGGTAACTGTTGTCCGGCTAATTTGGACCAGTATGACAGGGTCTTCACCGGTAATCCTATTTTGTGATCCTCTGTTTCCGCCTATGTCAAGGGTCCTAGAGTGTTTCAGAAAAATACTGGTTAGTCTTGGACTTTCAAAATCGTTGGCAGATATTTTTGATGATTATCCGTGGCCACCTAACTTTCCGCTCGAAAAAAACTATACACACGGGTTGCTCGAGCCAATACTCAATCGTTTGCAGGATAGCCTTCTGCCGGCCCAAAAATGTGAGCGTCTTGAAAAATACTCATACGAAATGCGAAAGGCCATAACTGACTACTCCGAAAAAATCAAAGATCTGTTGCTATTTATAAATTGGATAGAGGCCACCCGTGATGCAGGGTCGTGGACTGTTTACGGCGTACCTAAAATTCTGGACAATATCTATTTTCTGTCCCACGGTAAAAACGCGCCTCAATCCTGCAGGTCGACCATCAAGGCTTGCAGAACCATAAATTTTATAGGCCTGCTTTTATTGCTGTCCGCCGGTTTCATTTGGTTGTTTTTTCGCATCAGGCTATTTCCACCGAAACCAAAAAAATACAGGCTAATTGCTGATAGGGTAGGCCACGCAGATGCCGAATTCTATAAATCAATTGTTGATGATCCTAGCGAGTTACTGATCCTGGATCGCAATCCCCAATTGGCACGGGCTTTAAGACACACTAATGGCCCGTTTTTCTCTTGTTTATTGGGAGACTGCAAGATTGGCATAACTAGATTTATGCTGCTACTTCTGGCAACCGTCACAAATCTTTTGTGGATATGGCGAGTGGTTGGACACCACGATCCACAATTATTCTGGCGATTTGCTGCGAGTGCAATAAAGCGTCAGAGGTTCGCGGCTTTCTTTTGTGATTTTACGACGAAATTTTTTTTTGGACGTGATGACTATTCAATTGATCACATTATTCGTAACCAAGAACTGCGAGCAATCGGAGGTAAAAGTTTAGGGATTAATCATGGGCTTCCGTTGAACACGTATGCAAGTCAGTGGCGGGAGGTAGACTTTGATATCTACTATGCTTATGGGCGACACCTCTACGAGCATTTTTATAAACTCACTTGGGCTTCAAATGTTCACGTCAAGCCTGTTGGCACATTCAGAATGACTCCCAAGCATAGGTCGCGATTGGAAGTTAATCGCCCACGAGACATTGGTTTTTTCCCTATTGTTCTTAAAACATTTGACCAAACTATGGAGGAGGCCTTTAAGGTCGCAAACCATTTTTCTGACAGAAAATTTTACATCAAAATGAAGAGTGGGCGCAATCGTCAAGATATAGAGCGGTTTCGAGAAAAGATGAGTGATGCGCCATTGAACGTTATCGCGTATACTCATCCTGATCCATACGAACTTTTGCTCAACATCTCGTATGGAATTTGTTTTTCCACGTTGGTGGCTGAGGCGCTTCAGTTCAAAGTTAAGACGTTTAATCTCGATATGGATCCAACACTGGAGCATCAATACTATCGGAATTTTTACAATTTGACGGTTCCAGATGGTGAAACCATCATAAGAAGGATTGAGGCTATTGAGTTAGGAGAGGAAGCCTATGACTTTGAACTATATAAAGATCTCATTTCGATTGACGGTCCGGATATTTTCAACGTTGTTCGCTCTGACATAGGATTGGGCCCGCAGTGACGCCGCTTTGGGTTGGTGATTGCGAAGAAAGCCCAGTCTGACCGTTACATTCAAATTTTTTTTCAACGCGCTTAGATTAACCTTTTCGATCTCTAGTAATAGAATAGACGTGAAAATACTTGTCACAGGAAGTGCTGGATTTATTGGTAACGAGACCTGCCTCCAACTACTGGAGTTAGGCCACGAAGTAATCGGCATTGATAACCTCAGCCCTTATTATGATGTCCAGTTAAAAGAGGACCGTCTACTCCGTATAAAAGATAACTCAAACTTTATTGATGCCCGAATGAATATCGAGGACAGAGCAAGTATTGAGAGGGTGTTTCAGGAGAACAGGCCTGAAGTGGTAATTAATCTCGCTGCTCAAGCGGGCGTGCGGTATAGCCTCGAAAACCCACATGCTTACATTGATACAAACATTACGGGTTTCCTGAATATACTTGAGGGATGCAAGGTTACAGGCTGCCGTCATCTCATATATTCCTCATCCAGTTCTGTTTACGGCAACAATACTCAACTACCATTTTCAGCAGATGATTCAGTGAACCATCCCATAAGTTTATATGCGGCTACCAAGAGGTCTAACGAATTAATGGCCCATGTATATAGTCATTTATATGGCCTACCGTGCACGGGTTTGCGGTTTTTTACCGTTTATGGGCCTTGGGGGCGCCCTGATATGGCACTGTTCCTTTTTACAAAGTCAATACTTGAAGGAAGACCAATTGAACTTTTTAATCGGGGGCAAATGAGCAGGTCATTTACCTATATTTCAGATATTGTCAGGAGTTTAATACGATTAATAGACCGTGTTCCTGATAAAGCTATAACTCATAATGGGCTCCAGGATATTCCATCTTTGAGCGGCAGTGCACCGTTCAAACTGCATAATATTGGGAATGAGACAGTTGTAAGCTTGTTGAGGTATGTCGAATTATTGGAAGACGAGCTTGGTATTAAGGCAAAAAAAAATATGTTACCAATGCAGCCAGGTGATGTTCAGACAACGTCAGCAGATATTCAGTCCCTCGTTGAGGCTATCGAATTCGCACCGAAAACCTCAGTTGAGGAGGGCGTTGCCAACTTTGTGAGTTGGTACCGCGATTATTACAACATTTGATGCCCCTCTAGAGAGCTTAGAAGCAGATTTTTTCCTATGATCAGCGATCGAAAATCATTGTCCGACCCAGATGGTAAAATGATGATGGATTTGGTTGAGAGGCTGTGGCCCCTTCATCGGACATTGGTCTCTGACGATATGGAAACAACGTTGGATATCATTGGGGAGTATTTACCAGCGGAAGGTGAATATCATAAAAACCACTATCCATCAGGGGAAAAGGCCTGGACTTGGGTGATACCAGAAAAATTTGTTGTGAATGAAGCGTATATGGAAGCGAAAATCGAGGGCGAGTATAAGCGTATTGTAGATTTTGCTGATAATCCTCTCCACGTGGTCTCTTATAGCCCGCCTTTTTCTGGAAATTTAAGCTTTAAAGATTTGGATAAGCACCTCTACTCAAACCCGAAACGTCCCGACGCAATTCCCTGGGTTTTCAAATACTATGAACGGGATTGGGGGTTTTGTATGCCCCATTCAACCTATGAAAAACTCCCTAGAGACTGTGATTACAGGGTCGTGATGGACACGGAATTTGTGGCGGGCAATCTCGGTGTGGGCGAGTTCACGCTTGAGGGGAAGACTGGAGATTATTTGCTGATCGTCTGCGCCATATGCCATCCCATGCAGGTTAACGACTCAATCAGCGGTGTCGCCGTAGCCGTAGACTTTGCGCAACGACTTGCGGCGGTAACCACTCGAGACCTGGGTCTAAAAATATTATTTTTACCCGAGGTAATTGGTTCAGTCGCTTATTTGGCCGCTAATGAGGATCTAATACCTCGTTTTCGTTGTGGAATATTTACAGAGTTTGTGGGACACGACTCTCCGATAAGGTTGCAACGGTCGCGAGAAGATAATCATGAGTGGGATCGAATAGCACGGTATGTCTTGAATAGGAGTCAGAAAGGGAATTTTTTGGAAGGCGCTTATTGCTCGACTGTAATTACAAATGACGAAAAAGTCACAAATGCGCCCGGGGTAGATATCCCAACTATCGCTCTAAATCGTTGGCCAGATGGGGGTTGGGACAGGTATCACACATCTGATGATAATCCCTCAGTGATGATTCCCGAAAAACTAGCCGAGGTAAGCCGATTATATGATGACTTTTTCAGAATAGCAGACACCAATTTTTATCCTCGCAGCACATTCCGTGGCCCATTGTTCTTGAGCGGAGTCGGACTAGACTTTGATTGGCAATCCGACCCTCAGATCAAAAGGGGCGTTCGGGAGCTTACTTATCACTTAGAGGGGGATCGGTCGGCATTTGATCTCGCAGAAATTTGCGGTCTCGAATATGAAATGGTGTTGTTAGTTCTCGGATCTATGGTGGAAAAAGGCCTAGTCGAGGGGCGGCCAGGTCTGTCGGAGACAGAATGTGGCTAGCGAGTTTTCCATCCTCGAAGCCTACGAAAAAATGATAGCCGTTCGAGCTTTTGAAAACTGCTTACTAGAGAGTTTTTCAGGTGGCGAATTAACTGGCACGACACACACATGTCTGGGCCAAGAGCCAAATGCCGTTGGCGTCGCTATGGCCCTTGAGCATAACGATATCATAGTTAGCAATCATCGGAGTCATGGGCACTTTCTCGCTCACGTCGGTGACTTCAAGGGGTTGATGGCTGAAATCATGGGTAAACAGACGGGGGTATGCGGTGGCAAAGGCGGCAGTCAACATCTGGCGGTTCCCGGGCGCTTTTATGCGAACGGGATCCAAGGCGGGATCGTTCCACTTGCGACGGGTTTAGCGATCGGAAGAGATAAAAGTGGCTCAAAGAATATTGTAACAGTATTTGTCGGCGACGGAACGTTTGGCGAAGGAGTTGTTTATGAGGCTCTCAATATCGCTGCTGTTCATCAGGCGCCGCTCTTGGTCGTCGTTGAAAATAATGGCATTGCTCAGACAACGCCCTCACATTTAACGACCTCTGGGTCATTTGAAGCTCGGTTCGAAGCTTTCTCTATACCCTGTCTAACTCTTGATCATCCTCTCGTTGACGATGTTTATGAAGCCGCAGTAGACAAAGTCGCCAAAACAAGGGATGGGCGCGGGCCTCACGCCCTGGTCCTCAATTCAATCAGACTGGGACCCCACAGCAAAGGGGATGACACCCGGACTGAACTTGAATTGGCACGTGGGCGGGATCTTGATCCAGTGGTTAAAACACAGTCTATGTTTTCAAATCTGGAAATAAACAAAGCACTAGATATGGCGCAATCAAAAGTAAAAGAAGCATACAATTACGCTCTCTCGTCGCCGCCAGCGTCTCCAGTTGCAAGCAGAGACGCAGAAGCCACAGTTCCAATCGATGCTGACACAGCAGCTATACTTAATAATTTGGAGGGGCAGTCATTTGTTGATCAAATCAATCAGGGTTTGCATCAACTTCTAGCGGGCAACAAAAACGCAATCCTGCTTGGTGAGGACATACTTGATCCATACGGCGGGGCATTCAAAGTAACCTCTGGCCTGTCTACTAGATATGGCGGACAAGTGTTTCCGATGCCAATTAGTGAAGCGGGCATGGTAGGTGTCGCAGGCGGTCTGGCAATTCAGGGCTTTATCCCAATTGTCGAAATTATGTTTGGCGATTTTCTCTGCTTGGCAATGGATCAGATTGTCAATCATCTGGCACACTATCGGGATATGTACGATAACCAAGTTGCCGTACCTGTAATAATACGGACCCCAATGGGAGGGCGGCGCGGATATGGCCCTAGTCACTCTCAAACGCTTGATAAGCATTTTTTTGGTGCATCAGGATTAAGGGTTTTGGCACCTACCCACCTTCACCCAATTGCTGAAATGCTAGCAGACTCCAGCAAACAGATGACACCCACCCTTTTTATTGAAAACAAGGTCCTGTATTCCCAATCCGTCGAACGGACGGGAGAAGATATGGTAGAGGATTTTTTTGTGCGGTACCGTGGAGGAGCTAATTCTCCTACTTTGGCTCTGAGTATGACGGAGTTTGAAGACGAAGATGCGACGATATTATGTTACGGCGGTATGCTACCAGTTGCCATTGAGGCGGCTAGAAATCTTTTAATCAAAAATGAAATAAGTTGCAGAATTGTTGCCCCGAGTATCCTTTATCCCCTTGATCATACACCTTTGATAGAGCTAATGACGCCCAACGGTCCAATTGTCACAGTGGAGGAAAGTGCGGCGCCCTTTGGATTTGGGGCTGAAATAGCGGCCCTGCTTGCTGAGGTAAATCTCTTGTATCAGAGAAAGTTCGGGAGAGTTGGTGCGAGTGAACAAAGTATAGCAGCGGCGAGAACATTGGAGGACGAAATTCTCCCCCAATCTGATGACATAATTCAAGCGGTAATTCAGAGGCTGTAACCGTGGCTATAGTAAAATTGATACTGCCTCAGATCAATGTAAATGATAGAAAGGCCAAGGTGGTTGAGTGGCACGTAGCAGACAAATCTCGCGTGGTTGGAGGAGATCTCCTTGTAACTGTGGAAACGGCAAAGGCTGCGGAAGACATTGAAGCACCAAGTAGCGGATTTATCCAAATAGTCCAATCGACCGGCAGCCTCCTGGGTGTTGGTGATACGCTCGCGGTGATTGCGGAATCTGAGATGGAGTTCGAGAGCATCGATGTTTCTGAAATTGGAGAAACCCCACAGACACAAAAAAAACAGATCACTGATAAAGCTAGGCGGTTAGCGGATCAACTGGGGGTCGATATAAATGCAATTGATGCCCAAGGAATAGTTACCGAGGCGAAGGTTCGCAGCCTTGCTGCGCTCTCGAACTCGGAAGCTGGAGAGGAGGGGGAGAGACAATGCGCTCGCTCTAGGCGGTCTTACAAATTGGGCCCTGTGGCAGAAGCCGCAATGCATGCCGTTTTGACCTCTCAGATGGACACGGCAACAACGCACATGACGGCTGAGGCTGACATTACAGATTTGCTGGCTTTGTGGAAAAATGATGATCCCTCATTTTCTCCAGCATTCACACTAACGGATATATTGGTCCACGTTGTTGCACGTGCGCTTCAAGAATTTCCCAAACTAAACGCCAGTTTCATCTCTGGTTTTATTGAGGAGTTTGAGGAAATTGATGTTTCGGTGACCTCGGATCTTTTAGGTGAGCTTTACTTAATCACTGTTTTTGATGCGGAAAAATTATTGCCGTCGGAAATTGGGGCAGAGAGGCAGCGGATTGCGAGAGAAATTTTGTCAGGAAATAATACGACAAGGGATGTTTCTGGAGGGACATTTGCCATCTCGGTGCTGGAACAGCCGGCTATCATTAACCAGGTGCCGATAATTTTTCCGGGTCACGCTGGTATATTAGGCGTCGGCGCCGTCCAGGACAAATATCGGCGATCTGAAAATGGTGACCAACTAAATCGTAAGGTTTTGGGGCTTACGCTTTCGTACGATCATAGATTTATAAACGGACTTTATGCGGCAAGATTTTTGCAGCATGTCTCGGAAAATCTTTTGCCGAGCTATGAGACCAATATGTCTAACCACAGTAAAACAACGGTTGATCTCGATTTCGCGGGTGCTCACGATTCAACGAGGAATTTATTAGCCAATGTGCTGGATTGTGACCCTGTCGATCTAGAAGAGAGTGCTAAGCTGAATAATTTCCCAAATTGGGACTCCATGGCGCAGATCAACATTATTCTCGCCATTGAAAATGCAACCGGTGTTCCAGTTGGAAATATGAGCGCACTTAAACTGACATCTTTGGGAGCAATTGATGCTTATCTCAGTCAAGCTGAGCACCAGACTGAAGAGGCGATGCTGCGACCGTTTGACGGAACTAATTCAGATTTACGCCATTTGTTGGATCGTGGGCTTGGATCTATCGGTGTTGAGGCCGGTGAGAGCATTGTCGTGCACGCTTTCTTGGGTGGACTGCTCCAACTTCCAGGAGCTGTGGATATCGTTTTGGATGCTTTGGAGCGGCGGGTAGGTAAAAAAGGCACAGTATTTATCCCTGCATTCACGAGTGCGTTTACCGAGCAAGGTAAAATGGATCGGAACGCGAGTCCTTCAGAAACGGGATTGCTCGGAGATCGTGCCCTTCGACGGTCGGGTGTTTCAATAACCTCTCACCCCTATCATAGATTTATAGTGCTCGGAGCCTCCAGAGATACTTTCGTTGCGTCTCACCCACGAAGCAGTTTTGGACCTGGCTCGCCAATGGATCATATTTTCAACAAGAATGGGAAAATTGTTCTTATTTCAGTCGATTGGGAGCCCGTGACATTTTTTCACTACATAGAGGAAGTTGTAGGAGTACCATATCGGTATGAAAAAACTTTCCGAGGGCAAATCACTACTGAAAGCGCCCCGCAAGCTGAGGAGTGGACAATGTTTGTTCGCCGAAAAGGCGAAGCCGTCCAAAATAACTTCGCCGCATTCGGCGAAAAATTACGACAAGAGGGACTAACCAAATCTGTAGCTCACGGACCTCTAATTTTTGAGTCCAGTTGTGCCAAAGACGTATTCGAGTTTACTCGCCATGCTTTGGCGGAAAATCCCTATTGTTTGGTAAAGAATGGCTAATGCTGATTCTGAACGGCGCAGAATAGATTGATAGAATGACAGTTGAAGGCAGCATTCTTGTCCTTACCACTGATACTAACCATCACCGGTATTTTTTGAATAAAATGTTGGGAGCTGGCCTCCCGGTACGTGATTGTCTGATGGAGTCAACCTCAATTGAGCCACCGTTCGCGACTGGGCCTGTTTACGGTGCCCAAGAAGACAAATTTGAACACGAGAATTTTTTTAAAGAAGAGCGTTCAGATTTGGAACGATTTTTAATGCAGGAGACTGAAAATGTTAATGCCAATGACTCCCATGAAAAAATAAAATCGGTCTCCCCCGCGTTTGGTGTCGTATTCGGCGCCAGACGGCTCTCGCCTGAGACTATCCAGCTGTTTCCGGGCGGTCTTATTAATGTTCACCGTGGTATTGCCCAATATTATCGCGGGTTGGACTCTGATTTGTGGGCTATTTATCACAAGGATTACGGAACGCTTGGCGTGACCATTCATAAAATTGATGATGAATTGGATACTGGAGAAATTGTATGCCAGGAGTACCTGGCACTAAAACAGGGGATGAGGTGTTATCAGCTTCGGTATTATACCACCATTATAGCGACGGAACTGGTCATTGTTGCTTTGAGGAAATACCTATCTGGAACGTTGACGAGCGCAAAACAAGAGAAAAATGGCAGATACTATTCTTTTATGCCAAAAGATTTGAAAGAAATTGTTGCCCGGCGATTTGATCAATACTGCAAAAATCTTAGTAGATAATGGAAGAGAACAAATATTTATCCTCTTTAGCTGGTTTCCATAATAGGTGTTTGGATGAGCTTGTAATCCTTTTATACCATGGTGTTACTTCCTCTTCATCTATAGGGATTGAAAATGTCTCCCGGAAGCACATCTCGGAGGTGGAGTTCCGGCGGCAGATTCGATTTGTGAAAGAAAATTGCAACCCACTCACGATAGAACAGGTTGTATATCACTGTCGGACAGGCCAAAAATTTCCGCCGCACTCTGTCGCGATCACCTTTGATGATGGATTTAAAAATAACTTTGAAATCGCGGCACCCGTTCTGAGAGAGTATCAAGTACCAGCCGTCTTCTACGTCTGTGCAGGCGTTATCAATACAGACCTGATGTTCTGGGTAGATGAGCTTGAATGCTGTATAAACTCGACTAAGAAAAAAAAGATCAAATTAAAGTTAGGCGGAGAGACATCGTTCAAGGTTGGTACTTATGAGGAAAAGCTAACTGCGCTTGAGAAAATAAAAAGCTTCTGCAAACTTTGCTCAAGCATAGAAAAGTCTCGAATAGTTCGCGAGGTAGTGGCAAGTACAGAAATTGAGCCAGGTGTAAATTATTCAGAGAATTATCAAAAGATTTCATGGCAGGAACTTATAGAACTTGACCGCGATCCTCTTTTTACCATTGGTGCTCACACGCTGTATCATGATGTATTGAGGAACCAGCCTGAAAAGGACATGTATGCGACAATCCAGCTTTCGTTAGATTTGTTATCTTATAATTTGCAGCATTCAATTCACCATTTTTCGTATCCCGAGGGTCAGGCGGCACATTACGATCAAAAGGTTATAGACTATTTGAAGAGAGTTGGAGTGGTGTGCTCGCCGTCTGCGATCGTTGGATTAAACCCTGCTGGAAGTGATCCATTTCATCTTAAACGAATTATGGTGGGATTTGATGGGATGCCGTTCCCATATTTAGATACCCGGTTAAAATGAAATGTGTGAAAGGGTGTTATTTTGGATATTGAAGAACGTCAAAACTAATTTTTCGGGATAATTCTATGGAGCTCTTCGGAAAGAACTTGGACAAAGATTTAGTCGTGATTGCAGAAATTGGAGTTAATCACGAGGGAAGCAAAGAAAAGGCACTTGAGTTGTTAGAGCTTGCGGCGGGGGCTGGCGCCGATGCAGTTAAGTTCCAGAGTTATACGCCTGAAAAATATGTCGGCGCTATAGATCCAGATCGTCAGGAGAGGGTCAGGCGGTTTGCTCTGGATGAGGCGGCGCATCGTTCGCTGTCAAAGCGTGCCCGTGAATTAGGTGTTCATTTCTTTTCGACCCCCCTGTCAGAAGATTGGGTGCCAATTATAGCAGAAATCGGTAGCGCTATTAAGATTGCCAGTGGGGATTTAACATTTGAGCCTGTTATTAGGACTGCCGCAAAAACTGGACTTCCCATAATAATTTCGGTGGGACTGGGAACCTTTAAAGAGGTGGATCAGGCCGTTCAATGGTGCCGTGAGGAAATTGGGGATAGAGACCTACCTAATAGATTGGCGCTGTTGCATTGCGTTGTTGCCTATCCAACACCCAATGATGATGCCAATGTGAGTAATATTTCCGTCCTTAAAAACCGCTATGGATTGACGGTCGGCTATTCAAATCACGTTATCGGACCGACTGCCTGCTACGCTGCGGTTGCGATGGGAGCTCCTATTCTAGAAGTTCATTTTACTGATCAAAAAACAGGACGTGATTTTCGTGACCATGCTCTCTCGATGGAGACAGATGATCTTCGTGTGCTAATAGAGAATGCCTGGTTGATAAAAAGGAGTCTCGGAATACCCGGGCACACCCGGCAGAAAAGCGAGGTTGAAAATTTGACGGCGGCTCGAAAGGGAATTGTGGCGGCAGACGACCTTAGTGCAGGTACCATACTGACTGAGTCTAGAATATCTTATGCGCGGCCTGCAGAGGGCTTCGCTTCTACTGAAAAAAACCGAGTTCTTGGGTTAAGTCTCGTTAATCCTGTTACCAAAGGTATGCCAATCTTTCCAAATGACGTTTCAATGAAGTCGAAATAGAGAATGAATGGTCCTGACATAGCCACCGGCTTGATCGCCGCCCGTATGGGCTCTTCGCGGTTTGCAGGTAAGACTTTAGCCGATGTCCAGGGCAAACCAATGCTTGGCCGCATCGTGGAGCGAATGCGGGCGTCTTCATATATCGGTGACATAGTAGTGGCGACTACGGAACTAGAAATTGATGACGAGTTGCAAGCGTGGTGCGACGAAGCCGGGATACAATGTTTTCGGGGGTCTTCTGATGATGTGTTAGGCCGACTGAGATCAGCAGCTGAGGCATTTGATGCAGAGACTATTCTAGAGGTTTTGGGTGATAATCCGTTAATCCACTCCGATCTTATTGATGCAGCGTTGGAACAATTCTGGCAAAAAAAGAATGACTACGTGGCAACCGTGACCCACGAGTATCCCAACGCTGATCCAACACTTAACAGATTCCCCATTGGAATAAGACCTCAGGTTTTTTCAATTGATACATTACGCCGTTGTGAGGATTTGGCGAGGGATCCGGATAATCGAGAGCATGCCACAAGTTTTATTGCACAGCATCCGGAATTATTTGACATCGGTTATATCGAGGCGTCAGGGCAGTTCGCCGATTTACATCGGCCCGATCTAACTTTTGCAGTAAACCATCCCGAAAATCTTGATCTGATCAGGGTAATTTTCGATAAGTGCTATTTCATTGATGCAAATTTTTCAGTCAGCGATGCTTGCAAAGCATATGACGAGAGGCCTGATATTCATTCGTTAATGGGAGACCAAGTTGGTGGATCAGTTTGAGACCTAAAGTCAGCGTATACATTACTTGCCACAATTATGGTGCCTACGTGGTTCAAGCTATTCAAAGTGTGTACGATCAGATTTTTTCGGATTGGGAGTTGTTGATAATTGATGACGGTTCCACAGATGACTCGCGTGAAAAAATTGAATCTGCGACCGTGGAAAAGCATGACAGAGTCAGGTTATTTTTCAACGACCGTCCGAGGGGGCTACCCTTTTGTGCCAATCTTGCCATTAGTGAGGCGCACGGTGAGTACTTGATCCGTCTCGATGCCGACGATTGGTTTGACGAATCTGCGCTTCTGACTATGTCAGGATTTTTGGAAAAAAATACGGATAAAGCCCTGGTATACCCCAACTATACCTATGTTGATGCGAATGGTTTCCATTTGGGAGTCGAGAATCGTAAAAAGATTGGTACGGAGGCAAAAGTTTTAGACTTGCCCGCCCACGGTGCTTGTACAATGGTGAGAAAGCGTGTTTTGAAGGCAATTGGGGGCTATAGCACTCAATATAACGCTCAAGATGGTCATGAGATGTGGCTTAACGTAATAGACCGATATGAGGTTGCAAACGTCACTACACCGCTTTTTTATTATCGCCAGCATGCAAGCTCCCTTACCAAAGACAATTCAAAAGTTCTCACCGCACGACAAAAAATTAAACGAGGCGCTCGCAAAAAAGAAAATAAAGGAGTGGGCATTAAAGTTGTGGGGGTCATACCAGCAAAAAACACCTACAAAGAGACGCCAAATATCTGCCTGGAACCGATCGCGGGTAGACCATTGATCGACTATACCCTGGACGCAGCACTCGGCAGTGAACTACTAGATGAAGTGCTTGTGGCGACGGATGATGATGCGGTCATGGATCACTGTCGTTCTCATGAATCACTGATCGTTTACCGGCGGCCAATGTCTTTATCCCAGTCGCATGTTAAACAGCTAGAAGTAATTTCAGATGCGGTTGAATATTTGGAGGAAGATGAAAAGATATTTCCTGATGCGATTGTTCTTTTAAACGTCCACTGCCCGCTGAAATTACCGTCTGATATTGACGAGGCTGTGGACACATTAGTTTTATATGGTGTTGATAGCGTTGTGAGCATATATGAAGATCAGGAACTCCACTTCCGTCACGGCCACCGTGGCATAGAACCGTTGAATGAGTCCGCGCTTAATCAGGTGTATTTAGAGAGGGAGTCTTTGTTTGTTGACAATGGCGCAATAAAAGCCATCTGGCGGGATATTGTCTCAGGACCGAATCTGTTTGGTAGGACTTATGGACACGTGGCCATGCCTATGGAACGAAGCATTATCTACAGAGATTCATATACAAAATGGCTTTTGGAGGAACGACTAAACTACTTAAAGACCGTGGGTGCCACTCCATCAACTGTGACAGATGATGGCCCTAAGTAAGGTACTCATAGCCTGTGATGTCAGCGGATGTCCTGAAGTTTATGAGGCCTTTGAGGGGGTTGCTGACGTTGACGTCGTGGAAGGGGTTTCATCGGTAGTGTCGAGTTTGATCCAGAACTACGATGCCTATATGGCTGCACTTACCGTCCCTTTTGATACCGAAATGGTAAGGCGAGCATCTAACCTCAAAGTGATTGGAACACCGAGCACAGGCACGGACCACTTAGATCTTGAGGCTATACATTCCGCCAATATACACTGTTTTGATATTTCTAGAGAGCTGGATCTAATCCGCAGTTTTACAGCAACTTCCGAGCTAGCCTTTGCACTTCTATTGAATGTAATCCGGGGAGTTGTCCCTGCTAGTCAAGCGGTTATGAGAGGGGACTGGGCTCGCGAGCGATTTACTGGATTTCAGCTTTCTGGAAAAACATTTGGTGTCCTCGGCATGGGGAGGCTCGGGAAAATCAGTACACGTATTGCACAAGGATTTGGGATGAAAGTTATCGCAAATGACCCACTGGATTTCGAAGTACCTGGGGTTAGGTCGGTGGATTTTGACGAGCTTTTGCGAGAGTCAGATGTGTTAAGTATTCATGTTCATCTCCGGAAAGAGACCAAACACATAATAAATGCATTAGCATTAGAGAAAATGAAGCGTAGTGCCATTCTTATAAATTCTAGTCGTGGTGGTTTGATCGATGAGGAAGCGCTGTTGATAGCCCTTAAGGATGGCCAAATAGCGGGGGCAGGCCTTGATCTCATTGATGGGGAGTGGATGAATGATATTGCAGGCCATCCACTCGTTAAATATGCGGGTCAGCACGATAATCTGGTCATTACTCCTCATATTGGGGGTAACACATACGAGTCAATTTATGGCGCCCGTATTTTTATGGCGCACAAAATTGCCGACTTTCTGAGAGAGCAAAACCACTGATAATTGTGACCTAGGAGATAACCTAAAATTTATCGGAGCGTTCAACTCAATTTGAAGGTTTAGAACAATTTACTCCGGTATCTGGTGCAAATTCACTTGGACTATGGAAACAAAATAATGCTTAAATCCAACAACTTTCAAAATTTAGGCCGGGCGGCAACAAGCATTCAATCCAGCACCTACGTTGCTCTTACCGATAGATGGCGGACGATGAATTGGTTTCTAAATGATGGACCAGTTCTCGCTCATATTTGGGATAGGGTGAAATGGTACAATTGTCCTAAATACTTCATTACTCCAAATTACCCTTGCCATCTAGAGGTCGAGGCATCGGCTGCATGCCAGATGAAATGTCCCATGTGTGCTCAGGGCAAGATGTTCGAAAAGGGTATCCAAATGGGCAATATGAACATGGATTTATTTAAAAAAATCGTGGATGAAGTTCACGATAAAGTCTACTCGATTAAATTATCTTGGCGAGGAGAGCCTTCGCTCAATCCTCATTTACATGAAATGATTCGATACGCAAAATTTGACAAAAACATGAAAAGCGTTGCTTTCTTGACTAATCTTGAGAGATACGACGAGAAGATGCTAGATGATCTCCTTACCACTGGCGCCAATTTTATTTCTGTTTCATTCGATGGTATGAAGGAGACATATGAGAAAATTCGGTACCCGGCAATATTCGAGGAAACTGTCGAGAAAATAAAATACTTGAGGCGCCGGCGAGACGAGCTAGGACTGAAGCGACCTTTGATAAGAGTGCAGAGCATTTTCTCAGCGATTCGTAATGATCCTGAGGAGTTTTTGGACTTTTGGGAACCCATTGTTGATCGGGTCAATTACATTGTTGACCAGTGGCGTTCGAGCCTGGATCAAGATGACTATGACTTGGATCCAAACTACGTTTGTTACACGCCATGGACACGTATCGCGGTGGGTTGGAATGGTACAGTTGCTCTCTGTAAATCCGATTACAATGAAGGCATGGTAATGGGAGATTTGAATATCCAAAGTGTCCACGAAGTATGGCACGGAAAAAAATTTAGGGCGATCCGGGCTGCGATGCGTGAGGGTACCCGGTTGAAATACTCTAAACCATGCCAAACTTGCTCTGACGGCGCCAAAAAGACCGTTGGCGAGGAAATCGAGGTCCATGGAAGAAAAATTTCAGTAAAAGTTAACGAAGGCCGAAAAGTTGACGCAACAAAACTCGATGGAAAGTCGAACGTTTGGAAGAAAGGCGCTCGATCTAAACGTAATATATCTAGAGCGGCTATTAGCGATTGATGGGCATTTATGCCATAGGGCGCAACATTTCTATTTCAGTTGGGCCCCTCAGCCCAGGTTTAAATACAGTAATAACGAGCGCGATCGTAACTTTGTCACGTAGCTTTCGTAATAATTTTGCTTATTCCCCGTTTTCGTTGGTTATTCTGCGAGTCCATCCCCAGGGTAAATAATGCCAGCCCATACCGGCATCAGATCTCAAAAGGTAAGCTGTTATAGCTTGGACTTTGGGATTTTAAATCTTCCAGGGTAATTCTATCGAGACCAATGGTGACCCTGATCGAAATTCTGTCAGAACATGCGTTAAGAGAGAGATTATGTCACTGACAGTAAACGACCGGCCGTAGTAAACTAGTTAACGTTGTCCCAGCTCAGGTTAATCACGGACAGTACTTGTCCGACTTTATCCACGCGAGCGGGAGAGTCAGAATGAACATTTCCCCAACTATGCACAACGGCAAGATCATCAAAGTTCATAAAAGTAATTATTTCTTGAATATACATCATAATAAAACGAGAGGGCCCTCCTCCTGATGCACCAGAATATCGACGACAAATTGCGTATGTTGCTTATGCTGGATTGGTTGCGTCCAGAAAGGGCAATAATGAGGCTATTTAAGACTATTTACCTAGAAAAAATAGATTTTAGATCCCCATCTCTTGATCTTAGTTGTGGGGATGGTTCGTTGATGTTTTTGCATTTTGGTGGAAGATTTGAGGATAATTTTGACCATTTCCTTGCGACTAGCGCTAACCAATTTAGTCACGATAAATTCGTCGATATTTATGACGTGAAGCCCCCTCCCCCCCTCAAGCCTAAAATCAAATTTCCCCCGAACAGGGTGATCGATTTCGGCACGGATTGGAAGGAAGAGTTGCTCTCTAAAGCCCGCGATCTAGGTGTGTACGGCGAGCTAATTCATCACGACAATAATCAATTGCCTTTGCCGTTTGGAGATAGCTCGCTCGCCACAGTATTTAGTAATGCAATTTATTGGATTGATGAGATGGAAAATGCGATGAAGGATATACATCGTATTTTACAGCCCGGTGGGCAAATAATACTGCAGGTGATGACACCAAATTTTCTTGGAACGCTTGATCGTCTTGATGGCATATTATCCGATCGCGCGATTAATATCTTGGACCGCAACCGGCGTGCGACCATGCCAAGTCCGCGATCGTATTCAGAGTGGGCAAATATTACAAAGAAAGCCGGCTTTCGTGAGGTAGCTATTGAATCCATGTTTCCCAACGAGTTCCTGATAGATATTTGGAATGTTGGTTTACGACCTATTTCTCATTTATTGATCCAAATGGCGAATGAATTAGATTTAGACCGAAGGCGCCGCATAAAAAAAGAGTGGGTAGATATCTTTCACACGCTGTTTCTGCAGTTGGTCTCAACTCCTCCAAATTGTCCTATCGAAAATTCACCTTATCTTCAAATTACAGCAAGGAAGTAACTACAATATTCTAATTTTGATCCAATAAGAATGAAAGCATATCTGGCAAACTTGCTATGACAAGCGTTAGCGAGACCTTGATGCAGTTTGAAGAATGCTAAGCAACCGTTCTGCAGGCTTCTAAAATTATTAAACCGTGATCGCTTACAGCGGTCTATGACGGCACTGTAGTTATCGCAAAACAGAAAGAACAAAGGCTTATAGGGAGACCAGTGAAAAGCCAAATCCATAAGCTATTCGCGTTGATCAATCGCCGCACAAAAAGCCGTCTAATAATGCTATTTGCGCTGATGGTCGTCACGGCTGTTTTAGAAATGGTCGGCGTTAGTATGTTTCTTCCTTTGCTGCAACTATTGGCGACGCCAGAGAGTGCTCTCAAAAATTCGGGTATAGCGTTTCTGGTGAATTTATTTGAAATACACGATACCCAGCAGTTAATATTTATCTTTAGTTTCTTTCTATTTATTTTCTTTGCATTCAAAAGTATATTTCTTGCAGTTATAATTTTCATGCAAAATAGATTTATTACCCGTCATAGAGCGTTTTATTCTCAAGACTTATTGCGACTTTATTTAGATCAGCCCTATGTTTTTCATCTTCAGCACAATACAGCGGAATTAATTCGAAATATTACCACTCTGTCTAGTCGAATTTTCGCTAAAGGTTTATTACCAATTCTCCAAATCGCTATGGAAACGATGATAATTATCGGAATGGTTATC
Source organism: Rhodospirillaceae bacterium (assembly GCA_002723345.1). Taxonomy (GTDB): domain Bacteria; phylum Pseudomonadota; class Alphaproteobacteria; order Rhodospirillales; family UBA2165; genus TMED167. Next base: position 212,323 of record PBNV01000031.1, read on the forward strand.
GTTTTGGTATTGGTTGATCCCATCGCAACGCTCATCGTTGGGGGCTTTTTGGGTGGTGTCTTGGCTATATTTTATCTTGCTATTCGCCACCGTGTCCGAGAATGGGGTAGTCATGTAATTGGATATGACAGCGAGATATTTCTATGGATAAATCAAGCCCTCGGATCGATAAAGGAGACGAAACTTTACCGGAATGAACATTACTTCTGTGCGTCTTACGCAAAGCCCAGTAATGCCCAGGCGGTTTTTCAAGCGAAATCTACGACTGTTCCCCATCTTCCGAGGCTATTGATTGAGGCCGTTGCAGTGGGTGCAGTCGCATTGCTCCTGGTCGTTCTCACAATGAAATCAGAGAAATCGGCAACAGAGGCAATCCCTCAAATTGGGCTTTTTGCGATTGTTGCTCTCCGACTTATGCCCTCTTTGAGTAAATTGGTAAGTGCGATCACACTCCTTCGCGATAACGAGGCCGCCATAAACACGCTTTACGACGATATCACAAAGACGCCAAGTATCGCAGAAATAGACGAACCCGGTTCCGAAGTCCCGCCGATGGCACTGAAACATAACATTCAATTGATCGACGTTGACTATAAATATCCGGAGACCGATGAAAATGTAATCGACAAAATAAATCTGACGATTGAGCGAGGACAGTCAGTCGCAATAGTTGGTGGGTCGGGATCCGGTAAAACCACTCTGGTAGACCTCATTCTTGGTCTTTTAGAGCCCGTTGGCGGCGGCGTCTATGTTGATGGCCGTAATATTAGAGAAAACATGATAAGCTGGCGGTCTCTAATTTCTTATATTCCACAAGAGGTTTATCTCACCGATGACAGTTTACGTCGCAACGTTGCCCTTGCCCGTGATGATCATCAAATCGATCCCCGACGGTTGGCAGAAGCACTTGAAATGTCGCAACTCACTGATTTTGTAAGGGGACTTCCCGCGGGCTCGGAAACCACTCTTGGTGAACGCGGTGCCCGTCTCTCGGGTGGGCAGCGACAACGTATCGGTATAGCTCGTGCTATTTATAATGATCCAGAAGTGCTCGTAATGGATGAGGCGACATCGTCTCTTGACAGTGCCACGGAAAGAGAGATTGCTGCCGCTGTCAATAACTTAGCTGGAGATAAAACGCTTATCATTATCGCACATCGGCTGAGTACCGTCCGACACTGCGACAAAATAGTCATCATGGATAAGGGTAAATTAGTCGATCACGGTACCTTTGAAGATCTGGCAGAAAGGAACCCACTTTTTCAGAATATGATTGAATTGGCATCTGTCAGTTCGGATGATCCGATATGATACTTCGAGAAGCGGATATTCGTCCACCTGATATTCTCGCAGAATATCTCCGACTTAATGCAGAAGATGGCCGGCGACTGCTGGAACAGGCCGGCACTCTCCAACACCGGTCGTGCCCTGGATGTAATGCAAATAATCCTCAGCCGGCATTTAAGAAGAATGAATACTCCCTCGTCCATTGTGGTGACTGCAAAAGCCTTTACGTGGAGTGGACACCCAGCGATGAGGTTTTTGAGGCTTTTTATCAGGATAGCCCGTCTGCCAATTATTGGGCGGATACTTTTTTTCCGTCCGTTTCGGAGGCGCGACGGAAGGCGATATTTCAACCGCGCGCGTCCCAGGTTAATGCGATACTGGCCTCCTACGATATGCGTCTCAAGGTTGCGATTGATGTGGGCGCCGGCGCGGGATTGTTCCTTGATGAATTTAACAAATTGATCCCAGGTAAGGATCTCCGTGTTGTTGAACCCAGCGCGATACTAAGTAGGACCAACCGAAATCTGGGCCGCCAAGTTTTTGAAGGATACGCCTCTGCTGCTGCGATGGATCCCGCCTGGCGCGCTAGCGGTGATTTGGTCACCTGTTTCGAGGTTATTGAGCACGTTGCTGATGTGGATGCTTTTATCTCATCGTTGCGCGACCTTTGCCGCCCAGGCGGTATCATTATTATATCAGGGCTTTGCGGAACCGGTTTTGATATCAGGGTGCTCGGGAAATACTCAAATCCTGTATCACCGCCCCACCACATCACCTTTTTAAGTCGCGCCGGCGTTGAGAGACTTATTGGGCGTTTAGATCTCGAACTTCTCTCCTTTTTGACCCCCGGGGTGTTGGATGTGGATATTGTTCGCAATGTGCTGCTGCGAGAACCAGAGGCAGTGACTGACGACTTTGTTAGGGATCTGGTATTGAACGGAAGTGAGGAGACAAGGGCAGCATTTCAGGATTTTCTTAGCAAGAATTGCTTATCCTCTCATATGTGGATTATTGCACGGCGGCCGAGATAAGGCGGCTTTTCTTATCATTATGCCGGTTATTCTTTGCCAAAGTCGAAAAGTCAAAGATACGTTTGACAATCTCCGGGTCTTAGACCTTACAGGCAATAAAAAACTGCCATATCATATGAAACAGCTTCCAGATGCGGCTGAGTTGCTGGAGACAGCTTTCCAAAAAATCGCTCCCACTTGGTGGGCATTAGGCAAGGAGATGGGGCGAGAGCCAACCGCCATTTTCTCCCATACGCCATCATGTGCACCGAATGCATCTGATTTTGGCCTGATGTTAGCGTGGTCTGAAATTGTGAGGCAGAGTGCTGCTCGTGATGACGTAACTCTGGTTATCTGCAATGACCCATGGTTGTTCAGACATTTAGCCTTAATCAAAGGTGTAGAAGCTGGTCAAGTGCCAAGACTATGGGTCAATGTTTTTAGGTTGTCTCTAAGGGGATGGCTGGCTCGGCTCAAATTTTCAGCTGAAGCTTTGGTTAAGTTGATCCTTTTGCGTCATCAACGACGCCTCGTTGTATCAGGTACGCCATCATTGTTGGCTTATGCAAATCCATATAGCAGCTCGGACGGCGTTGATGGGTACTTCGGGGATTTAATGGTCCATATCGATAATTTAATCCGCGTGATTCATGTGGACGGACCAATAGGCCGTATTTGGCGATTAACTAAGGGCGGACGTACCACAAGCCTGAATGCCTGGGGAGCTCTCTCATTCGTCCTAAAGTTACCGTGGGTGCGGTGGCGACCGTCCCGCCAACATGTGACCGGATCACATGGTTGGTTGGTTCGTCGCGCCGTTTCAAAAGAAGGTGCGACCGCACAGGCCGCTGCAATCGCGTGGCAGGTCGATTGTCAGTCTCGCTGGCTCAATCAGGCAAACCCGATAGCCATTGCTTGGCCATGGGAGAACCATGGTTGGGAGAGGAATTTGGTCCGCCAAGCTCGTGACCTCGCCATCAAGACCATCGGATATCAACATTCAGTCGTTGGGTCTGAAATGTTTAATTACAGTCCGGCGTCAAACCCGAATGGCCTGGAGGACCTTCCGGATAATATTCTGAGCAATGGCCAAGCTACATTTGACCAGCTAGTGGCCTGGGGTGTTCCAATAGACCGGGTAGAAATTGCCGGCGCATTTCGCATTCCTAAGGTGCGCTATTGCCGCCCCGATCCAGACGGCCATGTTTACCTGGCCCTCCCTTTTGACGGCGAGACCGCACGGCAGATGATAGATGCCGCCGTGAAACTAATTCCCAAGAACTATAAGTTTCTTGTTAAAGATCATCCAATGACCCCTTTTGAATTTACGGAGCAGGACGGCTTGAAGAGAACTACCTTGCAATTTTTCGAAATTAATGACCTGGCAGCGGTGGTTTATGCGGCAACGACCGTAGGCCTGGTATCGGCGTTAGCCGGATTGCCGACCATTCGTTTCCAACCCAGAGGCTTCATAGCCCTGAACATACTCCCCTCTGAGGTGAGTCTGCCTGCAGCTACCGAGGATAATCTGGAGAGGGTACTGCGGCGTGCTATACCGTCTAAGATAATTTGCGACGGTATTTTCTCTCCTATTAACATGGAGGTATGGCGAGAATGTCTAACAGTATGATGCCCCAGCAAAATCGATTAAAAGACCGGTTAGCCCAGTCCAAGCCCAGCGTAGGTGCTTGGCTGATGTCAAGTTCTCCCGTAATTGCTGAGGCCATGGTTTCAATGGGGTTTCATTTTCTTGTTATCGATATGGAGCATGGCGCAATCGATGTATCTCAATCTGAAACCCTGTTCGCCCTTGCTGAACGCTACGGTGCAGCCCCGATGGTTAGGATTTCATCATTGGATGGAGACCTGGCGCGCCGGCTCATGGATCTGGGTGCTCACGGCATTATCGTATCGACGGTAGAGAGCGCCGAGAGCTTTGCGGAATTCTCTAAAAGCTGTTTCTACCCGCCAGAGGGGAAGCGGGGAGTTGGTATCTCACGATGTAACCAATTTGGCGATAGATTTAAAGAATATTTGATGGGCTTTAAACCTGTATTAATGGCGATGGTTGAAACGTCCGAGGGGATTCACGCGGCGTCTGATATTGCTGCACTGCCCAGCGTGGATGGCATGTTTCTTGGTCCCTATGATTTGTCTACTAGCCTTGGATGTCCGGGAGATTTTAACTCCCAGCCATTTATAAATGCTGTTGAAACGGTTAGGTCCGCTTGCCGGGCTAACAGGAAAGCCCTGGGTATTCATCAAGTCGAACCAGTCGCCGATGAATTGCACAATAGGTTTGACGATGGTTTTAGTTTCGTTGCTTACGGCACCGATATTTTGGCCCTTCGCGCAGGTCTCGCTGGTGTTAGAGATTTTATCGGAGAATAGTCGTGTCAAAACCAATATGTGTTATACCTGCGCGAATGGCCTCAAGCCGATACCCCGGTAAACCTCTCATTCCCCTTCTGGGTATGGCGCTTATTGTGCATGTCTTTGAGAGATGCAAACTGTATGCAGATTTCTCGGATGTCATTGTTGCAACATGTGATGAGGAAATCAGGCATGTCGTAGAAGAGCGGGGCGGAACCGTAGTGATGACAGCCAACACGCACGACCGCGCCACAGACAGAGTACAGGAGGCGGTGGAAACGCTCTATCCCAAGTCGGATGACCATGAGACGATCGTCATGGTTCAAGGAGATGAGTTACTAGTTTCACCTGAAATGATTGATAAGGTCATTGAAACACAGCGGCTGACAGGTTCGGCAGTTGTCAATTTTGGATCGCGCCTTAATCCTTCCGATCATGAAAATCCTAACACCGTTAAACTTGTCGCCGCTCCGGATGGACGTGTTCTATATTTCTCGCGCGCGCCTATCCCCTCTGAGACGGGGGGTAGAAATATTCCAATATATCAGCAGACGGGATTGATGGCTTTTACCTGCGGGTTCTTACGAAAATTTTCAATGTTGCCACAGACGCCTTTGGAAATTATCGAATCGGTCGACATGCTGAGGGTTCTGGAGCATGGTTTTCCCATTCATGTTGTTTTACATGACTTCGAAACCATTGGTGTAGACACACCAGAGGACCGCACGCGGGGGGAGACTTTGCTTGCGCTGGACCCCGTTACGAAAAATTATCTCGGTAATATTTGATCATTATGACCCTGAAGGTTGGTATTGCTGGTTACGGCGTTGTTGGCAAACGGCGAAGATTTTTTATTGACGCTCATGAAGCGTTAAAAACTGTCGCTGTGTGCGATCAGAATTTCGCTGAAGATGGTCAAATGGATGATGGAGTGGCCTATTTCACAAACTACGAAAAGTTACTAGGCACCGATCTCGATATTTTGTTCGTTTGCCTCACCAATGACGTTAATCCTGCAGTTACCATTGCCGGACTGGAAAAAGGTTTTCATATATTTTGTGAGAAACCGCCGGGACGAGACGTAGATGATGTGAGGCGTGTCGTAGAGTGCGCCCGAAATCATCAAGACTTGAAACTCAAGTACGGCTTTAATCACAGATACCACGAGTCGGTGGCAGATGCGCTGGAGATAGTAACCAAGGGGGAGTTGGGAAACGTCATTAATCTTCGAGGCATTTATGGGAAGTCAAAACTTATTACATTCGGACAAACATCTTGGCGCACCCAGAGGGCAAAAGCGGGTGGTGGTGTGCTACTCGATCAGGGTATTCACATGGTCGATTTGCTCCGTTTATTCGCTGGTGAGGAATTCACGCAAGTCCATAGTATAATTCAGAACAGTTTTTGGCAGCATGACGTCGAGGACAATGCCTACGCTTTGATGAAAACCGATAATGATACGGTGGCCATCTTGCATTCGTCAGCGACCCAGTGGCGACATCGCTTTAGCTTGGAAATAGCACTGGAGCGGGGATCAATATCCTTGAGCGGTATTCTCTCTGGATCAAAAAGCTATGGTGATGAGACCATGGTCGTTTCTTGGGCGGCTGAGCAAGAGCACGGAAACCCCAGGGATGAAAGAAGAAATTATACAAATGATCCTTCCTGGGCGAATGAAATAACAGAGTTTACCGATGCTATTTTAAACGACGTTCCTGTTACCAACGGTTCGGCGGAAGATGCGCTTAAGACCATGGAACTAGTCTACAAGATCTACTGCGCTGATGAGTCTTGGCGTGCAAAGTGGACACTGTCCGAGTAGAGGATATCAGGGATTAAGTTTGTTTTTACAGATACGGTATAAAACTGACCTAGTTATATTCATTTTCATAACACGCATATTTTGTTTGATAGTTGAATCTAGTGATCAAATGTGACAATTTCCGGATTAATTAATTTTTTGAAAGTTAGTCATGATACTTTTGAGCCCGATCGCCCGAGCCTTAGGAATTTTTCAGCCCTATGTTCCTGTGAGCGTGCCTATGGGACTGGGATACGTAGCCGGGTATTTGGAAGAACAGGGAGAGCCCATCGTTATTTATGATGAAGAGGTTCACTCTCGCCCTTTTGATGAGGATTGCATTGATTATTTGGTGAGCCTGGAAAAGGCGCCTCCCCCGTATGTTTTTGGCTTTTCCAATGTGACTGCGGGACAGAGTCGGGCCGAGGATATGGCAAGGTTAATTCGCAAGAAATATCCTGAATCGCTTATTGTGATGGGTGGTGTGCATCCTACCTTGATACCAGATGATCCATTAGATCATTCACCCACCGACATTGTTGTTATTGGTCAGGGTGAGCAGACAATGTGGGAGGTTCTTAAAACATTCCGTTCTGACGACAAGAACTTTGATCAGGTTGAGGGCATCGCATTTAGGCGTGATGGCGAAATCATAAAAACATCCCCCCGCACTAAATTTCTATCATTGAATGAGATGCCTGACTTTCCTTACCATTTCTTTGAGGAATTTCTCCACAAATATGATTTAGGTTGGGTCGTCAGTTCCTACGGCTGTCCTTTTGATTGCGTGTTTTGTAGTCAACGGGCGATAACAGGCGTGCGTGTTAGTTATTCAGAAAATGAAAAAGTAATAAACCAGATTCGAACCCTGGTCGAAAAATATGGCGTAGACCATATTTGGTTCGCGGATGACAATCTAAGTATCAAAAAAAAGCGAATCCTCTCATTGTGTGACGACATTGTAAAATCAGGCCTGCATAAAAAGTGCTCATTTGATGCGCAAACGAGAGCAGACGGCGTCAATGAAGAAATTCTTGCGGCCATGAAGAGGGCGAATTTCCGAACAATCTCTTATGGAATTGAAGTTGCTACTGACCGGCTTATGAAGATGATCAATAAAAGCGAGACGGTCGAAGACTGCGAAAGAGCAATAAAAATGTCGCATGAGGCAGGGTTAGATGTTGCGGGTACATTTATCTTCGGTTGGCCCACAGAAACAGATGAGGATCGTAAAGCCGCCTTTGATCTAGCGTTGCGTCTAGATATGGATACTGTGCGGTTTAACAACGCCACGCCTTATCCAGGTACAGCGCTTTATGATTGGGTTAAAAACGATCCTGGGTTCAACCCCGGGCACCGCTGGAAAAACATGAATACAGTTGGTGCGCTTGTAAGCCACCCGTTCAAAAAACCGAACCCCTTTAGTTATTGTCCGTCCACTATCTCGGAGAAAAGGTTGCGTAAAATAATCTTACGGTACAACTTTTTCTTCGCTCTTAGACCGAGAATTATCTTAAAGCTTTTCAAGAATGGCGTGAATTTAGGCGGTCACTTTACATTACCAAAAAAATGGTATTTTCAGCCGAAAGAAATTCTCGTCTTCATGCGTTTTTGCTTCTATACAATGGGATCAATCGTCCGGTCTTTTGTATAGCATTAGTTCGCAGGTTTTTATCTGACAACTCGGCAAAATAGGCCAGCAGCGGTTTAAATATGAGTCTATTCGAGACGTTTTCGTTGTATCTCGATGGGATCGGCATAGCGGCATTCTTTATTTCGTTCGTGTATCTGATCAGGCGGCCGTTCCAAGTTCAAAACGTGGTGTTTTTTTTCGCGGCTTGGTCTGCGCTCGTTTTGTTCGAGTATTATTTTCTCGGCCCTTATTCATACATACATATGAATGACGAAGGCGATCATTTTGTTCCATACTACCTATACTTGATAAATCATCACTTAGGCGGTCAATTTGGGCACGCGATTGGGGGGGGACACGATGTTTTCAACGCATTCTCCCCGGGCTTCCAGCTGTTTTCTCCTGAGATTTTCTTTTTTTCCGTCTTCCCGATCTGGATCGCCATATTGCTCCACAAGGGGACCGTCGTCGCTATTGGGTTCGTTGGTACATATTTATTGTGCCGAGCGTCGGGTGGCGCTGATAAAACGACTGCGGTAATTATTGCTGCGCTATTTACTGTCTCCAACGAAAATCTCGTTTATATGACTTATACCATCGGTGCGGGCATGGCATTCATTCCGCTGCTGATTTATGTCATCGTATCGCGATCTAACAAAGCGATCTATTTTCGCCACGTATTATGGGTTTCAGCGCTTTCGGCGCTTTACTTAGACGTAACCCACATTTTTATCCCGACAATGATCGCAATTGGTTTAGCCGCATTCATGTTTGCGCGAATAACCGTGCGGGTGATAGTGGCTACTCTGGTTTTGCTACTGGCAGAGGCAATTAATTGGGGGGAGGTTATGTATGCAATGTACCTGATTTCCCCTTACACGGGGCGAGGTGGGGTGTTCGAGCACGTCACCTACGGATGGGCGTATTTTTTTGACACACTGACTACAGGTTTTTCAAGAATAATGGAGGTAAGGGCTACCTGGATCGGTCTGGGGGCGCTTATTGTGTTATGGTTGTTCAAGTCGGATTTTAGAATACGGGCGGCACTTGGATTTTTTGGGGTTTTTGTCGCTTACTATTTCTTTGTGATGTTTCCATGGCGGATTATCGGTTTTGCGGAGGTATCTAAACTTTCACATCAATATATTATTCTGGCGATTATACCCCTCTCTGCACCAATCATTGCGAGGGCCGCTCACCTTGCGCAGTCAATCGGTACAGAAAAAGCAGTGGTTTTTAGGCACTTGCCGCAAATGGGCGTCTTTGCGATCGCATTAGGGATGTTTATTTATTTTAAGGGATATAACTTTGCCAATTATCTTCATCACGGTGGTCAGAGCCAGTATAGCACTATTGACAATCTGCGGAACGCCAGCTGGCGGCCAAAGGAGGCACATCGGGTTATAACGCTGCGTGTTCGCGATTTGGGTCCTGAGGCTGCCCTTGCTTATGGAAACTATGGCCTTGAATCTTATGACGTATATTTGATGTTGACGCCAAAAGAGAGACCTTCTTTTTTTCAAAAGGCGATACGTAAAGCGGAAAATAAAACATATGGCTCTGTCGATTTACGGACCTTCATAGATTGGTCTAAATGGATTAATGGACGGTTGGTCGATCTTGAGAAACAAATCTCTTTGCCTATGCTGAGACTTGCAAATGTGGGTTATATACTTAGCCCCGTACCCATCAAATCAGCAGCTCTCACAGCTGTATCAGCTCCAATGTCACCTCCGCTAACGAAACACGCAATGAGGACAGACCCAATATCGTATCTAAAACAGCGATTAGAGAGATTATTCGATTTCAACGATGTTTATGTATATCGGATGAGAGACCCTTACCCACAGGCATTCGCCTCGCAGAAAATTGTTACGGTTAAAGACTCGGTGGATGAAACTGCCTTGATTAACAAGATCGAAAAGTCCTTCGACCCAGTGTTAATGCCAGTGGTCATTAGTGCCTCTAAAAGTTCTATCTTGGGCTTACCACAATCCAGTCTATCCGTGAGAGATTTTCGCCAAGTTCGAGACGGGTACGAAATTATCGTGTCGGCGCCGCAAGGCGGTGTATTGGTTTTGAATACAATGTTGCTGCCTTTTTGGAGGGCCGAAGCTGATGGGAAGTCACTTCAAATAGCCAGAGCTAACCTTATTCAAATGGCGGTATCCATTCCCCCTGGAGCGCGAAAAGTCATGTTTCGTTATCACAGGCCAACAATTACGGATGGCATCAAGGGTATAGTTAGAGGCTTTGGTATTTAACCCCCAATATGAGACATTAAGAACATGAAGACGGTTATTCTGGCGGGAGGATTTGGAACCCGGTTTGCGGAAGAAACGGAGGATAAGCCAAAGCCCATGGTAAGAATAGGCGATCGGCCCATCATTTGGCATATCATGAGTGTTTATGCCAGTTGGGGATATAAGGACTTTATAATTGCTTGTGGTTATAAAGGAGAAATTATTCGGGACTACTTCCAGAATATTTTACCTCAGTCCGACAATCCACCTGATTGGCGCATAGATTGCGTCGATACTGGTTTAAAAGCGATGACTGGCGGGCGGTTGTTGAGACTGAAGGATAAGCTTTCCGACAGTCGGTTCATGGTAACCTATGGGGACGGTGTGGGGGACATCGATTTAAATTCACTCCTCGAGTTCCATAAAAACCACCGGAGGTTGGCGACGGTTACTGCGGTTCGGCCTCCCGCCCGGTTTGGATGTCTGGAGCTAGATAATGACCATGTGACCAGCTTCGCCGAAAAGTCGCCCGCAAGTGCGGGCTGGATCAATGGCGGATTTTTCGTTTTTGAACCAGAGGTGTTAAGTTTTATCGAGGATGACCAAACCAAGTTGGAAGCGGCACCATTGGTAAAACTCGCGGAGCAAGGTGAATTAATGGCATTTAAGCACCGGGGCTACTGGAAACCGATGGATACATTGCGGGAAAAACGCGAACTTGAAGCAGACTGGCAAAATAAAAATGCGCCCTGGGTATCAAGGAATAAGTAATTAAGCTATGAAAAGGTCGGAGTTACGGGCGTATGAAAATCTTCCGGTGCTGGTCACTGGACACACGGGGTTTAAAGGAGCTTGGCTGACTTTGTGGTTGGAGAAAATTGGAGCAAAAGTCTCCGGTTTCTCGTTGCCTGCCCCCGTTGAAACCCACAATTTGTTTACCGCCACTAAGATCGACGAAACATCTCACTCTCAATTTGGCGACATACGCAATGTCGACTCAGTTTTACGTGTGTTTGAAGAGACCCAACCAAAGATAGTATATCACCTCGCCGCACAATCCCTTGTTCGGCAATCCTATGCCAATCCATTGGAGACATTCGCTACTAATGTCATTGGTACCGCTAATGTTCTAGAGGCAGCGCGCCATAGTTCCTCCCTTGAGGCCGTGGTGATTGTTACCAGTGATAAATGCTACGACAATCAGGATCTTCAACATCGATTTACCGAGGTTGATCCGATGGGGGGAAAAGATCCCTATAGTGCCAGCAAAGGGTGCGCTGAGCTTGTGACCGCCGCTTATCGCCAGTCCTTTTGTTTGGACCAACCCTTGATTGCTTCCGCTCGTGCGGGCAATGTGATAGGTGGCGGAGACTGGTCTGACGACCGGCTAATTCCCGATATTGTAAGAGCTATTATGGCCGGTGAGCAAATAAAAATACGTAATCCGTCTTCAACCCGGCCCTGGCAGCATGTTATTGACCTTCTTTCTGGCTACCTGTCTCTAGGTGCACGCTTGTTAGACGGGGATAAGGAATTTGCTGATAGTTGGAACTTCGGTCCCAAGCCAGGTGGTGCTTTGCCGGTTAAGGCTTTAGCCGATAAATTTGTAGAATGTTGGGGTGAAGGATTGATTGTGGTTGATCAGGGGATAAACCCACCGGCAGAAGCCAGCTACCTTGATTTGGATATTTCGAAGGCCCAGGAGAGGCTCAGATTTGAGCCAGAAATCTCTATCGAATTATCAATTGAGATGACTGTCGATTGGTATAAAAAGTTTTTGTTCGAGGGTGTCGAGGCGCGAGAACTTGTCCTCAGTCAGATCGAGCAATTTTCATAATTGGATCATCGAAAGTAGTGCTATCGCAAAGAAAAAGTTCTTAATTATTGGCGGAACCGGTTTTATTGGTGGCGCCTTGGTGCGCGCTTTAATTAATATGGATGAGACGGTCCATTGTCTGGCATTTGCGGATCGTAACCAAAAAAGCCGATTGTCTTCCATCCGGGGAAATCGAGTTGTTGTGGCTGCCAAGAATGATTCGACGGAAATCCAACGGGCCTTGGCAGGAGTTCGGCCGGATATCATTATAAATTTAGCTGGAGGTGGTGTAAGACCAGACGAGCGCACGGCGGCCAATTTATCAGATGGTAATAGTCGGCTGACCCTTAATCTTCTTCACGGATGCGTTAATGATCCTCCTGAACTATTCATTCAGGCAGGAAGCTGGTCAGAATATAGTATCAGCGTTGATAGGCGGCCAATTGCCGAAGATCATCTGTTGACCACGAAGCATAGGTATGGCGCTGCAAAATCTGCGGCTACGGGGGAGGGTTTGACCGCCGCGGGGCAACTTGGAATTTCCTTTGTCGCTTTGCGACTGTTTAATGTATACGGACCCGGCGAAGCACCTTTTCGCCTAATCCCATTCATTATTGATCACTTATACCGTCATATGGAAGTTCCGTTGACTATGGGGGATCAGGTTCGCGATTTCATTTTTATTGATGATGTAGTTTCCGCATTTATAGAGGCAGCCCGCAGTGATAGCCTGACGCCAGGAGGCGTTTATAATATCTGTACAGGAAATCCGGCTAGCGTCAGGCACGTGGCTGAGAGAGTTGCGAGAGCGCTGAAACGCCCGACAGCATTATTACGGTTTGGAGACCTATCGTCGCGCACCGATGAGCCAAAATGGGTTGTTGGAGACGGTCGAAAATTCCGGTTGGCGACACATTGGTTGCCTAAGACCGTCTTGGATCAGGGTATAACGAAAACGGTAGATCATTATTTCCGCTTGGGACACGATCAGTAGGGCGACGTAAAACATGATTTTGAGTATCATTATTGTACTTGTTAACGTTGAGTAAAATTGCTGAGGTCAATTTATATTTATGGAGACGAAACCACATATATCGCTCATTATTCCTGTTTTTAACGAACAGGAAAACATACGCAATTTGTATGACCGCCTGGTGAATGTGGTTGAAAAAATTTCTGATCAATACCGATTTGAATTTCTTTTCACTGATAATCACAGCACCGATGATACTTTTATGATTCTCAAAGACCTTGCTGCCAAAGATAAGAGAATTAAGGTCATTCGTTTTACCAAAAATTTTGGCTTTCAGGCATCGATACTTACCGGGTACCGAAATGCAGCTGGCGATGCAGCAATTCAGATCGATTGTGATCTGCAAGATCCACCCGAATTAATCCCTGACTTTCTTGCGAAATGGCGGGAGGGATATCAAGTCGTCTATGGCATCCGTCGGTCGCGTCAGGAAGGCGTCGTCATCAGCTGGCTTAGGTCCTTGTTTTACAGGGTGATAGATAAACTGGCCGACGATTATCTGCCGCGTAACGCAGGTGATTTTCGTTTGATTGACCGGCGGGTTATTGACCTGTTGAAACAGGTGGATGATAGTCATCCCTATATACGGGGTATGATATCAGCCTTCGGCTTTGAACAGGTTGGTATCCCGTATGATCGGGCCAGACGTGATCATGGGGACAGTAAGTTTTCCTTTTTGGATCTGATTTCTCTGGCATTTGATGGGATACTTTATCACTCCATCGTCCCTTTAAGGGTGGCCTCGATTTCTGGATTAATCGCGGCCTTCCTCACACTCCTAGGTATCGTATTCTATGTCATCAGTCGGTTTCTTTTTGACTCTAATTGGCCCGAGGGGTTTGCAACAACAATCGTTCTCCTGTTGCTATCAATTACCCTCAATGCTTTGTTTTTAGGTATCATTGGTGAATATTTGGGTCGAATTTATCAGCAGCTAAAGAGGCGCCCACTCTCGATCGTAGAAAAGCGTTTAAATCAGGACGATGATTTATAATTGGTTCTATTAGGGGGTTAATCGTGCCAGAATTTGATCGTCACTCTGATCGTTATTTGGAAACACTGCAACAAGCGATTGCTTTTTCGGGGGATGAGGCGAGTTATTTCGCTGATTATAAAGCTGTCAAACTTACCGAAATAATGGACAAAAATGTCTTTAATAAGGTACTAGATTTTGGGTGTGGTATCGGAAGTGTGTCAGTCGCCATTCAGACCACTGCACCTACTTGGCAGATAAACGGGTTTGATATCTCACGTGATAGTCTGGCCCGTGTTCCATCGTCCTTAACTGAAAAAGGAATTTTTACATCAAATATCGAGGACTTAGGTTCCGATCATGATGCGGTCCTGCTAACGGGGGTTATGCATCATATCAATCCAGAAGAGCGGAGATCGGCCTTGGACCTGGCTCTAGACCGACTAAAACCCGGCGGGCTTTTAGTCGTATTTGAGCATAATCCCTGGAATCCTGTCACGAGTTGGGTCGTAGATCGATGCCCTTTTGATGAAAACGCTATTTTGCTGCCGCCACCTGAGATCGTATCAATCTTTCAAACAATTGGATTGGTAAACATAAAACGACAATTCATTATTTTCTTTCCAAATATTACCAAGTTTTTACGACCGTTGGAGAGATGGCTTACATGGTGTCCCCTTGGCGCTCAGTATGTGATTGTCGGTGAAAAAGCCTGAAAATCTCTATTTCGCGTTGCGTCTCGCTAGCTTTTTTAAGTTAGGAACTAACGGTGAATAAACTGGCCGAGCTATCGCATTGCGATTTCAGTCGGGTCCGCACTCTCCAGGGTGAATCATGAGGTGCCTCTAATGGGTGATATTGATTATGTGTAGCGCTCAAAAATAAGTTATTTACTCGATGTTTTGCAGTTTTTTCAGTTCGGAGATGAAAGACGGCCCATCATAGACAGACGTATAAGGCCCAGATATTACAGGTTCTAGTTTATTCATTGCCGGAACAAAGAATTGCCCAAACCTTAACCCGGAGGTGTCGTAACTTGTCTTAATAGAGCGAGCTGTTTTATTCCGTCTGTTTTGGACAGAGTGTTTAAAGAAAAAATAGCGAAAATTTTTGGACTCAGCCCTTCTTATAAATTCATCTATTGACATTTTTGGAGGCGAATTTGTCTCGAGCCACCAGCGTGCCTCATCAGAGAAGTATATATACGTTACTTGTTTTTGCGGGCAATAAAAGGAGTGAGGGTGAACAGCAGAGTAATAGGCCCCATCATCGCGTAGGTTGGTTCTGATGAAAGTGCAGGTTCTATAGTACGCCCCATCCATTGTCGGAGTTTTTTCATGATAACTAGCTTCGTTCACCAACCCAACAGCAGGCGGTATCCTTATCAGGCTGTATATTACGACAAAGAGCGCCTGATTTAAAATGAGGGTGGCAAAGAGGCCAATAAGAATCTTTTTATGGACGTAGTTAGATTTTGCATGCTCCCAGACGATCACGGCACCGAGTGTTGCTATTAGTGAGAGCGCGGGAAATACGGGGGTCAGGAATCGCACTTGCTGGGAACCCACATAAAACCAAAAGAAATAATAAGATAATATAAATATAAGTAATGGAGCCAGTAATTTAGTATATTTTGCTGATAATATTATTAAGGGGCAAAATACTAAAATAGCCGGTGATCCAAATATCATCCCATCGAAATATTGCATTGGCGAAACAAAAATATGCCATGGGCCGCTTAATAAATCATATAGTCCTCTACCGGTTCCAAATGAGTGCTTTTCCGCTAAGCCAGACACGACGGAGTAGCTAAAAAACGTCGGCTTGTCAGGGTTAAAGAACTGATTTGCAGCTGGAAATAGGGGGTTTCCCGTTAAAATATATGTGTAGATAAAATGTGGTGATGCTGCCAAAACGGCTGTTGCAGCTGTGGTAGCTGAGGGCAGAAATTGGATGCGACGTTTCAGCAAATCGAAGAGCATCACTACACCTAAAGCCGCCGCCACGGGAAAACCGTACAGTTTTACCAGTATACATTCGCCCAACAGGAGCCCTAAAATAAAGCAGTACTTGGCATTTTGACTTTTCCGCCAAACCAGATAGCACAAGATGCATAGGGTGCTGTATGCGGCCAGCGCAACATCAACCTCTACGGTGGCCATTTGCCATATAACCACTCTAATAGAGAGAAAAAGGAGTAAAGTTAGAAGAACAACCTTTCTAGATTTTTTTATTCTGTACCCGATCGCGCCAGCGGCCGCTGCGGCAATTAACCCAAAGGTACCCATCATCACTTGAGCAGCGCCTGGCCCCACCGATGCCAGGCTCAAACGGGTAAAATTGCCTGCTAGCTTGGGAATGAACATGTTGACAACATTCCTGTCCCAAGGGATACCGAGCCTGCCCGCCTCTAATTCATACTGAGGTTGCGACAAATGGTATAAAAGGCTGTCATAGTCGTTAGGGGGTGCAAGGCCCTGCACAAGTGAAGTTAGAGACACTGATAAAATTGACAACCAGAGCACGCAATTCCATTTATCAGTACGCGCAGCAGAGATCTCAAGTGAAATACTATTCCTGATTTTTAGCCAAGGTATTTTTAGCCAACCCGGAGCCGCTAAAACTGAGAGGACGGCAACCACACACCACATTGATGTGGCGTCATATCTGAAATACCCGACACTTGAGACACCAATATAAATCGCATAACTGCCAACGCCGAAGGATAACAGTAATCTCTCGCCAGTGTTCAGAAATTTTTCCGGGTCTAAACGGACGACAACTTGCCACCCTAAACCAAATAAAATGACTGTTAATAATAAAACAAAAATGAAGGAAGACATGCGGTAACTCAACTATCGCAATAAAAAATCACTAAATGTAATTATTTTTTCGAAATAGTAATCTAGGTTATTCGTATAGTAAAAAAAAAGTACACAGAAAGCCCAAATAAATGCGCATGATACGGATAATTTTCTTTTCATAATGTATTTTTTGAATATGCCTACTCTTTTGAAGAGAGATATCTATGCTTTCACAGCAAGCCGGTAGTTATTCTGATGAGTATACCAACTTTGTGACAGTCAGCATCGATAACCATTCCTGTCTTATTCGGTAACGTCACTATCTTTTATTACATCAAAGTTTCTTTATTGGCGAGGTAAACGCTCGAAGAGAGCCAAGTAGAATTTAGTAGAAGCCCTGTAATCATAAAGTCAAAGATTTTTTGTAGACGCTGGTTCACCATGAAAAACCCACAATACGGTTAAGGTTCTTTCTCAGGGAAGACTGGTTTGGCCAGCGTTCTCCTTACGACGCGGGTTAGTTTGTCTTCACGTTCTTGCCGTAATTTTCGGGGGGTACTCCATGGTGTATTTTTTGTTCCACCCACTCGTCGTGTAAAAGTGTTGAGAGTTGATTGGCGATTAATTTACTTAACAACGGACTGGGGTGGTCATCATCGCTGTAGAGAGAAAAGCCATCAATTGTGTTCATGCAGCGCCCCTCTACCAATGTGTTGCAAACTAACTTCTCTACATTGAGAACATTGATATTGGGTTTTAATGCTAGTCTTTCAAACAACTGGATAACACGCTCATTAGCATCGACGTAGGAATTATAAGATGTAGTAATTTCAGCAGTACTATGAAGTTTCGCTTTTCGCACTGGTACATTCCAACCAGCCTCGGGTATCTGACTGATAATTATTACTCTGCGTTTTTTTGAAACACCTTTTATAAAATTTTCAGTATGAGAAAAGATATCTCGATTACTGCCAGTTACGGTATTTAAGCCATTAGCTCCTAATTCAATCCCACCCTCTCCGTTGTCAAAACGCGAGCCGATTAAATACAACCGCCAACGTGATGACAGGATGACGGTTGCATTTGTTTTTTCTATGAATTGCCAATAATCTTTTTTGCTACGTACGCATTCTTCCTGAATTGGAGTTCTTGACGTTCCTAAGACTGGCAGACAAGCATTGACTATCAAGGATAAGAAATTTCCGTCACGCCTCTCAATAGTGTGTCGCAAAGACAGACTTAGAGCCTCTGCATGAGAATCTCCTAGTAAAATAAAATTATTCTTTTCGCCAAGGCATCTGTTTAGAAGACGCTGTTTTGAATTTTCAAAATCATCCGCGTGCGTGACAGCACACTCATTTGTGTCACGCCAACCAGCAAATGTCTCGACGGTGTATCGACTTTTGAACTTTTCAAAATGCCCAGCGAAACCAACGGCAAGAAAGGTTACTAAGCCAATTCCAGAGAACCCGAAAATATATTTTTGAGAGAAACCATTTTTTTGTCTGAACGGATTTTCTATAAATTTCCAACTAAAAAACGCTAATATCAGAGAAATTACACTTAAGCTGAGCATTAGTAATTCACCAGGATGGTTCGGACCCCGAATTCTCGCAAATGCAAACAAGGGCTGATGCCAAAGGTAAGCAGAGTAACTTATCAAGCCAATGCCAACTAATGCTCTTGTACCTAGTATTCTTGCAGCAAAGGTTTCCTTATCAGCGTAAAGAATTAGCAACACAACGCCCAGCACTGGAGCTAACGCATAGATGCTTGGAAATGGGGTGCTTTCATCATATAAAAATATTGAACATACTACTGCTGCCAAGCCGAGTAGCGCTAATGGGTTATGCTTTTGTACGCCGTGCTTTTGCACGATAAATGCGGTTATAGAGCCCGCGAATAATTCCCAAGCACGTGTTGGTGCTAGGTAAAAGTTTGCTGTAGCGTCGTTACGCCAACCCCATTCACTCAACAGTAAACTGATTGTTGCCATAAGAACAATCATCCAAAACACTTTGTGTTTACCAAATCGCCACGCGAGAAGTAGGAAGATAGGGAACAAAACGTAATACTGCTCTTCTACAGCCAGGCTCCATGTATGTAGCAATGGTTTTGTTTCGGCGGCAGCTGAAAAGTATCCACTTTCTCGCCAAAATAGTACATTTGACGCAAACAAGCTGACTGCAACAAGACTTTGTGAAAAGTCTCTCATTTGACTAGGCAGCATCCACATCCAAGCAAATGGCATGCAAACAAGCATCACAAAGAAGAGTGCTGGAAGTATTCGTCGAGCACGTCTTTCGTAGAAGTTAAATATGCTGAAACGTTGATTTTTTAAATCGTCAATAATAATTGTGGTTATCAGGTACCCACTTATCACAAAGAACACATCAACGCCTACAAAGCCTCCACTAAATATTTCAAATTCAGCGTGGAATAATATCACGGGTATAACAGCGAGTGCCCGCAAGCCATCTATTTCGGCGCGATATTTCAAGTCAACAAACCCTTCTGAAATGTTCTATTTCTCTCGCGGACAAAAGTACTGAAATTACATTGCCATGTGTTGCTCTCACACAACAACGAATAGTCAATTTCGTGAAAATCGTAAAAATCAATCTTTTATAGAACTTGCCAAAAAGATGCGACGTAAATTTCAACACATTACTGTTTAATTTTACTTTATTTGGTCTAATTTTATATTTAAACACAGGGTCGGCGATTTCATATCAGTAATTAATTTATGTCACTAGAAATTCTCTCTATACTCATTCCTTGCTACAATGAGGAAAGAACTCTTGCCGACATTGTGACAAGAGTACAAAACGCGGATAGCTGTGGCCTAAAAAAAGAAATTATCATAATTGATGATGGTTCCACAGACGGCTCGCTCAAATTAGCTAAAAGAATCGCTGAAGCGGATGCTTGTGTTCGTATATTTTTTCACCCGCAAAATATGGGTAAAGGCGCGGCTATAAGGACGGGTATTCAAGAGTCTAAGGGTGATTTGATTTTGGTTCAGGATGCCGATTTAGAATATGACCCCAAAGAATACCCGAGACTATTAGCCCCTTTCTTTGATAGTCAGGCAGACGTTGTATACGGATCGCGGTTTAAAGGTGGAGAAAGCACACGGGCTGTATATTTTTGGCACAGTGTGGGAAACCATTTACTCACGCTACTCTCGAATATGATGACCGATTTAAATTTAACCGATATGGAGACCTGTTATAAGGTCTTTAGAGCCAGCCTTCTGAGAAGTATCATCCTAAGAGAGAATAGGTTTGGATTTGAACCTGAGGTTACAGCAAAGATTAGCCGCTTATCCCCAAGGCCAGTAATCTACGAGGTTGGAATTAGTTATATGGGTAGAACTTACGAGGATGGAAAAAAAATAGGGTGGAAAGACGGTGTCAGTGCGATTTATTGTATTGTTAGATACAATCTCTTTTCGTAGGCCCAAAATTTTTGAGCAAAGACGTCTGGCTTTATTTAGAAAGCTGGTGAGTAAATGGCCCAGCATATCGATTTTATTTTAGCCAATATCAATGACTATCTCGGTCTAATTATTCAGGTAAATATCTTTTTATTTAAAAAAAGCATCCAAATTGACGTGTTAAGCGTTCGTAGATACTCGATTGGGGCTTAATTTAACCGCTATTATTCAGATGTTTAAGCTTTTTTGTAAACGCTGATCCACCATGAAAAACCCATAACACGGCCAAGTTTCAGTTCCAGGGGAGACTGGATGGGCCAGGGTTCTCCGTAGACCAGATAGCCACCCGAGTGAACGCCGTATTTTTTTATTTGGTACTTTCGGTAGATTTTCCCCAATTTGGGGATAAGATAGAAAAAAAAGTCCGCTTTTCTTAAGCGCAAATCTTTATACGCAGAGAACATTTGTTGTATTTCGCTGGAAGTATAACACTGGGTTATCGGATTAATCACAGTCTGCTTTTGCTTTCCGCCCCATTCCGTGGCGCGACCCAACCAATTACGCCTGAGTGCTTTGCCCTGCAGAATGCCGATGGGTAAAAACATGTTTAACCAGTAGTGCCAAGAACTTTTGCAATATAACATTATTATCGCCTGACCACCTGGCTTAAGGACACGATACACCTCATCGATCGCCTGTTGGGTGTCCAACGTATGGTGAAGCACCCCATTGGAATAAACTAGATCAAAAGTATCATTTGAAAATGACAAATTTTGCGCATCACACTGCAACGCTACACAATCTTTTGCCAGATCGCCCAACAACTGGAATTTAATGCTGGTTGATTTTACTCGCTCAATTGTCAGGTCTATGCTGGTCATAATTGCGCCGCGGCGGGCGAACAATGCTGAGTGCCCTCCCGCACCAGAGCCGATTTCGAGAACTTTCTTTCCGGTTAATTTTGATA
>PBNV01000032.1 GCA_002723345.1 Rhodospirillaceae bacterium
GGGATTGGTCCCGCCCTAGCAACTTCAATTCTGCTTCTAAGGCGTCTGTTCGGCGAGCAATCATCGTAATATCGGTTTTTCGGTTCAATGAAATTTTTCAGAGATTGCAGCAAGCGCCCTATTGGGAAGCCATTATGTGAACCAAGGCAACGTGGGGATAGAAAACCCAGAAAATTATGGGTAATTGGCGGAGGGAGAGGGATTCGAACCCTCGATAGAGCTATAAACCCTATACACGCTTTCCAAGCGTGCGCCTTCAGCCACTCGGCCACCCCTCCGTAACGGCCCGACCATCAGGCAACACTCTCGGCCAGGCAGGCAATCGCGGGACCCTAACCGAGCGATCACTCTTCCGCAACGATTTTGAGTGGTTTTCGCATGTTATAAAAGCTGTAATAGGGGTCTAGGTCCGGCACACGAACCCTGATAAACTCTTGCTATGATTAATGGTCGGGTTTGCGGTTGGATTTTATTGGTGGCCGCATTTTTATCTGCTGTCGCCGATGTAGCGGCCCAGGCTTTGATCGGAATTTCTGGTGTCCTGAGCGCGGTTAATGTGTTGGATATTCTGGCCCCGGATTTTCTTGACAGGCTCATCATCTTGGTGCGGGACGGCATACATCCACTGGCCTGGGATCCGTTATTAATTACCATTCTGACGTTACCAGGTTGGCTTTTGACGGGGATACCGGGTGTCGCACTGGTTTGGAGGTTCCGGACACGTCCAAATGGTGGCGACGAGAAGGAACTGCCCCATACGACCTACGAAGATCTTGCCGAAGCGGCTGCCGAAGAAGCTAAACTGCAATCTAGGGAACCATCGAAATACGAGGGGTTCAAGGAATATGACCCGACGAATGCGACGATAGACCCGGATGACCTGGCAATCTTCAGTACTATTTCTCGCAGTGCCAATAATTTTGAAAATATAACAGGCATTGATTACAGTCCATGGTCGCACGTAACTAACGAGCAAACTGGGCTGTCCCTTGATCAGGACACTGAGAGCTTACTTACGGAACCTGGTGAGAGAGATGTTGCGGGTGCCACTGGACAGGCGTCGGTACCCGAGGGTAGTCCGGTGAATGAGAACGAGATCCCGGATGATCCGGATCCACAACCGTGATGGTGCGCCGATAATCTCTAATCTCCGATCAATCGCCTCCGGTGCGCAGGGCCGCCAAGAAGGCAGACTGGGGAATTTCTACTTCACCGAACTGGCGCATGCGCTTCTTTCCCTTTTTCTGTTTTTCCAGAAGTTTGCGCTTTCGGGTAATATCACCGCCATAGCATTTCGCGGTCACATCCTTTCGTAGTGCCCTGACAGTTGCCCTGGCAATAATTTTACCGCCGATGGCCGCCTGAATAGCAATTTTGAAAAGCTGCCGCGGGATCAGGTCTTTCAGCCGCTCACAAATTTCACGCCCTCGACTTTCGGATTGCCCTTTGTGAGCAATAAAGGCGAGCGCATCTACGTTTTCAGCGTTTACGAGGATGGAGACCTTGACGAGATCGGATTGCCGATATCCATCCATTTGATAATCGAAACTAGCGTAGCCTCGAGTAGTGGATTTTAAACGGTCATAAAAATCAAATACGATCTCGTTCAGCGGTAGCCGGTAGATTACCATGGCCCGGGATCCAGCATAGGTAAGATCTATTTGCTCGCCCCGGCGTTCAGTACACAGAGAGAGAACACCCCCTAAATGTTCGTCGGGAACCATGATGGTGGCTTTTATCCAGGGCTCTTCGATAAAATCAATCTGCGTGGGCTCGGGCATGTCCGCAGGGTTGTGCAGCTCGATCACGGCTCCGTCCGTCATATGTATTTTATACACCACACTGGGCGCTGTAGTGATTAGGTCCAGATCAAACTCTCTTTCCAATCGTTCTTGGATGATCTCCAGGTGGAGGAGCCCTAAAAATCCGCATCGGAACCCAAATCCTAGGGCCGCCGATGTTTCTGCCTCATAGGCGAAGCTGGCATCGTTGAGACGCAGTTTTGCCAGGCTCTCTCTTAGATCTTCGAAAGCGGCATTGTCGGTTGGGAACAGGCTTGAAAACACTACGGGCACCGAGGGTTGGAAACCGGCTAGAGGACCCTCTGCAGGCCGCTTGTCGTCGGTGATGGTGTCGCCCACGGGTGTTTCAGCGACCGTTTTGATGGATGCAGTTAGATACCCAACATCTCCCGGCGTCAGTGCACCCACCTGGGTGGCTTTGGGTTTGAAAACTCCTACTTGATCAATTTGGTAGGTTGCGCCTGAAGACATAAAGCGCACTCTCATGCCTTTTTTTAGTTCTCCGTCATGGATGCGAACAAGAATCATCACGCCCAAATAGGGGTCATACCAAGAATCCACTAATAGAGCTTTTAACGGCGCCGACGCGTCACCATCCGGCGCTGGAATCTGGGCTACTAGGCTCTCCAGAACGTTACCCACACCCATGCCCGTTTTTGCGGAAATTTCCAACGCATCCGTTGCATCTAAGCCCACCACTTCTTCTATCTGTGCTTTGATCCGGTCAGGCTCGGATGCTGGCAAATCAATCTTGTTAAGGACCGGGACAATCTGATGATCTGCCTCAATGGCTAGATAGGCGTTGGCAAGGGTTTGGGCTTCAACGCCCTGTGTGGAGTCTACTACCAAAAGCGAGCCTTCACAGGCCGATAGTGACCGGCTAACCTCATAAGAGAAATCCACGTGTCCCGGGGTGTCGATAAGATTTAGTTCATAGGTCTCACCGTTTTTCGCTTGATAGTCGAGCCGAACCGTTTGTGCCTTGATGGTGATGCCACGCTCGCGCTCAATGTCCATTGAGTCGAGAACTTGTTCCTTCATCTCCCGGTTGGTGAGGCCGCCACAGACCTCAATCATACGGTCGGCTAGCGTGGATTTTCCATGGTCAATATGGGCAATGATGGAGAAGTTCCGTTTGTGGGCGAGGTCGGTCATAATCTTGTCAATTTTTGATTAGATGATTTGCGCGGTATCTATCATTCACTTCTATATATTTCCAGAACACATTCCACGGGATATATTCACACTTGTCAAAACTGGAGAGAAAAAGATTTTATGACGGCCACCAGTAGCACAACCTTCCACACCATGTGCCCCATGAATTGTCATCCGACCCTCTGCGGGATGAAGGCAGAAGTTAAAGAGGGTAAGCTGGCGCACATTCAGGGAGATGAGGGTAATCCCGATAGTCAGGGTTTTCTCTGCGTGCGAGGTCGGGCAGCTGAGGAAATTATTGGTAATGACCAACGACTGTTATATCCCCTCGCTCGGGACTCGCGAGACTCCCAAGACTGGCGGCGTGTCAGTTGGGATGATGTGCTCGATCGAATCGCCAATGCCATGGCAAATGCTGGCGGCAACCGCGTCGGGATTTGGCCAGGTCATGGCAATGGTTCCAATGACTATGCTGTGGGCGTGAAATCTCAATTGATTAATCGATTTGCCAAAATGTTTGGGGCACAATCCTGGAACCCGACAATGATCTGCTGGGGGCTGGGTGGTTTTGGTCTCGGCCTCACGGGCGTGCTGGAAACTAGCACCAAGGAAGATATGGGAGAGAACGCCGACCTCATTGTCATGTGGGCGGCTAACATCCCAAGTCAGCCCAACACGGCTCGGTATCTCACGGCAGCCAAGCGCCGGGGCGCCAGAGTCATTACTATAGATGTGCGCAAGACTGAGACAGCCGCTCAATCGGACGATGTCTATCTCATCAAGCCGGCCAGTGACCCCGCCCTCGCCCTCGCAATGATGCATGTGATTATTGCTGAGGGCTTACATGACGATGTTTTTATCGCAAATCATGCGATAGGCTTTGGGGCTCTAATTGATCATGTAAAACAGTTTCCGCCGTCCTGGGCCGCGCCGATCACGGGACTTTCCGAAGATCAAATCTTACAGTTAGCCCGAACCTACGCTCGGACAAAACCAGCCATGATGGTGATCGGCGGTTCCTCCCTTCACAAGGGGCCTAATAGCTGGTTGGCGGCCCGGGCCGTGTCATGTTTACCCGCACTTACTGGCAATCTGGGGATTCCTGGTGGCGGCATCGGTCCCCGGCATGGCAGCAGTGGCCATGGCCGCAGTTTGGGCGATATCAGCTGCACCGACCTACCACCTAACGGTGACCATATTCCTAACCAGATGTCCGAGATTGTAGAGGCATTGCGGACTGGTAAAATCGACGTACTGCTACTGCCGGGGTCTAATATGCTGTCCTCTTATCCCGATGCCCATAATCTGGCGGCTGGGCTCAACAATGTCGACCTTGTGATCTCGACAGACTTATTCTTGAGTGAGACGGCGCGCCGTGCCGCTGATATTATTTTGCCGAGCACTTCCTGGCTTGAGGAACTTGGCTGCAAAGCTACCAACACCCATTTATATCTTATGGATAAGGTTTTGGACGCGCCGGCGGAGACCAAGTCCTTCGTCGATGTTTTGTAAGCGCTCGCAGACCGTCTCGGACTTGAAAAATTTTATCCCTGGTTGACCCACGAGGCATGTATCAACGCAATCATTGATCACCCCTTTACAGATCATGCAACGGTGGCAAAGCTTCGAAAAAGCGGTGGTCGGGCGGCCTTGCAAACATCTCATGTGGCTTACCCCACTCACGCCTACCATACGCCCTCGGGTAAGATTGAGTTTTATTCGAAACGGGCGGAACAAGCTGGGCTGCCGCCGTTGCCCGAGCCTGCGGATGAGATCGTCAGAGATTTTCCGCTCACGCTTTGCCAAGGCAGAACCATTACCCATTTTCACTCTTTCTATGATCAGGGACAGGCGCTGCCCAGCTTGGCAGAGAAAAATCAGGGCCCTCAATTGTGGATGTCGCCTGTGGACGCGGACGCCCGAAAATTGGGTCATGGCGATGTTATCCGAGTGTTTAACGGCCGTGGCTTCTTTGCGGCCACCGCCTGTATCTCGGACTCAATGTCGGCTGGTACTGTCTGGATGCGTGATGGCTGGGCTGGGCTAAATAGGGTCACTTCCGGTAGCTCGGTTCTGCCATTAGAGGCACTCACTTTTTTCCCCTTCACCGTCGGCCAGTCCAATTACGGGGCTCAAGTGGAAGTGGTGCCGGTGAGCCCATAATACGATGAATTTGAAATAATTTTAGGCTGACTTAGATGGCCTTTCAGCGAGTAAAATTTTGGGAAGACAAGGTTTCTGCAATTTTCTATTAGGTTCTGCGCACGCCGCGTACAGGGATTACCGTGGAAGTTAAGTAATGGCATCAGAGCATCCGCTCACCCTAACACCCTGGTTACTGAACCTCACAGCAAAGGTCACCATCATGACTACCCAACGGCCCAATTTTCTCTTCATCATCACAGACCAGCATCGGGCCGATCATATCGGCTGCTATGGCAACGACATCGTGCGAACGCCAAATATGGACGGTTTGGCTGCTCGAGGTCTAACATTTGACCGCTATTATGTAGCGTCGCCGACCTGTATGCCTAACCGGGCCAGCCTAGCGACCGGACGCATGCCGTCGGCGACGGGTGTTACTACGAATGGTTACCCATTGCCGCTCGACTCCGTGACGTTGATGGACCTGCTGGCGGCCGCAGGCTATCGCACATCATTGATGGGAAAATCGCACTTGCAAAATTTTACGGACCTTACAGTTCGTCCTAAGACCTTCGCCGTGGAAGGAGATGGGGTCTCGCCGCCGGAAGATCTTTCCCAGGCGCTCCGTCGCCGAATTGACGGGCCCGAATATCAGAATGAGCTTCGCAGCGCTTGGGATAAGGATCCAGACCGTGGCGTAGCATTGCCCTACTATGGTTTCCAGGAAGCTAAAATAGCTCTGTTTCACGCTGATCGGGTGGGCGGCGACTACTCGGCCTGGCTGGAAAAAAAGTACCCCGATTCCCATGAAT
This sequence comes from Rhodospirillaceae bacterium, assembly GCA_002723345.1. Classification (GTDB taxonomy): domain Bacteria; phylum Pseudomonadota; class Alphaproteobacteria; order Rhodospirillales; family UBA2165; genus TMED167. Next base: position 5,915 of record PBNV01000032.1, read on the forward strand.
TGCGAGGCCCTGAGAATGCACTTGGTAACGCCGGCGAAATTAGGGCGCCCCAGGCATGGCGCACGCGCATTCCAGAGGAACTCTATCCCACAACGTGGGTGACGGAACTTTGCATTGACGCTTTAGAACGCTTCGCGCAGGACCCGGAGCGGCCCTTTTTTCTGCAGTGCGGTTACACGGACCCGCATCATCCTTTTACGCCGCCCGGCAAATACTGGGACATGTACGACCCTGCCGAGATCCCGGTGCCAGAATCGCTCGGGGCAGAGCATACGGACCCACCCCCCTTCATCGGTCGTTTGAAGGGAGCCCTCGCGCGAGGGGTCGCTAACCGAACTTATGTGCATCCTTATGCCGTGAATGAACAAGAAGCTCGTGAGTCAATTGCGCTCACATACGGGATGATCTCAATGGTGGACGACGGCATTGGGCGTATCCTGGCCAAACTTAATGGCCTCGGTTTAGCCGAAAACACCATTGTCATTTATAGCTCTGACCATGGCGACATCATGGGAGATCATGGGATTATGCTGAAGCATGGCCTACACACGGAGGGAGTGATCCGCATGCCCATGATCTGGGCTGACCCAAAGGCGCAAGCTGGTCAGCGCTCAGATATGCTCGCAAGTGCGATTGATTTTATGCCTAGCGTTCTTGCCCGTGCTGGGCTTCAGCCTTTTACCGGTGTTCAGGGGGTCGATGTCGTCGGGCTCGTCCAGGAGGGCAGGCAGCCTGACAGAACCGGCGTGATCATTGAAGCAGACGAGCTGCCGGAGAATGTGGATGTGGAGGACTTTTTTAAGGTTCGAACGTTTACAGACGGCCGCTGGCGTATGACCCTATGGGTGGAGGAGGATTTCGGGGAGCTTTATGATCGCGATAACGATCCGCTGGAACTTCATAATCTCTGGAACGAACCCGAATACCATGCCGACCGGGCCCGGCTCGTGGAGGCCATGCTTAAGGAACAATATCGCTATGCTGACCTGATGCCGCGGCCGGTGTATATGGGATGACCCAGCCGGGAAAGGTGAAACCTGCACAGCTGATATTTAACAGTCTGCAGTTATGTTGCGAAAGTCGCCGTAACCCCAAGGTAGCGCTATGACCCTTTGGATCAAATCCCCGCTCGCCATCATAACGCCTGGCGCGGAAAATGGCCTTGTTATTGAAAACGATAAAATTATCGAACTTGTGCCCGCAGGTTCAGGGCCGGCGACTTTTGTAGACGAAATATTTGATGCGTCCGCGCATGTAATTTTACCCGGACTGATTAATACCCATCATCATTTTTATCAGACGCTTACTCGTGCGCACCCAAACGCCATTAATAAGAAGTTGTTTCCTTGGCTCCAGACACTCTATCCCATTTGGGCAGGTCTGGAGCCTGAGGGGTTTCGGCTAGCGGTTCGAGTGGCGTTAGCTGAACTTCTGCTATCTGGTTGTACCACCGCTAGCGATCATCATTATGTGTTTCCGAGAAACCTGACCGATGCCGTGGACATAGAAGTGGAAGAGGCAGAGGCCTTAGGAATTCGTGTGCATCTTACGCGTGGATCCATGAACTTGTCGGCTGAAGATGGCGGGTTGCCGCCAAAGTCTGTCGTCCAGGATAGGGATACAATCCTGGCCGACTCCGAGCGCGTTGTCCGACGTTTTCATGACCCGACGGACGGTGCCATGGTGAGAGTTGCACTAGCCCCGTGTTCGCCCTTTTCCGTAACACCTGATATTATGATAGAAACTGCGGTACTTGCAGAAAAGTTGGATGTCCGCCTGCACACCCATCTATCCGAGACGGAGGACGAGAACGAGTTCTGCCAGGAGATGTTTGGCTGTCGCCCGGTGGACTATTTGGAGCAACAAGGCTGGCTCTTGGACCGTACTTGGCTTGCCCATGGCATTCATTTTAATGACGACGAGATCGCCCGGCTTGGCGCGGCGGGTACGGGCGTTGCGCATTGCCCCAGTTCAAATCATTTGCTGTCGAGTGGATGGTGCCAAGCCCACGCCTTGGAAGCAGCCGGCGCTCCCGTCGGCCTTGCTGTGGACGGTTCAGCATCACAGGATTGCTCCAATCTCATTCAGGAAGTCCGACAGGCCATGTACATGCAGCGGCTCCACTCCGGGGCTGAGGCGATTACTCATCTTGACGCTTTCCGTTGGGCTACTGAGGGCTCCGCCCGATGCCTTGGTAGAACCGATATAGGAACCCTCCGAGCTGGGACACAAGCCGATCTAGCACTATTTTCACTCGACGAGCTGCGGTTTTCTGGTGCCGGGGATCCCCTGGCAGCGCTTGTATTATGCGGTGCCCACCGTGCTGACAGGGTCATGGTGGCGGGAAAATGGGTGGTAGAGAATGGCATCATTCCCGGTCTTGAAATACAAGAACTTCTGCAAGCCCATCACTCCGCCGCCATGAAGTTGCAGGGTTTGGACTGAGGTTACTATCTGAGCTCTAATTTCCCTCGAAAACGGGTTTTTCTTTGGCGACAAAAGCGTGGTACGCACGTGCAAAATCCTTAGTTTGCATGCAGATAGCCTGGGCTTGAGCTTCGGCCTCAATAAATTCATCAATGCCCATATTCCACTCTTTATTAATCATCATCTTGGTAACGCCGTTGGCAAAAGTGGGTCCATTAGAAAGCCGTGTAGCTGTGTCCATCGCGACAACATGGAGTTCATCCGGCGTCGCTAATTTGTTGTAAAATCCCCACCGCTCAGCTTCGTCGCCGGCCATAGCTCTGCCTGTGAACAATAGTTCCGAAGCCCTCCCTTGACCAATGATGCGGGGTAACATGGCGCAGGCTCCCATGTCACAACCAGCGAGCCCGACCCGGTTGAAGAGGAAGGCAACCTTGCTGCGCTCTGTGCCGTAGCGCATGTCGGCCGCCATAGCGATGCAGGCGCCCGCACCCGCGCAAATGCCGTCGATGGCGGCAATTACCGGCTGCGGACACGCCCGAATGGCTTTCACCAAATCGCCTGTCATTCGGGTAAATTCAAGAAGCTCATCCATTTCCATGTTGATAAGCGGGCCGATGATGTCGTGTACGTCTCCCCCGGAGCAAAAATTTTCACCCTTGCCAGTGAAAATTATAGCCTTGATATCTTTCACGTACACTAGCTGGCGGAATGTATCGCGGAGTTCTGCATAGCTCTCAAGGGTCAGTGGACTCTTCCTCTCTGGTCGATTTAACGCCACGGTTGCTACTTTTCCGTCCACGGACCAATCAAAATGCTCAGGTGATATATCGGCGGCTTTCATATCTTATTTCCTCCTCGAGTTTCGGTGCCTTGCGGACGATGTACCATACAGTTAGAACATCTGGAACCAGAACTCATGTTCATTGCCAGGATATCAATGAAAAAGTTTACACTTCCGATCAAAGTTATGTTCAGTGACTGTGATCCGGCACAAATTGTCTTCTATCCAAGATATTTTCAGTGGTTCGATATGGCTACGCAAAGAATGTTTAACGAACTCGACATGGAATGGTCGACTTTCTGGCCAGAGCGGGGCATTGCCGGTTTACCTCTTGTAGATGCATCAGCAACCTTTAGGGGGCCAGCCCGAATGGATGATGAGATTAGCGTCATTTCATGGGTTGATGACTGGAGAGGAAAGACGTTTATTGTTCGCCATGATGTAATTAAGGGCGACGAAGTCATTATTGAGGGTAAGGAAGTGCGCGCCTGTGTTGTTACAGATCTCGACACTGATAAAGGGATCAGGGCCATCCCGATACCAGAAGACGTTATAGCTAAGTTTAGCTAGCTATCAAGAAAGTCTTCCAACGTCGAGATCAAGGCTAGGTTTTCTTCCTCTAAGCCAACGGAAATTCTTAAAAACTCGGGCATGCCGTAATCGGCCGCTGTTCTAGGAATGATGTTATGGCTCTCTAAGTATGCCTGAGCCATTTTTGCCGACTTTTTTGGGCTGGGAAAACGTACGGTTACAAAATTGCCTACGCTTGGCAAAGGCTCTAGGCCTAGGCCATTCAGTTTATCTGATAATTTTGGGAGCCAGCTATGTGTATGAGATAAAACCATGTCCGTGTGGTTAGTATCTTCCAACGCCGCAACGCCAGCCGCTTGAGCCATACCGTTGATCGTGAAGGGAAGGCGCACTCTGTTAAGATTTTCTGCAATTTCCTTTGGCGCATAAACCCACCCAAGTCGGAGAGCGGCTAGGCCATAAACCTTTGAGAATGTTCGCAAAACGACGATATCATTTCTATCTCGCGCTAAATCTAGTGCATTTGGTGCACCAAGACCCTCAGAATATTCCACATAAGCATCGTCTATCATAAGAATTATGTGATCGGGAAGTTCCTCTCGCAGTCGCAAAAGTTCTATTGAGCCCAGGTAGGTTCCGGTTGGATTATTCGGGTTTGCGATGTAAAGAATTCGAGTCTTATCAGATACAGCAGCTAATGCATTGTCGACGGAAAATGTATAGTTTTCCTCCGCCACCACTACGGGTTTAGCATTAACTGCGAGCGCGGCCCGCCGGAACATGATAAAACCGAACTCAGAATACATAATTTCATAACCATTTGACGCATAGGCAACGGCAAGCCCGTGTATTAGTGTATCCCCGCCGTTGCCACAGACGATACGATCACTCTCAAGATTAAAATGATCTGCAATAGCATTTCGCAATTCGACGGAGCCCATATCCGGGTAGCGATTAAGCTGCGTTTGTCGCTTAGACAGTGCTTCCAAAACCTTAGGGCTGGGTCCGAACGGAGATTCGTTAGAGGCTAGATTAATCAGCGAACCATCTAATTTTTTGCCGCCAGCACGAACGACAAACGGAGGCATGGTCGAGAGATCGAAAGCAGTTTCAAATTGTGGCATTTTGTGAGGCCTTGGGTATTTATTACGTTTTTACGCTATAGGCTTCCCTCTAAAACGGAGTTTAAGCGCTGGCTAAAAGCGGTCGGATCTGCCACCGGATCCCCCTCGATTATGCGTGCCTGGTCCAGTAAAAGATGCGCCATTTCCTCAACCGATTTTTTCTTAGCTGGTTTTTTTACTAGCTCAGCAAGTTTTTTTATAAGAGAGTGCGAAGGGTTAATTTCCATCACCCGGCTCGCACTCGGTACATCAAGATGGCCCTGCATTTTGAGCATTCGCTCCAAATGCAAATCCATATCTCCCTCCCCTGCAACCAGACAAACGGCACTATCGGTGAGGCGCTCAGATGGCTTCACGTCTTTAACCGCATCACCAAGCGAGTCTTTGAAGGCAAGGACAAGTTTTGCAATGTCAGCATCTCCCGCTCTCTCAGAAACGCCCTCTTCTTCTGCCTTTTTGCTTTTCGAAGTTTGCTTGATTTTTGACAGGTCGACAGCTCCCGAGGTTACCGATGTGAATTTTTTACCATCGAACTCGCCTACCATGGGGAGCCAAAACTCATCAACCGGATCGGTCATGAGAAGTACCTCCACGCCTTTGGCCCGGAAACCTTCTAGTTGCGGGCTGGCTTTGAGAGCGTCTATGTTTTCACCGCTAATATAAAAGATTTCTTCCTGACCTTTTTTCATGCGCTCAACATATGCTGCCAGGCTTGTAATATCGCTCGCTGCGGTAGACTGGAAACGAACAATCTCCAACAATTTTTCGCGGTTTTCATGGTCCTCATAAAGGCCCTCCTTCAAGACGCCCCCAAAGTTATCCCAAAAAGCCGAATACTCTTCGGGCGCTTTCTCGGCCTTCTTTTTTAATTCATTGAATACGCGCCGGACGAGGGCCGACCGGATACGGGTCACTACGATGTTGTGCTGAAGCATTTCACGGCTCACGTTGAGCGGTAGGTCTTCCGAGTCTACAATTCCGCGGACAAACCGCAGATAGGCGGGCATGAGATCTTCGCAATCCTCTGTGATGAAGACGCGCTTGACATACAGCTGGACCCGATGTTTTCGATCAGGGTTCATCAAATCATAGGGTTTGGAAGATGGCACAAATAAAAGGTTGGTATATTCTAGCTTGCCTTCCGCTCGATTGTGTAAGGTCAGCCAAGGTTCATCAAACACCCGTCCTACATGATGATAGAATTCCTTGTATTGTTCTTCTGTGATGTCTTTTTTCTGACGCGTCCAGATGGCGGAACCGGTGTTTAGTTGGTCTTCTCCCTTCTTTGTTGCAAGCATGATAGGCACCGAAATATGATCCGAATAGGTGCGGACAATGTTCCGAATTCGTGCATCCTCAATGTAGTCTTTATCCTCCTTTTTTAGAATAACTGTGATGGCAGTGCCTGGAACCTCCTTGTCAGCTTCCGCGATGGTGAAGGTGCCCGCGCCGTCTGACGCCCACAGCCAACCCTGGTCTTCGCCGGCTTTGCGGCTCAATACTTCAACCTTCTCCGCCACGCTGAAAGATGCGTAAAATCCCACACCAAACTGGCCAATAAGTGCAGAGTCTTTTTTCTCGTCACCAGACAGGCTTTCTAGGAATTCGGTCGTGCCGGAGCGAGCAATTGTGCCCAGGTTCTCGATCAGATCCTCTTTGTTCATTCCAATTCCGTTATCGGCAACAGTGATGGAGCGGTCTTTTTTAACCGTTGATATTTTGATCCGGAAGTCGGACATGCCTTCAGCTAATTTTTGGTCTGTAAGGGCGAGATAGCGCAGTTTGTCGCACGCATCAGAGGCGTTGGAAATTAATTCCCGGAGAAAAATTTCTTTGTTGCTATAGAGTGAGTTAATTACGATGCCGAGGACTTTGCTGACCTCTGCCTGAAATTCCATCTTATTCTCTGACATGTTAACCCCATAATTTAAAGTCGCGTTATGCTGGACCGAATTTGGATGATTCGGCCTTTCGCCTCATATGTACTGCAAACTTCCAAACTGCAAGTGCTCAGATGCTGGTAATTATATCATTTATTTTCCTACGGTTAACGTCAAAGGAATCAAGATGTCTCCAATGGTATTTGCAATGCGGCTATATTTTGGTCGAGAATAACAAATGTCGGGTACGATACGGGTCCGGCGGGTCCAAATCGCATGCCAACTAGCGGAGAGGGCTTTATGCAAACACCAGCTATAATTTCATTCAGAAATTTTCCTCGTTCGGACGCCGTCGCGTCTCGGATTGAGGAGAAAATACGCAAACTTGAGCAATATTACGATCGAATTATTAGTTGCCGCGTCGTGGTTCAAGCACCCCATCGACACAATACAAAAGGCAAGCTTTACCAGGTGCATATTCATCTAGGTTTGCCTGGAGACGACATCGTTGTCGGTAAGGATTCAGCGAAAGATCATAGTCACGAGGATGTTTACATTGCCGTACGGGATTCTTTTGAAGCCCTCCGACGCCAGCTAAAAAAGCATGTTCGTCAGATTCGTAATCGCCATGTAATGAGTGCGCCCGATCCTGTCTACGGCACCTAAATACTTGGACACCTCAGAACGGCGCGCCGTATCAATACTTGGCATAGCTGTTTGGTGACGACCTACCCTCGATAAAACCGCAAGAAAGTCGGTGGCTATCGATGATTTTGGTTAGTGAGATCACGTGTCCAGGTAAAGCAGGTGGTCCTATGTCGTTAGCCGCTCTAAATGACTAAGTGAATGGCATCGTCTCCACTCTGAATTTAGGAAAGTCTGGCCCTTCAATACGACAGCCCGGAGCAATGAGATTCGGTTCACTGGCAATCACGGTATTTTGTTCAGGAACTGTGCCTGGGCGGGGATCGTAGCGCACTTCTCCGGTCATCCAACGGATTGCCAGGCCTCGCCGCTCAACATCAGCGTGATTTTCAGGGGAGCCATGAACCGTCATGACGTGATGAACGAGGCAATCCCCAGGTGCTAGATCCCAACTGAGAATTCTATAATCGTCCCTGTTGCCGTCAATGTCCGGCACACGCTGAATATCAAGGTCGTTAAACCGGCTGTCGCTGTTGAACGCCTCCGGCGCATAGAGTTTTTGCCATTTATGGGACCCGGCCACATATTCCATGCCGCCGGAGTCGAGGGTTACCGGATCAAGCGCGATCCAGAGGGACAGCAAGCTATCGGCACCGTTGCCCGAAAGGGGATAGTAAAGCCGGTCTTGATGCCAAGGTGTTGGGTTGCTCGCGCCTGGCTGTTTCGTCAACAGAAAGTCGTAATAAAGCTGGATGGTCTCTGAGCGGAGCAGTCGTGCCGCCACCGCACCCGACGGCGACTTGAAGAGAAAATTCTTGAATGCCTCATTTCTGAGCCACATATATTGACCCCCATAAAATTGGCCTTCCTCCCGTGCAATGTCCCGATCGTAGGGACCTGGATTCTGACGACACCAATCTGCAGCCGGTCGCACTATCTCGATAAATTCCATCGGGATGGCATTCTTTATGCACACAACGCCGTCTCGTTCATAAGCCTGAATATGTGCCTCAGTCACCGTCTCTGCTGGGATTTTGAGAGTATTCATGTTCTTATTAAACCACCTATGAGAAGGTCTTGGCCAATGATTTTGACCCCGCTAGGGTTCGGAAATTTTAAAGAAGAGAGGAATAGGTGTTGACTTCATTCGACGTAAACGTCTTGCCGGTCACCATTATGTACCAGGAGACAGCTAAATTTACAGAAACCTATGGTTTTGTGGGTAGTCAAGGCATGGTGGTCTTGGAAGGCATGCATTTCATGCCATCAGATCATCCTTCTGAAACGATCGTTTTGATGATGCACCCGTCGAGCACGCTCCAACAACTCCCCATCCCCAGTGCATTGGCTGCAGCGGGCGTTCATCTGATGTGTTGTGGGAGCAGGTATCCCAAAAACGATACTGCGCTGATTATGGAAAAAGTGGTGCTCGATCTTGGGGCTTATGTGCGCCATGCTAAGGAGAAACTTGGTTATCAAAACGTAGTATTGCTAGGTTGGAGTGGTGGCGGGTCCTTATCTTTATTTTATCAGGCAGAGGCGGAGAACCCCACTATTACGGAAACACCGGCCGGGGATCCTGTAGATCTGACTGCTGCTGGTCTGATACCCGCGGATGCGGTTACGTTTATCGCTGCCCATAAGAGCAGAGCGGTAACCCTCACAGAATGGTTGGATGCCTCTGTGTTGGATGAACTGGATCCGGACGCTCGGGATCCTGAACTGGATATTTATAATTTGGAAAATATCAATCGGCCGCCCTTTACCAGGGTGTTCCTATCCCGGTACCGTGACGCGCAGATTGCCCGAAATCGAAAGATCACAGCATGGGTTCGGGAGATGTTGGAAGATTTACAACGGCGGGATAATGGCGAAGTCGAGCGGGGTTTTGTGGTACACCGTACTATGGCGGACCCGCGCTGGTTAGATCCAGCGGTTGATCCCAACGGCCGCAAACCCAATTTGTGTTATCTTGGAGATCCAAGGGCAGTAAATAACGGTCCAGCCGGCCTGGCGCGATTCTCAACCCTTAGGGCTTGGTTGTCTCAATGGTCTTATGATGACTCCCAGGCGGACGGCGCACGCAGCGCCGAACGCATCTCAGTGCCCTTTCTGGCCATTGAGAACGGGGCAGATGATGCCTGCCCGTCTAGCCACGCTAAAGACATTTATGCTGCCGCTGCGAGCAAAGATAAAGAGATAAGACTGATCGAGGGCGCGGGGCATTATTACAAGGGCCAGCCGGATAAATTAGATGAGGCCGTCGCCGTTTTGTCCGGGTGGCTAAGCCGACACGGACTTTTAGCTTAAAGTTCGAAGAAGAGGGGCTTGCGCCGAAAACCTTCTTGCAAGAATTATCCGAAATCATCATGTTCCTATTATGCAGATAAGTATGCCCCGCACCCGTATCGTTGCGGCTTTGGGACCCACCAATACCGGTAAAACCTATCTCGCCTTCGAGCGCATGCTGGGCCACGGCAGTGGAATGATTGGGTTTCCTCTTCGGCTCCTTGCCCGGGAAAACTATGAGCGTGCAGTCGAATTAAAAGGTGCTCGGCAGGTAGAGCTCATAACCGGGGAGGAAAAAATACTGCCCCCATATGCCAAGTACTTTTTTTGCACGGTCGAGTCGATGCCCATTGATCGAGAGGTCGACTTTCTGGCCGTGGATGAAATTCAGTTATGCGCGGATGCCGACCGGGGCCATGTTTTTACCGACCGGCTTCTCAATGCTCGGGGCCGTCAAGAGACCATGTTCATGGGCTCCGATGCTTTCCGATCGTTACTCACCCAGTTGGTGCCGGAGGCGGAAATTATAACCCGACCCCGTTTTTCGTCTTTGAGTTTTGCTGGTGCACGTAAAATTGCACGGCTTCCGGCACGAAGTGCGGTGGTAGGTTTCTCCGCCAATAATGTTTATGCAATTGCAGAGCTCATCCGCCGGCAGCGCGGCGGTGCGGCCATTGTGATGGGGGCGCTCAGTCCACGCACGCGGAATGCCCAAGTTGCTATGTTCCAGAACGGGGATGTGGACTATCTCGTGGCAACAGATGCCATTGGTATGGGCCTGAATATGGACGTCGACCATGTCGCGTTTGCGGCACTAAAGAAATTTGATGGTAACGTGCGTCGGGACTTGCGAGCTGATGAGTTGGGCCAGATTGCCGGACGCGCTGGGCGGCATATGAATGAGGGTACCTTCGGGGTAACGGGCGATGTCACTGGGCTGGATCCCGATACTGTACAGGCAATTGAGAACCATCAATATGATCCGGTGCGGCAGATTTTTTGGCGGACGCCCACACTTGATTACTCGGACCTTGGGGCTCTGGTAGATAGCCTCAAAAAGGGCCCGAGTCAGCCAGGCCTTGCCCGCGTCAGGGAACCTGATGACGAACGCGTCCTCCGGGAAATCATGCGGGAGGCGGAGGTGACCAAGAGAGTCCAAACCCCGGAGCACGTCCGTCTGCTCTGGGAAGTGTGCCAGGTGCCGGACTTCAGAAAAACCATCGGCGGGGACCATGCTCGTTTGTTGGGTCGTATTTTCAAGCACCTCTCTTCAGGCAAGGCTCTACCTGCGGATTGGATCGCGGATGAAGTGGCGCGCTTGAATCGGACCGATGGCGGCATTGACACCCTGGTAAGCCGGATCGCCGGGATCAGGGTCTGGACATATATCTCACACCGGTCGGGTTGGTTAAAGGATGCCATCCATTGGCAGGCGCGCACCCGCAAGGTCGAGGATGCCTTGTCGGACGCGCTTCATAATAGCCTCACTCAGCGATTTGTTGATCAGCGCACCGCGAGCCTAGTGCAGCGGTTGCGTGACAAAGAGAACCTACGGGCCGCAGTCAGCGCAGAGGGCGAGGTTTTGGTTGAAGGACATTTTGTCGGCAAATTAAACGGCTTCCGCTTTTTGGCTGACAGCGCCGATGGAGAGGTAGCCAGCAGGGCCGTGACCAATGCTGCGTTTCAGGCCCTGGGCCGGGAGGTAGAAAGGCGGGCCCAGACGTTAATTGCAGATGAAGATACTGAATTTAGTTTGACAGACCAGGCGCACCTGGTCTGGAGGGGCGCATTCATCGCTAGACTCGTGAGGGGCGGCGGAGCCCTCTCGCCCGGTATCCGACTTGCCGCGAGCGAGCTACTCGAACAGCCCCACTGCAAGGATGTGGAAGATCGGCTTGGCCGTTGGCTTGAAGGCCAAATTAAAACGCAGCTTGCTCCGCTAATAAAACTGCGAGATGCCTCTCTTGCGGGTGCTGCACGGGGTCTCGCTTTCCAGATCGTCGATGGCTTTGGCGTGTTGCCAAGAAAAACAGCAGAACAGCAATTGAAGGCGCTTGAAAAGAGGGATTACGGCCTGCTCCGGCATCTCGGTGTGAAGCTGGGGCGCCGAGAGATATTCCTGCCGGCCTTACTGAAGCCAAAACCTGCCGCTCTGGCGGCGAAGCTTTGGGCAGTTTTCAATGAGTTAGATAAAGTTCCGGATCTGCCACCACCGGGTCGTGTTTCTTTGCAAGTAATTAATAAGGAAGAACTTGAATTTCTGAGGGTTGCCGGATACTGCCGGGCTGGTCCCTTGGCTGTGCGAGTTGATATTTTGGAGCGTTTAATTGGGCAGCTTCGGAAACGGGCGGTCAAGGGTGTCTTTGCGTCGGATCCGGACCTGCTCAATTTGGTCGGCTGCACCTTGAAACAAATGGTGGGGGTGCTTGAAAGCCTTGGTTACAAGAGGGTAGGAGATCGGGAGGAAGTCTGCTTCAAGCCGGTAACCCGGCTACTTAAAAATCGCAAAACCCCTAGCCTCCAAAAGTCGACAAATAGGACGGGCCCAACCGAAGGGTCGCCTTTTGCTATACTTAAGGAACTCTCAATCGGCAAATGAGCGGCGCATCTCCCAGGTTGGATAAGTGGCTATGGTATGCCCGGTTTTTGAAGAGCCGTTCACTGGCATCTAAACTTTGCAAGTCAGGCAAAGTGCGGGTGAACGGGAAGCTGGTTAAAAAAGCGCATGTGGTGGTTCAGCCCGGAGATGTACTGACTTTTCCCTTAGGTCCTCACATTCGGCTGATAAAAATACTTAAGCTTGGTCTGCGCCGAGGGCCTGCCAAGGAGGCACAATTACTTTATGAAGACTTGGAACCTCCAGTGCATAGCAAGCCAACAGCGGCGGTGGAACCCGTGGCAAAAAGAGAGCCAGGAGCCGGGCGTCCGACTAAATCTCACCGGCGAGCCATTGACAGGCTTATGGGATTGTTCCGGGGGCGTTAGCAGCCCTTTTGGTGTGTTTGCCTGAAAATTACGGATAGATTGTTGGCGGGCATTGCCAAATTCGCACTGAGGCGAAATCCGTGTTGTCGGGCGACGGCTGACACTTCGTTGAGATCGCGGACGCCCCAGCTGGTGTCTTGCGATTTTAGGCTTTCGTCAAAAGCAGTATTACTCGGAGATATGTGCTTTCCGCCAATCGTAAAAGGGCCATAAAGATAGACCACTCCCTCTCTCGAGAGAATATTTGAGGCTTCGTCGAACAGCGAGATACAGGACTCCCATGGAGAGATATGAATCATGTTGATACATAAAACGGCGTCGGCTGATTGGATCGGCCAAGGCCTATTTCGGGTATCCAGACATAGCGGTTTTGGTGTTTTTGTGAGTCCGGTCCGGTCGAGCCAAGCTTGAATGCTTGCCAAATGGTGTGGGTCTGGGTCCGAAGCCTGCCAGATGGTATCCGGCAATCTGGCGGCGAAATGGGCGGCATGTTGCCCACTGCCAGCGGCAACCTCGAGACATAACCGATCTTGGCCTGGAGTGTGAGGTATGTACTCACGTAGAACCTGGAGGATAGCATCCTTATTTCTCTCCGGAGCCGGCCAATGAAGGCGGTCGTCAACAGTTGAAACTTCCTGAGAACTGGTAACTATTGGATCGATCATCCGTAACCCATTAGCCTTATCCGACGATCTTCGCAAGCTGGACAGGTTTAAAAAAACTCGGTCAAAAAGTGCCCGCCCCAGAGATTACTCTAAAGATCATTTAAGTCGGGAATAAGGGATTGGGTTAAATGTCGAAGGCACCCGCTAGTCACTTCATCTACTTGCCGTGATACAGGTGTCATGCTACCCACTAATTAATGTTGAACCGAATAAAAATGCTTTTTGATAACAGTGGTGAGGCGACAGCTGAACCGCTCTCCAGAGATGATAAGCTGCAACTGGCGGCAGCTGCTTTGCTGGTAGAGTCCGCATATATGGACGGAGCGTTTGATGGCGACGAACGGCTCAGTATCGGTGCTTTGCTTAAATCTAGGTTCGAGTTGTCTGATGCCGAGTGCTCGACCCTGATTGAGGAGGCAGACAACGCGGTGCGCGAAACCAGTCAGTTATATGCTTTCACCCGGGTGGTAAAGGACCGTTTTGATGAGGCAGAGAGGATCGACATGATCGAAATGCTTTGGGAGGTTGCGTTTGCAGACGGCCATGCGGACGATTTCGAACATAACCTAATCCAAAGGGTAGCGGGCCTGATTTATGTCTCTGATCGGGATCGCGGAGCTGCTCGAAAGCGCGTCATGGCGAGGCTTGGCATCAAGGGATGAGAGGTGTAAAACATAGACATAAGGCCGAATAGGCTAGCCGGATACAGGGTACACACGGAGAAAAAAATGACTTACGTCGTCACTGAAAACTGCATTAAATGCAAATACATGGATTGCGTGGAGGTGTGTCCGGTGGACTGCTTCTATGAGGGCGAAAATACGCTGGTGATCAACCCAGATGAGTGCATTGATTGTGGCGTTTGTGAACCGGAATGCCCTGCAGAGGCAATCGTGCCCGACACGGAAGAGGGGCTGGATGAGTGGTTAGAGCTAAATGCAAAATTTTCTGCAGAGTGGCCAAATATTACCATGAAGGGTGAAACACCTGGAGACGCAGATGAATGGAAGGATAAGCCCGGTAAAAAAGATTTGCTTAGTTCTAATCCAGGGCCCGGGTCATAATCGGTGTAACGGATACGTCTCGCAAAAACGGCCCTGGGTGACGGGCCCTATTTGATTCGGGAAGGTCGTTAGTATCTGGGGCTAACTCCCTCAGACGGCTAGTGATACCAACCTGTTTTTTTTCAAACTTTTGTGTTATGGCCTTTCCGAGGCCGGTTTCCTCTAACGGGCCGGTTGAAGTTTACCTGTAAGAGTTTCGCTCATGAGGGAAAAAAGCTGATTAATGGAGCCACCTTTGGAGCCGGATGGCCCAAAGGGTGGCCGTGACTGAAATCTACCAAGAGAGAAACCCGCCATCCGGAGCGACTTCTTTCAAGCCGAGTGTTCCGGTAAAGCGTTCATGGGTGAAAACGGATGTTCATTCTAGAACAAAAAACGGAGTAGTGCTATAACCATGGCTCGATCAAAACCTACAGCAACAAAGAAAAAGGCCGTCACAAAGAAAAAGGCCGTCACAAAGAAAAAGGCCGTCACAA
>PBNV01000033.1 GCA_002723345.1 Rhodospirillaceae bacterium
ATTATTATTTCAAAATGAAAAACAATAGATATCTTTTTATTTTTTTATATTTATGGATAATAATTTTTTCTGTAGGTTTTTTTTATCAATACATGTCTATAATAAGTAGCATCCTCTCTTCATTTATTCCTGGGACGCATTGATGGTGATCTACCAAATCATCACGTCACTCCTAGTCGCTATTTCCTGCATTGGCTATGGCGCTTCTTTACTGCGGCTACTGAGGGTCCGAGTCGGCCTAAATTTTATCGGCAGATTAACACTTTTTTTTGCGGTCGGTATGGGTTTTTCTGGTTGGCTCTTATTTTTTTTAGGGGTAGCTGGTGCGTTAAATTCTGCAGGATTTACAATTATCCTAGTTACGGGTCTTCTTGGTGTGCTCATGTTTTGGCGGGACTTTAATCCCAGCTTTACGCGTACCGGACTACTTGGCTGTTCGATTTTGCTGCTTACAGGTTTGATTATCTTAATGGATATTTTTGAGGCGCTGGCCCCCGCGGGTGAAGCCGATACCTTGGCTTATCACTACGCGTTAATAAAAGAATTTATTGACGCAGGACAAGTGACATTCGAGCCCAGGGCAATCGATGGAGCTGCGCCCTTATTAATTCAAATGACTTACTTGACCCCATATTTCTTGGGCGGCGAAACCTCTCTAAATTCTTGGAATTTGATATGCGGTATAGCAGCTGGGGGCTTGTTTTATTCAATATTAAGGCAGCATTTGTCTAAAAATTGGGCCTTAGTAGTTGTAATGCTTTTTCTTACAACGCCCGCCGTTATTTATGTCTCGGGATCAGGTCAAGTAGAAGTTAAAAACTCTCTGTTTGTAATGTTAGCCGCATTTGCAATAGAGAGGTCTCGCTCAACCAATAACCTGGGTTACATCGCGTTGGCCGGTATGGCGGCAGGGTATTTTGTGGGAGGAAAATATTTAGGCCTCATATTCGCGGCTACGTGTGGTTTGGTTATTTTATTCCAGAGCGATGGTATAAAACGTGCGGCGTTATTTGCTTTTTTTGCATTTTTAACGGGTTTTCAGTGGTATTTGTGGAATTGGCTCCATACAGGTGATCCACTGTTTCCAGTTTTATATGATTATATCGGTGATAAGAGCTTGCAAATTTGGAGCGATGCTCACCAGCGTAACTTATGGACTTACCTGAAAGGTGAGACCGGCGTAGCAGTAAATCTCGCTAATTTTTTTGCTTACCCCGTTTTAGCTACTTTTAGTACGGAGCCCGCATTTGGCTCCTTACGCGCCGGATTTGGGCCCTTCTATCTCTTTGTACTCCCTCTCTCCCTTCTCGGACTTTGGCTACATAGGCGTTCAATTTTTCAAAGTAAGCTTTTTACATATGCGGTCATAACGCTAATTTTTTACTTTCTTTGGTTTTTCAGTGGTCAATCCCAACGAGTGCGACACCTTTTGCCCATTCTCCCGTTATTACTTATTTGTCTCTCAGTTTCTGCCTTAAGGTTTTCACAACATGTTGGGAGTTTTAGGCCACTTGTGTTTGCAATTTTAATCGCTCTATCGTTTCAATTTTCAGTTCAAACACTTTTCACATTTAAATTCATTCAGTACGCTTTTAGCAATGAGACCCGAGACGAATTTCTAAATAGAACAGTATCCTGGTATGAGCCTGTTATGTGGATCAATAAAAATCTTAGTTCTAACAATAAGGTTCTGCATAGTATTCGTTGGCACAATTATCTTTTAAACGTCCCCTACTATTGGTCTCACTGGGACACGCAATCATTGGTAAACCTGCTACCAAACCAGACGGACACCCGCAGGTTTTTGAGAGAAATTCAGAACCTTCGAGTAACCCACGTCCTTCAATTTCCCGTACTGATGGATAAAGTTGGCTCAAAAGCGAGAGATGACTCTAATAAATTTAATTACCATATCCGAGTGCTAGCAGAGGAAAAATGCCTTTTACTTGTTAAAGCCTTCAATGTACGCCGTTTTGGGTCTCGTACTCTATCTAGTAGCACTGCAAGCCACAGCAGAACCAATCTCTACCGTCTCAGTAATACTGGTTGTATAAAATTAAGTACTGGGTAATTATGAATTCATAACAATTGTAAACAAAAACACCTAATTTGATTAAAATATGAAAAAATTAACCTGAAAACCCGGATTTATATAAAAAATATCTCTTTATACTAGAAAAAATATCTTTCGATCACCCATCTTGTAATTCTTCACCCTTGGAAAGCGTACCTGCATTCATTTCTCTCGAGTAAATTTACTGCCTTATCGTAAAAATGTGGTATCTCAAATGTTTGGCGTTGGGGTAACAAAAGGTGCGTCAATGGTATTTTAAGGTAATACGATTTTCTTTTTTATGACTACGAAATTTAAATCACGAATTTAACCCTACTATGATACAGCTTTACTATCGGGGCGGTATTCTAGTGACGAGAATTTTTGGGCGTTATGTTGGTTCTTCGCTTGGGGACAATCTTTCATTTGTCGCTGAAAATAGAAAGTTATAAATTCAATACACATTATAAGTTGTTTATATGTTCATGACTTTAATCAGTATTATTATTCCGACATTCAACGAGTCTGAGACTATTTTACAAATTCTGCAAAAAGTGAATGCTCAGAATATCGACAATATAGATTTTGAAATTATTGTGGTGGACGATGGTTCCAAAGACAATTCAATAGAATTGCTAGAGGCCAATCCGGGCTTATATACTCATTTGTTAGCTCTCGATGTGAATGGCGGGAAAGGTGCAGCTGTCATTTCCGGACTGCGCAAAGCCACCGGCGACTATGTGTTGTTTCAAGATGCCGATTTGGAATATGACCCTAAAGATTATAAAAAGCTGATAGAGCCAATAATCCAGCTTGATGCAGACATAGTAATGGGTAGCAGGCTCGTCGCTGCACCCATAACGCGCGTATCTTACTTTTGGCACCGGGTGGGAAATAGGACCATTACGCTAATTTTCAACATTCTTAATAATACGACTTTTACAGACGTCTATTCTTGTTATCTCCTTTACCGACGAGTTTTGGTGAATGTTGACGATCTCCGCACGCGGGGATGGGAACAACATGCCGAGATCCTTACCAAATCCGTTAAGGCCGGTCGGAAATTTTATGAGGTTCCTATCAATTATTTTGGAAGATCCTACGAAGAAGGTAAAAAAATTAGAGCTCACCACATTGTTTCAGTGATTTGGACAATGTTTTTCGTGCGCTTTTTTCATTCATAAAAGTTGAGAGACGGCAACAAATGTCGAACGAAACACTTACACCTGTAACTAGTGAAGAGCGCGCCACCTGGCCAGACCATGGTTTGGTTAAGTTGGAAAAACCTTTCGTGGATTCAAGGGGTGAAATCCAGCCGTTAGTTGACCTCATGATGCGAAGTGCGGTTCTAATCGAGTCTAAGGCGGGGTCGTTGCGCGCCAACCACTATCATAGAACAGATTGGCACTACTGCTACGTCGTTTCGGGAGAAATTGAATACCTGCACCGTATAACAGGCTCCGATGATCCGCCACAAATTATTCACGTTAAAAAGGGTGAAATGGTCTTCACTCCGCCGATGGTAGACCATGGTATGAAGTTCCCCGTTGATACAGTCTTCCTGGCTCTTTCCCGCAATCCGCGTGACCAAGAATCTTATGAAGCCGACGTGGTCCGGGTCGAGTTCGTTGCCACTGAGGGTCTGAACACCTGGACCCCTGGCGACGACGACACGTGAGCCAGTACCTCTGCCACCGTCGGGCCACCTGCCGGCTTTGCAAATCATCAGAGCTTATCAGTGTTGTTCAACTGACGCCGACGCCGCCCGCCAATGCCTTTGTCGGCGAGTTGAGCACGAACCAAACACAGCCGGTATTTCCGCTGGAACTATTCTTCTGTGAAACGTGCCACCATGTCCAGTTGCTTGATGTGGTCAATCCCGAGTACCTGTTCCGCGATTATGTTTATGTATCGGGAACGTCGCCCAGCTTCATAAGACATTTTGAGGAATATGCTGTAAGTATTATCAAGTGTTTTCAGCCTAAGCCGAGAGCGCTGGTGGTTGATATAGGTTCCAACGACGGCACTTTGCTCACGTTTTTCCAAGGACGGGGCCAGACTGTTCTCGGTATTGATCCGGCGATCTCTATCGCAAAGGCTGCAAGCGATGCCGGTATCGAAACTTGGCCTGAATTCTTCGATACCAGAACCGCAAAACGGATTTTAGCGGAAAAAAGACGCGCGGCGGTCGTTAGCGCTAACAACGTGTTTGCCCATGCGGATGACTTGGCGGGAATGGTCGATAATATCCGGGCCATTCTGGCACCCGATGGGGTCTTTGTTTTCGAGGTCTCTTATTTGGGCGACGTTTATGAACAAATCCTGTTCGATACCATTTATCACGAGCATGTGGCTTATCATTCTGTCGGCCCACTTCAAAAATTTTTCTCTGCACATGGATTGGACCTGTTTAAAGTATCTCGTGTCGCGAGCCACGGTGGCAGTATAAGAGGTATGGTTCAGATTACTGGTGGTCCCTGGAGATCCGACGGGTCGGTAGAAGGCTTGATCGCACACGAACGGGCGCTGAAAATTGATAGGGCCGAAACTTGGAGTAACTATGGCGAAAAAATTGCCTCTGTTGGCGAACGGCTTGGCAGACTGTTATCGGAAATCAAGAATGAAGGAAAATCGGTTGCCGGTTTCGGGGCGCCTGCCAAGGCAACCACGTTGATGTATCATTTCGGTCTTAGCCACGATATCATTGACTTCATTGCGGATGATTCCCGTTTGAAGCAAGGTCTTTATTCGCCGGGGCTTCACATACCTGTTGTCTCGGCAGGCGAAATATATCAACGAGAGCCTGACTACCTGATAATCCTTGCTTGGAATTTTGCTAGGCCGATCATGGATAATCATAAAAAATTCCAGGAGGGTGGCGGCAAATTCATCGTACCCCTGCCGCAAGTGGAGATTTACTAGTCGTGTCTGACTTCTTTCTTGATACTGATATACATGAGATCGTCGAGCGCATAAAAGGCCCGGCTCAGGATTTTGCTGGTAAGACGGTATTGCTTACAGGCGGACGTGGTTTTCTTGGCCGCTATTTCATGGAGGTGTTTGCCCGCCTTAACGAGAAGATTCTCGACGAGCCAGTGAATTTGGTTGCTCTCGATAATCTTATCACCGCTGGCAAGCAAGGTTCCGCAATTCCCCAATATGCGCATACGACTTTCGTCGAGCATGATGTAATTAAACCTTTCACCTTTGACGCTTCCTGGGATTACGTAATCCATGCCGCTGGTATCGCTAGCCCTTTTTATTACCGTGCCTATCCCCTTCAGACCCTAGAAGTCGCGATCACCGGCACCCGCAACATGCTGGAGCTCGCCGAAGATGCCGATGCGCGCTTTTCCTTTTTCTCGTCTAGTGAAATCTACGGTGATCCGGATCCCAAACATGTGCCGATGGCGGAGAGTTATCGGGGCAATGTCTCGATGCAGGGACCAAGGGCATGTTATGACGAGAGCAAGCGGGTGGGTGAAACTCTTTGCTATATTTTCCACACTCAAGAAGGCACAGAGACTAACACGATTCGCCCGTTCAACGTGTTTGGTCCCGGCATGCAGGAGACCGATTACCGGGTTTTGCCGAACTTTGCCAACCGCATCAAGGGTCGGTTGCCCCTCAATATCTACGGCGCCGGTACTCAGACCCGCACGTTCTGTTACATCACAGATGCTATGGTTGGATTTCTCTTGGTCATTCTTAAAGGAGTGCCTGGAGAGGCTTATAATATCGGGAATCCAACACCTGAGATCTCGATGGTCGAGCTAGTTGAAAAGATCCAAGAATTTACCTCTGCTCCGATTGACTATAACCTGATCGAGTATCCCGATAGCTATCCAGCGGACGAGCCTATGCGTCGAAGCCCTGATATCAGGAAGGCCCGTTTACAGCTAGATTTCAAGCCCGAGGTCGATTTGGAAGACGGATTGAGGCGGTTCTTTGGATGGTCCGACAGGGTTTATACAGGACAACAATAAGGGCAGATTGGTACGCCGGATAAACGAGCCGATGTCGCAATCCCGGTTGGAATAATAGTGTCCGTGTATAGTAGAATTAATTAGCTAAGACCTCCGTACTTTCACAAAAGTTGAAGCTGGTTTATACAGCTTGCATGGGATTTCTTGTTTTAACTGCTGTCTTCCTTGGGGTCGCCTTGGTCACAGTTCTCGTCACGTGGGGGATCATCGGGCTTCTTAGAAGGTGGAGGATACTAGATCTGCCCAATAAGCGTTCGAGTCATGATATTCCGACCCCCCGGGGGGGCGGTTTGGCAGTTATACCTGTGGTGCTTGTTTGTTGGGTTGCCCTTTCTCTACTGCCTATAACCGAATCTGACAATATTTTGACCCTAAGCGTTGCTGGCGGTGCGCTGGTCCTAGCCTTTGTTTCCTGGATTGATGATCTCAAGGGTGTGTCGTCAGTTATTCGTCTGATTATCCAATATCTGGTTGTTATTGTTATTTTGGCTCTGCCCTCTAACTCCCAGCTGACGTTCCAGGGCTTGGCACCCTTTTGGCTGGACAAAATCCTCACAGCGGTCATTTGGGTTTGGTTCATCAATCTATTTAATTTTATGGATGGCATCGATGGTATTGCCAGCGTGGAGACACTGAGTATCGGTATAGGGATAACACTCCTAGCTGAAACAGTTGAGTGGCACTCACTCGGCCAATATCAGGCACTTGTGCTCGCCGGCGCTGCTGTTGGTTTTCTCTGGTGGAACTGGTCTCCGGCTAAAGTGTTCTTTGGCGATGTGGGCAGTGTTCCGTTAGGCTTTTTGCTCGGGTGGCTCCTTTTAAACTTAGCAGGTCACGGATTTTGGGTGCCTGCTATTATACTACCTCTTTACTATCTGGTTGATGCCAGTTTAACGTTGTTTGAGCGTTTGGCCCGAGGCGAAAAGATTTGGGAGGCCCATCGGAGTCATTACTATCAGCAGGCGGTGCAAAAAGGTCTGAGCCATGCACATGTGTCGCGATCAATTTTGACTGGCAATGTTGCTCTCGTCGGTCTTTCCATAACATCCATCCATGCGCCCGTTACCGGATTGATTGGCGCGGCAGCAGTGGTATTTGTGATGCTTTTATATTTCAAGCATAAGCCAAACCGGTAACGTTAAGCTTCATGGACATTCTTTTTTTCTCTGAAAACTTCCCGCCGGAGACCAACGCGGCAGCCACGCGGGTCTATGAGAGGGCTGTTTATTGGGCCAGATGGGGACATAATGTTACCGTCATCACCTGCGCACCAAACTTCCCCCATGGTAAGCTTCTCGACGGATATGCGAACGCCTGGTACCAGACTGAAATCATGAGCGGGATAAAGGTTGTTCGGGTGAAAACCTATATTGCAGCTAATCAGGGTGTTATCAGACGTTCGCTTGATTTTATCAGTTTTCTGATTACTGGCAGCGTTGCAGGTCTTTTGCAACCGAGGCCGGAGATTATAGCCGGTACGTCCCCGCAATTTTTTGCTGTCGTAGCCACTTGGTTGGTCGCAGGATTAAAAAGGACGCGATTTGTTTTTGAGTTGGGAGATCTATGGCCGTACTCCCTCTCAGCAGTTGGGGTGTTGAAAAAAGGTTTTTTACTGACTCTTTTCGAAAAGTTTGAATTGTTTCTCTATCGTCGGTCTGTCGCCGTTGCAGCCTTAAGCCCCGCATTTAAAACTAACTTGGTGGATCGTGGTATTCCAGCGAACAAAATTCATGTGGTTCTGAATGGCGTTGACTTGGATAGGTATGAGCCCAGAGAACGAAACCAAATATTAGCACGCAAGTGGAGGCTGACAGAAAAATTCGTCGTGGGATATGTTGGAACTCACGGTATGGCGCACGGTCTGGTTAATGTCCTCGACGCGGCGGATCTGCTGGCTGACCGTTCGGATATAGTCTTTCTCTTTGTTGGAGCTGGAGCGGAACGGAGAGAGTTGGCTGCCGAGTCACTGCGACGTTGCCAAAAAAATGTTGTATTTATTCCGGCTCAGCCAAAAGAGAGAATGCCTGATATTTGGAGCCTGTGCGACGTCGCCCTTGTGCATTTGAGTGACTCACGGGCTTTCGCTGATGTGCTTCCGTCAAAGATATTCGAAGCAATGGCCATGGGACTTCCCCTGCTTCTGGTGTCACCCGAGGGGGAGGCCAGTCAACTTATACAAAAGCACAAAGCCGGTCTTTGGACTCCTTCCGGTACACCGGGATCTCTAGCGGATAGTGTGAGAAATTTGTCGGGAGACAAGGGAAAATGTGACGCTCTGGCAAAGTCGTCCTTGGCGGCTGCGCCGAAATATTCCCGGGAAATTCAAGCGCGGAAAATGTTGGATGTATTCCGCTGGGGTTTGCAACGATGAGGAATCCAACAGTATTTTTTGATTTGGATGGCACCCTTATTGATAGCGTACACGACGTGCATCTTTGCTTAAACAGCGTTCTGGAAGAGTATGGAAGAAAAGAATTATCGCTCGCTGTGGTCACCTCGCTCGTGGGGGGAGGTGCTCAAATTATGACCCACAGAGCTTTGGAGATGACGGGAGGCGTTCAATCCAAAAACCAAGTCCGAGACGTTGCTGAAGAATTTCTGTGCCTTTACAGAAAGAACCCAGTTCGCCTTTCGAAAATTTTTCCGGGTGGAACCAATTTGCTTGAAAGTCTCCAAAGCGAGAACGTACAACTCGCTATTTGTACGAATAAGCCAAGGCTAACAACAGACCCTGTCTTGGCCTATTTTAACCTGGATAAGTATTTTTCACTCGTCAGATGTGGGGATGAGGTGCCTCATCAAAAGCCTGACCGCCGGCATATTACGGATATGATGGCCGAAATGGGACTGAAAACGAGAGATGTGGTTATGGTTGGTGACAGCCATAACGATATCTGCGCTGCTCATGGGGCAAAAGTCCGCTCGATAGCCGTTACTTATGGATATGACAAAAGTATCTTAACACTGCCGGAATTAGACTTAGTAGCTCACTCTATTGCGGACATAAAGGACCAATTAAGCGAGGTCTGGTTCGCATGAGTAAGGTTCTCGTTACCGGCGCGACGGGGTTTGTTGGTCGTGAAGTTTGCCGACACTTACTTCAAAAGGGACATGCGGTCATCGGAACCACCCGTAATCAAAAATTAACGTTAGGCCCCGAGAATATCCCTCTCTATCATGTGCCAGAATTCAACAACGGCATGGACTGGTTACCGGCGGTCTCGGGTGTCGATGCTGTGGTGCATTTAGCGGCGCGGGTCCACCAAGTAATTGACCATTCAGAGGATCCTCTATCGGAATATCGTCGTGTTAATCTGGATGGCACAAAGACGCTTGCGATAGCTGCCGCCAAGGCTGGCGTTAAGCGGCTGGTATTTCTAAGTTCCATTAAAGTTAATGGAGAACTTACGCAGGGTGGACCGTTCTCGGAGGATGATCATCCTGCGCCCGTTGATGCTTACGGTGTGTCCAAGTGGGCAGCAGAAAAAGCCCTTATAAAAATTGCTGACGCGCATGGTATGGCTGCCGTCATACTTCGTTCCCCACTTGTTTATGGCCCTCATGTTGGCGGAAATTTCGCCGTACTTGCCAGGGCGGTGATAAAAAAATGGCCTATGCCTCTATGTGCGATTGCTAATCGTCGCAGCCTTGTGTATGTCGGTAACTTAGCATCAGCGATTTCTTCGTGCCTAGATCATCCCGATGCTCCGGGGAAAACTTTTCTTGTGAGTGACGGGGAAGATGTCTCTACAGGTGAACTGGTTCGTAGGATGGCCAGAGCAACGAGCATAAAGCATCGTTTGTTTTATTGCCCGGTATGGCTTCTACGTGTCGCGGGTACGGTTGCCGGGCGGCAGAAAATGATCGATAGAATTACGGAATCCTTGGAGGTTAACTCGGATAAAATTAGGCACGTTTTATCCTGGGCGCCACCGTACTCATTAGATGAAGGATTGCAGGCGACAATGAGTTTTTTCAATAAAATGGCTCATCGCTAGCGCCTTGGAACATGTAGTCTGACGCATGGGAAGTATCAGTTTAAGTAATCCATAACGATGATATTCAACCGCCCAAACACAGCCTTCGTTCACGAC
Source organism: Rhodospirillaceae bacterium (assembly GCA_002723345.1). GTDB lineage: Bacteria > Pseudomonadota > Alphaproteobacteria > Rhodospirillales > UBA2165 > TMED167. Next base: position 10,134 of record PBNV01000033.1, read on the forward strand.
GTCATTGCGGCGGCGCTGGCATTTATATTATCACTGTTGCTGCGGTTAGGTGATGGCATCGCGTTTTACCCAGACCAAGAGTTGTATTTTGCAACTGCTGTGTTCACCATTGTGGCCGCAATCGTCTTTCGAGCATTCCGCATGTACCAGGGTGTTTGGCGTTACGCCTCGCTAAATGATCTTGTTAATATTACCAAGGCGGTAAGCCTAACTGTCCTCATATTTCTCGTCATTTTGTTTACCGTCACTAGGCTTGAAGATCTACCACGTTCTCTTCCATTTATTAGTTGGTTTGTATTGATCGCCTTGCTCGGCGGCCCAAGATTTGCCTATCGGTTAATCAAAGACCGTCGTTTAGATTTTACTTTGGATAAAGATGCCCACCTTCGTGTTCCAATTTTGCTGGTAGGTGCCGGTGATAGTGCAGAGTTATTTATCCGAGATGTATCGCGAACGGACTCAAATTACAGGGTTGTCGGAATTGTCTCTGGGTCTTCTGCACGCGTGGGACAGAATATTCACGGTGTTAAAATTCTTGGCACACTAGAAGCGATTGGCGAGATTGTTGAAGAGCTTACCCGAAGAGGCAAAAGGCCACAGCGCGTTGTGGTGACATCTGAACGATTTGAGACAGGCCGTATGCAGGAACTTTTTGATATTTCTGAGAACCTGGGGATTTCTGTTGCGCGTTTGCCCTCTCTCTCCGATTTTAAAAATGATATGACGGGCGCTATGGCCGTTCGACCCATAGAAGTAGAGGATTTGTTGGGTCGCCCACAGGCTAATTTGGAAAAAGAAGATGTGCGGAGACTTATTTCCAATCGGCGCGTGTTGGTAACAGGTGCCGGGGGAAGTATCGGGAGTGAATTGGTACGCCAGCTCGCGAACCTGAAGCCCGCCCATTTAACCCTTTTGGATAATTCAGAGTATAATTTATTCCGTATTGATCTCGAGGTCGGTAACCGTTTTCCTGACATTACGAAGAGTACGATAATTTCAGACGTCCGTGACTCATCTAAACTTGAGGAAATTTTTAGGTTTGAAAACCCCGAATTAGTTTTTCATGCGGCGGCTCTGAAGCATGTTCCGTTGGTGGAGGTTAATGTTCTCGAAGGTGTCGCAACAAACGTTTTTGGAACAATTAATGTCGCTAATGCCACACTAAATTCGAGAGCTGATACATTCGTCCAAATTTCAACGGATAAAGCGGTTAATCCAACAAATGTAATGGGGTCGACAAAGCGCTTAGCGGAACTTTATTGTCAAACGTTAGGCATGGCGAAGGACACTTCTAAAGATACGACATTTGTTACCGTTCGCTTTGGTAATGTACTGGGATCAACGGGTTCAGTCGTTGAAATATTTCGAAATCAGCTTGCTCAAGGAGGCCCGCTTACCGTCACGCATCCCGACATGACGCGTTATTTCATGACGATTAGAGAGTCCGTGGAACTGGTGTTGCAAGCTTCTGCCTTGGGTAATGAAGAGCGGCGCCGGGATGGTAAAATCTTTGTTCTTGATATGGGGGAGCCCGTGAAAATTATGGACCTGGCGCGTCAGATGATCCGGCTCGCCGGCCTGAAGCCCGAGGAAGACGTCAAAATCGAGGTCACCGGCATTCGGCCTGGCGAGAAGCTGTTTGAAGAAATTTTTCATGGCGCGGAGGCCCCCATGCCTACGACAAAAGATGGCGTGATGATTGCTGCCCCACGTGCCGCTACGATGGATCAGATTAAGCCGGTGTTTGATAGGTTAGCCACTTGTATTGAGACGTCGGATACCAAGGGTGCGCTCAAGGCGATTCGTCAACTTGTGCCGGAATTCCAGTCGGGCTTAACCGAGGAACGAACGCGGGGCGTCGCGAAATAGCTTGTTTTTAAGGTGTCGTTTCTTTCCTCCTAGTTCCCTAAAGTTGGGTTTGCTATATCCCGTGAGCCACTGAGATTTTATGCCAGGAGTTCCTTGATGACAGACATGCCGATCCGACGCGCTTTAATTTCCGTTTCTGATAAATCTGGTTTGGTCGATTTGGGCAAGCGATTGGTAGACCAGGGGGTCCAAATACTCTCTACTGGGGGATCGGCTGCAGCGCTTCGCGCGGTCGGTGTGGCGGTAATGGACGTCGCGGAATACACTGGATCTCCGGAAATTATGGATGGCCGGGTCAAAACTCTGCATCCCAGAGTTCACGGCGGGCTTCTTGCCCGGCGAGAAAACTCTGATGATGCTGCGCAGATGGATTCGCATGGTATTGTACCCATCGATTTGTTAGTGGTGAATTTATACCCTTTTGAGGCGACCGTAGCGAGGGGCGCGGACTACGACGCTTGTATTGAGAACATTGATATTGGAGGGCCGACTATGATCAGGGCCGCGGCCAAAAACCACGCGGCTGTCACTGTTATAACCGACCCCTCTGACTATGAGCGCCTGTTGGCAGAAATGCAGTTAAACAAAGGTGCCACCACACTGGATTTTCGGAAATCACTTGCAGCCAAGGCTTACCGGCGCACGGGGTATTATGATGCGGCCATAGGCACATGGTTTGCTGAGGTGTTGGACGATCCGTTACCTGAGAGGGTCGTGCTGGCGGGAGTTCGCCGGCAGGAACTTCGCTACGGGGAGAATCCCCATCAAATGGCGGCGTTCTATACTAACAACGAGGACCGGCCGGGAGTTGCCACAGCTAATCAATTGCAGGGCAAGGAGCTCAGCTTTAATAACCTAAATGACACGGATGCAGCTTTTGAATTGGTGGCGGAATTTCAGGAAACTGCTTGTGCGATTATCAAGCACGCCAATCCTTCCGGTGTTGCCATCGGTGGGACACTTTTGGAGGCCTACCAGAAGGCCTTGTCTTGTGACACTGAGAGTGCTTTCGGCGGGATTGTCGCCGTCAATAGACCCCTGGATGTAGCAACGGCGGAGGAAGTTGCCAAATTGTTTGCAGAGGTCGTAATAGCCCCGGCATTTGACGGAGCTGCCAGGGAAATATTGTCCGCTAAGAAAAATTTGCGCATTTTGGAAACGGGTGGGCTGCCAGACCCGTCTGCCACCGGGTTCACCCTCAGGACGCTAGCGGGTGGATACCTCCTTCAGAGCCGCGATGCGGCGGTGACGGCGGCAGAGCTGAAAACTGTCACCAAACGTGTTCCAACGGATCAAGAGATGCAGGACCTCTTGTTTGCCTTTACGGTTGGCAAACATGTGAAATCAAATGCGATTGTCTATGTCAAAAACGGTATGACGGTGGGGGTTGGTGCGGGTCAAATGAGCCGCGTCAATTCATCCCGGATTGCTGCTTGGAAAGCTGCTGACGCCGCCAAAGTTGCTGGTGAGGGGACCAGTTGGGCAAAAGGTTCAGTTGTTGCATCGGATGCATTTTTCCCATTTGCAGATGGCCTTTTGGCCGCGGCGGAGGCCGGCGCCACGGCCGTTATTCAACCGGGAGGATCTATCAGGGACGATGAAGTTATCTCTGCCGCCGATGATGCCGGTCTTTCTATGGTTTTTACAGGCATGCGTCATTTTCGGCATTAAGTTCTATTGCTTCTAAAATTTACTGCTTGGGATCAGGTCCTCTGACATTCTATTTTGTCGAATGTACTGGCCCATAAGATGCATTAGGGATTGGTGCATATCTTCAATTACTCCATAATTGTCTCCGTCAACATGAAGGTTGATTGTAGCAATTTCAGCAGTTCTTCCCCCGTCAAAACCGGTCAAGGCAATCACATCGATACTGTTTTCTCTGGACCAGGACGCCGCCTTCACAACATTTTCTGAGTCTCCTGACGCACTGATGGTTAACAAAAGATCGCCAGGTGCCGCCGATAAACGGAGTTGATGGACAAAGACTTCATCGTAAGAAATATCATTAGCAATTGCTGTGATTACTTCCACGTTGGTTGTTAAAGATTCTATATGCGGCAATAGCCCAGTGTCCGTTGCCAATAATTTACCGTGATCGCATGCCCAGTGGTTAGATATTGCAGCTGATCCGCCATTTCCACACAAGAAAAGTGTCCTTTTTGCATCGTAACATTCCGACAAAAGTTTGATAGCGCCGTCCAACTTAGTAATGTCCACGCTACAAAAAGCTCTCTCATATCGGTCAAAGTACGAAGCCGCGTAATCTTTAATGCTGCTGTATTTTCGGTCTGGGAATGTCATGAGTGGCGATATGCTCCATATAAAGTAGTGGACAGTATTATGCTGTCTTTGACGTATCTTGGACCCTTAGCATGAGAAGGGCACCCGCCACAAAGAAAATCACAATGGTCGACATTCCAGCACGTTGGCTGCCAAAAACGTCCGTGCCAAAAGCTACAGCTGCCGGCCCTAAAAATGCCGTCGCTTTGCCTGAGAAGGCATAAAGCCCAAACATTTCCGTCCGAATTTTTTCCGGCGCCATATGTGCCATTAACGACCGGCTGGCTGCTTGGGCAGGGCCGACAAAAAGCCCCAAAGCTAAGCCAAATATCCAGAAGAGAGTTTTAGACTCGATGATTAACAGTGTAGTACTCAGGAAAATGAGTGCTAGGATCGCGATTAGTATAGTTTTTTTGGGCCCGATCCAATCGTCGATCCAGGCAAAGGCGACAGCCCCAAGCCCGGAAGTGAGGTTAATTGCGATCCCGAAATGAATAATTTCCGTAAAAGAAAACCCAAAGCTCCCAGCAGCATAAATTCCGCCAAAAGCAAAGAGTGTGTTTAACCCATCCGTATAAATCATCCGTGCTAAAAGGTAGTGGGTGATCTGTCTATATTCTGTAATTCTTTTGATCGTGCTCAGGAAGACCGCGAGCCCTGTCCGTATCGCTTCCCGCTTGCGCACGCCGGTTGAAGGTCTGTCCGGCGTAAAAGCAAAAAGAGGCAGCGAAAAAATTAAAAACCAGACCGTGACTAAAAGAGCCGTTGAACGAATATGCGCGGCGTCTTCCTTGCCAATGCCAAACCACGGTGTGTCGGTCTGAACGAACCCGACCAGAGCGATCGCAAGGCAGACCAATCCCCCGGCATAGCCCGCTCCCCAGGCCCAGCCAGAAACTCTGCCAAGCCGGCCTTTTCCTGCCACATCCGGCAACAGGGAATTATAAAATACCATGCCCGACTCGAAGGCGAAATTCCCTAATCCGGCAAAGATCAATGCCCATACGACAAATTCCACGTCAGGCCTAGCAAACCAGAGTAACGCGCTCGACACGATCGCTAGAGCGGTAAAAGCAGCGAGCCAGGGCTTTCGCCGTCCGGTTTGATCTGCTATGGAACCTAGTAAAGGCGTCACTAGGGCGACGGCCAGGGCCGACAGGCTCATGGTGTAGCCCCAGAGACTAGTCCCGGCGACGTCGTCCTGGACAATTCCTTGCGTGAAATATGTGGCAAACACAAAAGTGATTATCACGGTAGGGAACGCTGAATTAGCCCAGTCGTATAGGGCCCAGGCAGCAACCCCTAGCTGGTTTTTGGGTGGTATTTCAGTCGTACCGCTCATGTGATTACCTGCTAATATATTAGGAAACCGGCTGAGGGTCGTCTCCTCAATCTGATGACTGGTCTCAGGATCCTGCGATGGTGCTGAGGTTTCTGCTTGCCACGGCCAGCATCGAAAGATCAACCAATTCAGTCATTTTCAGTTCTGCAAGCATTTGCGAGTTTTGATTGACAAACGAATTGTTAGCTTTTTTCCAGCTTTCAAGTAGATCACCTTTGCTTTCTGCCGACTTAACTATTCGCAAGGTGATACCTCGCTGATGGCTGTAAAGTTCTTCGATCATGGCGCCGGCTGCAAGTTTTTGCCAATGGTTATTTGTCGGCAGTTTTTCCGCGCAATAACGCAGCCATCCGAGCCCGAACTCCTCTCCCACCCGGAAATACAGTTTGGCGGTCTCTCTCCGGCTCATCTTGCAGGCGTTGGAGGTACGGATGATATCCAATGCCGATACCAGCAAAAGAAGGTAAGCAGCCCGTTTCGCGAGCGCCTTCGGAATGCCAGCGCGTTCGTAGCGATTGACGCGATAGTCGACCCGTTCTCTCACCGCTTTTGGCGTAATTTTCTCTATGCTATCTGAAAGTTCCCGAATTCCAGACTTGAATTCTTGAACGCTTTTTCCGATATTGATGGGTTGTGCACTATGGCGAAGCAGCCAAAGGGTCGCCCGTTCGATGAGCTGATTAACATCTAGAAGCAGCGTCACCTGAGTGTCCGCGCTGACAACATTGTCTAAGCCTTCAATGTCAGCCCAAATACTTTCTAGGCTAAAAGCATCCCGGACAGCGATGTAGGCACGCGCGATGTCGATGGGTGATGATCCCGATTTTTCCATTAGATTGGTGACAAATGTGCCGCCTACTCGGTTTATCATGCTATTGGTAATGACCGTGGCGATAATTTCACGGCGCAGCCGGTGTTTATCAATTTCAGACCGATATTTCTTACGCAGAGGCGTCGGAAAATAGTCCACGAGATCTTGTTTAAGTTCCTTTGCATCTGGTAAATCGGATGCCAGTATTTCATCATACATCCATAATTTTGCATAAGGCATGACGATAGCAATCTCTGGCCGCGTCAGGCCTTGGTTGTTGCGCTCCATATCAGATAGCGCTTCATCGTTAGGCAGAAACTCAACCTCACGGTCGAGGCGGCCTGAGCGTTCCAGCGATCGGATAAATCGGGCTTGGATATCCAGAAGGCTCTCATCCTGGGCCTTTACGATGGTCATGGACTGTGTCTGCAGGTAATTATCCCGCAAGACTAGGTCTGAGACCTCGTCGGTCATGGTTTCGAGCAGTTTGTTGCGCTGAGCCAGAGTGAGTTTTTTCTTTGCCACGACGGCATCGAGCAGAATTTTGATGTTTACCTCGTGGTCCGAACAGTCAACGCCGGCAGAGTTGTCGACAGAGTCTGTGTTTAGCCGCCCGCCAGCCTTCGCGAATTCGATCCGACCCAGTTGTGTAGTACCAAGATTAGCGCCCTCGCCAATGACCTGGCAGTTCAGTTCTGGAGCATTAATCCGAATGGCATCGTTGGCCCGGTCACCTGCGTTCATATGCGACTCCGAGGTTGCCTTGATGTAGGTACCTATGCCGCCAAACCACAAAAGCTCCGCCTCGGCCTTAAGCAAAATCTGGATGAGCTCATTGGGCGTCACTTGGGTTTTGTTCACGCCAAAGCGTTTTTTGATTTCAGGTGAGAGGGTTACGGTTTTAGCTCCCCGGTCAAAAACCCCGCCGCCCTTTGAGATTAGTGACGGCCTATAATCTGCCCAGGTTGAGCGCGGGAGATTGAACACTCGTTTGCGTTCAGCAAAACTTTTTGCCGGATCGGGATTGGGGTCTACAAAGATGTGCAGGTGATTAAAGGCACCGAGCAACTGAATATGTTTGGAGAGCAGCATGCCATTACCAAAGACATCGCCCGACATGTCGCCGACGCCCACCGCTGTGAAGTCTTCTGATTGGATATCTTTGCCGATTTCTCGGAAATGACGTTTAACCGATTCCCAGGCACCCCGGGCGGTGATACCCATTTTTTTATGATCGTATCCAACACTGCCCCCAGACGCGTACGCGTCTCCAAGCCAGTGCCCATACTGCGCAGAGACACCGTTAGCGATGTCAGAAAATGTAGCTGTTCCCTTGTCTGCAGCCACCACTAGGTATGGGTCGTCTCCATCTCGTCGGACCACGTCTTTGCGGACTTCAACTTTGTTACCTCTATAATTGTCGGTGATGTCAAGCATGCCGCTCATAAACATTTTGTAGCAGGCTATGCCTTCTTCCAGGAGAGCTTCGCGGCCCCCGCTGGCAGGCGGTCGCTTGAGCACAAAACCGCCTTTCGAGCCGAGCGGCACAATAACTGCATTTTTCACCATTTGGGCTTTCACCAGGCCCAAGACTTCTGTCCGGAAATCCTCTGGCCGGTCAGACCAGCGTAGACCGCCTCGGGCGACCATGCCGCCACGCAAATGGATGGCCTCAAACCGTGGTGCGTAAACAAAAATTTCCCGAAGAGGTCGTGGCAATGGAAGATCGTCAATCTGGCTGCTGTCTAGTTTGATCGACAAATACGATTTCGGACCCCCATCGTCGGCCGTCTGATAGCAGTTGGTGCGGAGCGTGGCTTCAACACCATTTAAAAAACGCCGAAGTATACGGTCCTCATCGGCACTTGCCACTCTCTCAAGCTGTCTTTTGATTTCTTTTTTAAGTCGGTTGGCATGAGCGTTGCTGCTTGTCCCGCTAGCAGGATCAAAGTGTGTCTCAAAGAGCCGGACAATTTTAGCCGTTATTGCAGGATTATTGCGGAGCGCTTGCTCCATATATTCAAGAGAGAACGGTGCTTTGATTTGCTTTAGATAACGTGCATACGTCCGGAGGATGACAATCTGTCGCCAACTGAGACCCGCATTGATAACAAGTGAGTTGAGACCATCGCTCTCCATTTCGCCGTGCCAGATTTTGGAAAAAACTTCTTCAAAATTAACTTTTATATCGGCAATGCTGATTTTGGATGCGCTCCGGCTCGTGAGCCCAAAATCATGGATCATCACAAGATCGAGGTCATCGTAGGCCGGAGAAATCGCGTGCGGGACTTCATCAATAACCCGGAGACCCATGTCTTCTAATATGGGCAAAACATCTGAAAGTGGAAGACGACTGTGAGGATGGAAGACTTTGAACCGAAATTCGTTCGCTGCTGCCCCTTTTGGCTTATAGAGGCTCAGGATTAAGCCATTTGTGACCACAGCTTGTTCTAAAAGCAGCACATCATCAATCGCTGTGTCAGCATGAAACAAAGCCGTATATCCCGCTGGAAACGCCAGGGCATATAGGTTGTGAAGTCTGTCTCCATCTTCTTTGCCGAAGACATGAAAGAGCGCTAACTTCAATTGCGCAGACCAAGGTTGCCCGAGATCGGATTTTTTCCTTTTCTTAGTTGTTTTCATGTTGGGTTCCCCATACTTTCGCCTCGTAATAACATGCGTTGATGATATTCGCCTATTAAGCCAGACCACCGACGTGATTATTGTGCGCCAATTATATATCTCCTGATGAGAATGTACTGTAAACCGTAAAAACAAAACTTAAATTTGATTGGCGAGTAATCTTTAAGGTTCGCCCACCGAGGCTCAATAGATCAATTAGGCCAGAATAAAATTGTTGGTTTGGTTTTGGCGGTAATCCTCTTGCGAGCATCGGGGCAGGTCGGTCGGATGACTGCAATGGAATTTGAATCACTGGAACACAGGGGAATATCTAGGTGCCTGAGAACTGGGGTTTCCGGACCGGAGATGTCTGGCCCAATTTTCTGAGGGAGAGGGAAAACTGGCACTCGGCTATCCCCTTAGGACCTGAGAGGCAAAATAACTCCTACAGAGCGTCGGATCAAAGTCGCCATATATTGTTGACGATAGAAGGGTACCGTTTTCAAATGGACTGGCTGTCATATTTTTTGGTTTATGATCTTGGCCACGGCGCTGCAAACCTTCATGATCTACCGTTAGACAGCAGTAGGATCGGGGAACGCTTTGGATATTGGCGAGCTTCTTAAAACAGGACTGGCAGCCCAAAGGGACGGCCGATTTGATGCGGCGGAATCGACTTATGCTATTACTCGGCAACGGTGGCCGAATAATGCGGATGTCTGGTATTTATCCGCTATTCTGGCGCATACCCGGATGGATTTGAGGATTGCAAAGTCTTTCGTCGAGCGGGCGCTTTCCATCGATCCTGCTTTTGCCCTTGCCCATAACACGGCTGGCATTATTGCAAAGGACATGGGAGATTTTGATGCGGCACGAGTCCATTTCTCTGAGGCTCTTCGCTACAATCCTGAGCTGGCAGAAGTTTATGCAAACGAGTCTGATCTATTACGGCTTTTGAAAAGGCTGCCGGACGCCGTGAGCGCGGCCCGTCGCGCTATCACCTTAAATCCTGAATTACCCCAGGCGCATGGCAATCTCGGCGCTTGTCTCATTGATCTTGGCGATTTGGTCGGCGCCAGGAAGGCATTGCAATCGGCAATAAAATTAGCACCGGAGAATCCTGAGAATTTTGTTAATTTGTCGGAGCTCGAGATCAAATCCGGTGCGTTTTCTGGCGCACGAGCCGCTGCAGAGGCTGCCATTGACCGGGCGCCAAAACTTCCCCAGGCGCTGAACGCCCTGGGAAACGCCCATTATGCATTAAGAGACTATATCCTGGCGGAAGATGCCTACCGGCGCGCCTGCGAGCTTCGACCCTCCGCTCCCGACATATTGGGCAATCTTGGCAACGCTCTTGCTCGTCAGGGTCGGCTTGAGGAAGCCAGAGAAGTGTTATGTGATAGCTTGGAGATGGATGCCGATAATCCGTCTGTACGCACAAACTATGGCGCACTCTTGCTGGAACAAGGTGACGCCAATGGTGCCGTCCAAGAGTTTGAGCGCGCATTGGCTATAGCACCGGAACTACCAGATGCTCACTGGAACCGAGGCTTGGCGTGCCTGTTGAGTGGAGCCCTGAAAGACGGGTTTGAAGGCTACGAATACCGGTGGCGTCTACCCGAGTTTACACCCCGTCATACCGACATTCCGTTGTGGCACGGTGAAGCTCTGGAGGGAAAGTCAATTTTAGTGCACTCAGAGCAGGGGTTTGGTGACACACTTCAGTTTGTGCGTTACGTCGATGTCCTGAAGACACAAGGTGCGGAAGTATATTTAGAGACCCATGCACCGCTTCGTCGTCTCTTAGAGGGCATGCCGTCACTTGATGGGGTTCTCCAGCGCGGCGACGCACTTCCTGATGTTGACGTTCAATTGCCAATCCTAAGTCTGCCCCACCGCTTGGGAACCAGCTTCGAGACCCTCCCCAAAGAAATTCCCTATATCCCATTTAATCCGGATGCGGCTCCAGATTTGGGTGTGACGAGCGGTCTGAAGATCGGGTTAGCCTGGGCCGGTAGGCCCACCCACAAAAACGATTTCAACCGCTCTGTCTCACTCGATGTGTTGAAGCCTTTGTTTGAGTTGAGCGGTGCCACCTGGATTAGTCTTCAAATTGACACGCGCCATGATGCCGCTATCTCTGCGGGCCTTCCGCTGAGAGATCTGCGGCCACATATTAAGGATTTCGCGGATACCGCATCAGCCGTAGGAGCCCTTGATCTGGTGATTTCTGTAGATACTGCCGTGGCACACTTGGCGGGTGCTTTGGGAAAAGATGTTTGGATTTTGCTCCCGTTTTCTCCGGATTGGCGCTGGCTTATGAACAGAGTCGATAGTCCCTGGTACCCATCGGCAAGATTGTTCAGGCAGCAATCGGCGGGAGACTGGGGAGAAGTTATAAGGCGAGTGGCGTCCGCACTGGAACATCACTTAGCGTGATGGGCGCGCGAACTCTTCTCAAAGAGTAATTGCGTATGCTATATCCGATAAAGGCGCGAGGCGTTATCTGCCATGATGGCCGTTTTATCAGCCTCATCCAAGTGGGCGATGGCGTCTTCATAGGCCTTAACAATGGGACCGTAGCCAGTCCAAATTTTCTCAATAGGATAATTGCTTCCAAATACACACCGGCCGGGGCCAAACCACTCCAAGCACCTGCCCGTAATATCAGCGATGAAGACCGGGTCATTTCGGTGTATGAATGTACCTAGGCCCGAGAATTTGCAATACACGTTGGGCTGTTGCGCTAAACGCCGCATACCGTCTGCCCATAGGGCCATGCCATCTGGGCTGGTATCTTCCGGCATGCCGCAATGTTGGAGGATCATCTGTGTATCCTGGAAATCCTCAGCAAAGCGTGCAGCGTCCGACATCTGCGTAGCAAACACCTGGAGTTCGAAACTCCAGCCATGTTCTTGTATACGTGCAAAATTATTCCGCCATGTGGATTGGTTCATTAAATCGGGCGCAGGTTGGAAGCAATAAAGTGGGTTTTCGTGCCAATGGAGCTGTTGTCGAATGCCCCGCATGATCGGGATTGATCTGAACGACGAGAGGGGTTCAGCGGCATCCTCGGCGGAAAAATCGACATATGCAACTAAGGCTTGGGGCCAGCCAGTCTCTTGGTTAACCTTTTCGATCCAGAGAGCTTCTTCCTGCTCCTGCCCGGCGGGCCAATTGACTTGTATATAAACAGATTTTTCAACACCCGACCCGTCTAAGTCTGCGCGAAAATCGATGATCGAATAATCCTGTTTGATGGATTGATAATCGCCAAAAATTCGGGGTTGAACTGGCCCGTTCAGCCAATCGAGATCAGTTAGCCGCCAAATGTGATGGTGTGCGTCGATATAACCCGCCATGCCAATATTTCTCTATTCCGCGATTCTGAGAGCTGCCCGCCCAATGACGTTACCCTCCTCAACATCGTCATGTAGCGCTTCTGCCTCTGCCATGGGTCGGACGTCCGTGACGAGCGGCCAAACATCGCCTCGGGCGACGAGGTCAAGTGCTTCGATAACTTCTTGCTTTGTGGCGTAACGGCTGCCGAGCAGTTCCAGTTCCTTCTCCAGCATGAGCTTGGAGTTTGCTAGGAAGGGTTGCCCTGATCCACCCAGCGTGATCAGCCGGCCGCCTGGTCCCAAAGCGGCGGCGGCATGTTCTAATGTTTGTCTTGAGGATACAAAATCAATGGCCACGTCAATGCCGCCAGCGTTCAGGTCCATAAGTGCCTCTGGAACATCATTGCGGGTACCATCAATTACCTCATCGGCTCCCGCGTCCCGGCACGCGGCGAATTTTGCCGGTTTCGTCTCCACGGCGATAACACGGGTATGAGCCCATTTTGCGAGCATAAGCATATGAATACCCAACCCGCCACCGGCGCCAAAAACGGCGACCGTATCCGATGAGGTGATGCGGGCCCGACGGATCACTTTAACGGGTGTTGCAATCGCATCCGAGATGACGCCGACTTGAGCGGCATGCTTTTTATAGTCGAGACTGTCCGGTATTTTTAGGAATGTGGAGGCGGGCAGTTTGATATATTCGGCATAGCCACCATCTACGGCCCTACCGACATAGCCGCCAAAGTTCTCACACAATGTTTCTCGGTTCCTGAGACACCACTTGCAGGAGCCGCAGGTCAAATAAAAATATGCCGTGACGGCGTCTCCGACAACTAGAGAGGTGACGCCCTCGCCTATTTCCGCTACTTCTCCAGTGATCTCGTGCCCAATAATTCGGGGATACGCGACGGGCGTCCGACCGGCTTTAACATGCTGAATAGTGAGTCCCGCGCCACATGTTAAAACTTTAACCACGGCCTCACCGGGTCCTGCGACGGGGTCCGGAACATCTGTAAGCTGAAACTTTTCTCCTGGGCCGTTAAGCTGTAGCGCTCGCATATTGCGCCTCCTTGATTAAGGTTGAACAACAGCGGTTTGGGGCCAAGATGTCAAAGTATTCTTGACCCAGTTTTGTTACGTTTGCCTCTCAAGATAACTGAGATGAAATCCTCAAAGACTGCCTATAAAATTGGTGAGTTTACGGTTCGATGCAAAAAGAATCCGGTCGATAGTTTTATGCGGGAAAACCGCCAGCGTATTAAGTCCGAAAATGTTGCCAAAGGTGTTCGCTGACGAATAACGGGACTATAGCAGCGTGTTATCTAAGCTGATTTGGCAGCCAGGTTGCGACTTCCGGCGCGACAATTAACAAAGCAAGCACGGCGAGCTCAATCAAGATAAAAGGCAAGGCTGATTTGATCACCTGTCCCAGAGACACGTCGAAGGGGGCTATGCCCTTCATAACATAGAGCAAGAGGCCAAAAGGCGGTGTCAGCAGGCTGATTTCCATGGTGATCAGCATTAGCACCATAAGCCAAATAACATCGATATTGAAGACCACTTGAAGCGAACTCGAGCCAAGTAGGAAGAAGGGCAGCGTCAAGAGAAGCATGCTGACCTGATCCATGAAGGCGCCCAGGAACAAAAGCACCAGCATCATCATAATGACAACCTGAAACTGCGTCAGTTTTAGGCTGGTAATCGCTTTTAGAAGGCCTTCTGTTGCGCCAGAGTTGGACAAAGCCTGACTAAACACGAGTGATCCGGCTATAATGAAAAGGATCATTATGTTGATTTTTGCCGTCTCCATCAATGAATGAGCTAGATCCTTTAAGGTAAATTCTGCCCCTTCAATTCCGGAAATCCTAATTTTATTTTTGAACAGTTTGAAAAAATAGCAGGCGGCTAGGGCGGCAAGGCAACCGAGCGCTGCAGCTTCCGTTGGCGCCGCTAGTTTGAAGAAAATACTGCCAACCACGACAATAAAGATGATGAATAGGGGAAGGATGTAGACCAGGAAGGGCAGAATTCTGTTCAGGGCCCTTTTATGACGACCGCCGTACTGCGCCGAAAACTGTGTTTGACCAAAAAAGTTTAGGGAAAACTTCACCGGCATATCGATTTCGCTCTCATCTGGCGTATAAACCGGTGCCAGACTGGGGTTGAGCATACAGCGACCCACTACATAGGCAAAAAACAAGAATGCCATAAGGAGGCCCGGGATGATCCCCGCAATAAGAAGCATGGCTACGGACTGCTCAGCAATGCTGGCGAGCAACACGGCTAACGCTGATGGCGGTATAAGCATAGCAATGCCACCAACGGCCATAATCGGTCCCATTGCAATGGAGGGTTGGTATCCCCGCTTTATCATATCAGGCAGGAGGACTGAACCCAGAATGGCCGTATTCGCAATAGTTGAGCCAGAGAGAGAGGAGAAGACTGTCCCGCCGACGATTGAGACCACAGATAGTCGGCCCGGCACTTTGGATATCATTCGATCGATAGCACCAATCGCTTTAAAGGCGACGCCTGTCTGCAGAAGGATCTCCCCCATCCATAGAAAAAGGGCAATTGGCGCCAGGCTAAACTTGATGGCGTTATGAAACTCCAATGGCATGAAAACTAGGCCAATATCACCATTTATGAATAGGGCCGTGCCGACCACATTTGCAGCGAAGAATGCCAGGGCAACGGGCAAGCCAGTGAACATGGCCACACAAACGGTGCCTAGTAGGAGGAGCATTGCAAGTTGCCACTCCATGATTCAGAGGCCCGCTTCCGAGCCAGCTGTTTCCTCCTTCGGGAGGATGCTTTTTGCTCGTCTCATACGGAGAAGAAATTCAATGGATAACATCGCAAATGACAGCGCAAATACCGACAAGATAATCCAATTTGCAATTCTAAGATCTTTATCGGGAAGCGTTCCGTCAATCCATTCCATGTGGGTTGCGCGGCTCCCGTAAAAACAGAGAATACCGCATATTACCAAGCCCAAAAAATCAATAAGCCGTTCAAGTTTTAAAGCTGCTTTTTTTGGCAAATTCACTAATAAGACATCAACTTTTACATGTGCGTTTTTCTGGAGGACCCACGGAGCGCCAATAAACACACCACAGTACAGAACGTATTCAACACCCTCAAAAAGCCACCAAATTCCTCCAAGTTGAGCTTTGACCATTAATAAATTCAGTGGAATTAAGAAGGCTATGAGCGCAATTGATATAGCTACGAGTGCCGCACAAAAATGCGTGAGTCGGTTAAAGCCTGTTTCAAATCTGTCCAGAAACAAATTCATTGTTGTCGGATGCACCTAAGCTCTCAGCAGAGTGAAAGAGAAAAGGGATGAAATGGCATTCGTTCCATTTCACCCCATTTCCTTAGAGCGAATTTTCTTAATCTGTTACTTTGTGAAAAGCTTTTTAAGGGCGGGCCCATGTTTAGGGCTACGCTCAACTACTTCTTTCCAAGCAGCGCTTTTTGCAGTGTTTAGCCATTTTTCTTTGTCAGCGCCACTGAAAGTAATGGTTTTCATGCCTTTGCTGGCTGTGAAAGCCTTCTGTTTCTCAACTCTTGCCTTAAACGCCGCACTTGTGGGTGACGACTTGGCTTCGTATTCCATCCCAACTTCGGTCAGAACTTTTTGCTGAGATTTTGTCAGGCCGTCCCAAGCTTTCTGGTTAACTAACGTGTGCAGGTTTGCGCTATAAAAGCCAGGGTCTACCCTATATTTGGTGACTTTTGTCCATGAAGGTATCCACCCTGTTATAGGCCAACCGTACCCCTGAACCGTTCCATTTTCCATATAAGTATAGATTTGGGCGAGGTTTGACTGCTGAACGGTCGCGCCGAGTTCTTTGAAGAACGCGGTGTAGACGGGAGCTACTCTTAGGTGCAAGCCTTTTAGATTAGGCCCTGAAATTGGTTTCGAGAGGAAAAGGTGGAAATTGCCAAAATTATGATGTCTCGCAAGATAATATAAGTTTTTAGCCTTAAGTAACCGTTTGATATAATCGAGGCCACCGTTTTGGCGTATTTCTGCAAAAGTGCCCTCGTTCAGACGCAGGGCAGCCGCTTCTATTAATACATTGCCGAAATATGCTTCTGGGCATCCTACAAGATCATAGGCTCCGCGCGCCATTTTCTGGGTTAATGTGAAGGGACTGCCGATTGCAGGGGCGCCACCCACCAACTTGATCTGGATGTCGCCTTTGCCCCGTTTGTTAACGTCATTAATCATGTTCGCCCATGGTTTCGAGACTGGGCTCCCAACCGGAAAACAGCTGGCTCCTTTTAGTGTAACCTCGGCTGCTAGCGCCGGAGTGCCGAACGTTGTCGCCACGAGCCCCAGGGCTCCCGCGCTGAGTACTATTCCAAACTTCTTAAACATTAATGTCTCCCTCTGATTTTTAAATATTGGGCTGCCGGTGTTGAGGAATTTCCTCGTAAACCTCTGTCTATTCCCCAACATAGGCCGAAAAGATAGCACATGAAACACTCAAGAAAACAACAAATACAAAAAACAGTATTTATGATGTTGGTTGGTTTTGGGCAAAAAGAAAAGGAGTGGCCGCGGACGCGCGCGCTTCCCACAAAATTCAATGTAATTCACCGGTCTTGCTAACGTGCCAAATTAGCCCGCTCAATGGCCACGGGGATGGCTGGAACATTTACGGGCGCCATCAAGTGGACACCGGCCACGCCAGGCATTTCGGCCATTTCCTGCATCTGTTGCGCACAGATTTGAATGCCCTCTTCTTTGGGGTCTTTTGCCTGATCAAGCCGGTGGATGATGTCATCCGGCACGACGACACCCCAGAGATTATCCCGCATCCAAATGGCGGACTTGGCAGAGGGAAGAGGCCCGTTCCCTATCAGGAAGAACATATGTTCCGTGAACCCCTGATCTACAAGGATTTTGCTATATTGGCGAACTATATCCATGTCATAATTAAGTTGGGTTTGGATGAAACGCGTACCGCAGGCTTGTTTTTTTCGAAGTCCGGCCAGCCATTTTTCTTCAATCTCCGCGATTGGCGTATCTGCCGCGCCAATGAAGAATTTGGGTGGCGTGCTGATGGTTTTGGTGTTGGGCTGAACGCCCTCATTGGTGAGCTTTGCAGTCTTAGATTGAATGAACCCATTTGCAGTCATTTCGTGGGCAATGGCCAGGAGCTCGGCGCTTTGCAAATCAAATACGGGTTTGGCGTCAGGCTGATCTCCCGCCTTTGGGTTATCTCCTGTCAGGACCAGTAAGTTGTATATGCCAAGAGCGCCGATACCCAATAAATCACCCATTAGCGCAATCCGGTTTCGATCCCGACAGGTGAGTTGGACAACGGGTTCGATACCATTCGCATTTAGGATCGACGCGGCAGCTAAGCTAGACATATGAACCCGCGCGCCTGCGCCGTCTGTTACATTCACCGCATCCACCAGTCCTCTGAGCGGGGCGGATTTTTCCAGTAGCTCTGCTGGTCCAGCCGACACAGGGGGGGTGACTTCTGCAGTAAGCGCAAACTCACCGGCAAGTAGGCGCCGGACTAAACTGCTTTCGACCGGCAAAGAGTGACGGGGGTCGTTCATGGCATGTTCCCTAATCCCGTTTTCTCGACACAACAAAAGACTCGTCATTGAACCAAAGCCCACTGTACCTGGAGAGCACCTCTCTGGTCGCCTGCAGATAGGAAACATCTTGGATGATAGGTTCCAGACGTTCGTCCTCAATCTGGGCGACATAGATTGCAGCATTCCAAGCCGCAAACAGCGTTGAGGTGCCAATACTGACATTTGAGATCTCTGATGGCAGCGTGTGCATCACATATTGAAAGAGTGCTCGTTTATCTGAATAGGCGTTGAAATTAAGGTCGCGACGCGATTTGCCCAGAGTGGTTTTCAACGTCTTCAGAATGTCGTGTCGGTTGCTCACAAACGGATTTTCTTCCGGCCAAATTTTTTGAATGATTTCAAGGCCTGGGTCTCGGCCATAGGAATGAACGCCCAGAAGTCGACCGCCAGGGGCCAAAGCTTTGGACAAAGGCGCAATGACCTTCTCCACTTTGAATTCCACCGGCATGCGTGCCCGGTATGGCTGAGACGCAATGATCAGATCATGATCTGCTTTGGCTTGGCCGATGCGGGGTATCACCCTGTCTAACAAAAATTTATGATCTTCCCGATAGAGGACAAGAACCGAGGGTCTCTCATACAAGGGATTTCCTGTTTTGTTGCTCGATTTGACCTGCCAGCCGTCCACGAGGATTGGCTGGAGGTCTTTTATTTGCTCATGAAAGGCATGAGAGGACGTTCCAGAGAGGGGTACCTCAATCCAATTCAAGGCAGCCGCAGCCTCCATGGAACGCGGCGCCAGCCAGGGCGCCTCCGTGTAATAAAGGTTGGTGACAATGAGTACAGTTGCGGGATGTTCGTGGAAGCGGTCTGGCATCTTTTCCAGACCGAGGCGGACGTCCTCCAGACTGATTTCTTTGCCGACGATATGGAACGGAAAATTGGGAAAGCGCCGGTGCATTTGGCGCATGACGTTGGTCAGAACTGTGCCATCTCCCATGCCCGCATCGAAAATCCGAAGCGCGGGCGGCTTTGGATGTATGTGTCCTAGCTCCATTCCCACCCGCTCCGCTACCGCCCATTTCTCGCTGCAGGTGTTGACAAAAAGTAGGTATTTTTGTCGGTTGTCGTAGAATCGGAACTGTCTTTTTTCGGGCTCTCGCCCCCGGATCTGCCGCTCTTTTGGAGATTTAAGAGGATTAGCTTGTTGAGTTTGGAGCTTTTTAATGGGGGTTGCTCGACGGGATTTATCCAAAGCCGATTTTTTTTGAGGCAGTTCGACATGGGTCTCGTTTAATGGCCGCTGTCTGTCTTTGAGGAATTGCCGGACCTTGGCCACGGTACTCATGGTGATGCTCTTCCCGGCACGTAGTCGGCCAACAAACTTTCCGTCATTTACCGCCTGCCGGCCAAATGTGCTTTCCGCAATGCCGGCCGCATTGCAGTAGGACTCGATTTCTTGGATCAGATGTTGCTCATCATCCATTAAGCCGACCCTCCTAGAAGCGCTGAGATACCTGAAATTTGACCTCTGAAATAGCTGTTGTGTCAACAAGTATCCCAAATATTTTCCATTAAACAATAGTGGGAAATTTCCTACTAATACATATTCGACGAGAATAATAAGGTTGCCCCAAAATAATGGCGGGCGAGGGCGTCGGAACACGCCCTATCTCTCCGGCGAGAGGTTACTCGTCATCCGGTAGCCAATCTTTCGCGCCATGAAAAGGAACTTATCCTCTGTTGCAGATGTGATCTAGTTCGAACACGATGGACGACACAATTAAAAAGAGCATCAAGGTCAATGATATTTTTCTCAAATAAGACACGGCCGTTTCACTACGGCCCTTATCCAATCGAGAGATTAAAACGCGACCAGACTATCGTCGACCGGGAGGCGAGCCTTCCTCGAAGGTCACGGCCCCAAGTGGCCCTGTCCTCAGGGTCCGGGCCCCTATCGTCCGCCCTGGACAAATACCATGCTCTCTATTGCCCGCTTGGGAGATTGGATGTGTTGCCGCCCAAGGCGCCGGTCCCCGATGATCTTGACCGCCGTATGATTGATATCAAGGGCGCGGGCTATTTCCTGGATGTTGCCCATGTAGGGATTTGTGAGATGCCAGAGACGGCCTGGCTAGCCAATGTTGATATGCCCGGCCATTCCCATGCGATTACGATTGTGCAGGCGCATGGCCGGGTCCCTGAAGAGGAGAACCTGGCGTATGAATGGATTAGCGGGCTGGGGCAGAAAGCGGCGTCTTTGCGGGCGTTTGAGGTTGCCATAGCCATCGCTAGCCATATCCAATATATGGGATTTGCTGCACAGGCTCATGACTGGTCAACCGGTGATGTGGATCTGGATCGGCTCGCCGTTCTGTCGGGTGTCGTCCTGCGCGAGGGGAATGGTATCATCAACCCCTATCTGGAAGATAAATTCGCCGTCGCCGCAGTGACTACGGACTATGCACTGTCAACTGACTTGCCGCTTCACGCGAGTTCCCGCAGAGGCAAGGGGCTGTCCTACTGGCTCGGGTTGGGGGGTGCAGTGCCCGGCATCGAATGGAACCGCCGCGCCAAACGGCGTAGCGACCTCGGCATTTTTCCCATGGAACAGGTGGATCGGGTGGAGGAAGCAACAACACTCATTCACGAGGATGAAATTCCACGTGTGCCTAAGCGCGCTAATTTTTTCATGCGTGCCCGCTCAGGAGATCTGGGCGACAAGGCCAAGCGTGAGGTCGCGCGGTTTGCATTTAAACATCCGTTCGCTTTGTCAATGACGAGCCTGATCAAGGCTATGGTGCCGCATCAGGATGGGGCGGTGGGGGAAATTGCCCCGGGATATGAAAATGCGGATGCCAATACCCGCGCGCTAAAGTCACTCAGTTATTTTTTGGGTGCAGAGATCACCGGTGTTTGCGAAATACCAGATTATGCCTGGTATTCGCACGGGATGGACGGATCACCTATAGACCCTTACCACAAATATGCGGTGGTGATGCTCATTGATCAAGGTTACGAGACCATGGAAGGTGCCTCCGGCGATGATTTCATCTCTGGGGCTCAGTCCATGCGGGCTTATATGCGGGGCGCTCAGATTGCGGGTATCATGGGAGACATGTTGCGCACGCTGGGGTTCCCATCACGTTCACAAACTAATGCAGACTCGGACTTGCTGCACACGCCGGTGACCCTGCTTGCCGGCCTCGGAGAGTTAAGTCGAATTGGTGAGGTGATTCTCAATCCGTTTATTGGACCGCGATTAAAAACCGTCGTTTTGACTACTGATTTTCCCCTGGTTCCCGATAAGATGGTCGATTTCGGTTTGCAGTATTTCTGCTCCAATTGCTGGAAATGCGCACGCGAATGTCCCTGCGATTCAATTTCATGGGGCGATAAGGTGATGTTTAACGGCTACGAAATGTGGAAGCCGGATGTTGAGCGTTGCACGCGCTACCGTGTCACCAATCCTAAAGGCCTTGCCTGCGGTCGATGCATGAAAACCTGCCCGTTGAACAAAGTGGTTACCTGGCAGGGACCCCTAATGACACGCATTGCATCTTGGATTGGCGTAAATGTCAGATGGATGAAGCCCCTGTTGGTCCCGATTGCCGTCTGGCTTGATGATATTCTCCGTCAAGGCGTGCGCAATCCTGTAAAAAAATGGTGGCTTGATATGGAAATAGTCGATGGTGTCTGCGTTGATCCGACCAAGGGCGTCAATCAGCGGGATCTGAATTTGGATCATAAGATTGTCGCATCGGAACAAAAGATGGCCTATTACCATGCGGACCGAATGCCGCCACCCGATCAGGAAGGCCCGTATGCGGTCGACCGCAAAGAAGTCATAGTGGCGTCGTCTCTTCTCGAGACCCCGGCAGAGGCCGTTGACCGGCGAGCAAAAGGGGGGGCGCGGCCGGCACAATATCGCCCGCCGCCATTGGTTGCTGCTGGAGGTTCTGGTTCCGTCGAAGCTGAAACCACGCCCTGGGGTGATGCACTAAAGAAAGAAGATAAGCGCCTGCCCACTAGCAAGAGCCTAAAGCTATAACGCTTCTCTCCTCAAAGATCAGTCATTCTGGTTGGCGTGTTGTATCTACTAGACCAAAACAGGGTGTGGCCTGAAAAGGACATGGTGCGTGGCTCGGCTCTATAGCCGGGCCTGACCAGAGACTGGCAGATCCGCCGGTAGTCTAATATGGTCCCGGCTAATATCTGAAATCCGCCCAAGCCCCATAACCGCCATAGTGCGCCGGATTTCGGCCTCCAGGATCTCCAACGCCCGGGTGGCTCCTGCTTCGCCTGCGGCAGCCACGCCATAGAGGGTTGCTCGGCCAACTGCGATAACATCCGCGCCGAGGGCAAGCCCCTTTAAGACATCACTTCCCCGCCGAATGCCAGTGTCAGCGATGAGAGTGAGCTTTCCGCCGACGGCATCTGAAATGGCAGGGAGGGCGTCCCAGGCTGTGATGGCGCTATCGTTTACATTACCCGCATGATTGGAGACGAACACACCGTCCACCCCACAAGCTGCGGCGGCAGCGGCGTCCTCAGGGTGGAGCACGCATTTGATTAGGAGTTTTTTGGGCCAGAGATCTCTCAGTCGTTTTACGAAGTCCCAGTTCAAAGTCTCGTTGCGGTTCAGAAATCCCGCGGTCGCAGCCGATTCATAGCTCTTAGCCTGGGCCTTTTGCTCGTCCGGAATATGAATATTTGAAAAGGCTGGTAACTGGCCCTCTGCAAAATAGTATTTGGCCAAGGTGCCAAAGAGCCACCGGGGGTGAAGCATAACATCCAGCGCCGTGCGGGTATCGATTGTGGGGGGGAATTTCAGACTATTACGGACGTCGATTTCCCGGTTGTTGTAGACCGGTGAGTCAACCGTCAGCACAAGGGCCTCATATCCTGCATCTAGCGCCCGGTTGACGGTCACCAGGGAAGCATCGATGTCTTGCCAAACATAGAGTTGGTACCATTGAGTGCCGCCGCCATTTTTATAAATATCCTCCAAAGGCGTGTTGGACGTGCTGGCAACCGTAAAGGGGATATTTGCTCTCGCCGCCGCTCGGGCAAGCTCTGTCTCCCCGCGATACCATACAAAACCGGCGGGACCAGTGGGCCCGATAATCAGCGGCAGCGCATGCTCTTTTTCAAATAAAGTGATGCTAAGATCCCGTCCGGAGACGTCCCTCAACATGCGGGGCATAAGCTTAATATTGTCGAGCGCTGTCCGGTTGGCGCGCATGTTAACCTGATCTTCGCTGCCCTTGTCGCAAAAATCGAAAAGTGCTCTCGTCAGGCGTTTGCGCGCCAAGTCTCGGAGATCAGCAATATTCAGTGCGTTTTTTTCGAACGAGGGCAATTTGGCATCCTATTTAATAATTTTACACACGCTTTACTCTGAAGCCTCAAACAGAAAACGGCAAACGGGAATCAGGTGATGCCAGTCGATTGATCTAACGCCACGTTTAGGTTCGTTGTCCCTGGGACGGGGTGCTCGGCTCGCCATCGGGATTGAATTGCCATCCGAAGATCTCGAACCGAGCCAAAATGCTTCTATCGATATTCTTTGGATCAATGTTAACACTCAAAGTTTCTACTAGCATCTAGTTTCCTTCACTTAGCCTTAGAAACAGCACTAGGAGAATTTTTAATCAATCGACGCAAACCTAGAACAGAAATAGCAAGCAAGACAGCTGGCGGCATCCCTGCGGTTAGTAGTCTCGGGAAATGAATTTGGACTACTGACATTTCTAAGTGATATAAAAGAAGACAAATAGCTGAGTAGCCTAATGCGGCGATTACAGGATCGATATATTGGAAATAGAAAACGGCTCTCACAAATTTTGCCAACACAAACATGGACATACCGAGTATTAGTATGGGCAACGGAAACAATATAGACACAGCAAAAGTAAAGGCTGCTATTAAATCAAAAAAATTCACCCAGTATCCCGTAAAACCATTAGTCCACCAAGCATCAGTCTGCTGACCTCGAACCAGTTCGTTTGAGCTGCTATTTTTTAAATAACTATTTGGTCCCAGATTTCTTTTCATGGAAAAGAATGGGATAACTTCTGCCCATCCTGCGTAAAGTTTACTCAACGTCAGATTTAACCATGCGATTTTATTTTCCAAAATTGCGTGGACTGCGATTTCAGTGAGATTTCCGTTTATTTCCTGCCAACGATCTACCCCATTATACCATGGAACATCTATGAATTCAGAACTGGCGAATTTATTATACTGTTCGTTCAGCGAGGAATTTTTACCAAAAAATTCAGATACATACTCCGCCTTTGTTTTGTAGGGCCTCATCTTATTATTCTGTTCCTCAAGATAGCTGGCGGCGAGGTCTACCGCTTTGGTATTTAGGCCTGTAGCATGGTCGCGAAAGTAGTTACTGCGATCTTTCGCGGACTGCAGCTTCTCCATAGCTAATTGGTGAATTTCGCCGGATTCTGCGATAGATTGCGCCAGTTCCTTCGGTCGAGCTGATGTGTCTTTCTTCAGCAGTAGAAAGGTGTTCATGGATGTCGTTGCACCGCCAATATTCGAGAGTGAAAAGCTGGAGAATAGCCAATAGTTTAGACATACCGAACCCGCAAGAATGATAAGAAATGGAGCGATGGTCTGTGTAACAACAAATTTTAGGCGGTCTCTAAAAATAACCAACAAGAGTGGTACGGCGAAAACCAGAAAAATACCGGCAGGTTTCAGTGCGATCGCCAAACCGCCAAATATACCGGCGCATAAAAACGATCTCCGTGACGCTGATTTTGCCGCGAAAATGATCGAGGCCAGATGTGCTGTTAAGCAAATAAAAAAAACTTGGTCTGCTAAAAGCGCAAAAGAATTATAAAAAAATGGCCAACTGGTCATAAGTGTGAACCCGGTCAGAAATCCAATCATAGGATTGATGAATAGGCGGCTGACCGACTCAGCAAATATAATGATCGCTACAAGAGTTGCCAAAAACTGGAAAATTACGATCCATCTTGGGTCACTTAGCCAAATGCCAATCGACCGAAAAAAAAGTGGGTAAGCCGCCGTTCTCCAGGGTGCAAAACTCAAAAAATCAACGCTGTCAGGAGTTATCCAGGGGGATTGCTCCATTAAAAGAGTCAGACCCACGACGTTGAAAATAACCAGCGGTAGCAAAAGGATATGCACTCGCCATGCGCCGGATAACCAATCTAAACCGGCCGTGACACGTTCTAAAATATCGTGATTAGGCCTAAGAATCCTAACGATAAATCCCGTTAACGTTTTTTTGATTCTTGACGGTATTACGATGGCAATAACTAACAGGGCCGCCATCAGTCGTAAATGAAACACTATTGAAGTGTTGCCATAAAAGGTTGAGAGATTGAAGACCGATAATTCTGCAATAATCGTTGTAACGAATATTACTGTTTCAATAATCAAAAGACCTAATATGACCAGCAACGCCCCATCTCTGTGCGGGGTGAACTGACCGATCTTATTAAAAAATTTCACTGGGCAGGATCCAAAATTTAGCAATTTTGAAAAATTTTAAAACGCTGTTTTTTTGCGCCTTTAGGCTTCCGATCTCTGGAAAACCTATTCCCGTACTAGTCGAGTTTTCATGGCAGTCTTGGCACCGGAATGTATTTAAATGCCCAGCGCATAGTTGTGAAACCTAGCACGATGGCGAGGCAGGCAGCGGGTAAAAATTCGCGGCCACGCTCTGCGGAGAAGTCTGTTGCGAACAAAAATCCCACTGCGGTGGCCATCAAAAACGCAGTTAAGAGACAAAAGAATGATATTGGCGTCACATTGGATGCTGGCTTTTTGCCCGTGACCTTCTCAAAACCTGCCACAATAAAGCCCGTGAGGGCTCCGATGATCAAAGGTACGGCATGAAAATAGGACAACCGAAATAGGACATGTTTGTAATTTTCCCGATTTGGTGCTGCATGGTCTGTCATGTCGGCCAAACTGAAACCTGCACCTCCCCCTGAAGCAAATTCGATGGTTCCAACGTTCAGAACGACCAATCCGCCGTGCATTACCGCAAATATAACGGATGTTAGGCCGCAGACGATAAGAACATAAACAGCTTTTTTAATTTTCCGTCTCCACGCACCAGAAGAGGTAAAGAAGACAAACAATGCCAGTGAGACGCCGGCGACGAAGCCAAGATGGAGGTACGAAAGCTGACCGATCGCCGTAATTATTGCTGCTGTCGGCAGGTGATCAGCTTTACCATGAAGCATGATCAGCGCTAAAACACCCAAGAAACCGATGGTAAAATAATCAAAATACAGGGCTGGCAGCATCCCTTGAAATTCCCAGAAAGGATGCCACTGATTAACCTTTAACCAGCTAAATACATCAACTGCGAGAAATTCTTGAAAAGTTCCATACCCAGAGAGAGTTAAAGAAATTAAAGTAAGAAAAATAATGGCAGAACAAATAGACTCAAATATCAAAAAAGATATGAAGAGAAATGGCAATAGTATCAGTATTCGATATGCACAATCTGCTAAGAAAATAATTGTCGCATCCTGCTTTTCGGTGTCCATAAAAATATTTGATCTCGTAAGGTCCGTACTTTTTTTATTAAAATAATTTTTATCTGGGGTGCGGAATATGTCGGCAAAAATTTTGACCAAAGAGTCCACGCCATATCCGACTAAGGCACCGATGTAGCGCCCCCCTTTCTGAAGCACTGATGAATTCATGGTTTGGACGATATGGGCTTCATATCGCTCAACCAAGGCCTCGTCACTACTAGTATTATATACCTGACTTGCCGGTGTTGCTAAGAGTACCAATGACAAAAAAACGAGCACCGTTATCCAAACCGCATTTGGAGTTAAGGATATAGCATGAGAATTGATTTTCCCTGAACCCTGTTTCATAAATTTTCCGGCCCTGAGCAAAGTAGAACAACTTAAACATCGAAGATACGATAATGAATTTCGATACCGCAAATTGCTGGCCGGTCATTCTACACAGCTTTATTCAATGCAAAAGGCAATTTCTTTTGGTTGGTCAGAAATCCTTGACTGGTAGATAGGCACCCCCACTTTTTTGTTGGTTCGTTCGTATTGTCTCTGTGGTTCCCAACAAGGCAAAAGCTGAGGACGGTTTTTTTATTGGCTGATCCACCTGATGGATTGGGGATTTGAACCTCAGCTTTTGCCCTCGGGCATAAGGTCCACAGCACTAGAGAGAAGAGGGCATTGTGGCTCGATCTAAAAGTCGAGGTGATTTGGAAGCGCAGAGCCGTGCAATTATGTCAGAACCTCAGCATCTCGTGAGATTGGATTATCGCTTCTCCATCGCCATGGTGCGATAGGCTCATAGCCCATATCGGACAGCGCGTGCTGGACTTGGCAGAAACTGCCTTGCTCACCCATTTGTTTGATTTCTCTCTGTACATTGAGAACCTCTGCGGCCGTCAGTCGATGCTCGGCAGCTAGTTCATCCCACGCTGTGTATACATCAAGGATGATGGGCTCTCCAGCCGAGCGCGATTCCCAGTCAGTTTTGTCATCGACATAGGCCTCCTGCTCGTAAGTCGGGATTTGGTAGTCAGCGCAGCAGAACGGGTAGCAACAGTAAGCACCTTGGATACCGCTAACCCATATTGCTTCGGCCAGGGTGTAGGGTATGTCCCGGAAGTAGATAGCGGTCCCCGGCGACAGAGATAATTCGAGTTCAATTAATTTACTATCGCAACGCCACTCGAGATGAGAGTTTTCATCGATTGGGAGGGTTTCCATAACGTATCTGCGCGTTACGCTTCCATCGTTACGATAATTTTCAGAGAGTATGGTCCGGACACAAGACATCACCTTCCTCCTTCAAGGAATTTTTGAATACATAAAGGTGATGTCGGGATAGTTAGATCATTTGATCTTTCGAGCCTGATTCCGGATTTGAAAAGTAGAATGGAGCGGGCGATGAGATTCGAACTCACGACTTCAACCTTGGCAAGGTTGCGCTCTACCCCTGAGCTACAATTTTAACTTTCTCTCTACTTTCAGTTTCTCTCATTAAACCAA